>NZ_CP094669.1:2732000-3406000 GCF_022827545.1 Hymenobacter tibetensis
GCATAAAACTGTGTGCTAATACCGCTGCCGATCTGCTTGGTGAGAATGAAAATTACGTTGCGGTTTTCTAGGCCAATGAGTATGAATGGTCTGCTGGGAACATCCGGAAATGGCTTTTACTTGTTGGATAGGCCGTTGCCAACTCCGCTGTTCTTGCTTCTTAGCAACGCTTCCAAGAAGTAATAATCGGCATAAATGAGGGGTACGTCCACCTCGCTGTTGGCGGGCTTAGAACCAGTGCTGTGCAGTAATAAAAACCCATGACTGCTGCCTGGTTTGGCCGTGTAGTGTTTGGTTAAGTTGCTGGTTATTAACTCGGCTTTGTTGCGGTAGAGAGCCGAGTTGGCAGGGCTGTAGGCACTAAGCTCGTATAGCGCCGACGCAATAACAGCGCCCGCCGAGGCATCACGCGGCTCGTTGGGGATGTTGGGCGCGTTGAAATCCCAATAGGGAATCAGGTCCTTGGGTAAGTTGGGATGATTGAAAATAAAGCGGGCCACCTTCTCAGCTTGGACTAAGTAGGCTTTGTTTTTGGTTTCGCGGTAGCACATGGTGTATCCGTAGAGCGCCCACGCCTGCCCACGGGCCCATGCCGACTCATTCGCGAAGCCCTGGTGGGTGGTTTTCTTGGCTACTTGGCCCGTGAGTGTGTCGTAGTCGACGACGTGATAGGAGCTGAAGTCGGGGCGGAAGTGGTTGCGTAGCGTGGTGTTGGCATGGCTGACGGCTATTCGGTAGAACGAGGAGTCGCCGGACAGCCGGGTGGCGGCAAAGAGCAACTCCAGGTTCAGCATGTTGTCGATGATGACCGGATAGCCCCAAGTGTCGCGGTGGTGGTCCCAGGAGCGGAGCGCACCTACTTTGGGGTTGAAGCGTGTGCTCAGCGTACGTGCGGCCTCCAGAATAACAGCGCGGTAGGCGGGGTCTTGGGTGAGACGGTAGCCGGTCCCGAAGCTACAATACACCTTGAAGCCCATGTCGTGCGTGGTGGCGTTGGTTTTCTCGGGCTCGATGTTGGCTGTGTAGGTTTCAGCGGCAGCTCGCCACTTCTGCCTGCCGGTGGCCTCATACAGCAGCCAGAGGTACCCAGGAAAAAAACCGCTGGTCCAGTCGCGAGAAGGCACCAACGCCAGTTCACCGTCGGGTGTGAGCGTGCGAGGCGAGACAGGAGCGGGCTTGCCGGGAGCCGCAGGCTTCGCCTGCATGGCTTGAGGCACTTGCTTTAGCAATAGGGAAGCTTGCGTTTCAGCAAGTTTCAGTGTCTTTTTAATTGGAGCCGCCTGACCGAATGCTTGGGTACTTAGTACGGTCAATCCAACGCCTATGAGAATGTTTTTCATCTCTATATCGTCTGAGGTAAGGTTTCGCCGGAAGTAGCGCGGTGCCGCTGGCTGTAGGTAATGGGTAACGATCTACTTGAGCCAAATCAGGGGGTTGCGCACCGGCAGGTTGCGAATCACTTCTTCGACCTCCGGGGCATGGTCGAGGCGCTGCCAGGTGGCCAACCAGGAGTTGTTGCCGAACTGGACTGCTCCAAGCACTAGAAACGGGTGGGCCACCGGCCAATTATGCCAGTACATGACATCCTTAGGGAAGGGCCAAGCCTGCTTATCGGCTACGTAGGGGTAGAGGTATTCAATGCCGCGACGGATACTGCGGCCATCCGGGGTTTGGTAGGTCCAAAGGTTGTCGTGCGGAACGCTTAATATCTGGCATAGCATCACCATGGCATCCAGGTTGAACAGGGAATAGCCGTAGGGCTTGGTGCGCTTGGTCTCCAATGGAAAGGACCCGTTGACTGCCATTTGGGTGGGCAGGAGCACCGTCTTATACCGCTCTCGGCAGAACGTAAGCAATTCTTGGTTGCCTGTGAGGCGAGCGAAAGCGGCCACCTGCATCACCCAACAGGTGCCGTGGTTGTTGGCAGCATGCATTTCGTCTTTGCCGTACGGGTGCGTCGTGAGCCAGGTCAGGTACTGCGCAAACCACCCTTTGATACCCGCTAGGTCCTGGTGATTGAAGGCCTTGGACTGTTGCAGCACCAGCACGCCCTGCGCCACTTCGAGTAGCTGAATGGTATCGATAATGCCAATGCCGCGGCCCGTGAACCGGCCCATAATGGCTTGCGCGTACTGCAAAGACGGATGCATGCGCGTTGCCGGATCGGTGAACCACGCCCGCAGATGTACCAAGGCCTGACGCGCATATTGCTCGTCGTGGGTTAGCTGGTAGGCCGACGCCAGCGCACCCACAATGCGACTAAAGCGGATCATGGCGCGGCGGTGGGCCACGAAGTTTTCCGGATTGGTCTGGCCATCGCGCTGGACGTAAGGGCCCGTGGGGTTGTTGGGGTCCGGCCACCAATAGTCGCCCTCGGAGAAGAAGTCGTGGGGGCCGCCTGCGCTACGGGGGCAACTGCTGCTGGTTACGGTAACCGGAGCTTGCTGGAGGGCCCACGCCGCCTGCGCGAGCACCTGCGCCCGCAACACGGCCACGGCTTGGCGCTGGAGCCGATTAGCTGGCTTGCTGCTCGCATCGGACTCGCGGAAAGCACTTACCAGCACTAGTAGCAGCAAGACAATTCTGGTGGCGGTTGCAGTTAGGCCGGAGCCACTGCCCAGTGGACGCTTACGACTGTTGTAATGGCAACTCATAGCGTCAGTAGAACCGGCTCTAGTCCCGGCGACTGTACGGCCACGGCGGTTTTGCCCGGCTGCGCGTGGAGGCGGATAATAGCGCGGCCATTATAGACCTGCACCTTGCGTGAACCGCTGCTTGTGCCCAAGTCATCGAATAGCTTGCCCGCGCCGGCCAATGAAAACTCCACCCAGTTCACGGCGTCCAGGCACTGCACCCCTTGGGCATCGAGCAGCTTCACTTCTACGGTGGTTTGCCCGTTTGCCTCGGCTACTTTTTGCAGGGTTAGTTTGGCGGGTTTGCCCCAGGGCTGGGTTTGGTAGCCGAAAGTCAGGTTGTCTTCTACCGTTTCCTTGCCCTGCCGGGCCACCACCCGGAGCTGGTTGTTGCCGGTCAGGAAGGGCACGTTCCAGTGCAAACCGGCCGCGGGAAAATTCTGACTGTCGCGCTTTTTCACGCCGTAGCTTTTGCCGTTTACAAACAGCTCGGCTTGCGCGCAGTTGGAATACACTTTCACCATTTTCAACTCACCTTCGGCCCCCCAGCGCACCGGCCAGGAGTGGCCGTAGAGGTGCACCATGGGCGCGGTGGTCCAGTACGACTGGAACACGTAGTACGCTTCTTTGGGCGTGAAATCGCGCTCTACCACACCCTTCTGGTTCATGTAGGGTACGGGGTTGTCGGGGCGTACGGGGGTCGAGAAGTCCTTGAACGGCCAGTAAGCGGTGCCGCTCAGCCAAGGCATGGTTTCCTGCTCTTTCAGGTGCCAATCCACCAGGTTGCAGAGGTAGCTTTCGCTCCAGTCGCCGTCTTTGGAAACGCGGGCGCTGCCCCCAAACAGGGAGGCGTCGCCGGCCCGCTCGTCGGCTTCCTTGCTGGCCGTTATTTCCGCCAGCGCGTTGTCGGGGTTTTCGGAGTGACGGCCAGCGTGGCTGTCGCCGCCCCATTCCACGTGCAGGAAGCGTTTTACGCCCTGAAATTCTTTTTCGGTGGCTTCCTTGTAGTCGGTGTAAATGCCACGGTACCAGCCGGCCCAGATCGAGGGCGAGTACACGTCCACAATGTCCTTGCAAAAGTCGCAGCGGCGGATGGCGGTATAGCGCGAGCGGTCCAGCTGGTGCGACAAGTCGTTGAGCTCGGTCATGAAGGCTCGGATTTTCTGTTTGTCGAACTCGGGAAAGTCACCGGGCCAGTCGTTTTCGTTGCCGAGGCCCCAAATGATGACACTAGGGTGGTTGTAATGCTGTTGCACCATATTGGTAAGCATGCGCTTGGCCTGCGCTTGGTACACGGGCCCACCCAGCCCGCCACGGCACCACGGAATTTCTTCCCACACCAGAATACCCAGCGAGTCGCACAGGTTCAGCACGATGCGCGACTGTTGGTAGTGGCCCAGGCGAATGAAATTGACGCCCATCTGCTTCATCATCACCATTTCCTGCCGGATCATGGGTTCGGTCATGGCGGCGGCTACGCCGGCATGGTCTTCGTGGCGGTGGGTACCGCGCAGGAGCAACCGCTGGCCGTTGAGCTTGAAAGGACCCTTCTCAACGAACTCGGCGTGGCGAAACCCTATTTTCTCTTGCTGGTGATAGGCTTCCGCACCCGTACCAACGGTCACGTCTACGGTGTACAGCTGCGGCTGCGCTGGCGACCACAGCTTCGGGTTCTTCAGGGCAAAGCGGTGTATGTCCTGCTCTTCCGCCGTTACGGGTAGGGTACCCTGGAATTTGCTTATCTGTTTGCCCCGCGGGTCCAGCAACCGAACTACTACAGGAACTGGCGAGCTGCTAGGCGTACTAGTAGGCAGAAAAGAAGCTTTCAGGAGCAGCGAGCCGGTTTTGCCGGCGGCATCCACTTCCGCTTTAGCCGACAGGCGCTCCAGTGACAGGGCTGGCCGGTATTCCAGGTTCAGGTAGCGGTACAGGCCACCGTACACGTTGAAGTCCGACAAGTTGGAGGGTAGCATCTCCAGGTCGCGGGAGTTGTCGCAGCGGATACTAAGCGGAATTTTACCCTTGAACTGCTCTTTGTACGCCTCGGTTTTTTGAAAGTCGGCTACGGCTTTCGTTATGTCCACCGTCCATTCATCATAGCCCCCCACGTGGCTGCCAACTTTGGTGGTGTGGATGTAGACGTCGGTTTTCTGACCTGCACCCTCGAAATGCAGGCGGGTGCGGCCGTTGGCATAGGGGTTCTGAACGGCGAGCTGGGTGCGGTACCAGCCGGGCCCCTGGTAGTAGTTGGCACTGGGAGCCACGGCGTCGCGGGCGTTGAAGCAGTGGGGTAGGGCCACGGGTTGCCAGAACGGCACGCTCTCGGGGTTGCCGGCGCCCACAGGCCGTACGGCTTCCCACACGCCGCCCAAATCCTGTTGCACGTATTCCCACTCGGCGGTTAGGCGGGAGGCGCGTTGCGCCTGGGAAGGAAGGGCCACCGCCATGCATAAGCCGAGCAAGGCCACAAGTAGTTTAGCTTTTTGCACAGTCGTACCTGTCCTGTTCCCCTGGCAGGCAGTGGCGTGTTGGCGCCAAGGTGCCCGCCAGGGGAGGAGTTGAAGTTTTCAGTTTACCGTAGGTGGAGTATTCGGGCGCTGCTACAGAGCCCAGGGTGCTGCCTGGAAATCAGGATACAGCGCCAGTACCTGCGCTGCGTTCAGCGCAGTATATTCTTTGGCTGCCCGCTGGTAGAGTGTCAGGGCCATTTGGTTGGACGTGGGCGTTACGTCGGCGCGTTCCAGCTGCTTTTCCCGCAGCAGATAGGGTTGTAGCCACACCACTGCTTTGCGCAAACTACGGCCGTCAGGGGAGGTGTAGTTCCACAAATCCACGCCCACATGCCGGGCCAAAACAGCCAGCTGCACCCATCCTTGTAGGTTCATGGAGGTGTAGTTCCACGGCCGGGTGCGGGCTAGTTCCAGCGGCTGCCCGCCCTCGGTGTCAAACTGCACGGCAATGCGCGGCAGCGTCTGGGTTTCAAGAATGCGGCGGGCTAGGGCTTGGTTGCCCGTGAACAAGGCGAAATCCACCACTTGCACATCGTAGAACGTGCCGTGGTTGTTGACGTTGTTGCCTTCGGCTTTACCGAGCTTGCTGGTTGTCAGCCATTCGGTGTACGCACTAAACCAGCTTTTCAAGCCGTTTATCAGCGGCTGGTTTACGCTCAGGCTGCCAGCAAGCAAGGCCAGGGCGTCCGGAATTTCCACTAGGTGGCGCGTCTGAATGATGCCGTAGCTGCGGCCCTCCGTTGTTCCGGGGATACCCTGCCCGTAGTTTAAGTTCGGGTTCATGCGGGTGGCCGGGTCGAGGAAAAAGGTGCGCAGTTGCTGGGTGGCTTTAGTGGCGTACTTGACGTCACCGGAAAAGTAGTAGGCCAAGGCCAGCGTCTTCACATCCTTGCACACGCCCGCCAGGTTGGCGTCGTCTTTCATGGCCTTAGCCTCCGGGTTCACCAGGCCATCCTTTTGCAAGTAGGGTTTCCCATTCGGCTTGCTCGGGTCGGGCCAGAAGTACGGTGCCTGCGACATGAAATCGTGTTTGTCGCCGCTGGGAGGCAGCTGCGGTTTGCTGACGATGGTGTACAGCTCGTGCTTGAGTGCGGTTTCGGCCTGCGTAAGCACCGCCTGCACTTGCTGCGTTTCTAGCTTGCCGCCGCGCTTGTAGGCGGCTTTGTAAGCGGCCATGTCGGTGGCATCAAGCAGCAGGAAGGTAGGTGTGGGGGCCGCTTGCACTGCCCCAGCGGCAACCAGCAGTATCCAGAACAGCAAGCCGCCGCGCCATTTTCTAAGAGCACCCATTAAATATGACCGGGGTTTTGCGTCAGGTTCGGGTTCAGCAACAACTCGGGTTGCGGCAGCGGGAACAGGTAGTACTTGTCGTCGACTACCCGCGTGGGGGTGCTGGCTTGCACAGCTTGGCGCAGGCGCTCGAGCCGCACCAGGTCAAACCAGCGGTGCCCTTCCTGGCATAGCTCCCAGGCGCGCTCCTTCACCAGCAAATCCACGAAAGCGTCTTTGGTGGTGGTGCCAGTGAGGGGTGCCAGGCCCGCCCGGGTCCGCACGGCGTTGAGGCCCTGATATTTGGTGGCGTCGGTGGCGTTCAGGTTGTTGAGTGCTTCCGACTGCATAAGCAGTACATCGGCATAGCGCGTAATCAGGTAGTTGACCCGAGAATCGTTGACGATGCGCTTGGGGTCGCGGAACTTGTTGAAGTAGTAGCGTGGTAGCGTGGTGGTGCCGGCTTGGTTGCTGATGTTCCAGGCGCGGCGCGCGTCGTTGGCGGCGTAGGAAGCCACGAAGGCATCTTCCACCGTGAACGTGCCGAGCCCGCTGAGTTGAGAAGGTAAAAATTGCCGTACAATGATGCTGCCCGTGTTCGGGGGTAAGTCAAACTGAATCGAGAAGATGTGCTCAGGGCCGTTTTCCTTGTCTGGGTCGAACACGTCGCCGTAGACCGGCAGCAGGCGGTACGTGTTGGAGGCGATAACGCGGTTGCAAGCGCTAAGAGCACTTTGGTTGTCGGTGCCCTGAGCGGCGCTGCTCGTGGCGCGGGTCAGGTAGACTTTGGCCAGCAGGGCGGTAGCTGCTCCGCTGGATACCCGGCCTTTCTCGCCCGCTGCTATCTGGTTTTCTGGAAAGCAATTCGCTTCAGCAAACTGCAAGTCGGTGATAATCTGCTCGTACACCTGCGACAAGGGCGCGCGGGGCGGCCGAATATCGTCGGAAGGGCCTTTCACAGTGGCGAGCACCAGCGGCACGTCGCCGAAGCAGCGCACCAAGTCGAAGTAGCCCATAGCCCGCAGAAACCGTGCGTTGCCCTCGATGTTGTTGCGGCGCGCCTCGTCCATGTTCACGCTGGGCACCTTCTCGATGACGTCGTTGGCCCGGTTGATCATCCGGTAGGTGTTGGTCCACCAACTGTTGATTTCGGTGTTGGTAGAGGTATAAGTGAAGCGCGAAAGCTGGGCGCGCTCGTCGGTGCTGGAACCCACCCGAATTAGGTCGGCCGGTAGTTCCGTGATTTGCCAGCCGGTGCGACCGAAGTAGGTTTGGGGGAGCAGGGCGTTGAACACGCCGTTGAGGCCCGCCACGGCGTCGCCTTCGCTCTTGTAGAAGTTTTCGGCGGCAATAAAGTCGTAAGGCTTTTCTTCAAGGAACTTCTCGCAGGAAGAGAGGCTTAGCATCGCTAAGCTGAGCAGGATGGTATATTTTTTCATCGGTAGTCAGGTGGGAAAGTGGGTGCGCGAACTAGAAGCCTAGTTTCAGGCCCGCAATGAAGGTGCGCGTACTCGGGAAGGCGTTGTAGTCGGTGTTCAAACTCAGGTTGTCGGACCCAAACGAGTTGACTTCTGGGTCGTAGCCCGAGTAATCAGTCCAGGTCACCAGGTTTTGCGCCGTCACGTACACGCTAGCCGACTTCACAACCTTGCCGAACTTGGGCAGGGTGTAGCCCAGCGTCACGGTTTTAAGGCGTACAAAGCTGCCGTCTTCCAGCACATCGTTCACGATGCCGGTGGAGCGGCGGATAGTGCTGCCCGCCCGCGGAATAGTAGTGTCGGTGTTGGTGGGCGTCCAGCGGTTTACCACCGTTTGCAGCTTGTTGGTGGAGGTTAGGCCCGATTCCAGTTCGTAGCGGTTCAGGTTCAGCACATCGGTGCCCTGCACGCCCTGGATGAACACGCTCAGGTTGAAGTTGCCGTACTTGAAGCCGTTGGTTACCCCGTAGATGAAATCGGGCTGGGCCCGCCCGATGATGGAACGGTCAACAGGCGTGATGGCGCCGTCGCCGTTCAGGTCGCGGTAGCGCGGGTCGCCAGGGCGCACCACGGTTCGGGTGCCACTGTTCCGGATTTCTTCCACCGACTGCCAAAGGCCATCAAACTCGTAGCCGTAGAACGAGCCAATCGGCTCCCCGATGCGCAGAATGCTGGTTTGTCCCAACCCCGACCCCACAAACAGGCTGGAGCTGGAACTGCCCACAAATCGCTCGTATTCGCCGTTCAAATCCAGCACCTCATTGCGGTTGAAGGATATGTTGAGGTTGGTATTCCACGAAAACTTCTCGGAGTCGAAGTTGGTGGTGTTCAAGGCAAACTCGACGCCCTTGTTTTGTACGCTGCCCGCGTTTAAGTAAATATCAGGGTAGCCCGTTGTGCGCGGCGTGGACACACGCAGCAGCAGGTCGGTGGTTTTCTTGTAGTACGCGTCGGCGGTGATAGAAATGCGGTTTTGCAGGAACGCCAGGTCTATGCCCACGTTGCTGGCCGCCGTGGATTCCCAACGCAGGTCGGGGTTGCGAATATTCAGCGGCACTAGCCCTACCAGACGGTTGCTGCCCGAGGCATAGCCGTCAGCCCCATAGCGCGCCAACGATTGGTAGTTGTCTATTTCTTGATTGCCGGTCACGCCGTAGCCGAGGCGTAGCTTCAGGTCACTCAGAAAGCCGAGACCTTTCATAAATGGCTCGTCGATAATTCGGTAAGCAAAGGCTGCCGAAGGGAAATAACCCCACTTGTTATTGCTCCCAAAGCGTGATGAGCCATCGGCCCGCATCGTGAACGTAAACAGATACTTCTCGAATAAGCGGTAGTTAACGCGACCGAAATACGAGGCCAACGAATTGGAGTAACGGCCCGAGTTTGGTGTAAGAATATTGGCGCCAAGGGCTAGATTGTCGGAGCCTAATGTATTAGTAAAGAAGTTGTTGACCGAGGTGCCGAAGTTATTGCCGTAGAACCGCTGAAAGGTCAGACCTGCCACTACATTCAGGGCGTTGTTCTCGTTGAGCTTGCGGTCGTAGGTGAGCGTGTTTTCGTTAAGCCAGCTGTAGCGGTTGGTTTCGCCGCGCGTGGCCGAGCCGTTGGTGAGGCGGCCCAAGAAAATGTCGGAGGGCCGGTACACGTCGGCTTGCGTGGTGCGGTAGTCTAGGCCGCCGGTTACACGCAGGGTCAGGCCCTCTAGCAGCTCGTAGTTGCCGGCTACGTTGAACAGCCCGCGGCCGGTGGTGCGGTTGTCCTTGGTTTTGTTGGCATAGGCCACTGGGTTGCCCACGTCCTCCACGTAGGGTAGCGGGCTGTTGGAGTACACATATTGGCCGAACTCGTCGCGCACCGGCACAATAGGGCTGATGCGCAGCGCATCAAGCAGCACCCCGCCAAAGCTGCCTCCCTGCGAGTTCACCAGCGCCCGTTTCTCGAGAGTGCCCGCAATCTGGCTGGCCAAGCTGAAGCTCAGCTTGCGGCTGATTTTGCGGTCCAGGTTCAGGCGGATGGTACCCCGCTGAAAGCCGGAATTCAGGATGATACCTTGCTGGTCGAAATAGTTGAAGCTGAGGTTGTAGCGGGTTTCGTCGTTGCCGCCATTGAAGCTGAGCTGGTAGTTGCTCATGCGCGCCGGACGCAGAATCTCGTCCTGCCAGTCGGTTCCTTCGCCCAAGGCGTCAATCTGCTCTTGGGTGTACGGCAGTGGTAGTGGGCTGGCGGAGCCCTCGTTGCCCTGGGTTTGCACGTCGTTGAGGTACTCGGCAAACTCGCGCGCGTTCATCAGCTCATACTTGTTGCGCACCACCTGCACTCCCGTATAGGCCTCGAAATTGATGGTGTTGCGCCCCGCTTTACCCTTTTTGGTGGTGATGAGCACCACACCGTTGGCTCCGCGTGAACCATAAATAGCCGTGGCCGAGGCATCCTTGAGAATTTCCACCGACTCGATATCCGAGGGGTTGATGGAGTTCAGGTCGCCCCCGCCGGGGAAGCCATCCACCACAAACAGCGGCTCGTTGCCGGTGTTGATGGAGTTGGTGCCCCGAATCCGAATCGAGACGTTGCCGCCGGGCTCGGAGTTGGTTTGCGTTACCTGCACTCCACTTACGCGGCCCTGCAGAATCTGGTCGACGCGGGCAATGGGGGTTTCGGCTACCTGCTCGGCCGATATAGAGGCCACCGAGCCCGTTACGTCGCGCTTGCGCTGAGTGCCGTAGCCCACCACCACTACATCGTCCAGCTCGGTGGTTTTCTCTTTCAGCTGTACGGGCTCCACCACCGAGTTGCTCCCTACTCGGGCCTCGGTCGGCTCGAACCCGATAAACGAGAAAATCAGCACCGGGTCGTTGCCCGTGGGTACGGGTAGCGTGAACTTGCCGTTGGCGTCGGTGGACGTACCAGTGGTGGTGCCTTTAATAATCACCGACACCCCCGGTAGCGGCGACCGGTCGGTGGCGCTCAATACAGTGCCCGTGACTTGTCGGGTTTGGGCCTGGGCCGAGAGAGATAAAGCTAATGCCGCGGGTAGCAGCAGGTGGGTAAATTTTTGCATGGCACTCAGCGCTTAAGGGAGGGAGTAAGAGTGGTAGTAGCCGCACGCTTGGTGTAGCGCAAGCGCCACAGCAAGCCAGCATGGAAAGAGCGACTTATTGGCTGGTGGAAGCAGCCACAGGGGTGATGGGTGCTACAAATGTGTAGCAAGCCCGCGCCAAACATTTGTTGATTTGTATCAAATGTTGTTCACCTGTTAATATTATATAAGTATATGATTTACAGAGGTATACAAAATGAAAAAACGAGCCCGGTGGGAGCTCGTTTGTGATTTTATTGCGCGTTTTTAAGAAAATCCTTCAGTTAGGAGAGGCCAGTTGCAAAGTCCGGAACTCGGAGGGCGACACTTGGTAGCGCGCTTTGAAGCTGGCCGAGAAGTAGGAGAGGGACGAGAAGCCTGCTTCGTAGGCTACGTCAGTGATAGACAGGGTTTCGTCGAGCAGCAATTCGCGGGCTTTGGTCAGGCGCAGGTGCTGGATGAAGTCGGTAACGCCGGTGCCGAGCACGGCCTTGACCTTGCGGTAGAGCTGCATGCGCGAGATGCCCAAGCTGCGGGCAATGTCTTCTACACTTAAGTTGGAACGAGTGTAGTTGGCTTCCACTATTGCCGTCAGATCAGCCAGGAATTTCTGGTCGGGGCTGATTGCCGCGGGAGGCGTTTCCAGTAGCATCTCCCGCCGAAAATGCTCGCGCTGGTGGGCGCGGTTGGTGAGCAGCGTGCGCACACTCTCGAGCAGGAAGGTGGGGTTGAAGGGCTTGGTCAGGTAGAGGTCGGCCCCGGCCTGCACGCCCTCGACCTGCTGCTCGGGCGCGTTGCGGGCCGTGAGCAGCACCACCGGGATGTGGGAGCTGCGCCAGTCCTGGCGCAGCTGGGCCACGAGCTCGAGGCCGCTGAGGCCGGGCATCATCACGTCGCAGACGATGAGGTCGGGAATCAGGTCGGTGGCCAGGCGCAGGCCGGTGTGGCCGTCGGTGGCGGCGTGCACGCGGAAGTGCGGACGCAGCTTGCGGGCCACAAACTCGTTGACCTCCGCGTTGTCTTCTATCACCAGGACCAGCGTTTCACTGTCCGTAGCGGCAGCCGGCGAGGTTTCTTCGGCTTTGAAGCTGCTGGCAATTGCTTCCGGTTCAACGGGAGCGAAGGCAGTGGTGAGTTGCTCGGTGGAGCGCAGATGTTCGGGTAGCTCGCGGGGTAGCGTTACGGTGAACGTGCTGCCGTGGCCGGGCTGGCTGCTGAACGTTAACTGCCCTTGATGCAGGCGTATCAGGCCCTGGGCCAAAGCCAACCCCATGCCTGAGCCCTTGGTGCCCGCCTCTTGGCCGCCTTGGTAAAACCACTCGAAAATGTGAGCCCGGTCTTGGTCGCTGATGCCGCGCCCGGTGTCGGCTACGCTTACCCGCAACGCCTGGCCCTCGTTGATGGCTTGGAGGCTAATCGTAATCTGGCCTTTGTCGGGAGTGAACTTGAGAGCATTAGACAGCAAATTGAAAAACACTTTGTCTAGCACGTTGCCGTCAAACCAGCCAGTAAGCTCGGGGTCAGCGGCCAGAAACCGGATGCGCACTCCCCGCTGCTGAGCCGGCTTTTCAAACAAGTCCACGATGTCGCGCACAAACTCTACCAGGTTGCCCTTGGTGGCCCGCACCGCCATTTTGCCCACCTCAATTTTGCGGAAGTCGAGTAGCTGATTCACTAGTTGCAGTAGCCGCTGGGTGTTGCGCCGCACCAGGGTCAGGTCTTGGCGCTGCATACTGCTCAGGTCGGGGCTGCTCGTCAGGAGTTCTTCCACCGGACCCATAATCAGGGTGAGCGGCGTGCGTAACTCGTGCGAAAAATTGGTAAAGAAGCGCAGCTTGGCTTCCGTATCCGCCCGCGCCTGCTCGGCTAGCACCTCCAATTGGTTGCGCTGCGAGAGAATTTCCTCGTTCTGCTTCACCAACTGGTGGTTGATCTTAGCGTTTTCGGCATTCTGGACAGCCAACTGCTGATTGATCTGGCGGTTGCGCCGCGCTGAGTACCAGGCAGTAGCACCCAATACCACGGCTCCCAGCAGCGTGGCTATCAGCCCGTACAGGATACTTTGCTGGCTGGCATACGTCGCGCGCAAACTTTGCAGGAGCCGATGTTGCCGCTCGATGTCGCGCTTATCGGTTTGCTGCTGCATGGCCAGCACATTGGCCGAATCAATAAGGAGAGTGCCCAGCGTGTTTTCCCGCTGGTAGGGCTCTTTGTTCAATATCTTCAGCGCCGTGCGGATGGCTTCTTCGCCGCCGGGCGTGTATTGCACCGTAGCCGCCAGCACGCCTTGCTGCACCAAGTCCAGCCCCCGGCCTTTGCCCACCAGCCCATCCACCCCGATAATGCGGACCTGCTTGGTTAAGCCGAGCTCCTGGCATACCTCGTACGCCCCGCGGGCCATGCCGTCGTTGTGCGAAAAAATCAGGGTTACTTCCGGATGAGCCTTCAAGGCGGCTTTCAAGGCGGGCTTGAGGTCGGCTTTCTGCCAGGTACCATTGATCTGGCTCACGACGTGCACTCCGGGAGAGGCCGCCAGCGCCCGAATAAAGCCCTGGTGCCGACCGGAAGCGGCAGAAGAACCCGGCAGCCCCAGAATCTCGATGATGTTGCCCTGCTGATGCAGCAGCCGCGTTGCAAACCGGGCGGCTAGCTGCCCAACTTCTTGGTTGTCGCCCCCCACGTAGGCGGTGTACTTGTCGGAGTTGATACGGCGGTCTAGTAGCAGCACCGGCACGCCGCGCTGAAAAGCTTCTTCCACGGCCGGCGTAAGGGGAGCCGCCTCGTAGGGTGAAACGATAAGCAAATCAATATCGGTGCGCAGCAGCTCTCGAATCTGTTGTTGCTGGCGCTGGCTGTTGTTTTCGGCGTTCAGCATCTGAAGCTGTACTTCCGGGTGAAAGCTCAACTCTCGTTCCATGCCTTCGAGCATGGAGCGTCGCCACGGCCCCGCCACGCTGTACTGCGAGAAGCCGATCCGGTAGGCGGGCCGCTGGACGGTATGGCCGCAGCCTGCCAGTAGCACCCAAACAGGCGCCAGCAAGGGGAGTATTCGAGTTTGGAAAAGCCGCACGCTAATCAAGGAATTACCGCGGTGCAAAAGGTGGGAAGGCAACGTATTCAAAGATAGAAGATTCAAGCGAGCTACCTAGCCCAGCCAGGGGGCTTGCCCGCTTGGTTGAGCACGGGCTTAGTTAAAAGCCTGCTTGAATCTGCTATATCGTGCATACGGTGGCCTCGTGCCCAGTCACGGTGCGAGGCGGCTTCTCCTAGCAGGGACGGCCCTACGCAACAGCTAGCAACACCGATGGAGCTCGAGCTAGGCTAACGCTTGTTTTATCATGTCTTGCAATGCGTCCAGCACCCGGCCAATCTCTTCCCGGGTGGAGAGGCGGTACGCAACGGCAACTTCCGTTTCCGAGTTTTCTTCCCACTGAGCTAATGCGGCCAGGGTTCCCAGCCGGTTCACGGAGGCTTCCACACGGTCGTAGAGCCGGTTCCACATCGAAGCGCCTACTTCGGGCTTATAGGTGGACGTAAGACGCAGGTCCATCAACTGCATTACCAACTCGGCCAGCCGCACCAGCAGTGCCCGGTCTTCGTAATCGAATTGGCGAGGATGATGGTCGAGGACGCAAAGTACGCCCACTGGCTGCCTGTCGGCGGTGAGCAGTGGATGCCCCGCGTAGAATTGTAAATCCAGACGGTCAATTAAGCCCGGTTCGGCCAGCTCACAGGGGTTGATCGGCAGATTTTCGTACACCGTGGTTTCCTCTTGCAAAATAGCTACCGAGCATACGCTTTCCTCCCGACGCTCCCGTTGCGTGCCCGCTGGCAGCCCAACGTTCAAGCCAAAATGTACGGTAGTGTCCTCAACCAGCGCCACAATGGCAATTGGCGTACTGAAGAGAGAAGCGGTTAGGCGCACCACTTCGTCCAATAAGGGGTCAGGCTCGGCAGTTATCAGTTGATAAGGCCGCAAGGCAAGAAGCCGATGGGCTTCGTCGGCGGGGCGGAGCAAATAAGAAGTAGCCATGAAAAGAAAGCTGGAGAAATGATGCTACTCCGTTTTCAGAGAATCAGGAATACGGGAAACGCCATAAAGATACTAAGTTAAATGCTGCTATATAGTGTATCTACATACTTTATTGTTGAGCTACGAAAATAAGATTTCGAGAGAGGTATTTATGGACGTATCTGACCTTGCATATGGCTTTATCATGCCGCTAATAGGTCTGGTTTTGAGCGAGCTTGTGGCCGATACTCTGGATGAACTCAGCGTGTTCCGGGTAGTACCACTTACCTGGGCTTATTATTGCACTTCAATCCCTCTTTCTCACTTACATGAAACGTGTTTTTCTGTTTGCGGCGGCCTCGTTCCTAACCAGTTCCGCCTGGGCCCAAACCTTGTCTACGATGCGCTGGCTGAATCCTCCTAAAAAAGCTACGGTAACGGCCACGAAGCTGCAGGTGCAGGTGGAGGGCGGCACCGATTTCTGGCGCGTCACGCACTACGGCTTCATTCGCGACAACGGCCACTTCTACTTCCATGAGCAGGAAGGCGACTTTCTAGCCAAGGTGAAGGTGGTGGGGCAGTACCGCGAACTATACGACCAAGCAGGACTGATGATCCGTCTCGATGAAAAGAACTGGATCAAGACCGGCATCGAGTACGTGAAGGGTGTGCAGAATGTGAGTGCTGTAGTCACGCGGGAGGTATCCGACTGGTCGGTGGTGCCGCGTCAAGACAGCCCCAAGGCCATGTGGCTGACGCTGCTGCGCAAAGGAGACTACGTGGAAATTCAATATTCCTTCGACAATAAAGAGTTTAAAATGCTGCGGTTGGCCTACTTCCCACCTACACCCGGCCGCAAGGTGCAAGTCGGACTGATGTGTGCGGCTCCCGATGGCAAAGGCTTCCCTGTGGAGTTCGAGGACTTTTCAGTTACCCCGGTCACGACTGCGAAGTAACGGACTCCCTCAACAAGCCAACACCCGGCACAAAGGCGTTTGACGCCCCTGTGTCGGGTGTTGGCTTGTCGGCTGCCAGGTAGAAACTGGTTGGCAGGCAGCGAAGACGATAAGGTGGTAGCTTATGCCACGGTGCCGCCGCAGCTAGAGCCAGCGCCGGCCGTACAGCCATAGCAGTGCTGATTGACAACAATGCCACGTTCACTAAGCGCCTCAGCGTCGAAGTCGCGGATGTGCTGTATTGGGCTGGCCACGGTTAGGTCCAGCATCTGGTTGAAGTCGCAGTCGTACAAGCCCCCGTCCCAACCCACCGAAATGGTGTTGCGGCACATAACACCAGCGGCTGCCACGGGGTTGAAGGCATTAACCAGCTTCTCCATGTAGCCGGCGTAGTTGCCGGATTCAATCAGATAGTCGAGGTAGCGGCTTACGGGAATGTTGGTGATGGCAAACAACTCGTTGAAGACGATGCCATGGTCTTTGAACAACACCCGCTTGAATTGGTCTTGCAAGCCTTTCTGGCCGCCCGGCAAAAAAGCCCCGGCCGGATTGTAGACCAGGTTCAGCACCAAGCCTGAGCCTTCCTGGCCGTAGCCTACGGCATTGAGCATCTTCAAGGCCCGGACCGAATCCTCGAACACGCCATCACCGCGCTGGCGGTCGGTTTTGTCGGCGCTGTAGAACGGCAGCGAACTAACCACTTCCACGCCGTGCAGCTTGAAAAACTCGGGTAGGTCGTAGTACTTCTTATTGGCAACGATGATGGTAAGGTTGCAGCGCACCAGCACCTTGCGGCCCAACTTGGTGATTTCCTCTACAAACCAGCGGAAGTCGGGGTTCATCTCGGGCGCTCCACCCGTTAAGTCCACTGTTGGGATGCTGGTTTGAGCTAACGCGTCCAGGCAATACTGCATGGTTTCGCGGGTCATGATTTCCTTGCGGTCAGGCCCCGCATCGACGTGGCAATGCCGGCACACCTGATTGCACATCTTCCCCACGTTGATTTGCAGAACAGCGGGTGTCACCGGCGTGAGAGGAAACAGGCTGGCACCTTTCAGCTTCTCGTGAAACAGCGGCAAATGCAGCGTATCGGCTACTTCCTTGCGCAGTACGGTAAGTTGGAAAGACGAATCAGCGAGTTGGTGGCCAGTGGCTTTGAGGGATTTTATCATCAGCTAAATAAGAGTCGGAGCAGCCCCTAACAGGCCTGAATACAGAATACGATGGTTGTGCTGCCAGGCAGAGAAATCAGGAAAGCTACCTCCTAACTGGATGTACGAAAAGGAAGGTTCAGCCGGTTTAGAGAATAAGTTATTCGTAGAAATGCCGTAGGCGGCGGGTGGTAGTCAGCACAATCCAGTCACCTAACCGGGGTAGGTAGGTATGCACGAGTACTATCAACCGGCCAAGCGCCGAAATGATCGTGCGCTGCCGCCGCCGCCGGATGTGCGTCAAAATAATAGCAGCCACTTCTGCCTGA
Source organism: Hymenobacter tibetensis (assembly GCF_022827545.1). NCBI lineage: Bacteria > Pseudomonadati > Bacteroidota > Cytophagia > Cytophagales > Hymenobacteraceae > Hymenobacter > Hymenobacter tibetensis. The sequence continues at coordinate 2,749,415 of NZ_CP094669.1, forward strand.
GATTTTTGCCACCGTGGGGGGCGATGCGCAATCGGCACGGGCTGCCCGGCGGCGTCCAAAACACGTTTGTCTGGATCGTTTTGCGTGAAGCCAATGTGTACGACGCCGAAATGAATACCCGTGTGTGCCAACTCTAACCGTAAGGTGTGGGAAAGGTTGGCCACGGCAGCTTTACCGGCACAATAAGCCGAGCCGCTGGGCATACCATTCAGCGCCGAAATAGAAGAAATAAACGTGACGCTACCCCGCGTGCGGGTCAGGTGCGGCAAGGCAGCTTTGAGCGGGTACACTGTGCCGTATACGTTACTGTCGAGTACCTGCCGAAACACGTCGGGGTGCATGTCGGCAAAGTAGGCCCGTTGCGAGATGCTAGCGTTGGTAACCAAGATATCCAACCGTCCGAAGGTCTGCACCGCCACCGCCACCAACTCCTCGCACGCCGCATAGTCGGTCACGTCGGTGAGGCTACTGGTTACGGCAAAGCCGGCTAGTTCGAACTCGCGGAGCGTCTGGGCCAGGCGTTGGGCATGGCGGCCGTTGAGCACCACGGCCACCCCTTGCTGGCACAGGGCCCGGGCCGTTTCGCGGCCGATGCCCGACTCGGAACCGGTGACAATAGCCACTTGACCTGCGAATAAGCCACGGGCTGGCCCTTTTACGGGCGGAGGCCATGCTACAGTCTGCGCCGTGGCGGGGGCTGGTTCTAACTCACGCATACTGATGGGCTTTAAACCAGTTGAAGGCTTCCAGAATTCCTTCTGATAGGTCAGTTTGGGGCAGGGCCAACTCGTCGCGGGCTTTTTGGGCCGTGAAATAATGCCCGTCGTTGGCAACGGCCACCATAGCGGCGTTGACTTGGGCCGGCCGGCCGGTTAGTTGGGTTTTAAGGTCACACAGACTGCCGTAGAGGTGGGCCAGGGCGGGGGGGAGCGGCCAGCGCGGCGGCCGTACGCCCATTAGGTCAGCCATCAGAGTGAAGGCTTCGCGGTAGGTGAGGTTTTGGTTGCCTAGAATATAAGACTCCCCGATACGCCCCTGCGTAAGCGCATTTATGGTAGCCACGGCCACATCCCGCACATGCACGTAGTTTTTGCCGCCCGCCGGGTAGCCCGGTAGCCGCCCCTGGTACAGTTCCAGCAGCAGGGCGTTGGAGGTAGGCTTAACATCACCGGGCCCCAGCATAAAAGTTGGGTGAACCAGTACCGCTGGGAGTTGCTCTTGCCGTACAGCCCGCAGCAGGAGAGAAGTGGCGGCCTGCTTGCTGTCCATGTAATCTAGGCCGTAGCGGCGGCCGGCGTAGGGCCGGGTTTCGTTGCCGGGTCGCTGTTTGGTGCCGAAGCCAAATACGTTGGCGGTACCTACGTACACCAGCCGCTCCACCCCGGCCTGGCGGGCTATCCGTAGCATGTTTTCGGTGCCAGCGAGGTTGGTGGCCCAAACGGCCGGGTTACGAGCCGGATTCACTTGGGCCAGCGCCGCCGCGTGGATGATGGCGCTGCACCCTTGGGCCGCGCCTGCTACCGTGGCCGGCTGCGTGATGTCGCCCTCCCAGACCTCTACCGGTAGCATGTCCAAGGGCAGCAGCGCAGTAGGAAGCGGAAACCAGTTTTCCCGAATCAGCGCGCGCACTGAATAGCCTCGTTGCAACAATTCCTGCACGAGGTGGCGGCCCAGAAACCCGCCGGCACCAGTCACGAGTACTTTGGGCAGCATCAGCGGTAGTTGAGCATGGCTTTGTAAGTGCGGGCAATGCGGGAGGGAGCTACCTTCAGAAAAAACAGCGAGAAAGCCGTCAGATTGGCCAACTGTACTCGCAGCCAGCTATTGGTTTCGTACTTACGCGCTGATACCACCACATCTTGCGGCACAATCAGGAAGCGAGCCTGCCGCCGGATGCGCTGAATGATATCGAAATCCTCCATGATGCAGTAGTGCTCGTCGAAGCCGCCCAGGCGCTCGAACAACTGGCGGGTAACGAACAAGGTTTGGTCGCCGCCGCGGCTCATGATGCCTCGGAAGCGCGTGCCGTAGCTGTTGAGGCGCAGCAGCGGATGTCGCGAGTTGAACCGGAAGCGGTAGCAGCCCGCCTCATAGCCGCTGGCTACGGCTTCCTGAATGGTGCGTACGTAGTCTGGGTGAATACCTACGTCGGCGTGCACGAAATACAGAATCTGGCCCGAAGCGTGTTGGGCGCCGTAGTTCATTTGAGTGGCCCGGCCAGGGCTAGGGGAGCGGAGCACGGTAGCGCCGGCTTGCTGCGCCGCTGCTGCCGTGCCGTCGGGGCTGTTGGCATCTACCACCAGCACTTCTATGGTGTGCGCCGGGGCATGTTGCTGTAGTTGCCGCACTAAGCTGCCAATGCTGGCGGCTTCGTTGTAGGTAGGGATAATTACACTCAGCATCATAAAGCAAGGGTAGAAGGCAAATGCAAGTTCCTCTATTTTATCATACGGTAGCACAAACCCTAGTAGAGTTTGCCGCGGGGCAGAGCAGAAGCTAAGGGGAATCAGCGCCACTCACCGCCGGGGTGGACTGTCGGGCGGCGCTTGGGTTGTCAAGCTCAGCAATGTAATATGAAGCAGCATCGGCTTGGAAGGAGCACCTCAACACTACGAAAAGATATTGTAGAGGAGTTTGCCTACCTGGGCAAATCTTTTCTGCGCTTAGCCCACGTATATTCAGCCAATGAACCTGCCTAGTTATCCTTTTGCTTTTGGAGGCCGCGTTGTGGTGGCCGCTGCTTTGCTGGCCAGTAGTGTGTGCGCCAGCTCCACCACGTTGTTGGCGGCTCCTGCGGTAGTGGCGCCCGTAGCGGCCGGAATAGACCACAGCGCTTACGACAAGCTGCTTAAGAAGTACGTCAACGAAAAGGGGCTCGTCAATTATAAAGGCTGGAAAACCGAGCAGGCGGCCTTCAACCAGTACCTGCAGCTGCTAAGCAAGAATGCGCCTACCAACAGCTGGAGTAAAGCCGAGCAGATGGCATACTGGATCAACGCCTATAACGCCTACACCATCCGCCTGATTCTGGACCACTACCCGCTGCAAAGCATCAAGGACATTGGCACCAAAATCCAGATTCCCTTCGTCACCACTCCCTGGGCGTCCAAGTTCTTCACCATTGGAGGCAAGAAAATGAGCCTGGATAACATCGAGCACGGAATACTGCGCAAAGACTACAACGACCCGCGCATCCACTTTGCGTTGGTGTGCGCCTCCATCAGTTGCCCGCGCCTGCGCAACGAGGCCTATATAGCCACCAAGCTGGAAAGCCAACTACAAGACCAAGGCCGCGACTTTCTTAACAACCCAACCAAAAACAAGCCCGGTAAAACCAGCGCCCAGCTTTCCAAGTACTTTGACTGGTACAAGGGAGACTGGACCAGCAACGGTCAAACTGTAGTGGGCTGGGTGAATAAGTACGCGACGACCAAGCTCGACAACGGCGCCAAAATCAGCTACCTCGACTACAACTGGCAGCTCAATGAACAGTAGACCTGCCCCGCAAAGTCCGGCTACCACCGCTCCGCCCTTGGCCCACCAATGAGCAAGCGGCGTGGCGTTCTGTTCGCTTTCGTGGCAAGTGTTCTGGGTTTCTCGACTGACGCGGTTGGGCAAGCCACAGCAACCCCAGCCAAAGAAGTCCGGCGCTATACCATAGAAGTGGCAGGCGTGCGAGTGGGGACTATGACGGCCACGCGCCAGGCTACGGCGGGCGGGGCCGAGGTGGTATCTAGCCTGGTGAGCGACGTTCAAGTGAACTTTCTGGTTTACCACCTCAAGATCTACTACCACGTAGTCAACCGCTCCCGCCACGGCCAGCTCCTGCTTTCCACCGTCGAGGCGCACACCAACCAAGGCAACTTCGCTTCCCGCGCCGAATGGAAGGGCGACCATTATACTATTGTGGCCGACCAGTACAAGCATCACTACCGCGCCACGGAAAAGCAGCCTATCACCTACACCGTCACCGACCAGTTCTTTGGGGAGCCCGCGGGCCGCAGCAAGGCGTACGCGGAATATTTCGGAGATTTTTTCAGCGTAAGCCAACAGGCTCCTGCCCGCTACCGAGCCGTGCGCGACGGCCGCGAAGACGAATACCGGTACGTCAACGGCCAGTTGGTAACCATCATCAAGAAGAATCCCCTGAAAAATTTCATCATTCAATTGCAGCCCTGATTCTGGCGCTAGCCCACAAGTGGCCGCTGTGCTGCTGCGTCTGGTGGAGCGAGCAGCCACGTCCGGATTTCTTCGGCTGTGGCGCGGGCCGTTCGGCCTACTCCGATAAGTGTGGCGGAGGCAAAGCCGGTCCAGTTGCCGTATCCTACCAGCCATAGCCCAGGCAGCGCCGTGGCCCGCGTGTTGGTGGTGGCCACGCGGCCATCGGCCTGCACCACGCCCAACCCCGCCAGAAACGCCAGCGCCGGGCGAAAGCCAGTACACCAAACAACGGCGTCCACGTCTTCTTCCTGCCCATCGGGCCACACTACGCCGGTAGCAATGAACCGGCTGAAAGGACGTACACTACTAAGCACTCCCCGGCGGCGGGCCTCTTTCACCGAATCGACCATCACTACGTCGCCTAGGGAAGGTGGGGGCGGCGCTTTGGTGGTGCCCTGCTGGGCGTGGTAGCGCTGCGTGGCTTGAGCGAATAGCACCCGGCCGTCCACTTCGTCGGGCAGAAACCGGGGCTCTTGCTCGGTAACCCACCGCGTGCGCGCCACCCGCGAGACTTCTGCCAGTATCTGAGCCCCAGAATTGGCACCCCCGACTACCAGCACTCGCTTGCCGGCAAAGGGTAGCGCATTGCGGTAGCCAGACGAGTGCACCTGCATCCCCCCAAAGTCCGCTTGACCGGGGTAGGAGGGCACGTACGGATTGCGCCAGCTGCCGGTAGCACACACCACCGCCCGTGCGTGCCACGTCCCGTGGTCGGTGAGCACGACAAACCCGGTGCTGGCCGCTTGCACGTGCGTTACCCGCACCGGACGCTGCACCGGCAGGGCGTAGCGGTGCTCGTATTGTGTTAAGTACTCCGTGACGGCATCGCGCGGCGGAAACCCATTGTCTTCCGGGCGGGGCATCAGCCAGCCGGGTAGGGAGTTGGCTTCGGCCGGCGAAAACAGTTGCAGCGAGTCCCAGGCACATGGCCACGCTCCGCCGGGTTCCAGCTGGTCGTCTAGTAGCACAAAGGAGAGGCCCGTTCGGCGCAGGTAGTAGCCTACCGCCAAGCCGCTCTGGCCGGCTCCAATAACTAACACATCTATGGTTTGGTCTGCCACGAGGAAGAAAAATCTGATTTGTTGCTGGCTACCTGCATAACCCGTTTGCAGAGTATTCCTCTATCGAGGGTGCGCTGATGCCTGGAGCTAGAAAAAAAGTTGCGCCTAAAATCTATGTACCTACAAGGCTCTGCTTTGCTTGCCACGGTAGTAGGGGCAGGGCCTTGCTTTTGTGGCTTTCCTGCAAGAGCTGCAAGGAGTTAACTTCTTTGCTACGGGCCGTAAGGAGCGGCAAACCACCACGGAGAAAGGAAGAAGATATGTGGGCTATGCCACCGCATGATTATGGGATTGGCGGAGGATGGTCTGGGTTTTGCTTAAGCAGACAGTACCTATCTGATTACAGGTCGGCAGAAAGATACACTGGTTTGAAAATTAACCTTTCCAGCCAATCTCCTGTCCGGTCTCCTATGCTGGTATAGTTTCTCCCAAGGAGGCCATACCAATCCGTTCTCCGCCCCCTCCACCTATTTGCGCCATGTTACTCACCTATTCCGCCTTTCAGGCTCTAGACCGCCAGCAGCAGGACTGCTATGTGCATCTGCACGGGCAATTTATGGCCCACCGCTGGCTTGAAAACTATAGCATTGAGCTTTACAGCCTTGGCTCGTTTTACTGTGAACGATGGTTGGAACAGGAGTGCCGTCATCTGCCGGAGTACCGGTCTTTCTCAACGGATGAGTGTCTGGCCTGGTATCCATCTCAACTACAACAGGCGCCCTATTAGCCGGTACTTCTCCTTACGTAGTTACGAAGATAAGTCCCTGACTTGGTGTGGGTAAGAGTCTTTATCTATGACGCGCCAGGAGCTACATTATTCTAGAAATAGAAGCAATATATGGTGGCCAAGCACATGAAACTATACCAGGCTAAAACCAAGGCGCAAGGGCAGGTGCTTGAAGACTGGAATAGACCATTTGTGCTGTAAATGCACAAAGCCCTTCCGAAGAAAGGCTTTGTGTAAAGGCAAAGTTGGTTGTGGAAGGGGATTATGGATCAGTGAGGCAAATCTCACTCGAAGCACGCCCTCTCACAAGGACAACAGAAGTGGAATTGTGACATGCTGCTGGGCAGCAATTACACTATCTGAGGATATTTATCCATTATAGACGGATGCTAGTAAAAGCCTGATAGCCAAGTAGTGCGCCTATAAAGAGGACTTTACAAACCTTAACACACCGTCAAATTATCTGCCCGTACCTGCGCAAACGAGCAGTAAAATGAGCTCTTCGAACGCTGTTATACTCCGAATCTGAGGTGCATGCGTTTCGACGTGCTGACTCGCGTCTAGGAAGTGGTGTGGGAGGTTGGCGGCCATGCAACAGGGCTGCTATTTCACCTAAAGATGGCGTGGGCATTAAACCTACTGTGGTTTGCAGCATCCAATGCCTGCAAAAGCGTGTCTGTTGCCATACCAAACGACATTATTACCTCGTTTCCGTAAGGTTGATTTTACTACTATTCTAGCTTGTCATGGTTATTACAGCTGATACTTTCTGCCGCTTACCGCTCCCCGAACAGATCAGCACAGTGCTCCGGCAGGGCACTTTCCTGACGTTGCGCTATGAAGAAACATACGCCGTAACGCACTACTTACTTAATGGCTTCTTTGCTGACCTCTATTATAACCAGCAAGCTCCTTGGCCTGAGCGTATTCAAGTGCTCGACGACCAGCTCTGGTAAGCGCATAGTCCAGTAGATGCCTGCCTAGCACGTACTGCTTACGCCGCTGATAAAGTTGCTTAGCTGCTTTAAATGGAGAAGCTGTGTCCTTACCGCAGCGGCGCCGTAGTGAGCGGGGTGACGGGGGTAGTGGCGGGGCGGCGGCCTTGAAACTCGGGCATCGACACATTAGGCAGCCGGGGCAGCACGTACCGGGCGAAATAGTCGGCCTCGTTTAATAGGGGGTAGCCCGAGAAGATGAACGCGCGGAAGCCCATGTCCATGTAGCGGTTGATTTTCTCCACAATCTGGTCGGGAGTGCCTACTAGGGCGCCGCCGGCTCCGGAACGGGCCTTGCCGATATCGGTCCAGAGCAGGGGCTCCACGAAGCCTTCGTTGTCGGCGTGTTCGCGCAGTTGGTTTTGGCGGTGTACCCCCAACGACCACGAATCCTGCGCCCGGCTCTTGATTTCGGCGCCTTTCACCGGGTCAAATTTCGACATCAGCTTGCGGGCATAAGCCCGGGCTTCGTCCTCGGTTTCACGCACCACCACGTGGATGCGAAGGCCGAAGTCAATTTGCCGGCCGTGGCGGGCGGCGCGGGCGCTCAGATCCTGCATGGTTTCATAGAGCATTTCCTCGGTTTCCGGCCACATCAAGAACATGTCGCAGTATTCGGCGCACACTTGGCGGGCTCCTTCCGAGGTACCCCCGAAATACAGCAACGGGCCGCCGTTTTGCTGATATGGTTTGGCCGGATCAGAAGCCATATCAAACTGATAGATTTCTCCTTTGTGCACAATGCGCTCCTGGGTCCAGGCTTGCCGCAGGATGTCAATGGTTTCGGCGCAACGCTGATAACGCATCTCCGGCGCCTCCCGCAAACCAGGTAGGTCGGAGTTGATGATGTTGATGGTCAGCCGTCCTTCCAGCATATGGTCGAGCGATGCTAACGCGCGGGCCAACATAGGCGGATGAATTTCTCCGGTCCGAATGGCCGTAAGCAAGTTGATGCGCGACGTTTGGGGGGCAATGCCGGCTGCAAAGGTCATGACGTCTTGCCCCACCGTGTAGGAAGTGGGCAGCAGAATATTGGAGTAGCCGAGGCGCTCTGAGGCAAGCACTATGTCGCGGCAGTGAGCCCAGGAGCTACGGTAAGCGCCATCCAATACGCTCAAATATTGCGTGTCGCCACCGCATAGGTCGTCAAACCAAGATATTTCAGCTACGCGCTGGGGGGTGCGAATGGCAACGGAAGTGATAGGGGAGGAAAGCGGCATGAGGTGGGAGCGGAGTGAGCCGATGAAAACGTGAGTAGAACAGGAGAATGGTGCTCTGAGGCAAGAAAACTCTTTATGCAGGAGCTTACGGCAAGATGGGGTTCCGCTTGCGAGTCACTGTATACAAACCCAGCCCCACCACGGCGGCCACCGCAACGTCACGCGCTTCCGTGCCTTTGCTGGTGGACAGCAGCCACACGCACAGGCCGACGCACAACGTAGCCAGCAACCGGCCACCCCGCACTTGAAACGGAGCTGGCTGGGTTGGAAAACGACGGCGCAACACGGGCAGGGCCGCGCAGGTAAGGGCGAAGTACGCCAGCCGAATGATGGTGCTCAGCGTGAGAGCATAGATGAAAGTACCGGAAACTGCCAACGCCAGCTTCAGCACTGCCGAAACCAGCAAGGCAACATAAGGCGTGCGAAAACGAGGATGCGTAGCCCCAAAAACAGCCGGAATTTGCTTTTGCTCGGCTAAGGCAAACAACAACCGTGGTCCGGTCAGCATCAGGGCATTCAGGGTTCCCAGCGCCGTGAGCATAGCTGCGGCTGCAATGAAAGCCGCTCCAGCGGGCCCCAAAAATTGCTGGCTGGCACTGGCTAGGGGCCGCTCAGCAGTGGCCAATCCAGGTAGGGTTCCGATGCACACCACTTGCACTAACAGAAACAGCAAGGCCACCGTGGCAATGGCCGTGAACAACGCAAACGGCACATTACGCTGCGGATTCTCGATTTCGCCGGCCGGAATAGCCGCCACATCGAAACCGGAAAAAGTGAAAATCAGCAGAAGCACGGCACTTGAAAAGCCGGTGTAGGAAGGAGGGGTAGCAAACGAGAAAGCCTGCCAATCCACGAAGAACAGCCCCACGACCGTGAATAGCAATAACACCAGCACCTTGCTGACCGTGAACAAGTTATTTAATAGGGAAGCCGTGCGCACCCCAATCAAGTTGACTAAGGTGAGAACCGCAACTAGCGCGGCCATCAGCACGACCCGCCCGCTGCCGACGCCGGCGCCTGGCCAGAAGTAAGCGGCATAATCCACAAACAGGTTGCACAATGCCGCAAAGCTCGCCAGGCGCGAAATCCACAACATCCAGCCCACTTCGAACCCCACCAGGGGCCCGTACGTCTCGCGGGCGTACAAATACGGCCCGCCCGTACCGCTGAAACGGCTGCTTACTTCGGCAAAGCACAAAATGATAAGCGTGACGATGCCCGCACTCACGGCGTAGGCCACCAGGCTATAGGCTCCCACTAAGGCGTATATTTTCGAGGGTAGCCCGAGGATGCCTGCCCCGATGGTGATGTTGATAATAAGGGCCACAAAGTCCCAGCGGCGGATGCCACGTATCAAGTCGGGCCGGGCAGTGGCTGGCGGCAAAGGAGTCATGCGAAACAGGAAAGCGGTTGGAAACAGGCGGCGCAAAGCCACCAGCAGGGCACGGCGTTACGTTGTGGCAGGGCAACAACACGAGCGGTTTTCAATCAACTTCACTGGCAGCATCAACGAAAAGGCTAGAAGGTAGATGGGCTGATAGCCGTATGCTCGGCTGGTAACCGGCACGGCAGGAAAGCAAATATAGGTAGCGCATCGAGTGCAGCAAGTTCCGGCTGCTTGCGTGAAACTACCTCTGAAAGCAGAAGTTGAGGGAGAGAAAAATAAAATTTGCATTTCTAAAAAATGCACGATTACATTTGCAACATCAATTCTTTCCAATAAAGTAAAGGATTGTTTTTATACAGAGGCGCGGAGAGACAGGCTCTATGAACCGCCGACAACCCCCGGAACATCCGGAACGGTGCCAAGTCCTGACCATATAAAAACAACAACGCCGTGAGCACCTTCACCAGCTTTGCCGTCCTAGTTATCACCCGCGCCACCCTACAGCATGGGTGTTGTGGCTTGATGCGCCCATTCGTCTGTATGCAGATGACTGGCATGAGCTGCTAAGGACCGGGTACTACCCTTTTTCCTTCTTGTTTGCTCTTGTAGCTGACAGCGGTAGCGCGCTCGTTGGCTGCCCCACACCCTACGGGCCGAAGTACGCCCTTTTGGCCCTGCTCTGACCGTTTTGGGCGGTTACGGGGCAGGCACAGCCACAGCCCTTCGGCCCCAACCACTGCTTGTTTCAGCCCCACTGGTTCCGTCGTTTTTCTCGATGGATTTCATTTGGCTGTGCCTGACTTTAGGCTGTGCTGAAAGCCACGCTGTGAGGTGTTTACGCACTCTAAACCGTCGTGCTTGGGCAGTAGGGCCATTTAGGCGGTGCACGCCGCTTCTCCAGCAATACATAGCTGCGCTGCTAAGCTGCGCGGGATTTCGCTTGCCACTTCACTTTACTTTCATATGAAATTATCTACTCTTGGGGCGGTGCCCATTGCCTTACTGAGCCTGGCTAGCACGGGTTTGGCCCAAAATGCCCCAACGCAAACTGTGACAGGCACCATCCTCGATGCCACTGACCGCAGCCCGATACCGGGTGTAACGGTGGTGGTGAAAGGCACTACGGCAGGCGCTTCCACTGACTCCAACGGGCAATTCACGCTGGCGCTGCCTGCCGGTAATAACACGTTGGTAGTTAGCGCTGTGGGCTACGTAAGCCAGACGATAAATGCCACGTCGGGCACCGTAAGTATTGCCTTGAAGTCCGACGTGAAGCAGCTCTCGGAGGTGGTCGTGACGGGGTACAGCGAGCAGAACCGCAAAACCCTGACCAGCGCCATCAGCTCGGTGAAGGGCGACGACTTGCGCGACATACCGGCGGCCAGCCCCGACCAGTTGTTGCAGGGCAAGGCGCCCGGTGTGCAGGTGTCGGCCAACTCGGGCGTGCCGGGCGGGGGCGTGTTTATCCGCATCCGGGGCAGCAACTCGGTGAATGCCAGCAACGACCCGCTGTACGTGGTGGATGGCGTGTTCATCAACAACAGCAACCTGATTGCTACGGGCCTCGGCCAACAAGTGGCCTCTAACCCGCTGGCCGACCTGAACCCGCAGGACATCGAGAGCATGGAAATCCTGAAGGATGCCAACGCTACGGCCATTTATGGCTCGCGCGGGGCCAACGGGGTGGTGCTCATCCGGACCAAGCGTGGCAAAGCCGGCGACAAAACGCGCATCACCTTCAACACCTACCACGCTCTTTCCAAAGCCCCGAAAGAATTCAAGCTGGTAACCGGGCCGGAGCTGGCGACGCTGGAAAACGAGCGGTTTTTGAATGATGGTGGCAACCCCGCGCAGCTGCCGTACCGCTCGGTGGCGGCGGGGGGGCGTGGCCTGCCGGAAGAGCAGCAAACCTACGACCGGCTCTCCGACGTGTTTCGGACGGCCCAAACCCAGAGCTATGAGTTGTCGGCGGCTGGGGGCTCCGAGAAAACGCAGTTCTACATCGGGGCGGGCTATTTCAAGCAGGAAGCCATTGCCCGGCCCACCGATTTCGACCGGTTCAGCTTGCGCGTCAACCTTGACAACTCGGTGAACGACAAGCTACGCATCGGCACCAGCACCGCCCTGACGCGCACGCACCGCAACGTAAGCAGCAACGACAACAACCCGGTGGGCGTCATCAACTCGGCCCTGTATCCGCGCACCAACCTGCCGGTGTACAACCCCGATGGCTCATACGCCAAGTACGGTTCCTTCGACAACCACCAGGCCCTGATTGACAACCTCAACAACGATGCGGTGGGCACCCGCGGCATCTCGAACCTGTATGGCGAGTACCGCTTCCTCAAGAACCTGACCTTGCGCAGTAGTTGGAGCATCGACTTCAACGAGATGTACGAAAACAACTTCAACAACACGCTGATTTTGGCCGGGCAGCCGCGCGGCACCGCCACCTCCTACCTCTCGCGCGACATCACCTTGCTCAACGAACAGACCTTGAACTACAACGTGGACTTCGGGGACAACCACTCGTTGCAGGCGCTGGTGGGGAACACCATCCAGAAAAACACGTTTCAGCGCACCTCTCTGTTTGGGCAGCAGTTCCCCAGCAACGACCTAACCAGCATTGCGTCGGCGGCCACCCAAACAGGTTCGTCGGAGCGTTCGGAGGCAGGGCTGCTGTCGTTTTTCGGCAAGGCGACGTACAGCTTCAAGCAGCGCTACACCGCCGATTTCAGCTTGCGGGCTGATGCCTCGTCGCGCTTCGGGGCCGACAAGCGCTGGGGCTATTTTCCCGCGGTAGGACTGGGCTGGCGCCTGGGGGAAGAGAACTTCATCAAGGACCTGGACGTGTTCCAGGAACTGAAGCTGCGGGCCAGCGTGGGCAAAACCGGCAACCAAGCCGGCATCAGCGACTTTGCGGCTCTGGGGCTCGTACAGGGCGGGGCCAACTACCTCGACCTGCCGGGCACTACCCCATTGCGGCTGGCCAACCCCAACCTGAGCTGGGAATCGACGCGGCAGTGGAACGTGGGCTTGGACGCCGCCGTGCTGCAAAACCGCTTGCAATTGGAGCTGAACTACTACGACAAGTACACCTCGGGCTTGCTCCTGAACGTGCCGGTGCCGCGCAAAACAGGCTTCGCGTCTGTGGTGGAGAATTACGGCGCTGTGAGCAACAAAGGTGTGGAAGTGCAGCTGACAGCCAACTGGTTGCCCCAGGGCGCGGTGCAGTGGAGCACCACCTTCAACCTGGCCCGCAACGTGAACCGCATCGAGAAACTGGCCGCCCCCATTACGGCCGGCTCGCGCGACATCTTCCGGCTGGAAGAAGGCGCCCCGCTTTACTCGTTCTGGCTCTACCACCAAACCGGCGTGAACCCCGAGAATGGCAATGCCGAGTACGAGGATGTGAATGGTGACGGACAACTGTCGGTGGCCGACCGCAAGCTGGTGGGCAATGCCTGGCCTGACTACTTCGGTGGCGTAAGCAACTCGGTGAGCTACAAAGGCTTTGATTTCGGGTTCCTGCTGAACTTCGAGCAGGGTGCGAAAATCATGAACATGAACCGCTTCTTCCTGGTGCACGGCGGCACACAAAGCAACATCGGCTACCTGCGCGAGCAGCTGGACCGTTGGCAGCAGCCCGGCGACGTTACGGACGTGCCGCGCCTGACCACCAACGCAGCCAGCAACAATTACGGCGGCGTGGTGCAGAACCTGAGCGACCGGTACCTGGAAGACGGCTCGTTTCTGCGCTTGCGCACCCTCACGCTGGGCTATACCGTGCCTAAGGAAGTGGTAGGAAGGGCGCATTTGAACTCGCTACGGGTGTACGTGCAGGCCGCCAACCTCTTCACTATCACGCCCTACTCCGGCCTCGACCCGGAAATCAACTCGCAGAGCGGCGTGCAAAACAGCAAAAACATCGACTGGGCCACGGTGCCTCAGCCCCGCACCTTCCAGGTGGGCGTAACGGTCGGACTCTAAGCCTTACTCTAGATGAAAAAGAACCTATACCGCCTTCTTTTCGCTTTTCACGCCACTGCGGCCACCCTGGGGCTAAGCGCCTGCAACGACTTGCTGGAACCCACGCCCGTGCAGCAGCTGCCCGCCGACCGTGCCATTACCGATGCTGGCAGCGCCCGCTCGGCCACCATCGGCGTCTACGACCGGGTGCAGGCTTATTATCAGTTGAACTGGCCGGTGCTTGGCTTTCTACCCGGCGAAGACGTGCGCTTCAACGGCACGCTCAACCAGTTCCTGCAAATCGACCAGAACCAGCTCAGCGCCGACAACGTGCTGATTACCGAAGCCTGGACCCAAATGTACCAGGCCATCAACGGCGCCAACAACGTTATTGCGGCCGTGCCCAACGTGAATGACCCGTTGCTGCCTGCCGCCGAGAAAAACCAATTGCTGGGCGAAGCCTACTTCCTGCGGGCCTTGGTGTACTTCGATTTGGGCCGGGGCTGGGGCGGCGTACCCTTGGTACTCACGCCTACCCGCAGCAAAGAAAACGGCCAGGGTATCCGCCGCAGCACGCTCGCCCAAACCTACGACCAGGTGCTGGCTGACTTAGCGGAGGCCGAAACCCTGCTGCCCGACGCTACCACCCGCAACCGGGCCACGAAAGCCACCACTCGCGCCCTGCGCGCCCGCTTGCACCTCTACCGCCAGCAGTGGACTCAGGCCGAAACCAACGCCACCCAGGTAATCGGGAATACCAACTACAGCCTCGTGACGCCATACCGCGTTATTTCCACCGCGCCTTTCCTGAGCCGGGAGTCTATTTTCGAGCTGACGTTCAGCAACTCCGACGCCAACGCCATGTGGAACAACTGGTTCCCGAGTGCGCTCGGCGGACAGTTCAACTTCCAGCCAGTGCCGGCCGCCATTGCGTTACTCAACGACCCGGCCGCAGGCGGCAGCCGCTCGGCTTTACTGGCTACCACCACTATTGCGGGGGCCAGCGTCACCTACGGCAACCTCTACAGCCGCTCGGCCCAGCGCGACGACCCGAGCTACGTGCTACGTCTAGCTGAGCAATACCTAATTCGGGCTGAGGCCCGCGCCAAGCAAGGCAAGCTCACCGACGCCCTAGCCGATTTGAACGCCGTACGCAGCCGCGCCGGGGTGCCCGCCAGCACCGCCGCCAGCGCCGAAGCCTTGCTCTTAGCCATCGAAAACGAGCGGCGTATCGAGTTTGCCTTCGAGGCGGACCGCTGGTTCGACCTAGTGCGTACCGGCCGTGTCGGCGTGGTGCTCGGCGTCACCGACCAGCGCCGCTGGCTGTTCCCAATTCCCTTCAACGACTTGGTTGCTGACCCTGACCTGGAGCAGAACCCTGGGTACTAAGTGTCATTCCGACACAGGAGGAATCTGTGTTATTCACTCCAACGACTTCACTCAGATTCCTCCTGCGTCGGAACGATAACATTCTTTCTTGGCAAGGCTGTCACCGAAGTAGCCGTCATCATACGCTTTCAAATACAGGCTTGTAGAAACCTGTCTTTCGACCTCCATATTTATGTTAAAACCATACTTTTCTACTGCCCTTCTTGCGCTGGGCTTGGGCCTGACGCTGGCGCCAGCGGTGGCTCAAACTACCGGCTCCATCAGCTACTATTTCCCGAAAGCGCCGGCGGGCTCCTTCGACCCGGCCATTCCTACGCCCGAGCAGTTTCTGGGGTACCCAATTGGCTCACACTACACCCGCACCGACCAGATTGTGGCCTACCTGCGGGAGCTGGACCGTGTATCCGACAAGGTGAGCTTCCGGGTGCTGGGCAAGACGTTTGAAGAGCGGCCTCAGGTAGTGGCTACCATCACGTCGGTGGAGCATCAGCAGAATTTGGTGAAGCTGCAAGCCGAGCGCAAGGGTCTGGTGGATCCATCGTTGCCGGCGCCTGACTACGGCAAGCTGCCAGTGGTTATTAGCTTGAACTATGGGGTGCACGGCAACGAAAGCTCCAGCTCGGAAGCCGCCTTGCTCACGGCGTATTACCTCACGGCCTCCACCGCGCCCGAAACCAAGCAGTGGCTCGACCAATCCATTATTACCATTGACCCGCTGGAAAACCCCGATGGGCGCGACCGGGCCTCGCACTGGTTCGACCAGAACAAGTCGTGGCCGGCGGTGACGGATCCGCTGGACCGGGAGCACACCGAGGCCTGGCCCAACGGCCGCACCAACCACTTCTACACCGACCTAAACCGGGACTGGCTGGCCCTAACCCAGCCGGAAAGCCGGGCCCGCATGGCGTTTTTCCACGAGTGGTACCCCAACGTGATGATTGATTTTCACGAAATGGGCACCAGCAGCACCTACTACTTCGAGCCCACCAAGCCGCTGAGCACCGAAAACGACCTGATTCCAAGGGCTACTTACGAGGTGCTGAACGTGCACCTGGCCAAGTACCACGCCCAGGCCCTCGACCAGCTCGGCGCCCTGTACTGGACCAAAGAGCAGTTCGATAACCTCTCGCCCATCTACGGCTCCACGTATCCTGATTTCCAGGGTGGTGTGGGCGCGACATTCGAGGTGGGCAGTTCACGGGGCATAGCGCAGGAAGGGGGCAATGGCGTGGTGAAATTTCCGTTCACCATCCGCAACCACGTGGCCACCGGCCTGGCTACCGTGCGCGGCGCAGTGGAAGAGCGGGAACTGTATCTGCGGCACCAGCGCGAGTTTTTTAGCTCGGCCCTGACGGCTGCCAACAAGTTTCCCACCAAAGCCTACGTGTTCGGCAGCGCCCAAGATCCTACGCTCACCAACCGCTTCTTGGAACTGCTACTCCAACATAAAATCCGGGTGCACGAGCTGGGCAAGACGGTGACGCTCGACAAGCAAACCTTCGAGCAAGGCAAGGCTTACGTGGTGCCTACAACGCAACCTCAGTACCGCATCATTCACTCGTTGTTTGAAGAAGTAACAGCCTTCCACGACAGCGTATTCTACGACGTAACGGGCTGGAGCCAGGCCCATGCCTACGGGCTGCCGCTGGCCAAACAGAAAAACACCAGCTTGGTACAGGGCGCGCCGGTAGGGGCCATAAAATCCCTGACGGGCACCGTTAATGGCGGGGCCAGCAGCTACGCTTACCTACTGCCGTGGTCGGATTACAACGCTCCTAA
Organism: Hymenobacter tibetensis; assembly: GCF_022827545.1. Lineage (NCBI taxonomy): Bacteria > Pseudomonadati > Bacteroidota > Cytophagia > Cytophagales > Hymenobacteraceae > Hymenobacter > Hymenobacter tibetensis. The sequence goes on from NZ_CP094669.1 coordinate 2,766,163, forward strand.
GGCCCTGGTAGCGTTGCAGCAAGCCGGAGTGACGGTGAAAACCGCTTTCAAACCATTCCGGGCCGGCACCGCTACCCAACCTGTGGATTTCGGGTACGGCTCGTTGGTGGTGCCGGTAGCCACGCAAAAGCTGCCCGCCGATTCGGTGTTTCAGATTATCAGCCGGGTAAGCCGGCAAGCCCAGGTGACGTTCACGGGCGTAAGCACCGGGTTCAGCGTGGGCGGTATTGACTTGGGGTCCAATAACGTGCGCACGGTGCCGGAAGCTAAGGCGGCATTGCTGGTAGGGGCGGGCACCAACGTGGCCGAAGTGGGCGAGGCGTGGTTTGTGGCCAGCCAGCATTTGGGCTTGCCCCTGAGCCGCTTGGAGTTGAGCAACGTAGGCCGCGCGCCACTGGGCCGCTACACCACCTTGGTGCTGGTGGGCGGCAGCTACGCCAGCCTCGACAAAGCGGCCGTTGATAAAATCCGGCGCTGGGTGACGGATGGCGGCACGCTTGTTACCTTGAAGAACGCCTCGGAATGGGCCATCAAGCAGGGTATCGTGAAAGAGAAACTGCTGATTCCGGCCAACGGCGGCTGGGCCGATACCACCGCCTTTGCCGTAGCAGTAGCCGAAGCCACCCCGCCCGCCCCGAAAGCCACCCAGCGGCCCAAGAAAAGCGAACTGCCCTTCGCTAAGCGCGTGGACTTTGTAGAGCAGGAGCAGGAAGGCACCCGTGCCATTGCCGGTTCCATATATAAAGCCACCGTGGACCCCACCAACCCCATCGGCTTCGGGCTGACCAACCGGCAGCTGTTTGTGTTCCGCAACGGCACCACCTTCCTGCGGCCGAGCCGCAACCCCTACGCCACGGTGGTGCAGTATACGGCCGCCCCCCTGGTGAGCGGCTACGTGTCGCGCGCCAACCTGCGCCAGATCAGCAACTCGGCGGCTGTGGTGGTTAGCAAAGCCGGTACTGGCCGGGTTATTCTGTTCGCCGACGACCCCAACTTCCGGCACTACTGGCACGGCACCGACCGCCTGTTCACCAACGCCTTATTGCTGGGTTCCTTGATCAACCTGCCCGAGGGCCCGGCCACCGTTGCGGCCGAAGAGGAATAGCATAGTAGCCCCGCGGAATGTCTGCCCCATTGTTATGGAGTTGGGAGCCTGGGTAGACAAACCCGGTGCTAGCCAGCACTAGCACCAAGGCTTTTCGCGGGGCTACTCCTGTACAAGGTCCGGGGCTCGGCCGTGCTGGGTGGCCCATTCCGCTTCCAGCGCGGGCAGCCGATCCGAGCCGTCGGTGAGCCAATCCATGGCTGATTCCGGGTCGGAGAAGTACTGCGAATCAAAGCGGATGGCGGGTTGCACTAGGTCGTGGAGCGCGTCAATGGCTAGTTGGTTGTGCACGCGTCCGATGTCGATAACCAGCACCAGCCGCTCCAGCGGGAGAGCTACCAGGCCGGGCATCCATTGGCGGCCCAGCCATTCCTGGTCGGCCACTGGCAAATCGGGCACACTGTCCATGTCGAGCAGCAAATGCCGCACGGCCAACGTCTGTAGGAGCAGCAGTAGCTCCTCGGCGCTTGTGCGAAGCCGGCTTGTGTCGGGGCCGGCCACCCACTCCAGACGTAATACGCCCAATTCTTCATCATACTGCAAGCAGAAGTCGGGAATCTGTCGGAAAATCAAGTGCAAGTAGGTGAGGGGCGGGGCAGAGAACAAGGACGTATGGTACCCCAAAGGCAGCCCCTTGAGAAACCAGCTTACCAGCCAGACAAGCATGTAACACCACTTGCCCGGTAGTATCGAAGCCACCACAGCTCCGGTATTGCCGGGCAAGTGGTGCTACAGAGGTAGATCAGTGACGCCGGATATGGGCGCAAGTAGGTGCGGTTGCCGGTTCGGGCGCAGTAGCTGGGCCCGGCCTTCTGCCAAGACCAGCTAACACAACCTTATATTAGCCTATTCTTAACTGTTTTTATCCACTTACGATGAATAAAATAGTGTTTTTCATTGTCCTGCTATTGATTTCGCCGGATACTTATGCGCAGAAGGCTAAGGCAGGGGCAAAGAAGAGTATCTCTCGGTCGGCTGCGGTGGGCCAGCGCTGGACCATCGAGCAGGCGCAGGCGTGGTACAAGGCGCACCCATGGATGACGGGCGCCAATTTCACGCCGAGCACAGCCATCAACCAGCTGGAAATGTGGCAGGCGGCCACCTTCGACCCCACCACTATTGACCGGGAACTAGGCTGGGCCGAAGGCATCGGCTTCAACACCATGCGGGTGTTTCTGCACAGCCAGGCGTGGCAGCAGGACCCGGAAGGCTTCAAGCAGCGCGTGGATACCTACCTCGGCATTGCCGACAAGCACCACATCCAAACCATGTTTGTGTTCTTTGATGACTGCTGGAACAAAGACCCCAAGCCTGGCCTGCAGCCCGCGCCCAAAACCGGCATCCATAACTCCGGCTGGATGCAAGACCCCGGCGACCCCGCCTCCCGCGATTCCACCACCTTCGTGAAGCTCAAGCCCTACGTGCAGGACGTGTTGAACCGGTTCAAGAACGACCGGCGCATTCTGCTCTGGGACTTGTACAATGAGCCCGGCAACTCCGGCAAGCTGGCCACGTCGTTGCCGCTGCTGCGCAATGTGTTTGCCTGGGCCCGCGAGGTGAACCCTAGCCAGCCGCTGAGTGTAGGGCTATGGGCCTGGGATTTTCAGCAGCTTAATACCTTCCAGGCCCAGCATTCCGATATTATCACCTACCACAACTACGACGAGGCCGCCACGCACCAGCGGCTTATTGAGTTGCTGGAAACGCACGGCCGGCCACTGATTTGCACCGAGTATATGGCCCGCACCCGCAACTCGCGCTTTTCCACTATTCTGCCGCTTCTCCAGAAACAAAACGTGGGCGCCATCAACTGGGGCCTGGTGGATGGCAAGACCAACACCAAGTACCAATGGGAAACCCCACTGGCCGACGGCAGTGAGCCAGTGGAATGGTTTCACGAAGTGTTTCGGAAAGACGGCAGCCCGTACCGGGCCGATGAGACCGAGCTAATCAAAAAGCTGAACGCGCAAGGGGCTCCGGCCGCCAAATAACGGGTGCAAACCATCTGATTTTGCACGGAGCGGGTAGGCGCAGAACCCGCGCAAAACTAGAAATACGGGCTTTAATGCGTTTTTAATGCCTGTTTGCTAGGTACTTATAGCTAGTATTTGGTTTTGGTAATCTGAACCGTGGTGGGGGTCGTAGGTCAGGGGGTATTTCAGTAACAACTCTTACCTCATGAACCATTCTTTTCTTAGAAGTGTCCGCTCGTTTTCGTTTCTGCTGGGCATGACCAGCTTGCTCACGGCCTGCGACGACGATTCAGAAACAGCGTCCGTCAACAAAATCGACCTAGCTTTCCAAGCGCTTTCCGACAACAACCAACTGCTGCAGTTCAACGCCAACAACGTGGCTAGCGCGCCAACTGCGGTGGCCATTACGGGGCTGCAAAGTGGTGAGAAGATCCTGAGCGTGGATTACCGCCCAGCCACGGGCCAACTCTACGGCCTTGGTAGCACCAGCCGCCTGTATGTCATCAACCCCACCACCGGCGTGGCACGCGCACTCGGGGCTGGCCCGTTTACACCTGCCATCAACGGCACCTCGGCTACCATCGACTTCAACCCCACCGTGGACCGGCTGCGGTTGGTGAGCAACACCGGCCAAAACCTGCGCCTGAACCCAGAAACCGGCACCGTGGCCGTTACCGATGGCACCATCAATGGCGCCGCAACGGCCACGGTGTCGGCGGTAGCGTACACCAATCCGGTGGCAGGCGCTAGCACCACCGTGCTCTTCGACATCGACCCCACTACCGACAAACTCTACCGGCAAGACCCCCCTAACGATGGCACCCTGGTGGCTATTGGCGACTTGGGCGTAAACGCAACCGGTACGGCTGGCTTTGATATAGCCGCCGACGACAACAACGCCTTTGCTGCGCTAACGGTAAACAGCCGGTCCGGCTTGTACAGAATCGACCTGACCACCGGCCGCGCCACCCTCTACGACAACTTCCCCACCAACACCACCATTATTGGGGTGGCCATTCCTACCAAGGCGGTTGCATACGGCGTCGATAGCGACAACAACTTTGTTGCCTTCAACCCGACCAGCCCTCAAACGCAGGTTACCAAGCCCTTCACCGGATTGCAGAGCGGAGAGCGAATTGTGGGCCTGGACATGCGGCCGCTTAATGGTCAGCTTTACGGCCTAGGCAGCACCAACCGCCTGTACACCATCAACCTAGCCTCTGGCGCTGCCGCCGTGGTAGGAGCCGGCGCGCCGTTGCCGCTAACTGGCACCAACTTCGGCTTCGACTTCAATCCTACCGTGGATAGAATTCGCATTATCAGCGACGCTGGCGTTAACCTGCGCGTGAATCCAACTGATGGCGTAGCTCTAGTAGATGGCGTTTTGAACCCGGGAACCCCCAGTGTAACGGCCGCCGCCTACACCAACAACTTCGCGGGTGCCACTGCCACCGTGCTGTATGACATCGACTCGAACACTGACATCCTCTACCGGCAGGATCCGCCAAATGCGGGTACTCTCGTGTCGGTGGGCCCATTGGGCGTAAACACCACTGGTGTCAACGGCTTTGATATTGGCGGCACCAGCGGTACGGGCTTCGCTGTCTTGACCGTAGGCACCACGGCCAGCGTGTACACTATTAACCTCACGAGCGGCACGGCCACCAAGGGTGCCGACTTGCCCCGCCCACTGCAGGCCATGGCAGTAGGCCTGGGTTTCTAACCTAAGCACGTTTATTTAGTATCCCAAAAAAGAAAGCCCCTCACGTGAGGGGCTTTCTTTTTTGTATAGTCGTTCTGTTCTTACTTCACCACCATAGTCATAATGGAGTGGGGACGGCTGGTGGCCGGGGCGGCCTGGCCCTGAATCCAGAGCTGAAAAGGCTGTTCCTGTTCGGTGGTGTTCAGCACGACCACGGCCACGCTGCCGTCGAGGTTGACGAAGGCTGTGGACTGCAGCACGTCGCGGCTGGCGGCCGTGGCGATGCGCCGGGCCCCGGGCCGGATGAACTTTGAGAAGTGGCCGATATAGTAGTAGGCGTTGGTGTAGAGTACCTTACCGCTGCGCGTGTCACCGATGATGGGGGCGAAGCAGAAGTTGCCCACGTGGTTGGGCCCGCCGGTTTCGTCGAGCAGCACGTTCCAGTCGGTCCAGGCCTCGGTGCCGGCGTTGAAGTCGTTAAGCATCGAGTAGCCGTACCGCTCGCCCAGCTTCCAGTCCTGAATGCCGCTGAACTGGAAGTTCTCCACGCAGCCCTCGGTGAAGATCAGGTGCTTGTCGGGGTAGGTTTCGTGCACGCGGCGCACGTTTTCGAACTGCATGCCGGAGCCGGTCCACGTTTCGTACCAGTGGTAACCCAGGCCCCAGAAGTACTGGCTGGCTTCGGGGTCATCAAACAAGGTGGCGGCGCGCTGGTAGATCAGGTCGCGGTTGTGGTCCCAGCCGATGAGCTTCTTGCCGCCCAGCCCGGCTTTCTTCAGCGTAGGCCCGAGGTAGGCTTTGACGAAGTCGCGCTCTTCCTCGGCCGTGAACAGGCAGGATTCCCATTTCTGCTTAGCCATGGGCTCGTTCTGCACCGACAGGCCCCAGATGGGGATGCCGGCTTGCTCGTAGGCCCGGATGAACTTGACGTAGTAGTCGGCCCAGCTTTGGCGGAACTCGGGGCGCAGCTTACCGCCGCTGAGCATGCTGTTGGTGTCCTTCATCCAGGCCGGTGGGCTCCACGGGCTCACGTACATGGTCAGTTGGCCGCCGGCTGCGGCTTGGGCCTGCTTGATGAAGGGGATGCGGTACTGCTGGTCATGCTGAATGCTGAAGCTCTTGAGCGTCTTGTCGTTATCGGCTACGTAGGTGTAGCTGCCACTGGAAAAGTCGGTGCTGTGGATGCTGGTACGGGCCAGCGTGTAGCCGATGCCTTTGGTGGGACTGTAGTAGGCTTGCAGCAATTCCTGCTGTTGGGCCTTGGGCAGTTTGGCGAAGGTTTCGGCCGCGGCATCGGTCAGCGCCCCCCCAATACCGAGCATGGTCTGGAAGCGGTGGCTGGGGTCGACGAAGACCGTGGGCTGGGTTTCCAGCGGCTGGCCCACGGGCTGGAAGCGCAGCGTGGCGGTGGCCGCCAGGCGCAGGTCGGTGTTCTGGGCCGTGGTATAGACCTGCACCTGTTTGCCGGCAGCGGAATATGGCTTGGTAGAGGGAGCGGGGGCTTTCTGGGCCAGGGCAGTGGTTGCGAGGGCCGACGCCAGGAAAGCGGCAATAAGTGTGTGGTGCATGCGTATAAAAGAAAAAGTATTACCAGATGTAGGTTCCGACGGCCCCGCTGCCTAGTTGGCTGGTGACCACCTTACCCCGGTAGCGGATATCGAAAGTCTGGACACTGGGGCCGGTGTTGAGGACGACAAGCACCTTCTTGCCCTCCGGATTCTTGAACGCCACGTTGGACAGGTTGGCGGGCAGCGTCGTGCCAATACGAACCGAGCCAGGGCGTACAAACTTGGCGGCGTGCGCCACGGTATAATAAGCGGTGTTGCGGGTTACGGCGTTGCCAACGATGGTCACGGCTCCGAGGCACGTGCTACAGCCTCCGGGCGTGTGCGGCCCATAGTTCTGATCGGCGGCCAGGTTCCACTCCAGCACATTGCGGCTCCAGTTGCGTGTCGCCCCGATGATGAGGTTGTTGACGTGCCAGTTCAGGTCGTCGGCAAAGTTGCCGGGGCCTCCCACCCATTGCTCGGTGAAGTACACGTTCTTGTCGGGGAAGGCATTGTGCACCGTGCTCATGCCCGAGATGTTGCCGGCGTAGAGGTGGAAGGCCGAACCATCCACATATTGACTGGCCTTCGGGTCTTGCAGCACGGTCATGGGATAATCGGTACGGTCGAGGTTATGGTCGTAAACGATGATCTTGGTGGTGATACCCGCCGCTCGGAAGGCAGGTCCCACATGGTTGCCAATGAAGGTGGCCTGCTCGGTGGCCGTCATCACCATGCTCGGGTTGTTGTCGGGGTTCAGAGGCTCATTTTGCAGCGTCACGGCATCCACCCGAATGCCTTCGGCCTGCATGGCTTGCAGGTATTTCACCAAATACTGGGCGTATACCGCGTAGTACTCCGGCTTGAGCGAGCCGCCCTTGGAGTTATTGTTGGTTTTCATCCAGTTGGGCGCCGTCCAGGGGGAGCCCAGGATCTTGATGGTTGGGTTAATAGCCAGAATCTCCTTGAGCACCGGAATCAGGTTGACCTTGTCCGGGGCCAAACTGAACTGTGCCAGCGTGGGGTCGGGCTGGGCAGCATCATCGTAAGTGAACACGGTGGCATCCAGATCGGAAGCTCCAATGCTGACGCGCAGGTAGCTGGTGCCGATGTTGTTGTCGGTGGTGGCAAACAGCTCGGTCAGCAGGGCGGCCCGCGTGGGCGCACTCATTTGGTTGAGCAATTGGGCGCTGCCCCCGGTAAGCGTGTAGCCGAAGCCGTCGATGGTTTGGAACGTTTGGGTGGTGTCCACGTCAATCGTGGGGTTTTGCCCGACCGGGTCCTTGAAGTTCAAGCTCAGCGTACTCTTGTAAAAGAGGGTGCTTTTGTCGGCAGTTGTTAGCCACAGCGCCACCTGCGACGGGCCGGTAACCACAGGCGGTACCACTACGGGTGGCGTCGGGTCCGGCGAGTCGTTGCTGCCGCAACTAGCCGCTAGCCCTAGCAGCAGCGCACCAGCGGCACCGCGAAAAAATGGCAATGATATAGGCATCATGGGGGAAGAATAGCGAGTGAAGAAGCGGATGCGGCCAGTAAGCGCAACCATAGGGTGGAAAGCTCTATGTATTAGGTGCTTGCGCCGGGGCAAGGGCTAGTGGAGCTGTGTCGTGTGACGTGGGTGTACAGTTGTATTCGATAAGCTAGCAGCATAGCCTGCCCCGGCCAGGCGCAGGGGCAGGCTGGTTCAACATCAATGCGCCACTATCACCCGGCGCACCAACTGGCCGTCGGGGGTATCCACTTGCAGCAGGTACGTCCCGGCAGATACTGCCGCTACGGGCACCGTCACGGCGTTTTCGCCCACTGATACAGCGCGTTCGAGCTGGGGTACCACCACCCGGCCCGTCAGGTCGAGCAAGCGCAAGTGCAGGCGCTGGCTAGCTGGTGCGTTATAGCGGAAGTGCAAGTCGGAGCTGGTGACGGTGGGGTACACTTGCAGGCGGGCGTCAGTGGCAGCGCTGGTGGTAGCCAGGGCAACCCGGGCCGCGCCTTGGTCACTGAACCACCATCTTTGGTTGTCGCCGCCGCCGTAGGTCCACTGCTGAATAGCTGCGCCATCGGCCGTGGAGTTGTTTTGCACGTCGAGGGCCTTGCCACTGTACTTGTTCACAATGCGGTAGGTGCCGTCGCCGTTGGCCAGAATTTGCCAGTACTGGTTGTCGGCACTCACCCAGTCCCACTGATGAATCAGGGCGCCATCGGCGGTGGAAGGGCCGGCAATGTCCAAGGACTTGTTGCTGTTCACGTTCACGATGCGCACGTAAGGGCTGCCGGCATCCACGAGCTTCCATTTCTGGTTGGCCGCACTCACCCAGCCCCACTGCTGCACCCGGCCGCCATTAGCCGTAGAATTCGCCGATACTTCGAGGGCCTTGCCGCCGTTTTTCGAGCTGATTTCGTAGATGCGGCCAATCTGCGGGCCGCTGGTTGTGCCACCGCCAGTGCCGTTGTAGTTGCCGCCACCAGGATAATTGACGATGCCGTTCTGGTTGGGCGACACGGCCGCCACGGTGGTATTGGGCACGCAATTGGCAAACCGGATATTGATGAGCGCCTGATTTAGGCCGGCCGGACCATCCACCACGTAGGGCGGGTTGATGTGCATAAAGGCCGGGTTGCTGCGGTCCTCGAAGCGCTTGTAGGTCCAGTGGCACCAGCCGATACCCACCGAGTTGAGGTTTTTGGCGGCATCACGCATCCAGGTGTCGGTGTTCTCGCCAGTTTCCCCAATCCAGATGGGCACGTTGTGAGTGGTGCGGAAGTTGCGCAGGTCGCCGATGAAGCGGATAGTGTTCGGGCTGCCGCCGGTGGAGTTCACGTCGTTGTCCATCTCGTAGCCGCCGCCGCTGTAGCGGTGCGAGTTGTACACCAAGTTCGAGCGGTTGGAGAAGGTAAACGGCTCCATGTAGTTGTAGTCGTTGCCCCAGCCGTTGCCTTCCAACAGAATCAGGTGATTGTCGCCGTTGCCCCGGATGGTGGTAATCAAGCGCTGATACACATCATGAATCTTCTGGTTGTTGGGGTAGTTGTTTGGCTCGTTGATTAAGTCGTACATGGCTACCCGGGCGTCGTTCTTGTAGCGGTTCGACACAAACGCCCACAGCCGGTTGAGCACGTCTTGGTTGATGGAGCGGTTCCACAGGTCGTTGGGCACGATTTGGTCGGCAATGTTGGCGTCGGTGCCTTGCGAGCCGGGCACGGCGTGCATATCCAGCACCACATACATATTGTTGGCCTGTGCCCACGCCAGCGTGTTGTCAATCATGCGCAGCGCCTCCATATTGTTGGGGTCAGTGAAGAGCTGATTGGCGTTGTACCAGTTGGTGAGCTGGCTCACGTAGGAGTCGTAGGAAACAGTGCCGCGCATCACGCTGCTGCGCACCGCCCGCTGGGCCGGCGTCAGAAACAGCTCGTAGTGCAGCGGCAGACGCACACAGTTGAAGCCTTTCGAGGCGATGTAGTCGATGTCGGGCTTGGTAATGAAGTTGTTGCGGTAATTCTGGTAGAAGGTTTCCACGGCGGCGTCGCTCATCCCGGCATTGTAGAGCGTCTTTTTCACCATCCCCTGGGTTTTCTTGTTGTTGATGCCTTCCCAGTTGTACTTCATCATGTAGCCTTCCTGCACGGCCCAGTTGCCCAGGTTCATGCCATTGAGGATAACCTCCTGGTTGCTGGCATTGACGATTCGGGGACCATCGGTCCGCAGAAAGCTTTGGGCCGTAGCGTGTTCGTTGATGCTTAAGCCCGCTAGCAACAGCGGCAGGCAGCGCACGGCGCGGGGCACCCAGGTGCCCCAGAAAGTACTGGTGTTCATGATGGTGGGTTTTGGTGGTGGAAAAGAAACAAACAGGCCAGGGAAGGCCGGAAAGTCGCAGGAGCGGTGTGTATGCAGGACCAAGTCCTAGCTCTTTCCTGCCGTTGGGACGAGCAGGAAAGAGGTATTCAGAGCGGCGGTAATCAGTTAGCGCAAGGCACTAGGTAAATAGGAGGCGAGGTAGCTAGCCGTGAGCCGCTACCACACGTAGGTGCCAGCCGAGCCGGCATTGAGGGTAGTGTTCAGTGTTTTGCCTTGGTGGCGCAAGCTGAAGGTTTGAGGTTCTTTAGCGTTGTTCTGCACAATCACCACGCGTTGGCCGCTCGGCGTTTTGAACGCTACATTAGGCAGCGTCTCGGAAGTGGTGGACGCTATGCGAACCGAGCCGGGCCGCACAAACTTGCTGGCGTGGGCAATGATGTAGTAGGCATCTTCGCGCGTCACGGTGTTGCCGTCGAGCGTGAGGGCGCCGCGGCACTCGGTGCAGCCGCCGGGCGTGTGCGGGTTTTGCTGCGGGTCGGCGGCCAGGTTCCATTCCAGCACGGTGCGGGCCCAGTTGCGGGTGGCGCCAATGATAAGGGTGCGCACGTGCCAGGGCATGTTTTCTTCGAACTTGCTCTTGGAGCCCACCCATTGCTCAGTGAAGTACAGATTTTTGTCGGGGTGGGCGTCGTGCACCTTGCTTAGGGCGTCGATGGAGCCGGCGTAGAGGTGGAACGCGGAGCCGTCCACGTACTTCTTGGCTTCCGGGTCGTTGAGAATGGTGATAGGGTAGTCGGGGCGGTCGGCGTTGTGGTCGTACACGATGATTTTCGTGTCGAGCTTTTCGGCCTTGAGGGTTGGACCAAGATGCTTCTTCACGAACTCGGCCTGCTGCTCGGCCAGCATCAGCAGGCTTGGGTTGTTGCCGGGGTGCAGAGGCTCGTTCTGCACCGTAATGGCATCAATGCGAATGCCTTCGGCCTTCATGCCCTGGATGTATTTGGCGAAGTAGCGGGCGTAGGCGTCGTAAAATTCGGGCTTGAGCGAGCCACCCTTGGAGTTGTTGTTGGTTTTCATCCAGGTTGGCGGCGACCAAGGCGACCCCAGGATTTTGATGGTCGGGTTGATAACCAGGATTTCCTTGAGCACCGGAATCAGGTGCGTTTGGTCGGGGGCGAGGCTGAACTTGGCTAGTGTCGGGTCGGTCTGGCCCTCCGGCATATCATCGTAGCTGAACACCTTGGCATCGAGATCGGAAGCGCCAATGCTGAGCCGCAGGTAGCTGACCCCGATGTTGGTGCCGTCGGTAGCAAACAACTCCCGCAGGATGGCGGCTCGCGCCTCCGGCGTCATGGCGTGCAACAGCTCGGCGCTGCCGCCGGTCAGGCAGTAGCCAAAGCCATCAATCGGTTGAAACTTCTGTTTCTCATCAATTTCAATGACGGTGCTCGTAGCAGCACTTGTGCCCCAGGTAAGCGTTGGCTGGGCCTGAAACAGCACCGATTTGTCGGGATTGGTAAGCCAGAAAGCCGCCGTGCCTTTCGCGGGAGCAGCGCCCGTCTGAGGAGGGCGCTGGCAGCCAGCACCTAAGCCTACGCTAAGCAGTAGCGCCAATGACAGCGTGGATTTGGAAAACGAAAACATGCAGAACAAGTGGAAGGAAAATGAAAAACCGAAGCCAAGCGCAAGCCTCCGGCAAAAGAGTCCAGGGCAGTTACTTTCTGGACTGGCGCTACTACCCGCTCCGAGGCTGGGTGCCAAGGCCCGGGCACTGCTGGCTTGCGCGTACAAGAACCGCAAAAGTCAGCCCAGCAGCACGGTACCACTGGGCTGAGTTCTTGCTAGTAGCCAGGGTTCTGCTGGAGCTGCGCGTTGTTGTTGATTTCGCCTTGCGGCAAGGGGAATAACAAGTAGTTCACATCGGCACGATTTAGTTGCCGCTGAATCAGGTCTAAGGCCGTAACAGTGTGGGCACCGGGCTCGGCCTGGTTGTGGCGCGCGTAACGCAGCAAGTCGTACCACCGCTCGCCCTCAAAGGCCAGTTCCAGGCGGCGCTGCCGGTCGATTTCGTCGCGCATAGCTTTCTTGCTGGCGTATTGCGCCGAAGCGGAAGTGAGGGCCTCAAGGCCGGCGCGGGTGCGCACCAGGTTCAATTTAGCCAGCACATCTGCTGACGGGCCACCTTGCTCGTTGGCTGCCTCCGCGTACATCAGCAGCACATCGGCGTAGCGTAGAATGTAGGTGTTGTCGGGGCTGTTGAATGAGTTGGGGGCGCCGGGCCACTTGTACACGAAGGGGCCGTTGTCGTTGGCATTGCTGTTGGTGCTAAGCACAAAGCTGGCGTAGTCGCGGCCGGCGTTGGTGCGGCCCACAAGGGTCCAGCGCTTGTCGGCGTTGGGTTTTCTGGTGCCGGTAGCCGTGAACGACGACGTGTCGGCGTATTGCAGCAACTCGGCCGTAGGAATGTTGAATTTCGGGAACGAGAACGTAGCAGGAGGGGAGGGCAGCAGCAAATCGGGCAGGATGTTGTTGCCGTCGGTGTTGCCTTGGTTCTGCACTTCCAGAATGGTTTCAGACGCCTTATTTTCGGCCGGATACAAGCCTTTGAAATTGGCCAGCAACGAATACGTCCCGGCGCTAATTACCTTATTGGCGGCGGCGACGGCCGGTCCCCACTGGCGCTGGGTAAGGAGCACCTTGGCCAGCAAGGCATTCACGGCTCCTTTGGTGATGCGGTTCGGGTTGGTAGCCGGCACCAGTGCATCGGCTTCCGTTAAGTCGGCTCCAATGCGGGCGTACACCGTTTCTGCTGCCGTGCGCGGCAGGGCAATAACCGACTGCTCGCCGGATTCGGTGGGTTCCAGGCGCAGGGGCACGTCGCCGTAGAGGCGCACTAGGTTGTAGTAGTGCAGGGCGCGCAGGAAATAGGCTTCGCCCAAAATCTGATTTTTGCGCTCGGCAGCCATCGACACGTTGGGTACGTACTTGAGCACCGCATTGGCCCGGTTAATGCCCACGTATGAATCGCGCCAGATATTGGTCACCTGGCTGGTGGTGGGGGTCCAGTTGATGCGGTCCAGGGTCGTGACGTCGCCGTTGGTGCTGCTGCAGTTATCGGAGGGCATTTCCCCTACCGCAATCAAATCCTGGCTGTAGAGGCCGGTGGCTTGGAGGGCGTCGTAGGCGGCCGTGATGGCGGCCTCGGCGTCGTCGGCGTTCTGGAAGAAGTTTTCGGGCGCAATGGTGGGGAGCGGCTCTTTGTCGAGCACATCGCAGCTGCCCAACAAGGTCAGTGCGAAAACGGGAATAAGTATCTTTTTCATGGGAAAAGGCGAAGAGAACTGGGCTTAGAAAGAGGCGTTCAAGCCAACAGTGTAGGTGCGGGATTGCGGATACACGCCGAAGTCGCGGCCGATGCTGGTCGAGGAGAACGGGTCGGCGCTTACCTCGGGGTCGTAACCCGAATAGTCGGTCCAGGTAATCAGGTTCTGGCCGCTGACGTACACGCGCAAGCTGCTGATGCGGGCTTTGCTGATGATGCTGGCCGGTAGAGTGTAGCCGAGCGTCAGGTTTTTCAGGCGGACGTAGCTGCCATCTTCAATCCAGCGCGAGGAAAGGCGCCCGTTGTTGTTGGGGTCGTTGAATACCGCCCGCGGAATGTCGGTATCGGTGTTGGTCGGTGTCCAGCGGTTCAGCACGGTCGTCAGCTGGTTGACTGGGCCGGTCAACGATTCCAGGGCCTGCCGGTTGGCGTTGTAGATATCGTTGCCGAAGCTGCCCTGGAAGAACACGCTTAGGTCCAGTCCTTTGAAGCTAAACGTGTTGGTGACGCCCCCTTGCGCCTTGGGGTTGGGGTTGCCGATGATGGTCCGGTCGTTGTTGTTGATGGTGCCATCCCCGTTCACGTCCACGAACCGGATGTCGCCGGGCTTGGGGCTGCCCGGTTGCGTAGGCGCCGCGCTAATCTCGTCAGCCGACTGGAAGATGCCCTGCACCTGATGGCCGTAGAACACCCCGAGTGGCTGGCCTACCTGGGTGATGCTCCGGTTATCGTTGATAATCGTGCGGCTCACCTGCTGGTTCTGGTCGTTGGTCAGGGTGCCCAAATCCAGCACCTTGTTGCGGTTGAACGACACGTTCAGGTTGGTATTCCACGAAAAGCCACCGTTTTGGCTTTGTACGTTGGTGGTGCTGAGGGCAAACTCCAGGCCCTTGTTTTCCACCGAACCTACGTTCTGAATGATATCAAGGGTGCCAGCGCCCGTGCTCGGCGCCAGGGGCACCACCAGCAGCAAGTCCTCGGAACGCTTGCGGTAGGCGTCCACTGTGAAGGTGAGGCGGTCATTGAACATGCCCAGGTCTAAGCCCAGGTCATATTGATACGACGTTTCCCACTTCAGGGCCTGGTTGCCGATCCGCTCGGGCCGAATGCCACCCTGAACGGTGCCGGCACTACCCGCGTAGTTGGAGCCCACGCTGTACGAGCTGAAACGCTGGTAGGTGTAGGGCAGCTCCTGGTTGCCGTTGCCGCCGAAACTGCCGCGCAGCTTCAGCTCCGATACTTGTCCGTTCTGCGGGAAGAAGCTTTCCTTGGAAATGCGCCAGCCCAGGGCCACGGCCGGGAAGTAGCCATAGGCGTCTTCGAAGCGGCTGGTGCCGTCCCGGCGCAAGCTAAGGGTGGCCAGGTAACGCTCATCGAAGCTGTAGATAGCCCGGGCAAAGAGGCTGGTCAGGCCCCATTCCTCTTCGTAGCTGCTTGTGCCCAGGCGCTCAGTGCCCGCCGACAGGTAGGGAACGGCATTCGAGGCATAGCCGCGCACCGAGGCGTTGGAAGCAAAGCGGTTGGACTCCTGAATGGACTGGCCGGCCAGCAGTTGGAGATTGTGCTTTTCGCCCAGCGTGGGGTTGTAGCTAACCGTGTTTTCCCAGAGCCAGATGGCTTGTTGGGTGGTGCCGGTGCGGCCGCTGCCCCGGGTGGAGGCGTCGGCCCGCGACGTGCCGGGGTAGTTGCGGGTAATGAACTCGTTTTCCAGCTGGGTGCGGAAGTCCAGGCCCAGCGACGAGCGGAACTTCAGGTTTTTCAGGATGTCGTACTCGCCGTACAGGTTGCCGATAGCCTGGTAGGTTAGGGCTTTGTTGTTGGATTCGAGTAGGTTACCAACCGGGTTATCGGAGAGGGAAAACGGGTTGAGGCCATACACGCCGTTGGCGTCGCGCACGGGCACAGTCGGAATCTGAGCCAGCGTCCCGAGCACGGTGCCGGAGTTGCCGAGCCCCAATTCACTGCGGACGCTGCCGTTGGTGTTGGTGCGGCTCAGGTTCAGGTTGGTGCCTACCCGGAATTTGTCGCCGGCCTGCTGATCGAAGTTCAGCTTGAAGTTGAACCGGTCGAAGCCCGAGTTTTCAATGATGCCGTCCTGCTTGAAATAGCCGCCGCCCACGTAATAATGGGTTTTGTCGGTGCCGCCGCTCACGTTGAGCTGGTAGTTCTGAATGGCTGCCGTGCGGTACACTTCATCTTGCCAGTCGGTGTCGTAAGGCGGCAAGTTGTTCAGGTCGCGGAAGGCCGGTGCAGCGCCCCCGTTCACCTGCGACTCGTTGTAGTAATCGGCAAACTGCTGCGTGTTCAGTACGTCCAGCTTTTTGCGCAGCTGCTGCACGCCATAGTAGGCGTTGAAGCCAACCTGCGCCTTGCCCGAACGGCCCCGCTTGGTGGTAATAACCACCACGCCGTTGGACGCCCGCACGCCATAAATAGCCGCCGCGGCCCCATCCTTGAGCACGTCAATCGACTCGATATCAGCAGGGTTGATGGAGTTCAATGGGTTGGGCTTCTGGTTGCCCACGCTCAGTTCCCGGTCGTAGGTTGGTAGCACCGGCACGCCGTCAATCACATACAGCGGCGAGTTGTTGCCGGTGATGGAGCTGTTGCCGCGAATCCGGACGTTGATGCCCGCGCCGGGCGCGCCGGTAGGGGCCGTTACCTGCACACCGGGCGCCTGGCCCTGCAACGCTTGGTCGAAGCCGGCCACTTTCTGCCGCTCAATCTGCTCGGCACCCACCGACGATACGGCCGTGGTTAGCTCTTGGCGCGCCAAAGTGCCGTAGCCTACCACTACCACCTCATCCAGGGCCTGGGTATCCTCGGCCAAGGTCACGCTGCTGACTTGGGTGGTCTGGCCATCGGTTACCGCTACCGGTACGCGGGAGGTAACAAAGCCCACCGACGACACAATCATGGTATAGGAGCCGGCGGGTACGTTCGGGATGGTGTAGGCTCCGGTGGCATCCGTTGCGCTACCCAGGGTGGTGCCTTCTAACAGCACCGTAACGCCAGGCAGGCCTTCGCCTTTGGCATCCACTATGCGGCCACTGATGGGGCTGTTCACCCACCGGGCGGGCGCTACCGTGGCATCAGGCGCCGCGGGGTGGTACACCATACCCGTGGCGGGATGAGCGGCCGCAGCGCCCGAGAGCAGCATGCCACCTACCGCGGTCAGCAAACGAGGACTGCGGAGCGGGGACCCGTGTGGGAATTGTAAGGGAGACGGCATACAAAAAGATGTTAAGTGGGGAAGAAATAGGAAAGTGGCCGCCTGCGGGGCCTCCCGGAGGAGAAGCGCAGGCGGCGGGTTGCATTAGGTGTTAGGCTGAGCGGTTGGGGCTTCTCGCTGTTGAAGAGCCGTGAAGTCCTGGACGGCGGCCCGTACGCCTTCCGGCGAGCCCCAGTGGGCGAGCAGAGCCGCCAGGAAAGCGTCGCTGCTGCCAAGCGTGTCGTGCTCGAGGCCGGTTACAGTGGGGTAGTGGCAAGGCTGGTACTGTTGCCAGAGCGTGACGCCAGCGGCTCCTTTGGTTAGACAGATGGCCTGCAAGTGGAAGTGCGCCGCCAGCCACGGAAGGGCCGTTGCTTCGGTAGCGGGCTGCCCGAACCAGCCCATAATCTCGCGTAGCTCCTGCTCGTTGAGCTTCACCAAGTCGGCTTGCCGAAGCAGGTATTGCACTACCATGGGGGTGTAGTGCGGAGGGCGCAGGTTCACGTCGAACACGTTGAACCGGGCGACCTGCAACAGCCGGTACAGCGTTTCGCGCGTGACCGACCGGCGAGCGGCCAATGAACCGTACACCAGCATC
Organism: Hymenobacter tibetensis; assembly: GCF_022827545.1. Taxonomy (NCBI): domain Bacteria; kingdom Pseudomonadati; phylum Bacteroidota; class Cytophagia; order Cytophagales; family Hymenobacteraceae; genus Hymenobacter; species Hymenobacter tibetensis. Next base: position 2,783,417 of record NZ_CP094669.1, read on the forward strand.
CGGGCTCCCGCTACGGCCGAGCGTAGCTGCTCGCTGTGTTGGACGTAGTCCCAGGCCACGGGCTCTACAATCTTGTACGTGCGGCGCCCGCCTTCCTCGTTGACTTTCACCACGCCCGTGAGGTGCGATTGGCTCCGCTGAATCAGTTGGCAGTCTAGCCCTTGCTGCTGCATGACAGCCAGCAATTCGCCACCCAATTCGTCGTTCCCGACGCGGCTAACCAACTGAACGGGCTGCCCGAAATGCTGCAGGTGCCGGGCTACATTATAGGGCGCCCCGCCAGGCTGGCGGCCTACTGGCAGCACATCCCAGAGAAACTCTCCTATGCAAACGATAGCCGCTGGCTGACTCATGGTGGTAAGGCTTTGCACAAAAGTCCGTGCTCTGCCACCCCGGCTCGTTCACTATTATTTCAAAATGCGTTCAGGTAATGAAAATGTTGTAAAGGATTGGAAAACAAGAATTTATGTAATAAAAAAACCGGGCCTTTGCAGGCGCCGGTTTCGAATTTGGGACAGGGGTTTCAAGATTATTTCAATAATGAGGAGTAATATGCAAAGTCCGAAACTCGGAGGGTGCTAGCTGGTAGCGAGCCTTGAAGCTGGTAGAGAAATACGAAGGCGAGGAGAAGCCAAGTTCATACGCTACATCGGCAATAGTCAGCGACTCATCGAGCAGCAGTTCGCGGGCTTTAGTCAGGCGCAGGTTCTGGATGAAGTCGGTGACGCCGGTGCCGAGCACGGCCTTGACCTTGCGGTAGAGCTGCATGCGCGAGATGCCCAAACTACGGGCTACGTCTTCTACACTTAAGTTGGAGCGGGTATAATTGGCCTCCACTATAGCCGTCAGATCAGCCAGGAATTTTTGGTCGGGGTCCGTGGCTACCACCGTAGCTGTTTCCGTCGACATCTCCCGCCGAAAACGTTCGCGCTGGTGGGCACGGTTGGCAAGCAGCGTGCGCACACTCTCGAGCAGGAAGGTGGGGTTGAAGGGCTTGGTCAGGTAGAGGTCGGCGCCGGCCTGCACGCCCTCGACCTGCTGCTCGGGCGCGTTGCGGGCCGTGAGCAGCACCACGGGGATGTGGGAGCTGCGCCAGTCCTGGCGCAGCTGGGCCACGAGCTCGAGGCCGCTGAGGCCGGGCATCATCACGTCGCAGACGATGAGGTCGGGAATCAGGTCGGTGGCCAGGCGCAGGCCGGTGTGGCCGTCGGTGGCGGCGTGCACGCGGAAGTGCGGACGCAGCTTGCGGGCCACGAACTCGTTGACCTCCGCGTTGTCTTCTATCACCAGGACCAGCAGCTGGCTTGTTGATTCCGGGAGGGCTTGCGTTGTGGCTGGCACCAAATCAGCATCCAGCATCTCCGTTTCCTCGAAGGCATGCAGCTTGGCCGCGGGCAGTGCCACCGAGCACAGCTCCTCGGGTAGCTCCCGCGGCAGCGTCACGACAAACGTGCTGCCCAATCCGAGCTGGCTGCTCACTGCGAGCTGCCCTTGGTGCAGGCGCACCAAGCCCAGCGCCAGGGCCAACCCCATGCCCGACCCCTTGGCTGCCGCCGCTTGCTCGCCCTGGTAAAACCACTCGAAGATGTGGGCCTGATCTTGACTACTGATGCCCGGGCCAGTATCCGCGACGCTGACTTGCAACGAGCGGCCTTCGTTGAGGGGTTGTAGGCTAATCGTTATTTGCCCATGGTCGGGCGTAAACTTCAGCGCATTGGACAGTAGATTGAAAAAGACCTTGTCTAGAATATTAACGTCGAACCAAGCCATCAGCACCGGTTCCGCGGCCAGAAACCGGAGTTCCACTCCCCGCAGCTGGGCCGGCTTCTCAAACGCATCTACAATCTCGCGGACAAAGCTCACCAAATTGCCTTCAGTAGCTCGGACCGCCATTTTGCCTACCTCAATTTTGCGGAAGTCGAGCAGCTGATTCACTAATTGTAGTAGGCGCTGGGTGTTGCGCCGTACCAGCGTCAGGTCTTGGCGCTGCATGGTGCTTAGGTCAGGGCTGCTGGTGAGCAGTTCTTCCACTGGCCCTTGGATTAGGGTCAGGGGCGTCCGCAGCTCATGCGAGAAATTGGTGAAGAAGCGGAGCTTGGCTTCCGTATCTGCCCGTGCCTGCTCGGCCAGCGCCTCCAGCTGATTGCGCTGCTGCCGAATCTCCTCGTTCTGGCTCACCAGCTGCCGGTTGATTTTGTCGTTGGCGGCATTCTGCAGAGCGAGCTGATGGTTGATATGCCGGTTCTTCCGCGCCGATAGCCACGCCATCATCCCCAGGACTAAGGCCCCCAGCAACGCGAAGAGCAACCCGTACAAAATGGTTTGCTGGCTGGCATAGGTAGCGCGCAAGGATTGCAGCAGGCCTTGCTGCCGCTCCACGTCCTGCTGCTGGCTTACAATCTTGTCGGTTTGCTGCTGCATCGTCTCCACGTTGGTGGAGTCGATGACGATGCTGCCCAGGAGGTTTTCGCGCTTGAAGGGCCTATTGCGCAGTATTTTGAGGGCAGTCCGCATGGCATCTTCGCCGCCCGGCGAGTACAGCAGGGAGGCATCCAACACGCCTCGCTGTACTAAATCAATGCCTTCCCCTTTGCCATACAGCCCATCTACGCCAATGATTCGTATCTGCTTGGCCAGCCCGAGTTGCTGGCATACTTCAAAGGCGCCCCGGCCCATGGCATCGTTGTGGGCGAAAATCAACGAAACGTCTGGGTGCTGCTGCAGAGCCGTGGCTAGAGCTGGCTTCAGGGTCTTTTCCTGCCAGTTGCCGGTCACTTGCCCAACCACTTGTAGCCCTGGGTATGCTCGTAGCCCCTCCGTGAATCCCTGATGTCGGTCGGATGTGGCAGACGACCCCGGGGTTCCCAGAATCTCGATGATGCGGCCTTGGTGGCCAAGTAAGCGGTCCGCGTAGCTGGCCGCCATTTCCCCCACGGCCTTGTTGCTGCCGCCAACATAAGCCGTGTACTCCGGGGAGCCGGTCCGGCGGTCAACCAACACGACCGGAATGCCTTGCCGCATCGCCTGCTCGACTGCCGGTGTTACGGGCTCCGACTCGTAGGGCGAGACAATCAACAAATCGACACCCTCCCGTAGCAACTCCCGAATCTGTTGTTGCTGGCGCTGGCTGTTATCGTGGGCATCCGTCACCCGCAGCTCCACTTCCGAGTGAAAGCTCAGTTCTCGTTGCATCCCGGCCAGCATGGCCTTGCGCCACGGGCCGTCCATGCTGCACTGCGAGAAGCCTATACGGTATGCCACGGGCTTTTTCTTCTCATTGCAGCCAGCTAGCAGCAGGAAGGAGAGTACTACTAGCAGAATCCGTCTACCACGGAAGGCGAGTATTCTATTCAAATGATTTTCAGTCTTTTAATGACTGTCTTAGTTGTTAAATTACACCCAAATATACCTGATTCCTGCGTTGCGTAGTCGGGCCGAGCATATAGGCATAGAGCCCTCTGATTCACCTACTACTCAGGCGCTATTTTAGCCTCGGTGCGGGTGCCAGGGGCTTTCAAATCTCAGGCAGTGGAAGCAGCTATGGTGCTTCCGTAGGCTCTTCAACACGGAAGCAAGCAGACAAAGCAACGACGGAACGGCTGTTGGCTGACTGCTGCCCGCAAACCATTTGGCAGCACCCTTTTTCCACCGCACTGCACCGCGTATGCATGTGAGTGGCATCATAAAGGGCTCTTATGGGCCGGGCCGGCCGGTTTTCTGCCAGTCTGCAAACGCATTGTATTGAATACAGCTTCGACAATATTTTTTCGAAACCTGTTCGTAGGTTTGTGAATGGTTAGTAAGCTGCATTTTCCTACGGTCGAGGAATACTCCAAGGAGTTGCAAATATTCTTGGTTCATGGATGGCAAGTTGACATCCAGAACAACTATGAGGAAGGCAGTTCCATGCTCTATGGCGAGCGGGAAGAGGTAGATGTAAAATTCACTTCCTTGATCCAGGAAGAGGCATTGCTTAGCCCATCTTTAATGCCGGAGGCAATCAATACTATTTGGCAGCAGGTGCAGCAGACAGTAAAACCAGCGCTGACATTGCCTGCCCTGATGGTTTGGCGGTATGAGTCTGATGGCACCAAAGCCAAAACGTGGGACCAACTAAAAACCCTAGTTGGGTACGCAGGTTCTTCTGTACGCCTCTCTGCGCAGGATATAGCAGACCCTGTTTGGCGCCATCAGCACCATGTTAGCCTGGTTGCTCCCACAAGGTGGAAAGGAGTAGACCTGTATGAAGGCGACGTTTTTATGTTCGAGGGGTATTTAGGCAAGCCAACTGAAGGGATGGTGGTAGTGGACGAGAGAGGATGGCAACTGCAGCTGCAAAACGGGCTGTTCATTCACCTCAGTACCATTGACCAAGGGCAGCGGGTTGGCAACATCCATCATGGCGAGAGCGGCAAAGCCATGTACTTGCGGCTCACAAGCAAATAGGAATTGCTGGCTATATAATATCTCCTAGTCTGCCGAATGACCTGTTTTGTGTGAGCTGAGCGAGTGGTTGCTACCGCATGATGCCTGCGTACGGAGCCAGTAGAAACAGCCTGTGTGTTGGCCCACAGCCCCTCATTTGCTGGACTTCGCATAGTAAGAAAGTAAAAAGACCTAGTTGATGCTTAATGGCTAGTTAATTCCACGATATGAGCGCTAGATCTAGCAAGTAAATGCAAACTACTAGAGGTCAGAACAGAGAGTGGCTATCTTGATAAATCAGTCTGATAAGTCGTTTTTATGTTTAGTAAAACAAGGTAAAAGGAGGTGTTCGGATTACCTATCAAAAAATGCCCCTGAAAAACCGCGTTTTCGGGGGCATTAGCGTGGGGTGCAAAAGTGTTCGAAATAGAACTCAAATCTGAACAGCTACTTCCCATACCTTTACTCTTGGCTTATTCTTCTTGCTACTTCACAATTTAGAATCGAATGCTGATTGATTCACCAGTAAAAGAATCGCAAAGGGGGGCCTTCGTGATACTGGTTTTCGCGGGGCTTTGCTTATTGCCCTTTCTATGTCTGACTCTCTATGCGCATTCCTTTCTGGACGATTTTTTGTTGCCGCAGTTAATGCGTGAGCGGGGATTGTGGACTCAGCTCCGCGATATCTATTTTAGTTATTCCGGTAAGTATTCCGCCCATTTGAGTATGGGGCTACATCCCCTCGCGTGGGGTGGCGTAGAGGCAGTGAAGCCTTTTGTCTTGGGCTTCCTGGTGTTTTTTGCCGGCTGTTTCCTGTTTGCCGGCCATGCGCTCCTGCAAGGGGGGGCGCTGCCATGGCCTACCCGCTTTGCTTCGGGCAGCCTCGTGCTAGCGTTGTTTTTATTGTTGTTAGGCAGCCCCAGTGAGGCCTTCTATTGGGTTACCAGTGCCTTGATGTACATGGGTGGGGCAGCCTGTAGTCTGCTCTTATTAGGAGTTGTAGCTCATTTGCAACGGCCTCATGCGCTCCTGAAGCAACGCATCTGGTGGAGTACGGCGTTCGTCTTGGCTTTCGTAATGCCCGGGTTTTCGGAAGTAATCAGTTGCTTCGTGCTGGCTCTAGGTATCGTTCTCTTGCCTGCAATCAGACGGCGGGAAGTGAATAGAAAGTGGCTGCTGCTGCTCGGGATAGCAGTAGTAGGCGCTGCCATTGCGACACTGGCCCCTGGTAATTTTCTCCGGCAACAAGAAAAGGGGGTGGAACATTTATCTCTGGTGCGGACCCTAGGAATGGCAAGTGTTGCTCTGGTCTATACAGTGTTGAATTGGGCAGGAAACGGGTTACTGTTGCTGCTCACGCTGTTGGTGTTGCCTGCCTTACAGCGCTTCGTACAGGTGCCCACACTGCCTCTAACGATGCTCGTAAAACGGCCCTGGCGTTGGCCTCTGTGGCTGTTGCTCGGCCTGTTCATCTGTTACATATTCGGCTTTTTAGCCATTGATTCGCCCATGCCGTCGCGAGCCCGAAACTTGATGCTGGTGTTCTTTGTAAGCAGCTGGTTTATGTCGGTGCTGGGGTACTTGGCCTACCGTCAACAGACTAGCCAGCCCCCCTTACCATCGGTGCCTGGGTATGCTCGCACGGTCCTCGTGGCCCTCGTGTTGCTGCTCAGTACCTCCGACCACAATACCAAGCTGCTACATGACCACATTGGTACGCCAACGAACAGCGTGTTGCAGGCCTATCGCGATTGGTTGAGCGGGGATGCCAGCCAATACGACCGAGAAGAAGAAGCCCGCTATACGCTGTTACGCCAAGGCGGCTCCAGTGTAGAGTTACCCCCATTAAGCGTCAAACCCAGTACGATCTTCTGGTGGGATATCTCCTCGAATCCAACGCTATGGGGGAACCAAGCCTATGCGACCTTTTTTAAAAAGAAGGCCGTTTGGGTGAAACAATCAGCGAATTAAAGGAACGCTTAGAAGAAGGTACTTCTGCTGGTCCACGCTTTGATCGAGTAGGAAGGAGGTGCACGTAAAACGCTGGTTTCACGCGCACCTTATAGTGTCCAATAAAGGGTGTGAAAAAAGGCCCCGAAAAACAGGGTTTTCGGGGCCTTCTGCGTGAGTGCTGAAACTGTCCAATAACCGACTCTTTCTGGATGCCCACCAGGGTCGCTTTGATGTAGTGATCTTATGGGCACTCGACCGCTTCAGTCGCGAGGGAGTAGCTAAAACACTTAATTACTTGCAAAAGCTTTCCGCTTCTGGCGTACAATTCCTGTCCTTCACTGAGCAGTACTTAGATAGCACTGGTATTTTCAAAGATGCCATCATTGGCATCTTGGCCGCTATTGCCAAGCAGGAACGGGTACGATTAGGAGAAAGAACCAAAGCGGGTTTAGCGAAAGCTAAACTGAAGGGATCAAAGATTGGTCGACCGACCGTCGATGCTGAGAAGGTAACTCACGTTAAGCGGTTGAAGGCAACCGGTATTTCAGATCGTGCCATTGCTACGGCGCTAAATATTTCACCGAGCACTGTGTCAAAGTATCTAATGACTATAAGCTAGTGCTGCCACCGGTGTGCCGGTTGGTATTGTGCACAAGTATCTGATGAGAGGTAGATCAACCTGTTTAATTGTAGCTAGGCTACTGAAATAGGTGCTTGCGCTTTCACATATTTGGTCCCAAAAGTAAGGAGCCACTTATGGCTGCGCTTTTCAACCATTTCATAAAAGAAGGTCGCAAGCAGAAGGTTCAGGAGCAACATGCCTGCTAGCACCACATAGCTTGTTGGCAGGCCAGTCAGTTGCTCCAGCGTAAACATCAGGCAGAACTGAGTAATGTAGAAACTGTAGCTGATGCGCCCCAAGTACACCAATACCGAACTTCCTAGCCACCGCCATATGCCAGCGGGTTCGGGCTGTGAAAGATTGGCTAGCAACAGCGCCAAGCCAGGAACTACCACGATGTTATGAATGACGGCTCCTTTTAAATAAGGTCCAAGCACAACCAGCCAGACTGCCAGCGCTGTAACTGCAGCTGCTCCCATCCAGGAAGGCACACTTACCTTGAACCGGAAAACAAGAATGGCGGTCAGCATACCCGCGACAAACTCAGCCAGGCGCAATGGTGGGAAGGCGTACTGCAGGTTCATGGGTGCCCAACTCGGTGAAATGTTGTGTGCCAAGCCAGGCAAGGCGCTGAGCAGGCACACACCAAGTAGTACTACCCATACTATTCGCGCGGAACGAATGCTCAGCAGCACCGGCAACAGCAGCGGAAAGAGCAGGTAGAAGAAAAACTCAGCGGAAACCGACCAGGCCATGGTACCATACCACCAGAAGGCAATCCACCAGGTGTAAGCCTCCAGCATCAAGGTATTTAGTAGAATGATGTAGGCTGGGGGACGCTGCCCGAAGAGCATGCTAACACCTAAGCTCAGGAGGAGGCCCGCAAAATAGACCGGATAAATCCGGCTGAAGCGCTTGAACAGAAACCAGCGGTAATAGCCCGCTTTCATCTTTCCTCCATCCGTAAAATCTTGCAAGTGGCTGTAAGCAAGTAAAAAACCAGACAGTACGAAGAAAAAATTCACCCCCAAAGAGCCTTGCTGAACAACCGTTCGTACCCAATCGGGCAGAAATGTAAGGGGAGTGTGTAGGTCTATGTGGAATATGAAGACATAGAAAGCGGCAATAAAGCGTACTCCGGTTAGAGCTTTTAATTCTGATTTTGCAGCCATTTATAGTATTGGTAAATAGGGATAAGGTGGCAAAAGTAGTGAAATCAGGTTTTCAGCTAAAACACCTCTTTGCCACAGGTTGATGAAGGGGCATTGTAGTTAGAAGTCGGGCATCTTGTCTAGTTGAGCCTCGTCATCAAATAGGCCCAGCTTGCGCAGATACGTGGCCGTAATGCCGGCGTGCGCGTGGCGGCAATGGCGACGCACTAGCTCAATATCCTTAGTAGCGAGGTACAAGTTAATGGCACCTGTGTGCTTGTAGCCGTACACCGTATGCTCGCCGTCGTTAAGGCCCACGGCTTCCAAAACCTTGCGGTGGCGCTTGGCAAACCAGTTCTTGCCTACAGGTACTGGTCCGAGTTGGCGCTCTTTAGTGAATACGTAGTAGTCCGGTGGGTAGCTGCACAACCGGTGTTGTTCAATCAAAGCCGCCAGCTGCTTAACGATGGCCACGTGCTCAGCCTTGCCATTTTTGGCTCGGGCAGCCGGCACCAGTACCGTACGCTCTTTTAATTCTTTGACGCGCAGTAGGCGTAGCTCCGAGCCGCTGCGGATAAAGCCGTAATAGATGAAACCGATGTAGAGCAGGAACTGCTCGTCGCCCCGCTCCAGGATTTCAGCGGTAATACGTTGGCGCTCGGCCTCGGTGTAAGGAACGTAAATAGGGGAGGCCGCCACCTTACGCAGCTCGGCGGGCTTGCAGGGATTCTTGGGCAGAATCTCCTGCTTGACCAGATAATTGAAGGAGGCGTTGAGGCTGTTGCGGTAGTTGTTGTAGGTTTTCGCCTCAATGCCGCGCTTGCTCTGCTCGTCCAGGAAAGCCGTGATGTGCGCCAGCGTAAGATATTTCAGCTGCAGGGTGGCAATTACCCCCGCGGATTCGGCGCAGGGCCACGTTGTAGAAGGCGACGCTCCCGCCGGCCGCGGCCTTGCGCTCCACTACGCACTCCACCGCCTCGCGCACGGTGGCCGTCCTAGCGTCTAAGCCTAGGTTGACCGCGGGGGTGACGCCAGCCGTGTAGCCTTCATCAAGCAGCTGCCGAATTTCGGTTAGTTTTTCCTTGCACACCCAGCGTCGCTCGCGCAGGGTGCTGTAATTATTGATGCCCGTGTACTGCTTGCGCACGAACGCCTGCTTATCCGTATCCCAGATCCGATAGTCGATGTACCAGCGCTTGGAGAGGTCACCGTCCGCATCGAAAAGCCGGGGCTCATACTCAGGCGAAAACATGGCGTTGTGACAAAACTGTGATAAAAAAATCACGGACAACAAAAAACGGCCTCTCCGCACTGGAAAGGCCGTTTTTACAAGTAGCGGGGACGAGAGTTGAACTCGTGACCTCAGGGTTATGAATCCTGTGCTCTAACCAACTGAGCTACCCCGCCGGGTTTTTGGTGCCGCAAAGGTAGAAACTATATTTGTTTCTGTGCAAGTATCTCCTTGAAAAAAAACACGTGTATATTGGCTCTTGTCCGACATTCTCTGAGTTGTCGGGAGAGTACATTCTTATTAGTTCCGCTTATGCCTCTTTCCGCTACTCGTCGCAAACACCGCTTCACAGTCGAGTTTCCAATCAATGCGTCACCCAAAATTCTGTACCCATACTTGGCGTCAGCTTCTGGCCTTTCGCAATGGTTTTGTCAAGACGTGAAAATCGACGAAGACCACCGTTTCAACTTTATCTGGGACAATCAGCCCCACTACGCCGAAATGAATTCTCACCGCACCAACCGGTCGGTTCGGTTTGTTTTTCTCGATGCCAATAAGCGTCTTACTCCCGATGCCAATTTTCTGGATTTTAGTTTGGAAGAATCGCAGTTAACGCAGGAAGTATATGTGCGCGTGATGGACTATTCCGAAGAAACTGATGAAGAAGAACTACAGGAAATGTGGGAGGGCCTAGCCCAAAAATTGCGGGAACAGGTAGGAGGGTAATTTTCGTTTCTGCCTACGAATGTAGAGCGCGCACGAAACGAACAGTACCTTCGTTACCGAAACGCTCTTTCATGGTAGTTCCGTTGGGAGCAGCCCGTAGCGCAAGCATGAAAAAACTCGATAAACTAATCTTACGGGCCTTTGCTGGTCCTTTTCTTCTCACGTTTGCGGTGGTGCAATTCATTTTGCTCACCCAATACATGCTCAAATACCTGGATGACTTGGTTGGAAAAGACCTTGGCATCGACATTATTGGGCAGTTGCTATTCTTTTTTAGTGTTTTGATGGTGCCCGTGTCGTTGCCACTGGCTGTGCTACTCTCGTCACTTATGACGTTTGGTACACTTGGCGAACACCACGAACTAACGGCCATCAAGACCTCCGGTATTTCGCTTACGCGTATCCTGCGGCCGGTGTTGATAACTAGCGCATTGCTGGCTGTGTTTGCTTTTTGGTTCAACAATACCATAGTGCCCAAGGCCAATCTAAAGGCATACAGCTTGCTTTGGGATTTGCGCCAACAGAAGCTAGCTCTTGATATTCGACCGGGTGTCTTTTACAACGGTATTCCCGGCTACACCATTAAGGTGGACGATAAACAGGGAGAAGACGGGGAAATCCTGATGGGCGTTATGATTTACGACCATACGCAGGGCTCCGGTAGTATGCGCGTAATTCTAGCCGATTCAGGCCGGATGTTTACGCGCTTTGGAGGGCAGTATCTAGGGCTGGAACTCTTTCGAGGCCAAAGCTACGTAGAGCAGCCCGATGCTAACAGCCGCACAGGGGCTACCTTCATTCGGCAGGCGTTTGCTCGAAACATGATTACGTTCTCCCTCGCTTCTTTTGACCTCGACCGGACCAAAGAGGAATTGTTTTCCGACAACAAGATGATGAAGAACGTGGGGCAGTTGGAGCACTTCATCGACTCCCTGCAAAACCGCCTCCGTACCGAGAAGCGACAGGTGCCGCGCATGGTGTCGCCCTACTACACGTACCTGCGCTTTGATACCACCGGGCGCGCGGCCAACCGTCGGGTGGCGGAGTGGCAGGTGCCAGCCACGCGGCTGCCCGTTGTGAATGCCAGCACGCTGGAGCAGGCGAGCAACCGAGCGCGCAATGTGCGAGCTTTCGCTGGAAGCACCGGTGAGCGGTTGGCAGGCTTGGTAAAAGAATCCAGCAATTACCGCATCGAGGTGTTCCGCAAATACGTGCAGTCAACGGCTATTTTGCTGATGTTTCTGATTGGTGCGCCCCTGGGTGCAATCATCAAAAAGGGGGGCTTGGGTGTGCCCATCCTGGTATCTATTCTGTTTTTTATAGTTTACTACATCTTCTCTATTATTGGGGAGAAGTACGGGCGGGAAGGGGTGATGCCCGTTGAATTCGGGATGTGGATGTCCACACTTATCTTGTTGCCCTTTGGCTTGTTCTTTCTGTATCAAGCACGTAACGACTCGGGGCTGCTTGATTGGAATCTGTGGGGAAAAGTGCCAGCCAAAATCCGGTGGCCTTTCCGCGGTTACAAACGCACAGTGTAGCAGGGGTGCGAGGAGTATAGCACTCATTCTGGCAGCGTTTCTACTACGCTAGCTAGTTGCTAGCCGGCGGCTTATTCCAGAGTAGATTGCCTAGTATCAGCGTGAAACAACCAAATCGAAGCTAATTTTTCGTACCTTTGCGGCCACCTCGAGGTGCGGGGTGACATTTTCTTTTCATTTTTATATCCAAGACGGGGAATACCTATCTGCCGATGAAACTCACAACCGAAGCAAAACAGGCCATTTTCGAGAAAAACAGCCTGCAGAAAGTAGCCACCGACACCGGTTCGGCTGAAGCACAAATTGCGTTGTTCACGCACCGCATCACGCACCTCACGGAGCACTTGAAAGTGAACAAGAAGGACTTCTCGACCCGTTTGGGTTTGTTGAAGCTTGTTGGTAAGCGCCGTCGGATGCTGGACTATCTCCAGCACCGCGAAATCAACCGCTACCGTGCCATCATCAAGGAGCTAGGTATTCGTAAGTAACCTAGCCCCGTGCAAGCAGGGAGCCTTTCGGCAACGAAAGGTTCCCTGCTCTTTTTTTGTCGGGTTTGGTACATTTCCGACCACTCCGCTGTTATCTTCCAAAGAGTAATACTCAGAGCAAAGTAGGGCCATTGCAGGCCCTGTTTTTTCGGCTGCTCGCCCGCTGTCGCTTCCAAGCAAATAGATGATGCCCAACTACAACGCGGTTACCAAACACATTACCCTGCCGGATGGCCGGCAGATTTCTATCGAAACCGGCAAACTGGCCAAATTTGCTGATGGCGCTGTCGTGGTGCGCCTCGGCGATGCTATGTTACTGGCTACGGTGGTGTCGCAACCAAGTGCCCGTGGCGACGTGGACTTCCTGCCGCTTTCCGTGGATTATCAGGAGAAATTTGGCGGTGCCGGTAAAATTCCAGGCTCCTTCCAGCGTCGTGAAGGTCGTCTTTCCGATCAGGAAATTCTGATATGCCGCATCGTGGACCGCATTTTGCGTCCCATGTTCCCGAAGGACTACCACTACGAAGTACAAGTTCTAATTTCGCTGATTTCAGCCGACAAAGAAGTGCAACCCGACGCGCTGGCCGCCTTGGCTGCTTCGGCTGCTATTACTATATCTGATATTCCGTTTGCTGGCCCAATCTCGGAAGTGCGGGTTGCTCGCATCGATGGAAAGCTGCAAATCAACCCGAAGACGGCCGACATTGCCCGCGCCGACATCGATCTGATTGTAGGCGCCACGGCCGATTCGGTGGCCATGGTAGAAGGGGAAATGGACGAAGTGAGTGAAGAGGAAATGGTGGAAGCCATTGCCTACGCGCACGAAGCTATCAAGGAGCAGTGCCGCGTGCAAAACGAGTTGGCCACTGCCGTGGAAAAGGCGCAAATCAAGCGCGAATACCCCAAGTACGAGGAAAACGAGGACCTCAAATCCCGCGTTACGCAGGGCATCTACGACTTAGCCTATAAAGTGGCCCAGTTGGGTGACACCAGCAAAGCTGGCCGCAAAAAAGGCTTCGGTGGCGTGAAAGAGCAGTTTTTGCAGCAGCTGATTGCCGAGCAGCCCGAACTGGATATGAAGCAGTTTGGCCGCTACTATTCATCGGCAGAGAAAAAAGCCATCCGCGACATGATGATCAAAGAGCGTACGCGCCTCGATGGTCGTAAGCTCACTGAAATTCGTCCGATTTGGAGCGAGGTAAACTACCTGCCCGGTGCGCACGGTTCGGCCTTGTTCACGCGCGGCGAAACCCAGTCGTTGACCACGGTGGCTTTGGGTACTAAACTCGACGAGCAAATCATTGATTCGGCTATGCAGTCGGGGTACAGCAAGTTCATGCTGCACTACAATTTCCCAGCTTTCTCGACCGGTGAAGTAAAGCCAAATCGTGGCCCCGGCCGCCGCGAAATTGGGCATGGCAACCTAGCTCAGCGTTCCTTGAAGCGGGTGCTTCCCGCCGACGAAGAAAACCCCTACACCATCCGTATTGTGTCGGACATTCTGGAGTCGAACGGCTCTAGCTCGATGGCCACGGTATGTGCTGGTTCGCTGGCGTTGATGGATGCCGGCGTGAAAGTGCGGGCAGCAGTGGCAGGTATTGCCATGGGCTTGGTACAAGACAAAGAAACCGGTGAATACGCCGTGTTGAGCGACATCCTCGGTGACGAAGACCACCTCGGCGACATGGACTTTAAAGTAACCGGCACCGAAAAGGGTATTGTGGCTTGCCAGATGGATATTAAAATCCAAGGCTTGAGCAACGAAATTCTGACGGCGGCATTGCACCAGGCACGTGAGGGCCGGCTGCATATCCTGCGCGAGATGGCCAAAACCATCAACGCTCCGGCTGCCGACCTTAAGCCGCATACGCCTCGTTCGCACAAGATGCTCATCGACAAAGAGTATATCGGTGCCGTTATCGGGCCAGGCGGCAAGGTGATTCAGCAGATCCAGAAGGATACCAACGCCACGGTTATCATCGAGGAGAAGGACGAGAAAGGCCACGTGAGCATCTACGCTTCCAACAAGGAAGATATGCAAGCCGCCATCAGCCGGATCCAGGCTATTGCCGCTACGCCGGAAGTGGGCGAAACCTACAAAGGCAAAGTGCGCAGCATTCAGCCCTACGGTGCGTTTGTGGAGATTATGCCAGGCAAAGATGGCCTGCTGCACATTTCGGAAGTGTCGCATGAGCGGCTTTCGGCACTGGAAGGCGTACTCGAGGTAGGGCAGGAAATTGATGTGAAACTGCTCGATATTGACAAGAAAACCGGCAAGTATCGTTTGTCTCGCAAGGTGCTTTTGCCGAAGCCAGAGCGGGCAGCCGAACAGAACGGTGCGGCTCAGTAGCAAACCGTAGAACTTTCGCGGGTACCACTGCGTTGCTAACAACTAATTGGTACCCGTAGGAAGGGTTTTAGATGCTCAACAATTTCAGAAATACATACTTCTCGCGCCCGCAATGAGACAGTTAAAAATCAGCAAGCAGATTACCAACCGCGAAAGCCAGTCGCTGGACAAATATCTCCAGGAGATTGGTAAGGTAGATCTGCTCACACCCGATGAGGAGGTGACGCTGGCGCAACGCATTAAGGAAGGTGACCAGCAAGCGCTGGAAAAGCTGACCAAAGCTAACCTGCGTTTCGTAGTGTCGGTAGCTAAGCAGTACCAAAATCAAGGCCTTTCGCTGGGTGATTTGATCAATGAGGGCAACCTTGGTTTGATTAAAGCAGCCAAGCGCTTCGATGAAACCCGCGGCTTCAAGTTCATTTCTTACGCCGTTTGGTGGATTCGCCAGTCTATCTTGCAAGCCTTAGCTGAGCAGTCGCGCATTGTGCGCTTGCCGCTGAACCGCGTGGGCTCGCTCAACAAAATCAGTAAATCCTTTTCTGAGCTAGAGCAAAAATTCGAGCGTGAACCGTCGCCCGAGGAAATTGCCGAAGTATTGGAACTGACCACTTCTGAAGTGGTTGATACCCTGAAAATTTCGGGTCGTCACGTATCGGTTGATGCTCCGTTTGTGCAGGGCGAAGAAAACCGTTTGCTTGACGTACTTGAAAACGAGGACGAAGAGTCTCCGGACACCGGCTTGATGAACGACTCGCTTCGCAAAGAAGTACAGCGCGCACTAAGCACGCTTACCAAGCGCGAAGCCGACGTTATTACGTTGTACTTCGGCTTAAACGGGGAGCATTCGCTGACACTGGAAGAAATCGGGGAGAAGTTCAACCTTACCCGTGAGCGTGTGCGTCAAATCAAAGAAAAGGCAATCCGTCGTTTACGTCATACTTCGCGCTCCAAAGCGTTGAAGCCGTATTTGGGGTAATTTTCTACCCCGCTAACAAAAGACCCCGGCCTTCCAGTTGGGGTTTTTTGTTGCGAAAAGTGAGGAAGTGGAGCTCTTTTCAGTGTACGAAATTTACTGTTGGCTTCGCGTGTTATAGAGCTAGAGGGTAGTTGCTCGACAGAGCAGCATGCCACTCCGTTCTACTCGCTTACCTTTGCCATCCAAACTCATCATTTCACGGCGCAAGCGCAAGCGTGCGCTACCTGACTCTAATGGAGAATAACACCCCAGAACACATAAAGTGTCTGATTATCGGCTCCGGCCCGGCTGGCTATACAGCTGCTATTTATGCTGCCCGCGCCAACCTAGCGCCCGTGATGTATCAGGGCTTGCAGCCCGGTGGCCAGCTTACCATTACCAACGATGTAGAGAATTTCCCGGGCTATCCTGATGGTGTAATGGGCCCGGAAATGATGGAGGACCTGAAAAAGCAGGCTACCCGTTTTGGCACCGATATCCGTTACGGCATTGCCACTGCCGTTGACTTTTCGGGTCATCCGCACAAAATTACTATCGACGAAAAGCTGGAACTAACCGCCGATACCGTCATTATTGCTACCGGCGCTTCGGCCAAATGGCTTGGGCTAGATTCCGAAATGCGTCTGAATGGTTCAGGCGTATCGGCCTGCGCCGTTTGTGATGGATTTTTCTACCGTGGCAAAGACGTAGCTATTGTAGGTGCCGGCGACACAGCGGCCGAAGAGGCTACCTATCTGGCCAACTTGTGCAGTAAGGTGTATATGATCGTGCGGAAAGGAGAGATGCGCGCTTCTAAAATCATGCAAAAGCGTGTGGTCGACAATCCAAAGATTGAGGTGTTGTGGAACACCGTAACCGAGGAAATTTTAGGTGAGCATGCCGTGGAAGGGGCCCGCGTTAAGAACGCACTAACCCACGAAACGCGTGACCTGAATGTGGACGGATTCTTCGTAGCTATCGGCCACGAGCCTAACTCCAAGATATTTCAGCCATATCTGCACCATGACGAGCAAGGTTATCTGAAAACGCTGCCTGGTACTGCCAAAACCAACGTAGACGGCGTTTTTGCCTGCGGCGACGTGCAAGACTACACCTATCGGCAAGCTATTACAGCGGCGGGTTCGGGCTGCATGGCAGCGCTGGATGCCGAGCGGTACCTGGCTGGTCTCGGCGACCATTAGTGAGCTGGTGAAATAGTGAGATGGTAAGTGACGTTCTAGGCCGTATCCCTGCGGGCTGCAACCAGGACGAACACTTGCCATCTTATTGTTTCTTCACCTCGCCATTTCAACTTTTCATCTTTCTTGCTCTTGCTGAATTTTTTGAAACACTGGCTGCTGCCATTGCTACTGATCGGGCTGTTTCTTGGCTTGCCCGGCCAGCTGCAAGCTCAGCGTCGTCCGGTGCCCGCTCCGAAGGCTAAAGCCGGTTCTGCCAACAAGCGCAGCGACTTTTTTCGCCTCAAGTCGCCTACTATTCGCTACGTACGCCCCGACACTACCATTCTAATTGAAACCGAGGAGCTGCCAGACGACGGTTCCGATGCAGCAAAATCCATCTTTTTCAATCCGGCAAAGAAGCTTTCCATCGTGAGCGAGGATACTTCTTCGTTGAATGAAGGCGGCCAGCACATTGTAGAGGTAAAGGAAGAAGTAAGGATCGATTCTTCCTGGATTCAAGTAGCAGGCTATTATGCTATTTGGGATACGCACAACATCAACCCATACCGGGTGGACGGTCGGCGCATTCGGGATACGCTGAACCTCAAACTCACCGAACCCGAGCGGCAGCGCTACGCCAAGATGCCCCTGGTAAAAACGCCCCTTACGTCGGACTTTGGGTTTCGTGGTTCCCGTTGGCACTATGGAGTCGACTTGGACCTGGAAACCGGCGACTCCGTGAAGGCCGCTTTCGACGGGGTAGTGCGCATCAGCAAATGGGACGGCTCTGGCTACGGCAACTATCTGCTGGTACGGCATTACAACGGCATTGAAACACTGTATGGCCACCTGCAGAAGGCGCTTGTAACGCCGGGTACCTTTGTAAAAGCTGGTCAACTGATTGGTTACGGCGGCAGTACAGGGCGTAGTACGGGTTCCCACCTGCACTACGAAGTGCGGTACGAAGGCAACCCGATTGATCCGGAAAGGATGTATGACTTTCCCGACTACAAGCTGATTAAAGACAATTTCCAGATTACCTCCGCACTGTTCAACTACTACAGTAGGTCCTTGAAATATAGAGGGGGGAGCGTACCAGGAGCTGCTACGCGCAGTAGCAGCAGCCGGGGCAAACCCTCCGCCGCCCGGCGAGTTGTGACGCACAAGGTCAGAAGCGGCGATACGCTGTCAGAAATTGCAGACAAATATGGGGTTTCGCAGGCGCAACTGCGGCGCCTGAATGGTGGAACAGCCGTTCTGCGGATTGGTCGTTCACTGAGAGTTAAATAGAGCGCTTCATGGTGGAAGTGGTAGCAGATTGGTGGTTCCCTAGCTCACGCAGTTGAACAACCAACCCGCTACCACTTCTGCTATTTATTAACCACACCACATGAAACTAGATATCCTGGCCTTTGGGGCGCATCCCGACGATGTTGAAATGTCGGCTTCCGGTACGTTGCTTGCAGCCGCGACGGCAGGTAAAACGATTGGTATCGTGGACCTGACGCGCGGAGAATTAGGCACCCGGGGCACGCCAGCTATTCGGGCGCAGGAAGCGGCGGCGGCCAGCCAGATACTAGGCCTGAGCACCCGCGAAAACCTTGGCTTGGCAGATGGCTTCTTCCGCAACGACCAAGAGCACCAACTGCCCGTTATTGCCGCAATCCGCCGCTACCAGCCCGAAGTAGTGCTCTGTAACGCCATCCACGACCGGCACCCCGACCATGGGCGCGGCTCACAGTTGGTATCGGAGGCCTGTTTTTTGGCGGGTTTGCGCATGATAGAAACACTAGACCACGATGGCCAGCCTCAGCAGCCCTGGCGCCCCAAGCACGTGTACCATTACATCCAGGACCGCCAGATTCCTGCTGACTTTGTGGTGGATATTACCGCGCATTGGTCTGGGAAATGGGAGTCGCTCAAGGCGTATCAAACGCAGTTCTTTGACCCGAATAGCAAAGAGCCGGCTACCTACCTGTCAAGTGAAGAGTTCAGTAAGTTCATGGAAGCCCGCGCCCGCGAATTTGGCCACCTGATAGGAGTGGAGTTCGGAGAAGGCTTCACGCGGGAGCGCACCTTGGGCGTGCGGCAGGTTACAGATTTAATTTGATGCAACGCAAAGCAGAATATACCCACCCGCGTTTTCGAAGAGTGCTCTAACCTAACGTAGAGAAAATAGCAACGTAGTGTTTAGCTTGTGACGTCTTTTTTGACTTCACTTTCGATCTTATGCTACAACCACTACGTTGGATTTACTCTTCATTGGTATCCTGTGTGCTATTGCCCGCTTACACAGCTTCTGCGCAAGCGCCTACTGTGCAGTGGGAACGTTCATTCGGCGGTAGTCAAGCCGATGTGCTAAATACTGCCCAACCTACCTTGGATGGTGGCTTTATACTGGGCGGAGCGTCGAGTTCGGGTGTTTCAGGGGATAGAAGCCAGCCGAACCAAGGTGTTGCCAGTGACTATTGGATAGTTAAACTTGGAGCCGCCGGTATAAAGGAGTGGGACCGTAGGTTTGGCGGCGCGCAAAACGACGAGCTATGGAGTGTGTTGCAAACAGCCGATGGTGGGTACCTTTTGGGAGGCACTTCCTTCTCAGGCATCGGGGGTGACAAAACCCAAGCTGGTCAAGGAAATTTTGATTACTGGGTCGTAAAGCTAGACGCGCAAGGTAATAAGCAATGGGACCGTGCTTACGGAGGAAGTGAAGGTGAAACACTTCGGAGCCTGAAACAAACCTCCGATGGTGGGTATATACTAGGTGGTTATTCGAGTTCTGGTATCACTGGTGATAAAACGCAGCCTAACCGAGCTGATCCAGTCTTTCCTAACAGCACTGACTATTGGATTATCAAAATTGATGTCCAAGGTAACAAGCAGTGGGACCGTACTTTTGGTGGTAATGCAACAGAGTTCTTTTCTGAGATACAGCAGACTACCGATGGGGGGTACATTTTAGGAGGATCGTCTCTGTCTGATGCTTCAGAAGACCGAACAGATGTACTAAGAGGAGTCCGAGACTATTGGATGGTAAAAATAGATGCGCAGGGAAACAAACAGTGGGATCGTGCCTTCGGGGGAAGTGGTACTAATGCTATGCGCAGAGTACAGCAAACTGCCGATGGCGGTTATATAGTATGCGGAGAGTCAACATCGGGAATCTCGGGCGACAAGACTGAACCTAGCAAGGGCGAGAGTGATATCTGGTTGGTGAAACTGGACGCTGCTGGAGCAAAGCAATGGGACCGTACCATCGGCGGAACATCTGGTGATGTAGGCTATGCCATTCAGCAGACGCGAGATGGTGGTTATGCTATTGGAGGATCTTCAGTATCCAATATATCAGGAGATAAAACTGAGTCACCCCGAGGAGGAGGAGATTATTGGGTCGTCAAGTTAAACGCACAAGGCGCCAAACTTTGGGACCGTACTCTGGGGGGCAGTCAGGCAGATCAAGTATATAGCTTACAACAGCTTGCCGACGGCAGTTATATAATTGGTGGTACTTCAGTCTCTGGCGCTACTGGAGACAAAAGCCAGCCCAGCCAAGGAAGCAGCGACTATTGGGTTATAAAGCTCGACAGCGAGTCCCTGCCAATGTCTGCTGCTGCTGTCAACGGTTCTGACTTCCATCAATTGGCCTTATATCCTAATCCTGCCCACGATGTAGTGCAGGTTCAATGGCCTTCTTCGGCAACAACACGGACTGGCTGGCATCTGCACTTGGTGGATGCGTTGGGCCGCACTGTGCTTCGGAAAGCAATAACTGGATTAGCCATTGAGCCGATAGAAATAGCAGTTAAGAATTATCCGTCGGGTCTATACATTCTGCGTATAGAGGGGCCTGAAGGTTCTGTATACAGCCAACGTCTGGCTATCAACTGATTCTCCTACTACTGAAAAAGCCCAGCCAAGTTGGCTGGGCTTTTCTTTTTTATCGTTGGTGCGTTTGCTACCGAACGCCCAATCGGTTTCTTTTCCACGCCGAGCCGGCGGCCGTCGGTGCATCCGAGGAAGCTACTACGGCAGGTTTCTTGTCGGTCATGAGCATTGCCCCTAGTACGGCGGCAAGTTTGGCGGTGCTTTCATCTAGCGGTGCGGGCTTGAGAGCATCGGCCGGGAAATGGTCACGAATGAAATTGGTGTCGAAATTGCCACTCACGAAAGCGGGGTGTTCGAGCACGTAGCGGCCGAAGGCCAGGGTGGTTTCGATGCCAGTAATCTGGTACTCAGCTATGGCGCGCAGCATGCGTGCTATGGCTTCCGTACGGTCTTTGCCAAAAGTCACCAGTTTGGCAATCATGGGGTCGTAGTAAATAGGAATTTCCATGCCTTGCTCGAAGCCGTCGTCGACACGCACGCCCGGGCCTTGGGGGCGCACGTAGGTGGTGAGGGTTCCGATATCAGGCAGGAAGTTGTTCTGCGGGTCCTCGGCGTACACGCGCAGTTCCAAGGCGTGGCCGGTGATAGTGAGGTCTTCCTGCGCAAAGCGCAATGGCACGCCCTGGGCTACTTGTATTTGCTCTTTTACCAGATCGAGGCCGGTAATCTGTTCGGTTACGGGGTGCTCCACCTGCAGACGCGTATTCATCTCCAGGAAGTAGAAGTTCTTGTTTTCGTCGAGCAGAAATTCCACGGTACCAGCTCCGGTATAAGCACAAGCGCGTGCTACATCCACGGCGCATTTACCCATAGCAGCACGCAGTTCAGGCGTGAGCACCGAAGAAGGCGCTTCCTCGATTACCTTCTGATGACGCCGTTGGATGCTACATTCCCGCTCAAATAAGTGCACAATGTTGCCATGCTCGTCGCCAAGAACTTGAATCTCGATGTGCCGGGGCGACCCAATGTACTTCTCTATGAACACCGAACCATCACCAAATGCCGAGGTGGCTTCAGACACAGCTAGCTGCATTTGTTCCTCGAACTCATCGACCGAGTTGACAATGCGCATGCCCTTGCCGCCGCCACCAGCCGAAGCCTTGATCAGAATAGGGAAGCCTACTTCCCGGGCTATGGATTTGGCTGCCTCCACGTTGGTGATGGCCTCTTCTGTGCCGGGCACCATTGGAATACCGTAGTGCGAGACAGCCGCTTTGGCTGCCAGTTTAGAGCCCATCAGCTCCATTGCTTCCGGCGAAGGCCCTACGAAAATCAATCCGGCCTCTTTTACCATACGAGCAAAGCCCGCGTTTTCGCTTAGAAAGCCGTAGCCCGGGTGAATAGCGTCAACCCCTAGTTGCTGGCAGACCTCTATAATCTTGTCGCCTCGTAGGTAGCTTTGGGCGGAGGCCGGTGGGCCTACACAGACGGCTTCATCCGCGTAGCGTACGTGCAACGCATTGCGGTCGGCCTCCGAATAGATAGCTACTGTTTGAATGCCCATTTCCTTGGCGGAGCGTAATACTCGCAGGGCAATTTCGCCGCGGTTGGCAACGAGCAGCTTGGTTATTCTTTTCATATAGGGGTGGGAGAGGACGAGAGAAAGTAAAGAGCGTGCGGCGTTAAGATGGTTATTTAACCAATCAGCAAGTAAAGAAACGCCTTTCCGGCGTCTCCGTAAAGCCCTTTACCTGATTCTGTGCGGAGGGATAGAGACTAGGAAGCCAGCTAGTAGGCTGTTACTTTTACAGATTGCCATAACTTTGTACATTATCGGAGGGTTAAGTGCAATCTTAACTACTCATTTTTCTTTTTCACATTTAACTTGTTCCCTCGTGGATCTTTTCGAAAAGATTGCCGCTAACCGCGGCCCGCTGGGTATTCACTCGCACTATGCGCACGGCTATTTTGCATTCCCTAAGCTGGAAGGCGAAATCAAGCCCCGTATGATTTTTCGCGGCAAAGAAGTACTTACCTGGAGCTTAAACAACTATTTGGGTTTGGCCAACCACCCGGAAGTGCGCAAAGCTGATGCCGATGGGGCAGCCGAATTCGGCATGGCCCTGCCGATGGGAGCGCGCATGATGTCGGGCAATTCCAACCTACACGAGCAACTGGAAAGTGAGCTAGCCGATTTCGTACAGAAGCCGGACTGCATGCTGCTCAACTTCGGCTATCAGGGCGTAGTAAGCATCATTGATGCGCTAGTGAACCGGCACGATGTTATTGTGTATGATGCCGAATCGCACGCTTGCATCATTGATGGGGTGCGCTTACACCAAGGCAAGCGGTTCGTGTATCCGCACAATGACATGACCAGCCTGGAAAAGCAGCTCCAACGGGCCAAGCGCATTACCGACGAAACAGGCGGCGGCATCCTCGTTATTACGGAGGGCGTTTTCGGTATGTCGGGCAACATGGGCGACCTCCGCGGGGTGCTGGCATTGAAAGAGAAATACGAGTTCCGTTTGTTTGTTGACGATGCCCACGGCTTCGGTACAATGGGCACTACAGGGGCTGGAACGGGCGAAGAACAAGGCGTGCAAGATGGCATAGACCTATATTTTTCAACGTTTGCGAAGTCTATGGCGAGCATCGGTGCCTTCGTTGCGGGCCCCGAAAACGTAATTGAATATTTGCGCTACAACATGCGGAGCCAGATTTTCGCCAAAAGCTTGCCAATGCCGCTCGTAGTGGGCGCCATCAAGCGGTTGGAGTTGCTGCGGACCAAGCCAGAGCTGAAAGACAACCTGTGGACCGTAGTACGGGCGCTGCAAAGTGGTTTGCGCGAAAAAGGCTTCAATATTGGTACCACGCAGTCGCCGGTAACGCCTGTGATGCTGCAGGGCCAGATTTCGGACGCAACTCAGATAACCTTCGATTTACGCGAGAATTACGGCATTTTCTGCTCTATTGTCGTATATCCGGTGGTGCCAAAAGGCGTGATTATGCTGCGTCTTATTCCTACGGCGTCTCATACGCTCGACGACGTGACGCAGACCATCAGGGCCTTCGAAATGGTAGCCGAGAAGCTCAACAAAGGGCTGTATTCCAAGGCAGAGGTGCCAGCAGGGCTTTAGGTAGCTTAATTGCTAAAATGAATGGAGGCCGGAAATCCGAGAGGGTTCCGGCCTCTGCTTTTTGTACTATGGCAACAAAACCAGATGGGGTTGCTACGGCGAAAGTGCATGAACAAAGGCCAAAATGTGCCTCTCGGGCTGACTAGGCGGCTTTGAAAAAAAATATGAGCTGTTGCTTGTATTTGAAATCCCTGTATATTAGGCCCCAACAAACCCATTGTTTCATTCCTCTCAACCCCATCAAACATGAGCAATTTTAGCGACCTCAAGGACCTCGTGCTAGGCCTGGAAAGCGACTTCGAGAAATTCTACGACAAGAAAAACTCGGCTGCCGGTACCCGCGTTCGTAAAGGCATGCAGGAACTGAAGAACATGGCACAGAGCATCCGTACGGAAGTACAGAACGCGAAAAACAGCGCTACTGCTGCTCCTGCTGCCGCTCCGGCTGCCAAGAAAGCCGCAGCTCCTGCTGCTGCCAAGAAGGCTGCTCCAGCAAAGAAGAAGTAAGTTAAAAGCAACAGAGCTGCGTTTCTCGCAGTTTTGATGTTACTGAAAAGGCCCTACCGAATAGCGGTAGGGCCTTTTTATGTTAGCGCACTTTTCGGTGTGCTATACTAACTTGATTAGAAAGTAATTCTTCCTGCCTTTTTGCGCTACAAAGTATTTATCCAGCAAGAGAGGAATGTCAAGGGCCATTTGGTCGCCGGTTACTTTAATACGGTTCAGGCTCACACCACCGCCCTTAATCATGTTCTTGGCCTCGCCTTTCGAAGAAAAGATAACGGCATTAGTAGAGTCGCTGAGCAATGTCACCACATTCACCTCGGAAAGCGAAGCGTGTGGTACTTCCACGTGCGGTACGCCGGCAAATACATCCAGCAGCGTACCCTCATCTAAACTGCTCAACTCACCACCTCCGAACAATACTTGCGAGGCCGCCAGCGCCGCTTCGTAGGCCGCTTCAGAGTGTACCCGAATGGTCACGTCCTTGGCCAAGGCCTTCTGCAACACGCGTAGGTGCGGGGCCTGGGCATGTTCAGCTTCTAGGGCTTCAATTTCAGGCTGGGGTAGCAGGGTGAACACACGGATAAGGCGTGGTACGTCGGCGTCGGCAGCGTTAAGGAAGAACTGGTAGAACTGGTACGGCGAGGTCATGGTCGGATCCAGCCACACAGTGCCGGTTTCGCTCTTGCCGTACTTGGTGCCGTCAGCTTTCGTGATAAGCTGGCCGGTAAGCGCGTACGCTTTGCCCTCGCCGCCGCTCATGCGCCGGATCAACTCCGTGCCGGTAGTGATGTTGCCCCATTGGTCGCTGGCGCCCATTTGCAGGGTGGTGCCCAACTCCTTATAAAGGTGGAAGAAGTCGTAGCCCTGGAGCAGCTGATAGCTGAATTCAGTGTAGCTCAGGCCTTCAGCACCTGACTCTTCGTTGCCACTGATGCGGCGTTTCACCGAATCTTTGGCCATCATATAGTTCACGGTAAGGTGCTTGCCTACTTCACGCAGGAATTGCAGGAAGCCAAACTCCTTGAACCAATCATAATTGTTGACTACCCGAGCGCCGGTTGGACTGTCGTTGAAGTCAAGAAACTTCTCTAGTTGAGTTTGAATACCGGCTTGGTTGCGCCGTAGGGCCTCCTCATCCAGCAGATTGCGCTCCGCCGACTTTCCCGACGGGTCACCAATCATGCCGGTGGCACCACCTACCAGCGCCAGCGGGCGGTGCCCAGCCCGTTGCAGATGCACCAGCAGCATGATGGTGGCCAGGTTGCCGATGTGCAGCGAAGAAGCCGTGGGGTCGAAGCCAATGTATCCGGTGATGGGTGCGTTCTGACGCAGATGCTCGTCGGTGCCAGGCATCATGTCGTGAAACATCCCACGCCAGCGCAGTTCTTCAATTAAATCCATCTAGTAGTTGTTGGTTAGTAAGTGTCAGGTGGTGGGTCCAGCGAGTTGCAGAACTGCAGGAAAACCGGGTAAGAGGCCGCAAAGGTAACGTGCCTGCGGTACCTTTGCCATGCACTTTCCACCTGTTACGCTACTTGCCGCCTAAACTCCGCAATTGGCTGCTTCCAACTGATCTTCCCCATGCCTGTTCTCTCCGCCGACGAACTACTCAAGCAACTCCAGCAGCGGCAGTATCAACCTGTTTATTTTCTGCAGGGTGAGGAACCGTACTATATCGACCACATAGCCGATATTCTAGAGAAAAACGTGCTGCAAGAGCATGAGAAGGGGTTCAACCAAGTGGTGCTCTACGGCAAGGATGCCGACGTAGCAACCATTCTCGGGCAAGCCAAGCGCTTCCCAATGATGGCGGAACGTTCGGTGGTAATTGTGAAGGAAGCACAAACTATTGCTGACTTGGAAGCCGAGAAGTCATGGCCCTTTCTGGAAGCCTACTTGAAGAACCCGTTGCAAAGCACCGTACTGGTTTTTTGCTACAAACACAAAACTCTAGATGCACGTAAGAAGCTAGGCAAGCTACTGACCGGCGACAAAAAGGAGCCTAGCCCGCCGGGTACCGTGCTTATGACCAGCAAAAAGCTCTATGACAACCAAGTGGCTGCTTGGCTGACGGGCTACGTGCGCAGCAAGCAACGCAACATCACGCCCCAAGCCACTGCCATGCTCTCCGAGTACATTGGGGCGGAGCTAGGACGCCTCACCAACGAGGTAGACAAAATGCTTCTCAACCTGGCACCTAGCCAGCCTATTGACGAGGATTTGGTGCAGCGGATGGTGGGCATCAGCAAAGAGTACAACATTTTCGAGTTGCAGAGCGCCCTGATTCGGCGCGACGTGCTGAAGGCCAACCGCATTCTGCTGTATTTCGAGGCCAACCCGAAAGCCAACCCGCTCATTCCAAACTTAACGCTGCTGTTCAACTACTTCTCCCGGCTGCTAGCGTTGCACCAGTTGCCCAACCCAACCGAGGCCGATTGGAACCGGCTTAATCTGCGGAGTACTTTCGCCCGCAAAGACTACCAAACCGGTTTAAAGGTGTTTCCTTTCGAGCGTACTCGCAGTATTGTGCACCTAATTAGGCGCGCCGATGCACAGAGCAAAGGCATAGAAAGTGGCTCGATGACGGATGGCGAGATACTGCGGGAGCTGGTATGGCTGGTGCTACATCCGGTGCCTTTACACGCCGTAACAGGGGGATAGAAGTCTTGGTAAAGACGAAAATACATACTATTCAAAATACGCAAGTATTAGATGCAAAGGCATTAAGGCTCTAGGTGGCTTGAAACAGGCAAGATAAGCTCTACCTGATAGCCTAAAAATTATGTGAATTGTACTAGTCACTGAGCCGTTGAACTTTTCCTTTTTCACGGAGGAGGTACGTGGTAGTTTTGTATCCACCTAGGATATTATTATGCTACCGATCCAACGCCTCGTACCTGCCGCAGTAGCCGCACCCCAGCCGGTATCATTGCCTCTCGTAGCCTTTGCTTTTTTAATCACTCAAGTCGGCGTTCCTTCCATTGTATCGTCGCCGCTACCGGAGTTGAGTGTTGCAGCCTAAGCGAAGTTGGCTGTAGAATAGCCTCTTACCTTAACAATTCGTTCTGGCAATACCAGGGCACGGAAGTGTAATTTGATGAAGTTGCACTATAAAAGGTAAATAGGGGAAAAGGGTGTTATTATTTGGCGGTTGGTATGTTTATTGCAAAAGTCATGGAAAAACACCTGCCATGACTGAGACAGAAGTTGCTTTCCGAGCTGCATTGCACGACGAGAATTTCAGTACCGCTGCCGTTCTGCTATCTCAGGTAGTGGAAGCGCGCAACGAGCCTATCCGCCACATTACCCCGGTGCAGTTGCTGCGCTTGCAAATTGGGTGTCAGCAGTTGTTGGTGCAGCGCCCCGATATCGGCGCCGCCGCCTTAATTCAGGCGGCTAATAGCTACTTGCCCTATAGCCAGTCGTAACGGGCTAGGAGTGTGGCGTAGCGTCAGAAGCTACTCTTTAGGCTCTGCTTTCGTAGAAAAGTGTCTTTTGCGCTTGGGCAACGGGTTGGTTTTTTCAGCATCAAGCAACCACGCAATGGCATCAGCCTCTTGCTCGAAGTATTGATACACTGGTAGTGGACTTCGCTTGCTGTAGTCGTTGCCGGCGGCTGTCGTATCCAGGCGGGTAACCATGTTGCGGGAAAGTACGAAGGCCCCATAGAGGTAACCCGCTCGGACCGCCCGCGGCAACCAATCCAGGGCAACCCACGCAGATACCGGAATGCTGAGCGTCCCACGATTGTGTTGGTGAAATAGAACCTTATGCCACTGCTCTTGCTGTAGCTTTAAAAGAACTTGTTCTAGCAACTCGTAAATACTGTCGTCGGGTAGTTGATTGTTCGACCAATCCACGTGCAGATAAAAGCTGGCCGCGTTCACGCGTATACGACCGGCTGCGTTTTCATAGAAAGTCATTAAGTAAGAATAAGCTTGGTGCTGGTCCCAACAACAAGCGTTTTCTCGCATGGTTGGTAGGGCTTGGCAAAAAGTTGAAATTTTGTTCTCCTCTCGAGGGGCTTAATCGTATCAGAAAGAATGTTATTCGTTGTCTTGCCAGCTTAGTTACCGTTGTGCGCTGTGAGCACAGGTCAACTACTGACAGCAACTGTCTGTCTTCTCCGATTTATGCACCTTCTTATTTACAGCAGCTCAGCCACGCATCCTTTCTCCGATGACGAGCTACAAGAGTTGCTCACCAAAGCGCGGCTGCGCAACGCAAGAGAAAATGTCACAGGCTTATTGCTATATCACGATGGGCAGTTTATGCAGCTGTTGGAAGGAGATGCCGATGTTGTACACCGCCTTTACAGCTACATCGAGCAGGACCCCCGTCATACCAGTGTTCTTAAGCTAGCCGACAAGCACGTGGAGGCCCGGAGCTTTCCTGATTGGGCCATGGCATTTCGTCCTGTGCAAGCTGCGGATTTCGAGCGGCTCGAGGGGTTTCGCTCTCCTAGTAGCCTCGACCCGGCTTTTGAAGGCTTGAGTGGTGCCGACTCACTGCTGCTGAACTTGCTGCGCCAGTACATGCTAGTTGGGGAATAGCCTTCTGGTCTGTACTTGCGGGTACGCGCTAATCACACAGGGTGGGTATTTGCGGCTGACGTGCAAACGCAAACAGTGTGGTGAGCTGCGAGGCTGTAACCCGGTCCGTAGACAACGACAAGGCGCTGATTTCTTCTTCTCGAAACCAGCGCGCCCCAGTGGTTTCGGGAGTATCGGAAAGCAACATACCGCCGGTGATTTCGCAGAGCACAAACGCCTTGTACACGTACCACGGCTGGGGTGGGTGGGGGTGGTTTTTCTTATCGAAGAGGGCAAGCAAACGGCGGGCTTCTACGTGGTAACCGGTTTCTTCATGAGCTTCTTTCACGGCTACTTCGAAGGGGGTATAGCCGACATCGGCCCAGCCACCGGGTAGCGTCCAGTTGTTGGCATCCATCTTTTCCTGCACCAGCAAGAGTTCCTCGGAGCCTCGAAATATAACGGCCCGTACATCTACCTTGGGGGTTTGGTAGCCGGTTTCAGAAGCAAATAGCCTAGTTATTTTGTCTAATGGCTCGTTGTTGGCACTCAATTCCTGTAGCAGCTGCACACTAATGGCACGAATTTCCTCGTAGCGTTCTACATCATAGTTGTTTTGCGTATAGGCCAAGCCAGCTTGTGCTAAGGCTTGTAGGCGCTGGGCATGATAAAGCAACGAGGCAGCAGTCATTGGAAAGCGGGTAATGATGAGGAGGCAAGTTAGATTCTATCTTGTAGCCTTGAAAAATTGAGCGTTACTGTAACGACCTTCGGCACGTATTTTTTGGCACTCTATCCCATGCAGATCTTAGATATCATCTCCATCTCACTCACGGAAACCTTCTTGGTAGGGCATCTGGAAGGCGTTGTGAAACCAGGGGCGTGGGAGCTGCGGCAAAACGGACAGGTAATAGCAACGCTAGACGTAACCGGAGAAGCCCAGATTGAAGCAGGCCGCAAGGGGAAGCTGGCGCCTCCGCGTGTGGTAGTTTGCCGCGGTCCGGTTGATAAAAGCGCCATTGATTTCACCCGCGACGAGGTGACGCTGGAGCGGCAGGCATGAGCGCTGCAAATGGCTAGGCCGTCTAGCTGAACAGCACACCAAACGGGCGTGGTATGGCGTTACGATAGTGGAAAAGTCGTTTTGGGGGCAACCCGCGCGAACTTTTCGCTACTTTTGGCTATCCCGGTCCTTTAGGGCCGCTTCCCGTAACGCCGAGCAATGAAGTTTATACCCCGGATTGCGCTGGCCGCCTCTCTCAGCGCTGCTTCCCCGCTAGTCGCCCAGGCACAGCAAACACAGGTGTTCGCCAACGACGAGCGCCACTTTCAAGAAGGCCTCGAACTCTTTGATCGGGGTAAATACGGTGCCGCTCAGCAAGCTTTCCAACGCTACCTGGAGCTAACTCAACGCCGAGCGGGCGAGCTGGCCGCCAACCGCATTATTGATGCTGACTACTACTACGCCGTGTCGGGGCTGTATCTGCAGCACCCCGACGCCGAGAACCGGATTTTAGCGTTTGCAACTCAAAACCCCGCTCATCCGAAAGCTGCGGTTGCCTTTTTCGAGCTAGGGAAGTTTTATTTCGACAAGAAAGACTACGCCAAAGCCACCGACTATCTGCAACGGGTTGGGGCCGACAACCTCTCGGGCGAGCAACGGGCGGAAGCCGAGTTCAAGCTAGGGTATAGCTATTTTGCCCAGAAAGACTTCGATAAGGCCAAGCTGCAATTTGACCGCAACAAGCAGGGACAGCACGAGTACCGGTATGCTAGTTCGTATTACGCGGGCTACCTAGCGTACCGCGCCGGCGATTTTGCAGGGGCTCGAAAAGACTTGGCCGTGGCCGAGCAGAACGATGCGTACCGCCCGGTGGTGCCGGCCGTGATGAGCCAGATATACTATAAGGAAGGAGACTTCGACGGCTTAATCGATTACGGTAGCAAAGCCCTAGCCCAGACGCCCCCGCCCCAAGGAGCCGATGAAATTCAACTCTTAGTGGGCGATGCATATTATCAAAAGAGTGATTTCAAGACGGCAGCCACGTATTTCAACAAGTATGCCGCGGGCCGTAAGAAGATAGAGCCAGCCGTACAGTACAAGATTGGCTACGCCAATTTCAAGCAAGGCGACTTCAAAGGGGCCATTGGGAGTTTGAAAAACGTAGCTGCGCGCCGCGATTCGCTGGGACAGAACGCCGCCTACCATCTGGGACTGAGCTACCTGCAAACCAACCAAAAACAACTTGCCCTCAATTCTTTCGACGCCGCCCGCAAACTCGGCTTCGACAAGAACATCAGTGAGAATGCGGCGCTTAAGTACGCGCAGATAAACTATGAGCTAGGAAACACCCCAGAGGCAATTGCGGCGCTGAAAGATTTCAACAAGCGCTTTCCCCGCTCGAAAAACCGCGCTGTTGCCGACGATTTGCTGAGTGAGGGTTTCCTAAACTCATCAGACTACGCGCAGGCTCTCAACTACCTCGACAACCTCGATGACCGGAGTACTAAGCTGAACGCCACCTACCAGCGCGTGGCGTACTTGCAAGCGGCTACGCTCTACAACAACGCCCGCTACTCTGATGCGCTGCCACTGCTGGATAAAAGCCTGAAGTACCCGCAGGATGATGCGTTGCGAGCGGCGGCACAGGTGCTTAAAGGTGAAATCTACAGCGTGGGGCAGCAATACCAGCCCGCCATCACGGCGTACACGGCGGCGGCTCGTACGGCCCGGCAAGGTGGCGTGGATGCCGATGAGAAAGACTTCGAACAAAAAGCCCGCTACGGGTTGGGCTATGCCTACTACAATACGCAGCAGTACGACCGGGCCAGGCCCCAGTTTCAGGCTTGGCTGCAAGATCCGGTAGCTAAGCCCGCCGACCCGAACTACTACGATGTAACGCTGCGCCTTGCCGATACCTACTACGTAGCCAAAAACTACCAACAGGCTCTGGACCTGTACAACAAGGTAATTACGGCCAACGCGACCGATAAGGATTACGCCTACTATCAAAAAAGCATAGTGCTGGGGTTGATGGGCCGCCGCGACGAAGCGGCCAGTACCTTGAGCACCTTGCTGCGTACCACACCCAACTCGCGCTACGCCGCCGACGCAGTATATCAGCAAGCCCAACTCGACTACGAGGCCGGTAGCTACCAGCAGGCTGTTGATGGCTTCACCAAGCTGATCAACAATCGTCCGAATTCCACTCTGATTCCGCAGGCACTACAAAAGCGGGGCGTAGCCTACGCCAACCTGCAGCAGCATGAGAAAGCAGTGGCCGACTTCAAGCAAGTGCTCACCGCTTATCCTCGTACCAAGTCAGCTAGCAGCGCCATCTATAGCCTGCAGGAAAGCTTGTCGGCACTAGGCCGTACCGAGGAATTCGATCAGTATCTGGCGCAGTTCAAGCAGCAAAACCCGGATAGTAAAGCATCCGAAAGCGTGGAATTTGAAGCTGCGAAAGCGCTGTATCTCGCTGAGAAATACGCGCAAGCTATTCCTCGCTTGGAGTCCTACTTGAAGCAGTACCCCGGCACAACGCTGGCAGCTGACGGCCGTTATTTTCTGGCGGACGCCCAGCTGAGAACCGACAAAAAAGTTGAGGCGTTAGCTGGTCTGAAAGCCGTGGTGGAGGAAGGGAAATCGGAGTACCTGAACCGGGCGGTAGGCCGGGTAGCAGAGCTGGAGTTTGAAAACAAGAACTACCCCGAGGCCATCAAATACTACACGCGGTTGCGTGAGGTTGCCCAAAACAAGCGCGAAGCCGCCAACGCTGGACTTGGGCTGATGAAAAGCTACTATGAAAGTGCCGATTACGAAGGCACCCGCCGGGTAGCTACCGAGCTAGGTACCCAAGCCGCCTCGCCAGCCGCTACCAATGCGGCCTTGCTCTACCTGGGCAAAGCCAGCATGAAGGCCGGCAACCTCGACCAAGCCCTACCCGAGTTGAATACGGCCGCCACCACGGCCGCGGCCGATGAGAACGGGGCCGAAGCGTCGTACTTGGTGGCTGACATTCTGTTTCAGCAGAAGAAGTACCCCGAAGCCTTGGATGCCGCCTACAAGACCAACTCCTCCAATTATGAGTTGTGGCAGGGCCGAGGCTTCTTACTGATTGCCGACATCTACGCTGCCCAGGGGGAAACGTTCCAGGCGCGCGCCACGCTCAACTCCATCATCGACAACAAATTTCCGGTGGCCGAAATCATCACCGGAGCCAAGCAACGCCTAGCCGCGTTGCCCGCCGATGCGCCGGCTGGTGGTGCTACCACCACACCACCCAAGCCCACGACCACCAAGCCGGGAACCACCAAAACCACTCCGGCGCCGAAAGGCAAAACCGCTGGGCGCAGTTCCTTGCTGCCCTCAACGGCACAGCCTACGGACACTACCACCAACCGGACCGATGGACCGATTGGGCAGGAGGAATAGATGGAGTGCTGTTAGCTGTTGCCGAAAATAAAAATCTGAATTCTAGTTACTTGCTGCAGACTATTTAAACCATAGCCTGCAAAGAATCTAACCCTCGAACTATGACGTTTCATCCGTCGAAATTGCTGGCGTTGGCCGGTCTACTAGCTGCAGCACCTGCGGCAGTTCAGGCACAAACCACGCGCCCTAACACCCGCGGTAAGATTGAGGAGGCCGAAATTGAGATTGTAAAGGAGCGAGTGAATCAACTGCCAGAGGCCGCTCGCAACTTCGAGAAAATCAAGATTGACCCGCCGGCCAAAACGGCATCCAAAGTCGGCTATACCTACCCGGATTTTCGCTTGCCGGCCGATCTGCTTAACCCCTCGGTGCGGGTGCTTACTATTCGGCAGGAAGAACCAGCTCCGCAGACCGGTAACTACCTGAAAGCAGGGGTCGGCAACTACGGCACTTTTTTAGGCCGGGCACACCTGCACAACACGCGCAGCAACTCCGCCTCTTATGGCCTCGATCTGAACCATCTTGCTTCGGCCCGTGGCCCCATCGACAAGAAAAACTCCGGTCAGAGCCGCACTAGCTTGGACCTGCATGGCGAAACCTACAGTGGCGCTACGGCGCTCGGAGCCAAAGTGGAACTAGGCCGGGAACGGTACAACTTCTACGGGTACAACCGCGACGTAGCTATGCTGCCCGAAGCCGATAATCTCAAACAAACTTTCACCCGAGCTGGCGTAAAAGTATATGCTCGTAATCAGGCTCCGGAAACCACTTTTCAGTATGATTTGGGAGTAGGTTTTCGCCACTGGAACGACCGTTTCGAGGCCAAGGAAAACAATCTATATGCTACGCTGCGCTCGGCGTATGTGCTTGGGGAGAAGGGCCGGGTGAGTATCAATGGCGACTTGTCGTTCATTTCATTCGAGGACTCGTTGAAATACAACCGGCCTTATTTCCAAATCACACCGGCCTATGAAGCGACGCTGAACAGGCTGGCGGTGACTGTGGGTGCCACTATTGGCTATACCGGCGACACCATCCGGCAGGCTCAGCAGTTCAACGTGTACCCGGCGGTGCGGGTGGGCTATACCGTAACAGAAGACAAGTTTGTGGTCTATGGAGGCCTTGGCGGTGGCGTGGAACGAGTTACGATGTACGACCTTACCACCGAGAATCCGTGGTTGGCACCCAACCAACGCGTTGCGGATACGCGTCGTGGGCCAACGGTATACTTTGGCTTCAACGCGGCACCAGCCCGCGCGCTGGAGGTGAATGCCCGCCTGACCCTAAGCAACGACCGGAACCTGTACTTCTATAACAACTCGCGCCGTGACTCCACCAAGTTCGACTTGGTGTATGACAAGAAGGCGACGCAATTAGTGAACATTCACGGTGAAATCATCTACAACGCGGCGGAAAAAACACGCATTGGGTTGAAAGCTGACTACAACGGCTACAATGTGAAAACTCTGGCCGAAGCGTTTCACCGGCCGGCATTTCAGTCGGTGTTGTTTGCCACGCACAACGTGTATGACAAGCTTTTGCTGGGCGCTGAACTCTACACCTACAGCTCTAGTTTTGGCTCTTCATTCCGGCGGCCGGTGGGTGGTCCGTTCCAGCCGCAGCGCGAAGTTGTCCGTCCCACTGACTCTGTGGTGGACCTGAACCTGCGCGGTGATTACCGCATTAAGGAAAATCTGTCCATCTTTGCCATGGGCAATAACCTCCTTGGTCGCAAGTACGAACGGTTTCTGAACTATCCGGTGAAAGGCATTAACGTGCTAGCCGGCGTGACCTACGACTTCTGAGAAGAACACCCGCTATTGGGATATCAGTGCTTTGATGATGCAGCTGTAATCATCAAGTACTGAGCACCAAGCACTACCCACTTAATCCGACTACGCCTTGCCGCTATCCACCCATATTCGCACCCTGCTTCGGGACCATGACTGCGTTATCATCCCTGATTTTGGCGGCCTGATTGCCGACTATGCGCCCGCTCGGGTTCACCCGGTGCGGCATACGCTGGCCCCTCCAGCCAAGCGCATTGCCTTCAATCAGTCGCTGACTCGCAACGATGGATTGTTGGTGGATGCGTTGAGTGTGCAACTGAATCTGAGCCCGGCCCAAGCCCGCCAGATGGTACGCGAAGCCGTAGCCCGGATGCAACAAGAGTTGGAAGCGAACCAACGGACCGAGCTTCCCGGTATTGGCATCTTCCGCCGGGCTGCTGGCCGCGGGCTGGAGTTTGAATACAGTGGGAGTGATAACCTGCTCAACGCCAGCTTTGGGTTGCCTGAGTTGGTAGCCCGCCCTGTGCGTGCCACCGATGCCTTGCTTTCGCGGGAACGGCAGCCTGCCGTGCCGCAGCTTGCTTCAGGACGTGCCACACGCGGCATAAAATTCCTGCGTGGAGCAGTGGCTGCGGTTTTAGTTGGGTTGGTGTTCTCAGCTAATTACATGTTTGCCGATCAGCAGGGCTATTTGCCTGATGCATTGCGAATAAAAGAGTCTTCGGTAGAGAAGCAAGCCCCCCACGTTCGGGTGGAGCCAGTAGCGCAAACTGCTCCAGCCGTCAGCCAGCAGGAAGCGGCTTTAGCTACTACCAACAACTTTAAGGCCACCCGCCCCGTGGAAACGCCGCCAGCTCCCAAGCCCGCGGTAGTTGCCAAAGCCACTCCAACGGCAGCAGCTAAGCCGGCTGCGGCATTGCCCGCACACGATGGCCAAGGCCAGAAAAGCAAGCCCGCCAAAGCTGTTGCCAAGCCTGCTACGAAAGCGCCCGGTTGGGAAAAAGCTGCCGCCACCAATGCAACCGCCGCTACCTCCGCCACGACAGTTAAAAGCCGCACCGGCCGTTACTACGTCATTGCGGGTTCGTATACCACGATGGTTAATGCCGAAAAAGGCCGCCAGGCGCTCGTGCGCTTAGGGCATCCGGCGCGCGTTATCACCCCGCCTGCTGGTAGCCGCCAGTACAAGCTTTCCGTGGCCGACTTCTCCGACCGCACTTCCGCTGACCGCCAAGCCACTATTCTGCGCAAGCGGATGGGCAATACTCTCTGGGTTCTCAACTACTAGCATGACGCTTTTGCTTTCCCTGCTGCTTCAAATGCAAGTTGGCAGTGCTCCCGCTGCTGCCGCTGATTCTTCTGCTACTGCCGCCAATGCCGCCGCCAACGCCGCGGCTGCCGACCTTTCCCTGATTGATTTGATAGTGAAAGGCGGCGGCATCATGATTCCGCTGTTTTTGCTGTCGTTCATCTCGCTCTACATCATCTTCGAGCGCTACATCACCATTCGCAAAGCCGCGGCAGTACCTGAGTCGTTCATGCCCGGCATTCGCAACCTGATGGTGAAAGGCGACTTGCAAGGTGCAAAAATGCTGTGCGCTCAAACGGCTACGCCGCTGGCCCGCATGATCGAGAAAGGCATCCGCCGTATCGGTTTGCCGCTCAAAGACATTGAAACCAGCGTAGAGAACGTTGGGAAAGTGGAAATTGCCCGCCTCGAAAAAAACATCAGCATCCTGGGCATCATTGCTGGTATTGCGCCGATGCTGGGCTTCGTGGGTACTATCATCGGGGTAATCAAGATTTTCTACGCCATCAGTGCCACCGGTGACTTTGGCATTGCCCAGATTTCGGGTGGTTTGTACACCAAAATGGTAACCTCCGCCACGGGCCTCATTGTGGGCATCATTGCGCACATCGGCTACCACTGGCTCAGCATCATGGTCGAGCGCCTTGTATTCCGGATGGAAAACTCGGCCATCGAGTTCATGGACATTCTTCAGGACAACTAATCAGTTGCTAGTTGCCAGTTATCTGTTGCTAGGTTATTCCCCAACCTCTTGCTGACTGATTTTACTGGCACTTGCTCACTGATAACTGGTAACTCACATGAATTTAAGCCGGCGCCGAAAACTCTCCTCGCACGTCGAGACCAGCTCGATGAACGACATCATGTTCTTTCTGATGCTGTTCTTCCTGATTGTGTCGACGATGGTGAACCCCAACGTTATCAAGCTGCTGCTACCCAATGCCAAGAGCAGCAAGCAAGTTATGAAGCAGCCTATTACCGTGTCAGTGGACGCAGCTGGGGCGGTTTTCGTTAATAAGAAGCCGACCACGGCGCAGGGCTTGGAGGCCGAGCTAACCAGCCTGATTCAAAACCAGCAGCTCGATTTGCCGACCGTTGTGTTGCGCGTAGATGCTTCGCAGAATGTGCAGAAGCTGGTAGATATTCTTGAAATTGGTAACCGTCTGAAGATAAAGATGGTGATGGCCACGCAGGCCCAGCAGGCCGCCGGAAAGTAAGTTTGGCTGGTTTTCGTTTGTAAATACTGGTTTCTCGTTTGCTAAGTAGAAAGGGAAGCCGAGGTGCTTCCGCCAAGCGAAGAGCAGGTTGAAAACGAAAAGCAAGCAACGAAAAACGCCCATGGAATATCGCGAAGAACACCAGAAAGAAGCCATTATCGGGACGGTGCTTATTCATGCGCTGTTGGCAGCGGTATTTTTCTTCACCGTCTTCAAAGGTCCTGATCCGCCGCTCGATGCCATGGGTGGTGACGGAGTGGAGCTGAATTACGGCATGGACGAGGCTGGTTCCGGCGACGTGCAGAGTATGGCCGTTGCCAACAATTCTCGCAATCGGGAAGACAGCCGGCCACCGGCTTCCAACCCAGCGCCGCAGCCTACACCCCAACAGCAAACTGCCCCGCCCGTGCCTCAGCAGGCCACGCAGGAACGCATCATCACCAGCGACGCCGAGGAAAGCCCCGTAACGGCTCCTCCCGTAGAAAAGCCCGCCCCGGTGAAAGAAGAGGTGCGTGAGGTTCCGAAGCCTGTGGAGCGCCCCCGCACTCTTTACACCCCCAAAGGCAGCGCCAATGGTGGTGGCAACGGAGTGAACGGCACCAGCAATGCACCTACTGGCAACAACAACGGCGACCGGCCCGGCTCTGTGGGCGACCAAGGCGACCCAAATGGCAGCCTCGATGCAAAGGCCCTGTACGGACAGCCAGGTAGTGGAGGCAGCGGCAGCAGTCCCGGCTCCGGCGGCCTCGAGATGAGCGGCTGGACGTTGGCCACCCGGGAGCGTCCGCCCATGGTAAGCAACGAAAGCGGCTATGTGCGCTTCAAGATTCAGATCGACGAAAACGGCGACATTGTCTCCGTAGATAAAGTAGGCGGCAATGTGCCCCCCAGCCAGGTGCAGGTCTGCCGGGATTTCCTATTGAAATCCGCTTCTTTTCGTCGGACGCAGGCCGGCAACAGTGGCGCAACCGGTTTTATCACTTATCGCTTCAAAGTAGATTAGCCTGCGAGATGCGGGACTAGCGTAAAGGCCGCCGGTCGGATTCTTCCGGTCGGCGGTTTTGTTTAAAGCGCATGGCCGAATAGTACCTCACTTCACACACCGTCGCACTCAATACCTGTAACCTACCATGACCTACGCTGAAACCCTTGAGTATCTCTACAGCCAACTGCCCGTTTTCCAGCGAGTAGGGGCGGCAGGCTACAAACCAGGGTTGGGAAACACCGAAAAGCTTGCCGCGGCTATGGGCAACCCGGAGCGGCGGCTACGGTGCGTGCACGTAGCCGGAACGAATGGCAAAGGCAGCAGCTCCAACTTGCTGGCGGCGGTGCTGCAAGCGGCCGGCTATAAGGTGGGGCTGTACACCTCGCCGCATCTGCGGGAGTTTACGGAGCGAATCAAAGTGAACGACCAAGATCTTACGCCCGAGTACCTGGTGGCGTGGGTGGCCCAATGGAAGCCTCTGTTTGAGTTGGTGCAGCCCTCATTTTTCGAGATGTGCGTGGCGCTGGCGTTTTCCTATTTCGCCGAACAGCAGATAGACGTAGCGGTGATTGAGGTAGGGCTAGGGGGGCGGCTTGATTCCACCAACATCATTACCCCGCTCGTTTCCCTGATTACAAACATCAGCTTCGACCACCAAAACCTGCTGGGTGAGACGCTGCCCCTGATTGCCGCCGAAAAAGCGGGCATCATCAAGCCGGGCATCCCTGCTATTATCAGCCAAACGCAGCCAGAAGTACAAACTGTGTTCGAGCAGAAAGCCGCTGCCGAGCACGCACCTCTGCTTTTCGCCGACCAGCACTATCGCACTATTCTGGAAGTCCAGCCCGCCCCTGATCAGGAAGTTCAGGTGCTATCCGTAACGTACGACGGAAACCCACTGCTTACGCATCTAGAGCTAGGGTTGGTGGGGGAATATCAGCAATTGAATCTGCCGGGCGTGTTGGCGGTGCTGGACGAACTGCGCCGCCAGGGATTTGAGGTGCCGGAGGCTGCCGTGCGTGAAGGTCTGCGGAACGTCCGCCAACTCACGGGTTTCCGGGGACGCTGGACTATTCTGGGCCGCCAGCCGCTCGTGGTCTGCGACACTGGGCACAATGAAGCAGGCCTGCAGCTGGTGATGAGCCAACTGGCCCGGCTGCCCCGCCGGCAACTACATTTTGTGTTAGGCGTGGTCAACGACAAAGACGTGTCGAAGATGCTGGCGTTGCTGCCAACAGAAGCAACGTACTATTTCTGTCAGGCTACTATCCCGCGCGCGTTGCCGGCTGCCACCCTCGCTGAGGCGGCGGCGGCAGTGGGCTTGCAGGGCCGGGCCTGCGGGCCGGTGTCAGTGGCCGTAGCCGCGGCTCAGGCTGCGGCCGGGCCCGATGATGTGGTCTTCATTGGGGGCAGTACCTTTGTGGTAGCGGAGCTTACATTCTGAATCAAGAACACTGAATTCAGGATGTGCAGTCGTTGAGTAACTTTATAAGTTGGCATTCATAATCCAGCATTTCAATTGAGCAGAATCAAGCTAAAGCGTTTCGCTGAAAACGCGGAGCGGGCCGATATTATAGAGCCCGGCAAACCTACCTACGAACAGCTGCGCGGCCGTTGGCACGAAGAGTTCTTCAAGAACCCGCACGGCATTACGCTGGAAGTAGGATGCGGAAAAGGAGAATACACCGTGGGCTTGGCCACCCGCTACCCCGAGCGTAATTTCCTGGGCCTTGATATTAAAGGTGACCGGATATGGCGAGGTAGCACCCGTGCCGAAGCACTGGGCCTGACCAACGTAGGCTTCATCCGCACCCGGGCCCTGGACTTGCCGAAGCACTTCGCACCTGGCGAACTGAGTGAAATCTGGATAACCTTTCCCGACCCCCGGCCGCGTGACCGGGATATCAAGCGCCGTCTTACCGCGCCGCGCTACCTCGACTTGTACCAGCAACTACTACAACCCGGTGGGTTGGTGCATCTGAAAACCGACAATGAAGCGTTGTTTGATTACTCACTGGAAACGCTCCAGCAACGGCCCGGTGTGACGCTGCTAGTCTTCACCAAAGACCTGTACGCCACGCCAGAGCTACTGCCACACGCCGAGGATATCGAAACCAACTTTGAAAGCAAGTACCGGACGCAGGGGGTTCCCATCAAGTACTTGCAGTTCCAGCTTTCCTGATGACAGATTCTATATTCAAGAGCACAAGTTAGTTTGCGGTGCCCTTGAACTCAGCCTACTGTGTGCTAGGTCACCGAGCTTGTTAACCTATTGACGCTCCCATGCAGCCACTACCTATTCTAGATATTGCACATTTGTTGCCGGTGCTGGATGCGCACTTGGTTTCCTTGTTGCGCGCACTGCCGGCTTCGGATTGGGAGAAAGCGACGGTGGTGCCTACATGGCGCGTGCGGGATGTGGCGTTGCACTTGCTCGATGGCTCTCTTCGCACCTTGTCGATGCTGCGAGACGGGCACTTCGGTGGGCCTGGGCCAACCAGTGGCGCACACGCCGACGTAGTACGCTACCTCAACCAGCTCAACGCAGAATGGGTAGCAGTTGGTCAGCGGCTGAGCCCGCAGGTAATCACATGGTTGCTAGAGGTCAGTGGCCCTGCCTACAATGCCTATATGGCGTCATTGCCACTGCATGAGCCTGCGGTGTTTGCCGTAGGCTGGGCCGGGGAAGAACAATCGTGGAACTGGTTTCACGTGGCCCGCGACTACACTGAAAAATGGCACCACCAGCAGCAAATCCGGCAAGCAGTAGGACAGGAAAAGCCCCTGTTGACGCCCGAGTTCTACCAGCCGTTTCTGGCTACTTGCATACGGGCGCTGCCGCACCATTACCGGACCGTAGATGCCGCCCCCGACACAGTGGTGCAGTTCACCGTAACCGGTGCAGCTGGCGACACGTGGTACTTGCAGCGCCACGTTGCGGGGTGGGAGCTAGGTACTTACTACAGCGGACCAATAGCGGCTACTATTACGCTGGACGGCGCTGTGGCGTGGCGGCTGTTCACGAAGAGCCTCCCCAGGCCCTTAGCTGAGGCGCACGTCGTGGTCGAGGGGGAGCCGCATCTGACGCAGCCAGTGTATAGCCTGCTCACGGTTATGGCCTGATGGGTAAGCCTTGATGTGCTAGCCCTCCTTGCTCAAGATGCCTCTCCGCTACAACAGCGAGGCCAGCTACCCGTTAGGGCGCTGGCCTCGCTGTTGTAGCGGCAATACAGCCACGAGAAACTTAGTCTTCCAACTCCTCGAACACCGCTTCCATTTCCGAGAAGTCACGCAGGCCGGGCTTGAGTTCGTCGCCGCCTTCGAGGACGATACCCGTAGGGCGGATGGTCTCGACAAGCTGGCGGACGGAGCCTTTGGTACTGGCAGCGAAGTTGGCGCCTAGCCAGATAGGGAAGGAGCCAGCTTGCTGCATGAGATGGGAAAGCTGTTTGGGAGTGAGCGGCTGGTCGGGCGCCTGCGCCAGCACGAAGCCTGCCACGTGTGCTTGCTGGTCGCGAAAGCGAGTATCTACGTCTTCGGGTAGCATATCGGGTATCCAGCTCACGAGCTTAAGCACGGGTAGGGCCAGCTTAGCCAGCTCCTCGGGAGTGCGGCGGCGGTGCAGCAGAATGCCCTGCAGATTGCAGCGCTGGGCGAGGTCGTTGATTTCGGCCGCGGGCAACGTATCAAATTCGCCAATCAACTCCACGCCGGCTATCCAGCCGCTGATTTCTTTAACGGCTTCTGGGGTAAGGTGCCCGGGCAAGGAAGGATCCAACTGAAACGTGAGCCGGTCGGCTCC
The DNA here is from genome assembly GCF_022827545.1 of Hymenobacter tibetensis. Classification (NCBI taxonomy): domain Bacteria; kingdom Pseudomonadati; phylum Bacteroidota; class Cytophagia; order Cytophagales; family Hymenobacteraceae; genus Hymenobacter; species Hymenobacter tibetensis. The sequence goes on from NZ_CP094669.1 coordinate 2,825,582, forward strand.
CATGCCGGCGCAATAGCGAGCATCAGAGAGGTTGTTGATGCCGCGCACCAGCACGGACGTAAGCAAGGACATAGCAGATAAATTAGGTGGTCCACAACGAATGCGGCCTTTGTGCGAAGCGCAAAAGTAAACATTCCGGGGGAGCCGCTGCGCGTTAGTGGCTGCCGTTGTGCAAGTCAGCAGAAACCATCGGAAACCAAAGGAAACCACGACCGGCCGGCATGTGTTATCTTTGCCACGTGGCCGCGGACCTTGACTCCACGGGCATTTCACTTATGACGCAATTTACAGCTTCCGCGCCGCCAGTTACCAAGGGGCGCGTCCTCGTCGCTATGAGCGGCGGTATTGATTCATCCGTAGCGGCCTTGCTGCTGCACGAGCAGGGTTACGAAGTGGTTGGAATGACCATGAAAACCTGGGACTACGCCTCGGCCGGCGGCTCGAAAAAAGAAACCGGCTGCTGTTCGCTTGACAGCATCAACGATGCCCGGCAGATAGCAGTAGACCTAGGCTTCCCGCACTACATCATTGATATTCGCGACGAGTTCGGTGATTTCGTTATCTCCAACTTCACCGACGAGTACTTGGCTGGCCGCACGCCTAACCCGTGCGTGCTGTGCAACACCCACATCAAATGGGATGCTTTGCTGCGCCGTGCCGATCAGCTGGGCTGCGAGTTCATTGCCACCGGACATTACGCCAACGTACGTTTCGAAGACGGCCGCTACATCGTTAGCAAAGGCCTCGACGAAAACAAAGACCAAAGCTATGCCCTCTGGGGCGTGAGCCAGGAGAGCCTAAGCCGCACGTTGTTTCCGTTGGGCCACATGCGCAAAACAGAAATTTATGACGAGGCTCGTCGGCGGGGCTTTACGGAACTTGTAAACAAGCCGGAGAGCTACGAAATCTGCTTTATTCCTGACAACGACTACCGTGGCTTCTTGCGGCGCCGGGTGCCGGGCTTGGAAGAGCGGGTAGCGGGTGGCCGGTTTGTCTTGCGCGACGGTACGTTTGTTGGCAACCACGAAGGGTATCCTTTTTACACCATTGGGCAGCGCAAAGGCCTGGGGGTGGCGTTAGGGTTCCCGGTATACGTGACGGAAATCCGGCCCGATACCAATGAAGTGGTGCTTGGCAATTTCGATGACTTAGCCAGCAGCCGCACGGTAGTAAGCAAGCTCAACATGGGCAAGTTCGCTTCGTTGGAAGGACGTGGGTTGGTGCCCAGCACCACCAAAATCCGCTACAACCACGATGGAGCCCCGGCTTTTCTAGAGCAAATCGGCGACAAAATTCACGTGTATTTCGAGGAGCCTGTACACGCCGTGACGCCTGGCCAAGCCGCTGTGTTCTATGATGGGCAAGATGTGCTCGGCGGCGGCTGGATTGAACGCCATACTATTGGCGAAAGTCCCGTATCTTCGGCTGCTACTGCCACGTTATAATTCAACTTTTATGTCTTGCTATTCGTCGCTACTCACCTATTTTTCATCTCATCGGTGGGCGGCTGCCGGGCTGTTGGCGCTGGCCGTGGCGAGTTGCAAGAACGAATCCGAGAAGGTCGTCCCGATCGACACCAATTATTACCCGTTGGCCGTGGGCGACTTTCGGATCTATAACGTAGTTGATACCACCTGGACCCGCAACGTGAAATCATACAGCCGGTTTCAGTTTCGGGAGCGGGTGGCCGAGCAGTACGTAGACGACACCGGTCGGCAGAATTTTCGCGTGATACGGTCTCGGCGCGCAACTGCCGCTGATTCTTGGGTGGATGACAGTGTGCTGGTAGTGAGCCCGGCCGCGGGCAACGTGTTGGTTACGCGCAACAACGAACGTCGGGTAGAGTTGATATTTCCGGTGCGCGAGGGCTATTGGAATGCCAATGCTTTCAACAACCAGAACGATATCAAAGAGCAAAACCTGCGCTATATCCGCGTAGGTGAGCCTTTCACTACCACATCTGGCACCACTACCGTCACCTATCCTCAAACTTTGACCACCACCACGCCGGATGAGAAGGAGGAAACGACCTACATCAACCGTTTCTATTATTTCCGGGTGCAGCAAGTGTATGCGTTAGGAGAAGGGATAGTGTATCGAAACCGGCGCCGGTTCATTTACACCGAGCCCGGTACCAGCGACATTCCTTCCCCAAACGTTATTTTTAGAGGCACGTCGCGTACGGAGGTGCTAATCGAAAAAGGCCGTTAATACCCAAGACAACTGCTACAAAAACCGCCGCCCTGCCTACTGGGTGGCGGTTTCTTTTTGCCCAAAGGGCATGTGTCAGGTAGTTGTGGTAGGCGGCTAGGAGTTGATTACCTGCGTAGCAAAAGGATCGTAGAGAACCGAAAGCAAAGGAGTGTGTTGCCATAAGGGAAGGGCCGGAGATAGGTGAGTGGCACAAACCCGGCTTTAGTGCTAAAATCGTATCTTTCAGCAAGTGTTAACTGATCTTTGCTTATGCGTGTTTTTTCCTTTGCATTGCTCACCGGGCTAACTGTTGCTACGGCCCTCTCACCAGGGGTGGCGCAGAGCAACGCCGGTACTGCTGCGGCCACCGTACGGAAGCATCTGGTGTATTTCCGAGACAAAGCAGGTACGCCTTTTACCGTGAGCCAGCCCCAGGCGTTTCTCTCGGCGCGGGCTATTACGCGCCGGACGCGCCAGAATATTGCCGTACAGCCCCGCGACCTGCCCGTGACCCCCGACTACGTAGCGCAGGTGCGTGCAGTGCCCGGCGCAACCGTGTGGTACAGTTCGCGCTGGTTCAACGCGGTTGTGGTCAACTGTGACTCAGCCACGCTGGCTACAGTGCAGGCGCTGCCCTTCGTGCGCAGCACCCAGACGTTGAATCGAAACGCCACTGCTGCTACGCCCCGTAAGCAGGAGGCTGCTCCCGTAGATAACAATCAGCAGCGGGTGCAAGCCAACCCTATTTATGGTACGGCATACCAGCAGGCGTTTATGATTGGGGCCGTGGCCATGCATACTGCTGGCTTCCGGGGCGAGGGCATGCAGATTGCTGTGTTTGATGATGGCTTTCCGGGCGTGAATCAATCGGCGCCGTTTGCTTCGTTGCGCACTGAAAACCGCATTGCGGATGCCTACAACTTCGTGGAGCGCAGCGCCGATGTGTACCGGCTAGATAGCCATGGTACTAATACCCTTTCCACACTGGCCGCCAACCAAACGGGCGTATTCGTGGGCACAGCTCCCAAGGCGACGTACCGGCTGTACGTGACCGAGGACTATTACGCAGAAAACCCCATCGAGGAAGTGAACTGGCTGGTGGCAGCCGAGCGAGCCGATTCTGCGGGCGTCGATATCATCAGTTCCTCGTTGGGCTATCGGGATTTTGATGTGCCCTATATCAACTACTCCTATGCCGACCTAAACGGACGCACCGCTATTTCAACCCGCGCCGCAACGGTAGCCGCTCGGGTAGGCATGCTGGTGGTAAATTCGGCGGGCAACGAAGGCAACCGGTCGTGGCAGAAGATTTTGGCGCCGGCCGATGCCGATTCCATCCTGACAGTGGGAGCAGTCGATTCGTTGCGTAATTACGCACCGTTCAGTTCTCAGGGGCCAAGCGCCGACAACCGCGTTAAGCCCAACCTAGCTGCTCAGGGGGCCCTGGCAGCAGTGGTCAACGTGGCGGGGCAGCCAACGCGCAGCAATGGCACGTCGTTTTCTTGTCCGGTGCTGGCGGGTATGGTCGCTGGTTTTTGGCAAGCTAACCCTACGCTAACTGCCCAGCAAGTCATTGGCTTTTTGCAGCGTTCCGGCTCGCAGTACGCCAGTCCCAACAATTTATTGGGGTACGGTATTCCCAATTTTGTGCTGGCCTACAATCTTGCTAATCCTGGCATGCCCCTGGCCGCTGCTAATCCGGCTTCAGCTAATAACCAATTGGTGGTGTATCCCAACCCGGTGAAAGACGGGGAGCTATATGTGCAGCTGACGCCTGCTTTTCGGTCGTTGCCTTTGCAGGTCCGGGTTTATGATGCCCGTGGTACTATGGTAGTTGAACGCCTACTGCCGGCCACCACTGCTGCTGAGGTTCGGTTACCTACTTCTTCGCTAGCGAGTGGAGTATATAGCTGTGCTGTACAAGCTGGCGGTAAAGTGCAACGCAGTGTGCGGTTTGTGAAGCAGTAGGCGGATTGAGGCTTCACATAAGAATGAATTTAACAGATGTTGAAGCGTATATTTTTAGTATTAAGCAAAAAATATTAGTATCTTGTCGGGGGATTCAACGAGGTGAATTCCACTTTCTTTTAACTCGGGTCTTCAAACCCAAAACACCAGTAGCATGCTACAAATGATGATTTCGAAGCGCCTGGGGCGTCGCCAGTTTCACTTCACCGTTCAGGGCGCCAACCTCCACGAGGTAGTGACCGAGTACGAGCGGCTGAGCTTCCCTGATGTAGCCAAGTGCGGCATCTGTGGTTCCGATAACCTCGACCTGACTGCCCGCGTGGCGCAGGATAAATTCAAATACACGTCGCTCCGTTGTTTGGACTGCCGTGCTGACGTGACGTTCGGCAAGCGCCAGGAAGATGATCAGACCTATTTTCTGCGCAAAACCGAAGACGGCAAACTAGACTGGAAAGCCTGGACCAAAGAAGAAGTAAGCAAATAAGGCGGCCGTTCGGTCCCAACAAGTAAGAGGCAGGTGCTAGCGGAAACGTCTGGTGCCTGCTTTTTTCTTTACTGACAGATGCACAGTGCACTACACCTAAACATTAGGTGATTGAAGGCAAACAGCAGAGGCTGCTCACTGCCACTCGGCTACTAGCACTAATCACCAGCGGGGCTAGATTTGATGGGTTTGGTAAGAGCACCGGTAGTCTAAATAATCAACTTTATGTAGCTTGCTGTGGTCATGGATATCTATCGTCGCCACAATATTTCCACGTATGGATCAGGGCCACAGACCCTGGTATTTGCTCATGGGTTTGGTACCGACCAACAGGCGTGGCGCTACGTTGCACCCGCTTTTGCAGCACAGTACCGTGTCGTACTCTTCGACTTAGTAGGGGCGGGCAATTCCGATCCAGCGGCGTATGATTACACCCGCTACCAGACCCTGGATGGCTACGTAACCGACCTGCTCAACCTGCTGCGGGAACTGCAACTGTCTAAGGTGCTATATGTCGGGCACTCGGTCAGTGGCATGATTGGCGTGTTGGCCGCTATTCAGGAACCAGCGTTGTTCGAGAGGCTTGTCTTGCTGGCTGCTTCTCCGTGTTATGTTAATGACGAAAGCTACGCAGGTGGTTTCGACCCTGTTGATTTAGAGGAGATGCTTCGCTTCCTCGGGCAAGACTACCTTAGCTGGTCGCACATGATGGTGCCGGCGTTAGTTGGTGGGGATATGCGCCCTGAACTATTAGATGACCTGTTGACTAGCTTTTTGCGGGTGGAGCCAGCCATTGCCCGCCAATTTGCTCGGGCCACTTTCCTCTCCGACTATCGGAACGAGCTACACAAGCTGCGTATTCCAACCTTAGTTGTGCAGTGTGCCGATGACTCGGTTGCGCCCCTGCCGGTAGGGCACTACCTACACGCGCATCTACCTGATAGTACCCTGGCCATTGTGGACGCTGAGGGGCATTACCCGCACCTAAACGCGCCCGTGGCAACTATCGATGTACTAAAGCGCTATCTGGGGCCAGCTCCCCTAGCCCCCGAAAGCTCGGTTCGCTGACGTCTCTGCCTGGTTCGCTTTAAAGGTGCTACGGTAGCTAAGCAGTAGAGCAGAGTCCTCGCTAGCCTTGGGCGAAGTGGCGGGCACGCGAAGTCTTCGATGACCAGGACTAAGCCGCGCCAAGACCGCCGTCATTATAGGGGTGGATTTTCATTTAGAGCAAACAATAAATATTCCGGCGTCAACCGTTAAGGCTGAGCCGTTCCTTACGGGTTGCTGACAGTGGCTGCTGATAGTTCTGTTGGCACCTACTCAGTTACTCACTTACTCTGTACCTTCGCGGTATGACACTTACTCGCCGCCGGGCGCCGATGCTGGCGCCTTCTCTGCTTGCTGCCGACTTTGGTAATCTTCAATCCGAAACCGAGCGCCTGGCCGGTAGTGCGGCCGATTGGCTGCACTGCGACATCATGGATGGGCGTTTTGTGCCCAACATCTCTTTTGGTATTCCGGTGCTCCAAGCCATTCACCGCCACGCGCAACAGCCGCTGGATGTGCACTTGATGATTGAGGAGCCGCAGAATTATCTCTCGGCCGTACGCGACGCCGGGGCCCGCAACATATCAGTGCATTACGAGGCCTGTACGCATTTGCACCGCGTAATAGAGCAAATCAAGGCGCTGGGTTGCGGCGCGGGAGTTGCTCTCAATCCCCACACCCCCGTGTGGGTGCTCGAAGACATTGCGGCCGACCTCGACCTCGTAGTGGTAATGTCGGTTAATCCGGGCTTTGGAGGACAGTCGTTTATTCCAAACACGCTACGCAAAGTAACTGCCTTGAAAGAGCTGCTCGTAGATAGTGGCTCGTCGGCGCTTATCGAGATTGATGGCGGGGTCAACCAGGACAATGCTTTGGCGTTGGTGGAAGCCGGGGCTGATGTATTGGTGGCAGGGTCGTTCGTGTTCAACTCACCCGACCCGGTGGCCACGCTGGCCGCGTTACGGGCGCAGCTCGCAGCAGGAATGGACTTAGAAGAACAGGAGCTGAGCTAATGCCCCACTTTTCCTCTGTTGTTGGCTGGTTGGTGCGGCCGTTGCATGTATTGAGCGTGGTGCCGTTGGCAGTTGGGGGGGCCTTAACGCTCCCTCTGCTGCTGCCGGCTACGGCCGTGGCGCAGCAAACTACCCGCATCACTATCAGTGGAACGGTGCGCGATGCCGACGGGCAGCCGGTGGAACTGGTAGGAGTGGGCGTGGAAGGGCAAGCCGGGGGCACGTCTACGGACAGCGACGGACGGTTCACGCTGAACGCAACCCGTACCACTCAACCGGCAGTGTTGGTTGTGCGGGCGTTGCGCTTTAAAGTGCTCCGGGTGCCCCTGACCTTAACCGAGGATCGGCGCGGTTTGGCGTTGACGCTGCAAAGTGACTCGCGCGCTTTGGGCAACGTAACCGTACGGGGCCGCAACAACGACGACGCCAACACCCGCGAGCAGGTCAGCATGATCAAGCTCGACCCCCGCACTGCCAAAGTGCTGCCTTCGCCCTTCGGCGACTTTAACGCCATTCTGAAAACGCTGCCCGGCGTATCGTCGACCAACGAGCTAACCAGCACCTATTCGGTGCGCGGCGGCAACTACGACGAAAACCTGGTGTACGTCAACGGTATTGAAATATACCGGCCATTTCTGGTGACGGCTGCCCAGCAAGAGGGATTGAGCTTCATCAACCCTGATTTGGTGAATAGAGTGGAGTTTTCCACTGGGGGCTGGCAGCCGCAGTTCGGCGACAAGCTTTCGTCGGTGTTGAACATTCAGTACAAGCAGCCCACCACGTTTGCAGCTTCCGGTACGGCTAGCCTGGTGGGCGGCGCGGCCCACGTGGAAGCTACTTCGCCCAACAAACGCGTAAGCTATTTGGCGGGCGTGCGCTACAAGAATGCCACGTATGTGCTTCGCTCCCTCCAGCAGCAGCAGGGCGGCTACAACCCCACGTTCTACGACGGCCAACTGTACCTCAACGCCAACCTGGGCCCCAAAGACTATCCAGAACGCACGTCGTTGGGGTTGCTGACCACTTTCGCCCACAACGACTATCGGTTCACGCCCGAAACCGGACAGAGTACCTTCAGCACGGCCACCAACCAGTTTACGCGGCTCTTTATCGTGTACAACGGGCGGGAACGGATGCAGTACGACATGTACCAGGGGGGGCTCAACCTGAAGCACAATTTCAGCGACAAGTTTCAAACCGAATTGCTAGGCGGCTTGGTGTACTCACGCGAACTGGAATACCGCGACGTGGAAGCCAGCTACAGCCTAGCTGACATCAACCGCGACCCGAACTCGCCGGATTTCAACCGGGCCGTCCGGCAGCGCGACGTGGGCTCCCGGTTCGACCACTCGCGCAATACGCTCACCGCGCGCATCGCAACAGCGGAGGCGCGCGCCCGCTGGACGCCGGGCAACGGCCACACGGTGCGCTTTGGGGTGAAGTCGGGGCAGGAGCGGATTGAGGATGTGCTTAACGAGTACAGCTTCGCCGATTCGGCCGATTATGTGCCCGATGGCCGCCGCACCCGGCAGGTTTCCAACTTAGACTTGAGCAGTACCCGGACACAAGGCTATGCCCAGCACACCATCGAACTGGATTCGTTGCGCACGCTCACGTACGGGGTGCGAGCCCATTATTGGTCGGTGAATCAGCAGGTGGTGGTAAGCCCACGGGTGCAGTTTGCTTTCGTGCCCCGCAAGCACGCCAACCATTCCTACAAAGTAGCGGCCGGCCTGTACTACCAGCCTCCTTTCTATCGGGAACTGCGCGACCAGCAAGGCACCCGGGCCACGCCGGGTAGTCCGCTCATCATTCAGGCCAACCTGAACCCGGAGCTGCGTGCGCAACGGTCGATGCACTTTATTGTGGGCAACGAAATCCGGTTCGAGCAATGGGGCCGGCCGTTTCGCTTCACGGGAGAAGCCTACGTGAAATACCTCACCGATGTGGTGCCCTACGACATAGACAATGTTCGGCTGCGCTACTTCGCCAAAAACAACGCCACCGCCTACGTGGCCGGCTTCGATGCCCGGGTGGGCGGTGAGTTCGTTAACGGGGCCGAGTCGTGGTTCAGTTTGGGTGTCCTGACCACCCGCGAAAACATCGAAGGCGACTTTGTGACGCGCTATGACACGCTCAACAATGTAATTGGGCGGGATGCGAAAGGGTACATTCGGCGGCCCCAAGACCAGCGGGTCAACCTGGGGGTTTTCTTTCAGGACCATTTGCCTGATAATCCTTCGGTGCGCGGCTACGTGAACATTGTATTTGGTACGGGGCTGCCGTTTAGTCCACCCGGCTTGCCTGAGCTACGCGGCACTAGCGCCCAGACACGTTCCTACAAGCGCGTTGACCTGGGTTTCTCGAAGGTGGTGGCGCTAAATAATCAGCCAGACCGGCCTGCGGGCAAGCTGGAAAGCCTTTGGATAGGGTTAGAAGTGCTGAACGTGCTGGGCGCTAACAATGTGGGAGGCTATAGCTACATTCAAGACCTGAACGGCCGCACGTACTCCGTGCCCAACTACCTTTCGCAGCGCGTTGTGAACCTGCGCGTGGTGGCGCGGTTTTAACGGGTCCCTAGCCAGTTTTTCTTGCACCACGCACCGCCCGCCAGCGGCATGTTGCGCGCAGTTCTTACTTACGGACGCTAGCTAGAGAGCTTTTTAAGGCAAGGAGGAACGGCATTCGCTTCTCTTTTCTATCTTCAATCCATGTCTATCGTCCTGCCTTTTATTGCCTCCCAACTGTCTGAAATACCAGTTCTGGAAACCGAGCGTTTGCTTTTACGTGGCTACCGGCCCGATGATTTAGTGGAATCGGCGGCCATGTCTGCTAGTCCTGAGTTCTACCGCTACTTAGGCGGTGAGCCGATATCGAAGGAGGAAGCGTGGCGGCGCATACTCATCCAACAAGGGCATTGGTCGCTGATGGGCTATGGATTTTGGGCGGTGGAAGAAAAAAGCACGGGCTTGTATAGTGGGTCCATCGGCTTCGGCGACTTCAACCGCGACATCACACCTTCCATCAGCGGAATGCCCGAAATGGGCTGGGTGCTGGCGCCGCGCGTACACGGCCGCGGCTACGCCACCGAGGCTGTTCGGGCGGCGCTGGCCTGGGGCGAACAGCACTTTCACACCCCGCAGACGGTTTGCATCATCGACCCAGACAATGTGGCCTCGTTGCGGGTTGCGCACAAATTTGGGTATCAGCAAACAGCCCACACCACTTATAAGCAACATCCCATCCTAATCCTGACCCGGCCGCAAGGCATAAGTGTCACCTAACCAAGGAACTGCTGGCCGGCTAGGGCAAAAGTTTGCGCAGGGCCAGCAGGCACAGCGCTACCGAACCCGCTACTTGGATGTGGCCGTTGAGGATTAGACTTTCAATTTCCGTGATAGGCGTGGTCAGGACTTCGATATTCTCGGTTTCATCGAGGTCCTGCGTGGCTACTCGGCGCGCATTGCGGGCCAGAAAGTAATAGATGCGGTTGGTGTCTTTGGTTGGGTTGTCGCAGACGGCGAGCAACTGCTCCATGTCGTCGGAAACATAGCCGGTTTCTTCCAGCAACTCGCGCTTGGCAGCGGCTAACGGGCTGGTTTCGTCTTCATCCACTACCCCGCCAGGCAACTCAATCAGGATTTCGCCGATGCCGTGCTTGTACTGGCGCACAAGTACTACGTGCTGGTCTTCCGTAACGGCGAACACCAAGGCTACGTCGGCTCGTACGCTTACAAAATAATCGTCGAGTTCCTGGCCGGTGGGGAGTTGCACATGGTCGCGGCGAAGCTTATACCAGTGGTGGTCGAAGACCAGTTCCGACTTCAGCGTGGTCCAGGGCTTTATTTCTTTGGACATGGGGAGTTTAAAAGGAAGAGGCAGCAAAATAGGGAGAGAATCTGCTTTCCTTGCCTTGAATGAGGTAGGACAAGGAAACTGCCAGGACTTAAGCTGGAAATAAATTGACTGCTCCTGCTCCGCTACAGGTGCCGCAGTGTGCTGCAATCAATTCAGGTGCTTACTTTTATACCTGCTGGGCTCCGGCCGAGCAACCCAGACCAAACCCGCTCTGCTGGCCTACTAAGCTGGCTGAGCATTTTCCTTCTTGCTTGTATGCACTACCCGCAACTTTCCTTTTCCCGTCTCCACCGGCTTCTGGCCAGCGGCGTAGCGCTGCTGTTGGCGCCCATGCTCCTTGTTTCCTGCGGCGGAGACGATTTAGATATTGATGCTTTAAACGCAGAAGCCCTGGCCCGCCAAAAGGCCGTGCGCGCAGCCGATTCCGTAACCATCACCAAGTACATTGCCGATAGCAGCTTCACCAACGTGCAGCGGCGGCCTTCCGGCTTGTACGTAGTGACCAAGGTGGCGGGCACGGGCGCTACGCCACAACCCGGCCAGAACGTGTCGGTTCTCTACAAAGGCTTGTTCCTTACGCAGCCCACCCGCATATTCGATCAGTCGAAGCCAGGGCCAGATGGTAAGCTAGATCCCATCAAGTTTTCGTTGGGTAGAGGCCAAGTCATTCCGGGTTGGGACGAAGGCATTGGCTTGCTGCGCAAAGGCGAAAAAGCAATTCTGCTGATTCCCTCGGGGCAAGCATATGGGCCAAGCGGAGCCGGCAACGTCATTCCTGGCAACACGCCTCTGCGCTTCGATGTGGAATTAACGGATTTCAACTAGGCTTGAAAGAACACTGAGAACCTAGTTGGTGTATGCAGCCGGAGCCTGCGTCCGGTCAAACGAGTTTTCGTTTGACCGGACGCAGGCTCCGGCTTTTCTTATGGTTTCAGCCAGTAAGCAGCAGTGGTAGTGATAGTGGCAAACTCACTGCAAGGACAGCGTTAGCGCAGCGCCGATGCGGAGGCTTCGCGGTAGAGAGAAGAAGGCGACAAGTGAAATATGTCGCGCAGGGCGCGGCTGGCGGCGTGGTAGCCACACATACCGTGCACGCCGCCGCCGGGCGGGGTGGCTGAGGAGCAGAGGTACATGCCGGACCGGGAAGTACGATACGGTGATACGCGCAGGGCCGGGCGGGTAAAGAGCTGCGTGACATCCAGCAAGCCGCCGTTGATGTCGCCCCCTACATAGTTGGGGTTGTAAGCTTCCATTTGAGCGGTGTCGAAGGTATGCCGCCCGATAATTCGGTCCCGGAAGCCGGGGGCAAAGCGCTCCACTTGTTGCTCGATGGCCGTCGTCATATCCACGCGGGAGCCGTTGGGCACGTGGCAGTAGGCCCAGGCCGTGTGCTTGCCAGCCGGGGCGCGGGTGGCATCAAAAAGGCTTTGCTGTGCCAGCAGCACAAATGGCCGTTCGGGATGGTGGCCGCGAGTGGCAGCCTTTTCGGTGGCGGCAATTTCCTCTAGCGTGCCGCCGAGGTGCACGGTGCCGGCCTGCGCGCAGCCCTCGGCCGTGAACGGAATAGGAGCATCAAGCGCCCAATCTATTTTGAACACGCCCATGCCGTATTGGTAGCGCCGCAACTGCCACTGGTAGATGCTGGAAAGGCTGTGCCCGGCAATCTGGAGGAGTTGCGCGGGCGTTATGTCGAAAAGAACGGCTTTGGCCAGCGGTATGTCGGCCAAGTGCCGCACATACGTGCCGGTCTGGATGGACCCGCCCAGCGCAACGAAGTGGGCGGCCAGCGCATCGGCAATGGCCTGGGAACCCCCTTTGGGCAGGGGCCAGCCTTGGCGGTGCGCCGCAATGAGGAGCACCAAGCCAATAGCCGAGGTGGTGAGGTTGGAAAGGGGCTGAATGGCGTGGGCTGCCATACCGGCGAACAGGCCTCGGGCCTGCTTGGTTTGGAAGCGGCTGGTTAGCGCGGTAGCCGGTAGCAGTGCGGGTAGCCCGAACTGCGCCATAGCCAACGGGTCGGAAGGGAAGTGCAGGGGCGCTAGCACATCCTGGGCAATGTGGGGCCAACTGGCAACCAGCGGCTCCAGCAAGGTGCGGTAGGCACGTTCATCGGCACCCAATGCGCGGGCCGTATCAGCTAAGGAAGTAACTACCGTGGCCGCCGTACCATCGTCGAAGGGGTGCGCAGCAGATACAGGGGGCGTGATGTACTCTAGGCCGTACTGGGCCAGGGGCAGGGTTTGAAAGAAGGGCGAGGCCGCCGCCAGAGGATGAATAGCCGAGCAGATGTCGTGTTGGAAGCCAGGTAGCGTTAGTTCGGCGGTGCGCAAGCCGCCCCCAATCTGGTCTTTGCCTTCGAGCAGCAGCACCGACAAGCCCGCCTGTTGCAGCTCGATGGCCGCGGCCAACCCATTTGGGCCGGAGCCTACTACCACCGCGTCGTAATCTGTAGTGTTCATGCGAAAAGAAAAAAAGCGCTTCGTGCGTTTGTGCGCGGAAGAGGTTACGTGAAGAAACGAGGTTGCTGGGGCAGTGACTTAAGGCCGCAACGTGGTCTGTAACCCTGCGGGCCAAGCCCTAACCTACTGCCAGTACCCTAGCATTACGTACGGCCCCGACTAGGAAGTGCCATGCGCAGCAAGATGTTTTTTTCGCGGCTCCAATGCAAAGAGCAGCACATGTTCGGGCCGGAGGCTGGACGCCTGGCTTTTTCAGGCCGCTGGGCATAGCTTAATTTCGGTTGGCCCGTATACATTCGCTCCGCCGAAAGGGCCCGCTAGGGCGCTGCGGCTTTCGTTGTTCATCTACTTCTTCTTTTTCATGCAGTATCGTAAACTTGGCAAAACCGGCTTTTCGGTTTCTGAAATTAGCTTGGGCACCTGGCAGGTCGGCGGCAAATGGGGCGACCCATTCAGCCACTCCAACGCCGACAATATCCTGAATGCGGCCGTTGATGGGGGTATCAATTTCATTGATACGGCCGACGTATACGGCGACGGTGAAAGCGAAAAAGCTGTCGGCCGGCTCGTGCGCAGCCGTTCCGAGCAAATTTATGTGGCCACCAAGTGCGGCCGCCAGCTCCAGCCCCACGTCAACGACGCTTACACGCCGGAGGCCATGCGCATGTTTGTGGAAGCCAGCTTGCGCAATATGCAGCTGGAAACGCTGGATTTGATTCAGTTGCATTGCCCACCCACCGAGGTGTACTACCGGCCCGAGATTTTCGAAGTGTTTGACCGTCTCAAAGAAGAAGGTAAAATTCAGAATCTGGGCGTGAGCGTGGAGAAGGTGGAAGAAGGCCTCAAGGCCATCGAGTATGCCAACGTCACCACGTTGCAGCTTATCTTCAACATGTTTCGGCAGCGCCCCACGGAACTGCTGTTCAAAGAAGCCCAGCGCCGCGACGTGGGCCTGATTGTGCGGGTGCCGCTGGCGAGCGGGCTGCTCACGGGCAAGTTTTCGGCTGATACCAGCTTCGCGCCCGAAGACCACCGCAATTTCAACCGGCAGGGCGAAGCCTTCGATAAAGGAGAAACCTTTTCTGGTGTCGACTACAACACCGGGCTGGAAGCCGTGGAAGAAATCAAGCAGCTTTTCCCCGGTCAGCCCAACCTGGCACCCATTGCCCTACGTTGGGTGTTGATGTTCAACGAAGTAAGCTGCGTAATCCCTGGCGCGTCCAAGCCGGAGCAGCTTAACTCCAACCTGCAAGCGGCAGACCTACCTGCGCTTTCTAGCGAGCAACTACAGCAAGTGCAAGCCATTTACGACCGTAAAATCAAGCCCCAAGTTCACCAGATTTGGTAGACAAACAGTAGGCCCAGACAACCAGAAGCCCCGCACGGACCGGTCCGTGCGGGGCTTCTGGTTGTCTGGGCCTACCATACGCTACGCTTCGCCGCGTAGCACTTCCAGTGGCGGGCGCGTCAGCACATCACGGCTATTGAAAAGGCCGATTAAGGCAGTGAGGGTAGTGGTGACGGCGGCCAGGACGAGGAGCGGACCTATAGCTGGCAAGAACGGTACTTCAAATAGGAAATACGCCAAGGCCCAGGCCGCGCCCACGGCCAGCACCAAACCAGCCACGGCCGCCAGCAGGCCCAGCAGGGCGTATTCCACCAAGGTGATACGCAGAATCTGCCGGCGGCTTGCGCCCAACGTGCGGAGCAGTACGCTCTCCTGCACCCGCTGGTAGCGGCTCACCACCACCGAGCTGACCACCACTACCAGCCCCGTGGCAATGCTGAAGAAGGCCATAAACTGGATAACGAAGGAGATTTTGCCGAGAATATCGTCCAGGGTTTGCAGTACCAGCCCCAAGTCGATGGCCGAGACGTTGGGGAAACCCTGCACCAGTTCCCGCTGCACGTCGGCCAGCACGTTGTTGTCGGGCACGCGTGTCATCAAGACCAGGAACTGCGGGGCCGGTTCCAGCACGCCAGCCGGAAACACTATCTGGAAGTTGGTTTGCACGCGGGTCCAGTCCACGGTGCGGGTGCCGCCGATAATGGTGGCAAGTGGGGCACCCTGCACGTTAAAGGTAAGCGTGTCGCCGAGCTTGACTTGCAGACGGCGCAGGAAATCGGAATCAACGGAAATGCGGGGCGTACCGTCGGGGGGTAGGTAGGGCGCCAGGCCCTGGTCCAGGGTTTCCGAGCTGATCAGCTTGTTGCGGTACGTCACGCGGTATTCGCGGGTGAGGCCACCCCGGCTGCGGCCGTTAAGGGTGTCCTTTTTGAGTTCGATGGTGGATTGACCGTTGATGGCGGCCAGCCGCATGGTCACGACAGGAACTTGCTGCAAAAGGGGGAGGCGGCGGCTGGTAAGCAGCTGCGTAACGCCGGCTCGTTGCCCAGGCTGAATATCGAAGAGCACCATGTTGGGTTGCCCATCGGCGGCCGACACTTGCACCCGGCTCAGCAGCAAGCCTTGCAGCAAGGAGAGCGTAGCCATTAGAAACACCCCCAGCCCAATGGAGACGGTAAGCAGCAGGGTTTGGTTGTTGGGCCGATAGAGGTTGGCTAGTCCTTGGCGCCACACGTAGCTCCAGGACGTAGGGTAGAAGCGCCGTACCGCTTGGCGCAGACCCTGACCCAGCCCGGCCAGCACGAAAAACGTAACCAACAGCCCGCCCGCAAAGCCAAGGGCCTGCTTCCAGTCGCGGGTTTGGAGGTACGCAAACCCCGTTATGAAGACGACCACCAAGCCATATACCAGCACCCGGAGCGGATCAGGCTGCTTGGTGTCTTCTTCGTACGCGGCCCGCAATGTCCGCAACGGCGATACGCGTCGGATACCAAGCAGCGGCAGCAACGCAAACAGCACCGATACCAGCACACCCGTCAGAATACCTTGGGCCACCGCCGACCACGACACGGCCACATGCACCGTGACCGGCAAAAAGCCTTCAAACAGCCGCGGCAGCAAGAGTTGCACGGCGGTACCCAGTGCAGCGCCCACCGTAGCGCCCACTAAGCCCATTGCCGCAATTTGCAGCAGATAGATGAGCATGGCTTGGCTGCCACTGGCCCCCAAGCACCGCAGCACTGCCACCGACGCCACTTTCTCGCGCACATACAAGCTCACGGCGCTGGCTACTCCTACGCAACCCAACAGGAGCGCCACAAAGGCCACTAGGTTCAGGAACCGGGTAAGGTCGGTGAACGAGCGGCCGGTCTGCCGCTTACGTTCCGTCACGGTGTCGGAGCTGATGTTCACTTTATCGAGGCGGGCTTCCAGCGTCTTAACGATGGCATCAACATCGGTGCCTGGCGCAAACTGGTAGTAGGTGCGGTACTGCACCCGGCTGCCGCGCTGCATCAACCCGGTTTCAGGCAGATATTGGCTGGGAATAAACACAGTAGGGGCCACGGCTGCACTAAACCCCGACTGGCCCGGCGTTTTGCGTACCCGCCCCGCAATACGAAAGGTGAGCTTACCCACCCGAATAGAGTCGCCGGGCTTGGCGGCAAACTGCACCAGCAGGGCGTCATCTACCAAGGCCACCCGTTCGCGCGAAGTCATGGATTGCCGAAACGCTGCCACGGCCGCTACAGGCTCCGTGAGCCATTCACCGTAATACGGAAACGCGCCGCTCAGGGCCTTTATTTGCGCCAGACGTACGCCTTGGCCCTTCGGAAACTGAACCAGGGAGGCAAAGGCCACCTCCTCGCTCCGGTCGCGGCCGAGCTTGCGCAGTGTTGGGGCCAGCGTCGAGTCAAAGGGCTGACTGCCCGAAAGCACCAGATCGGCGCCCACCAGTTCGCGCGCCTGCTCGTCGATGCTACGGGCCAGGTTGTCGCCAAAGCCCCGAATACCCACTAGCGCGGCAATACCAAGTACAATGGCCGACACGAACAGCAAGAGCCGGGAGCGGCTGCGGCGGCTGTCGCGCCAGGCCATGCGCCACAGCCAGGAGAGTGCAGGCTTGGTGGCAGGAAGCGGGCTGGTACTCATACAGTGGTAGAAGCAACAGTAGCGGGAGCGGTGCGCGTGTCAGAGAGCATGGCGCCCCCCTTGATGCGCACAATGCGTTGGGTACGAGCGGCCAACTCCAGGTCGTGCGTGACGAGGACAAGCGTAGTACCGGCTTCCCGGTTGAGTTCAAACAACAGCTCGACCACCCGGGCGCTGGTGTCGGCATCGAGGTTGCCGGTGGGCTCATCGGCGAACAGAATCTTAGGGCGGTTCACAAACGCTCTAGCCAAGGATATACGCTGCTGCTCACCCCCCGACAACTGCGTGGGGTAGTGGTGCCCGCGCCCGGCCAGGCCAACCCGCTCCAGGAGTTCCTGCGCCGTTTTGGTACCGTTGCGGACGCCGCGCAGCTCGAGCGGTACCAGCACGTTTTCAAGGGCCGTAAGGGTGGGCAGCAGCTGGAAGTTCTGGAAGATGAAGCCCACGTGCTCGTTGCGCACCGCGGCCCGCTGGTCTTCGTTTAGGTGGTCGAGCTGAATGCCATTGAGCCACACACTGCCTGAGCTGGCCCGGTCCAGGCCGGCACACAAGCCTAACAAGGTGGTTTTGCCGCTGCCCGAAGGCCCTACGATGGCAAAAGTGTCCTGGGCCTGCAACTCGAAACTGACGGATTCCAACACCGTTAACGACCGGCCGCCGCTGGAATAAGATTTGGTGAGATTTTCTACTTTAAGCACAAACAAGCTGGTTGCGTCCGCTACGGTAGCGGAAATGAAGAATCAGGAAATAAATATCAACTCTAAGGCCTCTGCTGCATAAAACATCACGCCGCGCAGCCAGGGTGTGTTAACGGCTACGTTGGGCCTGGTACTACCACATTATGTTTCAAGCAGCGGAAGTCAGGGTGGAGTACGTTGCAGTAGCCGGCTGGTGAGCTTATTGTTTGGAATAAGCAGACGAAATAACCCATGCAATACTTTGGGCTGTTACGTAAACACCAAACAAAGTAGCTTCGTCCCTCATGAAACCTGTCCTGTCCCTGTTTAGTTGCTGCCTGCTGATGCTGGCTAGTTGCAACTCCGAGCCGAAAACCGCCGAAGCTCCCGCCACCGGGGCTACGCCGCCAACTACCACTGCTGCGCCCACACCCGCCGGTAAGCAAACCATCTTGTTCTTCGGCAACAGCCTTACCGCCGGCTACGGCGTGGAGCCTGAAGAAGCTTTTCCGGCTTTAATTGGCCAGAAAATAGATTCTGCCGGCTTAGGCTACACCGTTGTCAACGCCGGCCTGAGCGGCGAAACCACCGCTGGGGGCCGTAGCCGGGTGGGCTGGGTGCTGCGCCAACCCGTATCTATCTTCGTGCTGGAATTAGGCGGCAATGATGGCCTGCGGGGCTTACCCCTCACCGATACTCGCAAGAACCTGCAAGCTATTATTGATACGGTGCGCCGCCGCAGTCCTCAAACCCGGATTGTGCTGGCGGGCATGCAAATCCCACCCAACCTCGGAGTGGACTATGCCACCCAGTTCAAGGCGCTCTACGGAGAGCTGGCCCGCCAGAATCAGCTGGTTTTGATTCCGTTTCTGTTGGAGGGAGTAGGAGGTGTTACCAAACTCAACCAGCAGGATGGCATTCATCCCACACCCGCGGGCCACCGCCTCGTAGCCCGCACCATCTGGCCGATTCTGCAACCGTTGTTGCAGCAGCCCGCGCCAGCCAGCAAGTAGCGCTACGTGCCAACGCCGAGGCCGCCGGAGGTCAAGTGAGCTATGAAACGCTTTACTTTACCTCCGGCGGCCTCTATGCTTGTATAGGTTCTGCTAGTTACCCCTCAAAATGATAGAGGAAGGTGATGATACCGGTGTAGGCAGGTTTCAACTGGTCCTTGATTTCCAGCGTTACTTCCAGACGAGCCTTGGCAATGCCCCGAAGATTTTTCACCGACAACAACGTGGCCCGCAGCCGCACTGAACTATCCACCGTTACGGCCTGGTTGAAGCGTAAGCTTTCAATTTCATAATTCACCTGCATTTTCAGGTTCTCGATGGAAAGAATCTGGTGCCACAAGTAGGGCAGCAACGAAACCGTGAGGTAACCGTGCGCGATGGTGGATTTGAATGGTGATTCGGTAGCGGCTCGTTCCGCATCCACATGGATCCACTGGTAATCGAGAGTGGCCGCGGCAAAGCTGTTGATTTGCTGCTGGGTGATGGTGTGGTAATCGGACACGCCCAGTTCCTGCCCAACATAGTGTTCAAGTTCGGGCAGGCTGCGAATCGTTAGTTTGTTCATGCAAGTGTGGTTGGGTGAATGGGGCGGTATACCTAAGGCGCAACGGCAGGTTCGAGAAAACGTCCGCCAAAAGGCAATTGAAGACAAGGTGCCTGGCGTAAAGGCACTGAAAAATAGCGGTAAAATCGTGAAGTAAGGGCCGCTTACGTCTCGCGGCGAAATGTATACGTGCTGGTAGCAAAGGGTAGGTACAAGCCGGCACTGGTCGTGACTCGTAATTCTGCGCTTTCTCAGCCCAATACGTGCGCGTACTAGGTTGCTTCCTGGTTTTGTAGAAAGGTAGTAGTGGCGTGCAAATAAAAAGCCCTCCAGTTGCTTCCAGAGGGCTTTATTCAGTTAAATCGACCGTTTTTAGTACGCTTTAGACTGCCATTCTATTAAGGCCACGCGCATGGTAGGCAACTGGGTGCGAAAAGAAGCATCGTCTTTGTCGCCCATCTTAATGGCCTTGCGGCCATACACGATGGCCGTGTCATAATCAAGTTTGGAAGCCAACAACCGAGCTTTGATCCAATTGTTGGTATATACATCACGCAGGCGAATGGACTCATTGATGTAAGAAAGAGCTTTTTCGCCGCTGAGGTTATTGCGCACTAGATATTCGGCGGCTTGTGCCAGCAGCTGCCAATCGTTGGGACGAGCGGCTACGGCCTGTTCGATGCCCGCTAGCACGCGCGCCTGCGCGTTGGTGTTGAGGTAGAGGCTAACGGTTTTCTTTTCCCAGCTTAGGTTGAGATGGGCGCTAGTGGTGGTAAGGTCGGAAAACCAGTAAAGCAGCGTTTCGTGATGAGTAGAGGTTTCCGGAACTACGGGAAGACGCAGCACATCGTCCTGCTCGTTGTAGCCTTCCGCGCCCCAGTGCGTGGTTACCTTATTGAAAATAAGCTCCCAGTCTTGGTCGGAGCGGGGCATCACATAGAACGAGTACTTGCCAGCGGGCAGCAGTTTGCCATTGACCCGCACCGAGTCGGAGAAGGTGATGATGGTGTTTTCATTGGCTCCTGCCCGCCACACTTGGTTGTAGGGAACCAGGCCTTCCCAAATAACACGGTTTTTAACACTTGGAGCGTGGTAATCAACTGTTACATCCGTAAGTCCGATGGCGTGCTGCAGCACCACATGGGGGCTGGGCTGGGGCAGCGGAAACAAGGATTCGGTTGGAGCCGAGGGGGGCGAAGTGGTTTGGGCCACGGCGGCGGGCAGTGGGAGCAGCCCCAGCAACAAGCCTGCAACAGGTAGGATTCGGCAAAGAGAACAACGCATACTAGCTATTCAGTAGCAACAGGTGAGTAGGAGAGCGGAGCAAACGATGCCCTGGCTGGAGACAGAGCGAAACCAACCCCAGAAACAATAGTGCCAGAAGTAGGTTGCAACGGAGTACTTCGATAAAAGTCCAGCTTCTTACGAAGATTTTCTGAAAAAAATTTCGTTTCGTCAGCTGAGCTTGTACTTTTGCGCCATTCCTTGTTGTATATGCCTGCTTTTGCCGCGCCTACTTTCTGCTTTATCAGCCCCGTGGCTGCTTCCGCCCTTGGCGAAGCAGCGGGGTTGCGCGCGGCACTCCATCATGAGCACGGCCACCATTCCTCTTTTTAGAGGAATAACGCACCATATTGCCCCGTTGGGTTCACCAGATCTGGTGGCCCGGTCACCCCAAAAAGGTGGCCCCACTCGTCGTTGCTTGTCTTGCCGCGGCCACTTCCCCTCTTTTTCTCGCCTGGAAGCACGTGTGCGGTTATCAACCTCTCACCAACCACTTCCCCACCTGTCACCCCAACCTTTATGATTCGTCTTGCCATCCAGAAGTCAGGCCGCCTGAGCGAAGACTCGCTGAACCTGATTCGGGAGTGCGGTATCAGCTTTATTGCTAGCTCGTACAAGCTCAAAACCGAAGCCACTAACTTCCCGCTCGAAATCCTGTACCTGCGCGACGATGATATTCCGGGCTACGTACAGGATGGGGTGGCCGACCTGGGCATTGTGGGTCAGAACGTGTTGGTGGAAGCGGGGTACCCGGAGTTGGAGTTGGAGCCGCTGGGTTTCAGTAAGTGCCGCCTAAGTCTGGCCGTAGCGCGGGCCGCCCACTACGATTCCGTAGCTGACCTGCAAAACAAGAACATTGCCACCTCGTACCCGGCCATCCTCGGCAAATACCTGGCCGAGCACGGCGTACAGGCCAACCTGCATACCATCAGCGGGTCAGTGGAAATTGCGCCCAGCATCGGGTTGGCCGAGGCCATCTGCGACATTGTCAGCAGCGGCTCTACGTTGCTTGGCAACGGCCTGCGGGAGGTGGAAACCGTATTTCGTTCGGAAGCAGTATTAATTGCCAATCAACACCTGAACGAGGAAAAGCGGGAGCTACTCGAGCAACTACAGTTCCGGATGCAGGCTGTCCGCCGGGCTCGCCGCAACAAGTATATTCTGCTGAATGCGCCCACGGCTTCTTTGGCCGCGGTGAAAGCATTGCTGCCCGGTATCAAATCCCCCACGGTCACGGCGTTGGCTGAGGAAGGCTGGGTGTCGGTGCAGTCGGTGGTGAATGAGGATGATTTCTGGCACATCACGGGCCAGCTGAAAGCAGTTGGGGCCGAGGGCATCCTGGTGCTGCCTATCGAGAAAATGATTAGTTGATTGCTGGTTGTTGGGCTGTTGATTGTTACTCCCTTATAGTGAGTGAGTATGCAACTTTCATCAATCAGCACCTTAGCAAGCACCAATCAACCTTCACCAATCAACAACTACCTCATGCAAATCTTTCAATACCCGGCCCAACAGGAGTGGGCAGCCCTGCAAGAGCGAGCTGCCGCCCAACAAGCCCAGGATATCGAGTTGCGGGTGCAGCAAATTTTCGAGGACGTACGCCAGCGGGGCGACGCGGCTTTGGTGGACTACACTCAGCGCTTCGACGGGGCCGACGTACGTGCGGGGTTGCGCGTAACGGCCGAGGAAATTCAGGCGGCCGTGGCGCAGGTGCCGTCAGAGCTACAAACCGCTATTCGGCAGGCCCACGCCAACATCTGGAAATTTCACGCCACCCAACGCGAGGAAGAAAAGCGGGTGGAAACCATGCCGGGCGTAACATGCTGGCGGCGGGCAGTGCCCGTACAGCGGGTGGGCCTCTACATTCCGGGCGGTACGGCGCCGTTGTTCAGTACCTTATTAATGCTAGGTGTGCCGGCGCGGTTGGCGGCCTGTCCGGAGGTAGTGCTGTGCACTCCGCCGCAGAAAGATGGTACGGTGAATCCGGTGATACTCTTCACGGCGCAGTTGCTCAACATCAGCACCATCATCAAGGCGGGCGGCGCCCAAGCTATAGCCGCGCTGAGTGGGGGCACGGAAAGCGTACCGGGCGTAGATAAGATCTTCGGTCCCGGCAACCGCTACGTAACGGCCGCCAAGCAGTTGGCTACGCGCTATGGCCTCGCCATTGACATGCCTGCCGGTCCTTCGGAAGTGCTCGTTATTGCCGATGAAACTGCTAATCCGGCCTTTGTGGCCGCTGACCTGCTGAGCCAAGCCGAGCACGGCCCTGATTCGCAGGTGATACTTTTGTCGGACTCGATGACGATTATCGAGCAAACGCAAGTGGAAGTTGCCCGCCAGTTGGCTGATCTGCCGCGGGCCGCGGTAGCCGCGCAGGCTTTAGAGGAAAGCCGTGCTATCCTGCTGCGTACTCCCGAGGAAATGCTGTTCTTCTCCAACCAGTACGCGCCCGAACACTTGATTTTGGCCGTACGCAACCCCGAGCAATTGGGGGAGGGCGTTACCAGCGCCGGGTCGGTGTTCCTCGGCCACCTAACGCCTGAGGCGGCCGGCGACTACGCGTCGGGTACCAACCACACGCTGCCGACCAACGGCTATGCCCGCAACTACAGCGGCGTCTCGCTGGATTCGTTCCTGAAGAAAATCACCTTCCAGCGTATCAACACCGAAGGTCTGCTGCACGTGGGCCCGGTAGTGGAAACAATGGCTGAAGCCGAAGGCTTGCAGGCCCACGCCCGCGCCGTCACGTTGCGCCTAGATTCCATCCACGCCGAGCAAACAGCAATTAGCAACCCGGTGCACAGCTAGGACAAACCAGCCCGAATCCGCTTGCCGCCCCTGTAGCTGCGTTCTTGTTTTCGGGCTGGTTTGTCCACCGCTGCGTTGCCTTACTTCTTCGTTGTTGCTTGACAGTTGAAAACCATGTTTGATTTAGATAGCCTTGTGCGCCCCAACATTCGGGTAATGAAACCATATTCTTCGGCCCGCGACGAGTTTCAGGGCGAAGCCCGGGTGATGCTCGATGCCAACGAAAACAGCCTCGGTAGCACGGGTCCCGCCCAGTTCAACCGCTACCCTGATCCGCAGCAGCACGCCGTGAAACGCGTGTTGGCGGAATTAAAAGGAGTGGAGCCCACCCACATCTTCCTCGGCAATGGTTCCGACGAAGCCATTGACTTGTTGGTACGGCTCACTTGTACACCCGGCCAAGACAGCATTCTGCTCTTGCCCCCGACCTACGGCATGTACGAAGTTGCCGCCAACCTCAACGACGTTGGCATTGAGCGGGTGCCACTCACGGCTGACTTCCAACTCTCGCCGGATATTGTAGCCCAGGTGCTGGCCTCGAAAGCGAAGCTCGTGTTCCTCTGCTCGCCGAACAACCCGACCGGCAACTTGCTGCACGCCGCGGCCATCGAGGAAATTCTGGTAGGTTTCTCCGGGCTAGTAGTGGTAGATGAAGCCTACGCCGATTTTGCCGCCGCGCCTAGCTGGACCACCCGCCTAGCTGAATTCCCCAACCTAGTGGTGTTGCAGACCTTCTCGAAAGCGTGGGGGTTGGCGGGCTTGCGTCTAGGCATGGCTTTCGCCGCACCCGATATTGTGCGCTACCTCAACAAGATCAAGCCTCCTTATAATATATCGGAAGCCACCCAGCAGCACGCCCTCACGGCGTTGCACAATGCCCCGCACTTCGAGCAGCTCCGCGAGCAACTCCTCCAGGGCCGCCACTGGCTGGCTGCGCGGTTGCCGTCGCTGGCTATTGTGGAAGAAGTGTTCCCGTCGGATGCCAACTTTCTGCTGGTACGGTTCCGCCCCGATGCCACGGCCGTCTATGACTATCTGCTTGGACAAGGCATTGTTGTTCGCAACCGCACCACCCAGCCGGGCTGCGTGGGTACGCTGCGCCTGACCGTGGGCACGCCCGCCGAGAACGAACACCTGCTGGCTGCGCTGGCCGCATACCAAGATTAGCCGTCGGCCTCCTAAAACCAGCAACATGCAGCTTGTTCTGTTCTGCGGGATTCAAGCCACGGGTAAGTCCACTTTCTACCAGCAGCAGTTTTTCCATTCGCACGTGCGCATCAGCCTGGACCTGCTGCGCACGCGCAACCGGGAGTGGCGTCTGTTGCAGTTGTGCCTGGAAACCCAGATGCGCTGCGTGATTGACAACACCAATCCTACCCGGGCCGAACGAGCCATCTACATAGAGCCTGCCCGCGCCGCGGGGTTCACGATAGTCGGCTACTTTTTTCAGTCTGCTACTGCCGAGGCCTTGGTTCGCAATCAGCAACGTCCGTTGGAGCGCCAGGTTCCTGAGCGTGGTATCCGGGGCACCCGCAACCGGCTGGAGTTGCCTAACCGCGCCGAAGGCTTCGATCAACTCTATTACATACAGCCGCTCGGCAACCAGAAATTCGCAATCAACGATTGGCAGGATGAAGTTCACTGACCTTAACGCGCGGCTGCGCGTATTCGAAACTGCCCACGACCACTGTGCTTTGCCAGGCCTCTACCTAGTGGCCCGGCTTGACGGCCGCGGCTTCACGCGCCTCACCAAAGAAACCCATCCGTTTGAAGCTCCCTTTGACAACCAGATGCGGGACTACATGGTGGAAACCACGCGTCAGTTGCTGGACTGCGGCTTTCGCATGGTGTACGGCTATACGCAGAGCGACGAAATTTCCTTGCTGCTGCACCCGCAGGAAGATTCCTTTGGTCGGAAGCTGCGTAAGTACACCTCTATACTAGCGGGGGAAGCCTCCGCTCGTTTTTCCTTGCTCTTAGGATCAGTGGGCGTGTTCGACTGTCGGATTTCCCAACTACCCCGCCAACAGGATGTGGTTGACTATTTCCGATGGCGGCAGGAAGATGCGGGCCGTAACTCGCTTAGCGCGCACTGTTACTGGCTGCTGCGCAAGCAAGGCTGCTCGGTAGCGGAGGCCACGGCTCAGGTGAAAGGACGTAGTGTAGCCGCCAAGCACGATTTACTTTTCGGGCAGGGAATCAACTACAACGAGTTGCCGGCTTGGCAGAAGAGGGGAGTGGGCCTCCACTGGGAAGCATACGCCAAGTCTGGAGTGAATCCGTTCAGCCAGGAGGTGGTGGAAAGCACCCGCCGCCGATTGGCCATCAATCACGAGTTGCCCGTGGGTGATGCCTACACCGACTACGTTTGTTCCTTGCTGCCCGCACTCCAGTAAAGCCTTGCCTTCAGTTTTATACCTTTCTCGTTCATCAACTCACCTGCGGGGCTTGCTATGCAGCCCAGCGGTATCTTGCACTCCATGAAAAAAGTTCTCTTCATCGACCGCGACGGCACCATTCTGATTGAGCCCCCCATCGACTTTCAGATTGACGCCCTGACCCGGGAGAAGTTTCAGTTTGTACCAGGCGCCATTACCGGCCTCGCGCGCATTGCCCGGGAACTCGACTACGAACTAGTACTGGTTAGCAACCAAGATGGGCTGGGTACGGAAAGCTTTCCGGAAGATACCTTCTGGCCAGCCCATACCATGATGCTCGATATTCTGCGCTCGGAAGGGGTGGAGTTCGTGCATGAGCACATTGACCGTAGTTTCCCCCACGAAAACTTGGCTACGCGTAAGCCCGGTGTTGGCATGTTACAACATTATATGGGAGAGGCTAGCGGTTACGATTTGGCTAATTCTTTTGTCATTGGGGATCGGCTCACAGATGTAGAGTTGGCACAAAACATAGGATGCCAGTCTATTCTTATTAGGAATGACCCTGACGAACGGGCTAGTTTGACGACAACCAGCTGGGAAACTATATACCAATTCCTGCGGCTGCCTGTTCGCACCGCTGTAGTACAACGCGACACCAACGAAACCAAGATTCACATCGAGTTGAATCTGGACGGTAATGGCCGGCCGCAGATGCACACGGGACTAGGCTTTTTTGATCATATGCTTGATCAGCTTAGCAAGCATTCGGGGGTCGACATGAAGATTCAAGTGCAGGGCGACCTTCACATTGACGAGCACCATACAATAGAGGACACAGCCATTGCCTTGGGGGAAGCCTTCACCCAGGCGCTCGGCGACAAGCGAGGGTTGGCTCGTTATGGATTTCTACTACCCATGGATGATGTGCTGGCCCAAGCAGCAATCGATTTCTCGGGCCGGCCGTGGCTGATGTGGGAAGCAGATTTCAAGCGGGAGAGAATAGGGGATATGCCCACCGAAATGTTTTACCATTTCTTTAAAAGCTTCTCTGATGCGGCGCGTTGCAATCTGAACATCAAAGCCGAGGGCACCAATGAGCACCATAAGATTGAAGCCATTTTTAAAGCGGTAGCTAAAGCCATGAAGATGGCACTGGTGCGGGATGCCGGGAAGATGGAAATTCCCAGCACCAAAGGCATTTTGTAGACGTTACCCAAATGTATATACAAATGAGTAATCCATTGTGCCGCTCGTTTGTGTATTCAATACAAGGTTCCAACCCGAAGACACGAAAGGAGAAACGGGCAGGAAAAGAAGTTTTTTCGAGTTTACCCATATACTTATACATATGGGTAAACTTCGATCTGATTCATTTACGTACAGTATGGAAATAGCAGTAATTGATTACAAAGGCGGTAATGTGCAGTCAGTACTTTTCGCCCTCGACCGGTTAGGGGTGCAGGCTACTCTAACGGCCAACCACGACGCCATTCGGCGCGCCGATAAGATCTTGTTCCCAGGTGAAGGGGAAGCGGCTTCCGCAATGGAAGAACTGCGGGCCCAAGGCCTCGATCAGTTACTACCTACGCTCACGCAGCCCTTCTTGGGTATCTGTTTAGGTATGCAGCTACTGGGGCAGCACAGCGAGGAGAATAACGCCGATCTGCTTGGGATCTTACCTTTCGATGTGGTGCGCTTTCCTGCTAGCCCAGACCACAAGGTTCCGCACATGGGGTGGAACACGTTGCAACAGCTACGGTCGCCGCTCTTTGCTGGCTTGCAGGAACAAGATTACGTGTACTTCGTGCACAGCTATTATGCGCCCGTTGGAAACTACACGATTGCGGAAGCCACATATCCCGCGCCCTTCAGTGCTGCCGTTCAGCACAAGAATTTCTACGCCGTGCAGTTCCATACTGAAAAGAGCGGCCCAGTGGGTACCCGTATCCTAGAAAACTTTTTGAAGATGTGAGGGGGTGCTGGCTGATAGGGCCAAGCGCAGAAGTAGCAAGGCAGCATCAGCAGGTAAGTACCCCTTCAACAACCAACAATCGATTAGCATCACATGGAAATAATTCCCGCCATCGACCTCATCAACGGGCAGTGCGTCCGTCTGACGGAAGGCGACTTCGCCCAGCAAACCACTTACGATTCCGATCCGGTTACGGTGGCCCAGCGTTTCGAGCAGCAGGGAGTGAAGCGGCTGCATCTGGTGGATCTAGATGGGGCCCGGGCCAAGCAGCCGGTGAATCTGCCGGTTCTGGAGCGTATTGCCCGTAGTACGTCGCTGGTTATTGACTACGGCGGGGGCCTACAGAGCGAAGAGGCTATTCGACTAGCGTTTGATGCCGGCGCCGCGCAGGTAACGGCTGGCAGCATTGCCGTGCGGGAGCCCGAACTAGTAGGAGGGTGGCTCCAGTCGTTTGGAGCCGATAAGATCATTGTCGGGGCAGACTTCCGCGACAATCATATTTCCATTAATGCGTGGGCCGAGCAAAGCGAACGGACGCTACAGGAGTTTCTGGAAGGGTACCTGGGTGCGGGTGCTACCACTTTCATCTGTACCGATGTGAGCAAGGATGGTAAGCTGCAAGGCCCGGCCCTGGCTACCTACCGTACGCTGCGCGAGGTGCTGCCAGCTGCCCAACTCATTGCTAGTGGCGGTGTCACGACCATTGCGGATGTGGCCGCGCTAGCAGAAATCGGGATGCACGGTGCCATTATTGGTAAGGCTATCTACGAAGGAACTATCACGCTGGCCGAACTGCAGCCGTGGCTGTAAAAAACAAGTTTTTCGGGGCTGATGAGTGGGGTGTCCCATAGGGGAGTTTCCTCATCGGATACTGCGCTAGGCAAACCGAAAGCAATCAATCAACAACGACAACCAAGCAACATGCTGACCAAACGTATTATTCCCTGCCTCGACGTCAAAGATGGCCGCACCGTGAAAGGGGTCCGCTTTGAAGGCTTGCGTGACGCCGGCGACCCGGTGGCCCTGGCTTCCCGCTATGCCCGCGAAGGAGCCGATGAACTGGTATTTCTCGACATTACGGCCACCAATCAGAAGCGGGCTACGCTGGTGGCGCTGGTGCGGGATGTGGCCCGGGAACTGGATATTCCTTTCACGGTGGGTGGGGGTATCGGGACGGTGAAAGACGTGGAGGCCTTGCTGCTGAACGGGGCCGATAAGGTCAGCATCAATTCGGCCGCTATAGCCCGGCCCGAGCTTATTGATGAGCTGGCGCGCCGGTTCGGGTCCCAATGCATTGTGGTAGCCGCTGATGCCCGGTACCATGAGCCCGAAGGCTGGCAGATTTATACCCGGGCTGGCACCCACAATACGGGCCTCGATGCGGTGCAATGGTGCCGGGAAGCCGCTGACCGCGGCGCGGGGGAAATTTTGCTGACCAGCATGAGCAACGACGGCTGCAAAGAAGGCTTCGCGCTTGATATTACGGGGGCCGTCAGCCGGGCTGTTTCTGTACCCGTAGTGGCGTCGGGAGGAGCGGGGTCCAAGCAGGACTTCACCAATGTGTTTCAGCAAGCCCACGCCGATGCGGGGTTGGCGGCCAGTATCTTTCACTTCGGCGAAATCGGTATCCGCGAACTAAAAGAGCACCTTCGCCAGGACGGTATCCCTGTCCGTCTTTAGGGGCTTTCTTGTTGCTGCTTGGATGCAGGCGTTGATTTCAGACAATTACGACTAATGAATATGGATTTCGCCAAAATGCCCGACGGTCTCGTGCCGGTTATTGTTCAGGATGCGCAAACCGGACAAGTGCTGATGCTAGGTTATCAGAATGAGGAAGCACTTAACAAAACCAAGCAGGAGGGGCGGGTCACGTTCTTTTCTCGCTCCAAGCAACGGCTCTGGACCAAAGGCGAAACCAGCGGCAACTACCTCACAGTAGTCAGCATGCACCCCGACTGCGACCAGGATGCCCTGCTGATCTTGGCCACCCCCGACGGCCCTACCTGCCACCGGGGCACGACTAGCTGCTTCGAGCAGCCCAAGCAGTCGGCATATCCGGCGCCGGCCGTGAGCTTCGTGGCGGAGCTGGAGCGGCTGGTGCAACGGCGGTATCACTTCCCTGATGAAGAACCGAAGTCGTATACGGCCTCCTTGTTTCGGAAGGGCATGCCCAAAATGGCCCAAAAAGTAGGAGAGGAGGCGGTGGAAACTGTTATTGACGCGGTAGCTGGCAATCGAGAAGGCCTTAAGGGCGAAGCAGCAGATTTATTGTACCATTTGTTGGTGTTGCTCACCGCGTCGGGTTTGTCTCTGGAAGATATTGTCGAGGTGTTGCGTCAGCGACACAGCACCATTTCGCAAGGCGTGCGCCGCGAAGAGTAGCTTTTTGGCATACAATAACATAGAAAGGTCCGTCTATAACTACAGACGGACCTTTCTATGTTATTGTATGCCAACTAATTAACTAAGCTGCTTACGGATTTTGTCTAACAGGATACGGACAATATCGAGGTCGTCGGTGTCCTGGATGTGCAATTGAGTGTCCAGCCCCGGGCCGCTGATATGAATCATGAAGCTGGGAGGGCCCGCCGAAGTGGGGGGAGTAATCGGCACAGGTGCAGCCGCCTTGCGAGGAGCCGGGGTAGCTGGAGCAGCTCCGGTTGGTGTCGGGGAGGGTTCTGGCGCGGGAGTATTAGATGCTGTTTTATTATATACTTCAGGGGAGGGCGTTATGGGCTGGTGGCGGGTTTGGTTGGATGTGGTACCAGACGAAGAGCTATGAAGTCCAAATAACGCCGATATAGGGTCTGTGTCGGAATCTTCGGGGGGAGTAGACCTCCCAACAGGGGCTGAAGGCACAAACTGCCTAGTTAGCGGTGTACTAGATGCTGGGGTGTCATCTAAGTCAGAGTCCAAATCCGCTAAATTGGGCTGTGCTGCTATCGAGGGTTCGGAGCCCGAGTCTGAATTAGTAGCTGCCTTGGATGCGGCCGAACCTTTAAACAGGTTGAGGGGCATCTCACCACTAGCTAGCTCACGGCGCGGACCTTGTTGGGCAGCCAGCTGGTCTATGTCCGCAATGACATTCCGCTCATCGATAACGCCCGTCATGCGGGCGCCTTCCACGAATGACTTGGCCACGTTTTGAGCATTTATCTCTTCTACACCAAACTCTCTGATGAGCATGATGTCGAACATGTGCACGGGAAGCTCGCGGTTGCGAAACTTGCGGCATATCTGCGTAAACAGCGGTGGGTGGAGAAATGCTTCCCGATGGTACAGCGTTTCTTCCTGTTTGTCATACGCATGCTTGATACGCCGAAACAAGTTGGTTGTAGTAAGCAACTCACGTTTGCTAGTAAGCAGACCAAACTTAACTGCAGAGCCAAGGATGGCTTTGAAAGAGCCACTCACTTTACGATTGAGCTTACGAGCACAAGTCTCTAAAGAACATTTGCCTCCCGTATCATCGACAACTTCTGAAACCTCCCAAGCGCTTTGATAACTCGTCCGGGGGTAGTCTATGGTTTTAGGCATAAAAGGATATAGTTACAAGTGGAGGGCAAGTATAAGAATAATAAGTATGTGAAAGTAGTATGAAGTATAAAAAAGTCAATAAAAGTTATACTTTAATATACTTTTTGTGCTTTTTTGTGCTTAAATAGGCAATCTATAATATTTTTTTCTACACCTTAGATGTCATCAGTCCATATATCAATTATATACCACACTAATTAAGGCCCGGGACCGGGCGGGAGGGACGATTATCAGGCTCACACGTTCCCATATCTAATTCAAGTAACAAGTTCTCATCTATGACAAGTGATTAACACTTTACACTCAGCATCAGCCTACGGCCTTAAAACCATGCTTCCTTAGGAGCTTCAAGCAAGCTGAAAAGTAGGAGAGAGGCGCAGCTCAATTATGGGCCCTGTCCAATAGCCAGAGAAAGGCCAATGTTGAGGCAAGCTTGTCTTACACAAAGCAACGCGTTAAGGCTAGCTAGGTCTATCCACGGGTATTGAACGTTACAGCATACTACTGGGGCAAATGGAGTATGAACAGCTTAACATAATTATCCTTTAATATGAACGGTCTTTAAGTGGGTACAGCTTATAGAGTTGTTTTTTTTAACCAAGAACTACATGCTTTAGCTAAACCAGTATCCATGCAAGTCCAGCTTTCATGTAGCCATCAAAGGCATTCTGAAGCTCGGAATTATCGAACTGCTTCAGCGAGAAATTACGTGAGCACCTGCAAAAGCTAAATAGCTCTTCGCGGCGCGGATATTCAGTATACCGCTGAGCCCGTTAAGCTATTCAACTCAGTAGATACCGCATGCACCTTAGGTAAGGCAACCATGCAAGTCCATATCTACCTTCAGATCTTATTGGAGTCTCTATTTGAGTATATGTATGGTAGACCATATCATAGCCATATAACAAGCGCACTTAGGCTCCCAAGTTTCAACTTACTTTTTGTCTTATAATTTATATTATGTTAAGTAGACCTTTTAAAAACTAACCCGAAGCTATTAGACTGCTTCGGGTTAGTTGCTCTATCCCCTCCTAATGAGGAGAACTTACTTCTTCAAACCGTCGAGCTTAGCATTCATCTTCTCGGCATCTGATGTGCGACCGAGTTTGGCGTATACTTTGCCAAGTGACGAAATGGTTGCGCGGTCATCAGGCTGAATAGTCAGTGCTTTCTCGAAGTATGGCACAGAATCAGTGAAGAACTTTTTCCCCTCCGTTTCAAACTTCTTACCGCTCTTCTGATACGTTGCCAAATCCATCTTACTGGCTCTAGTATACAGTTCAGCCGCCTTGTTGTAATTGTATACACCAAGGTTGAAGTTGGCGTCGAAATTGTTCGGGTCGTTTTCTACGGCCTTGCGGTATGCTGCCAATGCTTTTTCGGGCTGCTTGTCTTGGTCGTAGATCGAACCGAGCACAGCATACAGGTTGGAGTTCTTGGGGTCAGCAGCAATAGCATTTTCAATCTTGGCAATAGCTTCTTTACCACGGCCAGCGCTCAGATACATATTCAACTCCTCCAGCATAAAGCTTTTGTTGTTGGGATATGCTTTCAATGCTTGCTCGACCACTTTCATGGCTTCCTGCTCGTTTTTCTCTTGGCGCGCTATCTGCAACATCCGCCCGTACATCTGGGGCGACTTGTAGTTCATGCCCTGCAACTGAGCATACGTCTGCTTGGCAGCAGCAAAATCCTCTTTGGCTTCCGCCGCATATGCCGCGTACAGGTAGGCCGTCGTATCTTGCGGACGGATTTGCTGCGCCATTTTGTAAGCATTCAGCGCTTCGTCGTACTTTTTGCCGTTGTAGTTTTCTACACCTGCATTAAGGGCCAACCCATACAAGTTGTCGAGCTTGGCAGTGGCTTGCTTACCGAACTCACCATCTTTCCCGTCAAGCTCGATGGCTTTCTTATAGGAATCGTACGCTACCTTGGTGCCTTCCCCGGGCTGCAATGACTTGCCATAAATCGGGTTGCTAGTCATGGCATCGTAGATTTCGCCCCGCGTATACCAAGTTTTGGCTTTCGTGGAGGTCTTCTCGTTGGTAATGGCTTTGTCAATCTCGGTGCGAGCTTTGTCGAGCAAGCCTTGCTTTTGGTTCAAAATGGCGTTGGTGACCGCCGAATTCTGAGCTGAAGCGGAAGTTAAAGCTGCTGCTGCAACAAGGGTCAGGATAATCTTCTTCATGGGGGTTTTGCGTGAAGAATGAGGTGGAAAGGAAATGCTGAACAAACAGGAAGTGCCGGCGCGAAGTTCAGCTTGCCGGCGGTGTAGCTTTTGGTACTGGCAGGAGCAACGCTGTGCTCCGTGAGAAGAGGTGCAACGCCTCGCTCCTGCCGTTACCTTAAAAACAACGCTTAATTGTCGCTAAGCGTGTCCGGATCAGTGAGAGAATCTAAGTCCGCAGCGTCTGGCAACGCCTCGACAGCGGAGCTACCTTCGCCGTTAGCAACGATAGTGCCATCCACGGCTAGCTCGTCCGCTAGTTCTTTTTCGTCTTCGGCAGCTACCTTGGCTACCGACGAAATAGCATCACCATTACTCAAGCGAATCAAGCGGACACCTTGGGTGGCCCGACCAATGGAACGCAGCTCTTTCGCCACGCTCATCCGCAGCGTAATGCCCGACTTGTTGATAATCATCAAATCATCGGTGTCAGAAACTGCCTTGATGGTCACCAAGGCGCCGGTTTTGTCGGTGATCTTCATAGCCCGAACACCTTTACCCCCGCGGTTGGTAATGCGGTATTCTTCGAGCGGACTACGCTTACCATAACCGTTCTCGGAAACCACTAGCAGTTCTTCCTGGCTATCGTTGGCAATGCAAACCATCCCTACTACCCGGTCGTTTTCATCGGAGAGCGTGATGCCCCGTACCCCGGCGGCCGTGCGGCCCATGGAGCGCACTTTCTCTTCGGGGAAACGAACAGCCCGACCGGAGCGGAGCGCTACCACTACCTCCGACTTACCGCTGGTCAACTGCACGTCAAGCAGACGGTCGCCTTCGTTGATGGTAATAGCGTTGATACCGGCCGTCCGGGGACGCGAATACGCTTCAAGCGGCGTTTTCTTGACGGTGCCCTGCTCGGTGCAGAACATCAGGTAGGTGTTCTCCAGGTAATCTGGGTCGCGCAGGCCCCGCACGTTGAGCACGGAACGCACACTGTCTTCACGTGGAATCTCGATGAGGTTTTGAATCGGACGGCCTTTAGCGGCTTTCCCGGCTTCCGGTACTTCGTACACTTTCAACCAAAACACCCGCCCAAGTTCGGTGAAGAACAACAAGTACTCGTGGGTGGTGGCTACAAACAGGTGCTCCGTAAAGTCGTCCTGCTTGGAACCGGCGCCCCGGGCCCCTACTCCTCCCCGACCCTGCGTGCGGTATTCCGCCAGCGCCGTACGCTTGATATAGCCGTCATTGGAGATGGTTATCACCATGCTCTCGTCGGCTATCATGTCTTCCATGGAGAAGTCGCCACCGGCGTACTCAATCATGGTCCGACGCTTGTCGCCATACCGCTCCCGGATGTCGAGCATCTCGTCGCGGATGATCTTGCGCTGCAACTCATCCGAGGCCAATACCGACTTCAGATAATCAACAAGCTTCATAAGCTCGTCGTACTCCTGCACAATCTTGTCGCGCTCCAGGCCCGTGAGGCGCTGCAGACGCATATCCAGGATAGCACGGGCCTGTATCTCACTTAGCGAGAACCGCTCGATGAGTTGGGCACGGGCTACTTCGCCGTCGCGGGACCCGCGGATCAGCGCAATTACCTCGTCTAGGTGGTCAAGCGCGATAAGCAGACCCTCCAAGATGTGGGCCCGCTTCTGGGCTTCGGCCAGTTCGTAACGGGTACGGCGTACTACTACGTCGGCACGGTGCTCAACGAAGTAATGGATCAGCTCCTTGAGGTTAAGCGTCATCGGACGCCCTTTCACCAAACACACGTTGTTTACCCCGAACGAGGATTGCAACTGCGTGTAGCGATAGAGCTGGTTGAGCACCACGTTAGGCATAGCGTCGCGCTTAAGCACGTACACAATGCGCATCCCGTCTCGGTCCGACTCGTCGCGCAGGTCAGCAATGCCTTCGATGCGCTTCTCGTTGATCAGGGCGGCCGTCTTCTCGATCATCGACGCCTTATTCACCATGTAGGGAATTTCGGTGACTACAATCTGCTCTTTGCCGCTGTCCATGGTTTCTACGTGCGCTTTTGCTCGCACTACCACCCGGCCGCGGCCGGTTTCAAAGGCTTGCTTTACGCCTTCGTAGCCGTAGATGGTGCCACCTGTCGGGAAGTCCGGCGCGGTGATATGCTCCATCAGCTCGGCCACGGTAACCTCGGAATTGTCGAGGTAGGCTACAATGCCATTCACGACTTCCGTCATGTTGTGGGGTGGCATGTTGGTAGCCATACCCACGGCAATACCCGTCGTACCGTTGACCAGCAGGTTAGGAAACTTCGAGGGCATTACGCTGGGCTCTTCCAGCGAGTCATCGAAGTTGGGTTGAAAATCAACCGTCTCCTTGTCTAAGTCACCGAGCATTTCGTCGGCCAGGCGCTTGAGGCGGGCCTCGGTGTAACGCATAGCTGCCGGCGAATCGCCGTCGACGGAGCCGAAGTTACCCTGGCCGTCCACGAGCGGGTAGCGCAGGCTCCAATCTTGGGCCATGCGCACCATGGTGTCGTACACGGAGGAGTCACCGTGGGGGTGATACTTACCGAGTACCTCGCCCACGATACGGGCGCTTTTCTTATAGGATTTGTTGTAGGATACGCCCAGCTCGCTCATACCATAGAGCACACGCCGGTGCACTGGTTTGAGGCCGTCGCGTACGTCGGGCAATGCCCGGGAGATGATAACCGACATCGAGTAATCGATGTAGGCGCCGCGCATCTCGTCTTCGATGTTGATCGGAATGATCTTTTCGCCTTCCGCCATAGGGAGAACTTAGTCGGCCGGAGGGCTGCTTGTGAGGGAGTTCCGGCACCGTGAAATGATGGTTGCGTTAAGCCTGCAAGATAGGTAAAAAACCCTGTTTTTCCTAGATTCTACCCGGATTTAGATAGCCTGAAAGCTCCGCTACTACCTCAGCGGATGGACCTGCTTTTATCGGCCTTATGCTTGCCTGCTTTGGGGTTGTAAGTCTTGATTTTTTCGCCGATGGCAGGGTTCTGCTTCTTGAAAATAGGCTGCCCTCGGTACTTCACCCCATCATGGAAATGCACCTTACGCGTGTGACAGGATACAATGGGACAAGATCGGCAGGAGGCTACGGCGAGGAGCACAAGCAGTGGCCACCACCGCTGCAGGAAGAGGAAACGGAATTTCATGGGGTAAAGATATTCAGTTACCGGTTGCCAGCCAGACCAGCCGCTTAATCTGCACTCCAGCTCTTCACGACCTCAACCCAACCTATTCAGAAGGCAACACCTACCCGACGCTAGACAAACACTCTACCTGTTATTACGTATTGTCCTACGTTAACCCTTTTCCTACTACTACCATTGAAGTCATGGGTTCAACACAACGTATAACGCCCGTTATAAGTAGCACGGGAATGGGCTCAAGCTAGCTGGTATGGTTTATGGTATTCGTGCTAGTGCTTATGCGCAAGATGCTATAAAAACTACATTTAATTGAAAACAGGCACTGCCATGAAGCCGGATAAGACAGTAGTTGAAGCGGTCAATGACTGCCTGAAACCAGAGCATATCAGCCAATTGGCCACCCTGGTAAGCAAAGACCGCACGCTAGTGGAGAAGGGAATGGCTACCCTAGTTCCCTTGGTGGTGCGTGCCCTCGCTGACCGAGCCGCCCGGCACAACGGCCTGGAAGCCGTATGGAACCTGGTGCAACAAGCGCAAACTACAAAGCCCCTAACGCAGCTTGACACCCTGGCTAGCACTGAGTGGAACGGACGCGGGGTACTGCTCTTGCAGAACCTACTCCACGACGCGTACGAATCAACCACCTTTCGCCTGGCCGTGCAGTCTGGGGTCCCTACAGCCTCGTATGCCCAGTTGATAGAAGTGGCAGTGGCCGCTGTATTGGGGACTCTCGGCCACTATGCAACCACTCACACGCTTGACGCTGCCTCTCTCAGTGGTTGGTTGCAAACCCACAATCAGCCGACCCCACCCGTAGCAACACCCGCGCAGCCCAGCCCGGTACCCCCTCCCCCTTCTTCACGCCGGTCTCTCCCACCACCCGTTATGGCAAACGCCCCCAAGTTTGAAGCGGGCGCCGGCAACTGGGACACAGTAGGAGGCGGCAGCATCTTTGTACCCCAGCAGCGCACTAAAGCAGGCCTGGCCCGACTAGGCAGGTGGAAATGGGCATTGCTGGTTTTACCTGTGCTGCTTCTGGCCTATGGCTTCTTCACCTGGGGCGTACCCAATTACTCCACTCCCTCTCTGGCAGAAGACACTCCGGTGACCTACACTGCTAACGCCGCTGCGAGCCAGCCAAACGGCGCCACCGACACGGGCGCTCCAGTTCCTTCCGGTCATTATGATGCGGCTACAGATACGTACATCTATCACACGGGCCAGCCGCTCATCATCACGCTGGCGGACGGTAGCACCCAGCGCGTAGGCATGAATTCCACCGAATACCAACTCTACCGATTTCTGGCTGATGCCCGGCAGCAAGTTGATTCGCTGGACCCGGCCGTTGGTTGGATCAATGTGGACCGGGTGTACTTTAAATCAGGGGAAGCCACGCTTACCCCTGAGTCTGAGCAACAGCTGCGCAACCTAGCCGCTATTCTGAAAACATTCCCACGGGCGCACATTCTATTCGGCGGCTACAGCGACAGTAGTGGCGACAGGTTGAAAAACCTCCACTTAAGTGACGCCCGTGCCCAAGCGGCCATGCGCGCATTGGCGGCACAGGGCATTTCCTTGGGTCGTCTGCAAGCCATCGGATACGGTGAAGCCTACGCGGTGGCTTCCAACGCTGCTCCCGTTGGCCGGGCGCTCAATCGTCGGCTAAGCATCAAGGTCATGACCAAATCCGCCGCGCCGCTTCCAGAACCCCCGAAGGCGGTTTCGCCAAAGCCAACAGCAACGGGTTTGGCGGCTCAATCGTCTAGTGCCAGGCGAGCTAGTAGTGCCCGCCAAGGGCGTAAACCACGGCAGCGTACCAAAGTAGGTCGTTGGATCAACAATCTACGCCAGAACTTGCGCGCCAAAAATAAAAGAAACCAATAAGGCTATTTCACGTCTTGGCCTTCCCACTCCCGTAGAAACTGAGCGAGGAACACTTCCATAAACGCATGACGCTCCTCCGCTACCCGGCGGGCAGCAGGCGTATGTAGCCGTTCGCGCAGGTGCAGCAGTTTCTCGTAGAAATGATTGATGGTTGGCGCTGTATTTTTCTTGTAGCTCTCAAACGACTCATGCACCATCGGCGGAATAGATGCATCGTGGAGGGGCCGGCCTTTGTGGCCACCGTACGCAAAAGCCCGCGCCACCCCAATAGCGCCAATAGCGTCGAGCCGGTCGGCATCCTGCACCAGTTCGCCTTCCACTGTACTCATGGGCGTAGCTACACCAAGCCCTTTAAAACTGATTTCACGAATAATAGCTTCCACAGATTGGATAACGCTTTCCTCGGCGTGCTGGCTCTCCAACCAAGTACGGGACGCCCGAGGACCTGCCTCCTCGTCTCCATCGTGAAATTTCCAATCGGCAACATCGTGGAGCAGGGCACCAAGTTCGGTGATAAGCGGGTCGGCGTGGGGCGTATCGCGGGCAAGAGCGCGTGCTACCTGCCACACCCGACGGATGTGTTCCCAATCGTGGCCAGAGCCCTCATGCAAGAATTTTTCACGAACAAAATCAGCAGTACGGGTAACTAGATCCACAGTATTTGATAGCAAGATGAACGAAAACTCGGCTTAACCAGAAGCCAGCCGCACAAAGCAACAACTTCCGAACGAGAAACTGGCGCCTTCTCTCCTTTTCCTGCCTGCAAACCTTACAACTCACGCAAGTATTCTGGCGGAACATGATCGGTGAGCCACACCCCGTTGCCTGATACATAAAACACAAACCCAGCCTCTGCCAATGCGGCCGCATCTACCACCAGTACCACAGCTGGCCCGCGTCTGTTTCCTACTCGGCGCGCCGTATCTACGTTCGGCGATAAGTGCACGTGGTGGCGTTTCATGCTGCGAAGACCTTCGCGCCAGATAGCAGTCAAGGCGGTGGGCACGGTGCCATGGTAGAGTTCAGCGGGTGGCAAAGCAGGCATTAAGCCCAAATCGACGGGTACACTGTGGCCTTGTTGCGCCCGGATACGAGTACCCGCGGCATCAAAAGCAAACCGCTGCTTGTCGCTCGTAGCAACTAGTTCTTCTAACTCAGCACGCGTAAGTGGCTGCCCATGGCGTGTTAATGCGGTTAACAACTCCTCTACTCCTACCCATCCGCCTTCGGCTAACGATAAGCCCAACGCCTCGGGCTTGTGGCGTAGGTGCAAGCTGAGAAATTTACTGAGGCGGGTAGCAGACGCGGCGTCCATAAGACAAGAGTAGTAAGTAGAAAGAAAAGAGAAGGCAACTGCTTTTTCAAGTCCTGAATTATAGGCACTTGCCTCTTTTTAGCGAGAAAAGTTTGAAAATAGGTTTGAAAAACTGGTTTACTGACTTAGTTTTGCACCACCAGAACGCCTCCTTAGCTCAGCTGGTAGAGCAACTGACTTGTAATCAGTAGGTCGCTGGTTCGATCCCGGCAGGAGGCTCTCTATAGCTAAAACCCCTTGTAAATCAGCGATTTGCAAGGGGTTTTCGTTTTGGTGCCTCAATGGGTCGGCCACTGGATAAGCATGGTTAGTTGCTGCGCGTATACTCAAGTGTTCGAACCGGCGTAGCCTTGCCATTCTGAACATCGTAGTACACTTCCGTATAGCGGTTGCTGTCTATCATTTTTAGCACTCGACGGTTATGCTTTGGCTGACCTTGAATTAATTCACTGTCCCACTCGTACGTCAAGGCTTTCGCTGCTACATCGTACGTGCCCGTCTGCAGTTCAGTATTGCTACCGATGTGGTTGTTGATGGCGGTCGTCACAAATTTGAGTTGTGCATTATCATAGCCTTCAAGTTGTAGTCCCTGGTAGCTTTCGTCTTGCATCCTTCCCCCACCAACAGGAACCTGTAAACGACCGCCTATAATCTCAACCATGTAAAAGCGCCCATTATAGATCGGTTTTCGGCTAAGTGTACCTTGCACGAAAGCGAGCTTCATATCTTGAAAGTGCCAAGTGCCAGCTAAAGTACCAAGCAACGCATGGTTTGGGCCGGGATGGGACAAGTCTAGCATTTGCTGCATGGGGGACGTCTGGTTGGCTTTTGCAGCTGGCACAGCAGGTTTGACTTGCGCCAAGCCAACGGCAGGAGCCAACGCCCATATGGCCACCAGCAATACCATACCGCCCCTGATTAGCGTGCTAGTAAAGCCAGGAATTCTATAAAAGCTCTTAGCATGTGTGTTTACTAGCATATCGATGTATCATGACTTTCCCCAACACAGTTTGGAGATAAGCTACTAAGATAAGAGGCTTGTTACCAACCCTATAGCATTAGGATACTTAATTACTATATTTCTGTGTTAAGCCAAGAATAAGTTGAACGAAAATAACTCGGCTTTAAGGTTACCTAGAATGCATTATCTATATTGCTGTAAGACACCCTTATATCACCTTGTCAAGCAAGCCCCTCGCTATGAAGGTTAACCCAGCTCCTATAACCGTAGATTACAGCATGTTAAGCACTTTACGACGAGACAGATGGCTGCGCTCTATATGGTCGAAAGGGCCGGGTAAGTTACTGAAGGCCGTCGTCATTGCAGGCGTATTTGGGACGGTAGTAGCATGGCTGATTCTGGGTAAATGAGCCGTAGTACGTTGTGCTTATGTGTCCTAGAAAAAATAGCCTGAAGTAGGATGCCTCTGACAAGCTCAAGTTTAAGGTGATCCTATCTCCCTTGTAGACCTACGATTTACAAGGGGTTTTCCTGCTAGATCCGTCAATATTAGTAGCTGTTAAAGCGCCTAAACGACTGCCAATATTTGTCTTTGTAAATCTCATACGTTACCTCCAGAATTTGAGCATAGTGAGTTTGGACTTGATAAAGCACCTGTGACGGCTTTCGAAAGTCTTGACAGGCAAAATAGATTTCTCGCCGGCTATCGGCGGTCTGTCTGCCAAGATTCAAGTAGCCCTCACCCTCTGGCAACTCCGAGACGATGGCATCTTCCAGCTCATCCAGTGTGGCATACGTCTCGTCGTCAGGCATGCCATTACTGTATTCTCCATCGTAAGGAATACCCACAACCATCACCCAGGGGTGCGACGCTTTGGCATCCCAGGCCAACAAGTCTGTGTTCATGATGGCCACTAGCCGATTGCCACTCTCTAGTTCAGCATCGAAGGTAGCGTAGGTATCTTCCTCGGTTTGGTGGCGTAGCCCTTCATACTTTTCAACAAATTCTTTCTG
The DNA here is from genome assembly GCF_022827545.1 of Hymenobacter tibetensis. Classification (NCBI taxonomy): domain Bacteria; kingdom Pseudomonadati; phylum Bacteroidota; class Cytophagia; order Cytophagales; family Hymenobacteraceae; genus Hymenobacter; species Hymenobacter tibetensis. The sequence goes on from NZ_CP094669.1 coordinate 2,867,327, forward strand.
CCGCCAGATCAGGAAGTCGTGTAGCTTTTCAAGCGGAATAAGCTCCTGTTCAGCTTCTTGTGGCCCAATAACAGTTATTCGATCAATCGTCGTGGCAAATGCGAGTTCACCTAGGTAGTTATCTAAAAAATTAAGGGTCCCGTTCCAAATCGTTGATTCGTTCTCCTCAGTATAGTCTTGATGCACAACCACGAGATTAATTTCGTCGGGGTACTCTGGCTCATCATTAGTGTAGAACGTGAGGGTACTTGTGTTAAACTCAAACCCACTCATCTTAATACTTATGTGCTTGCTCTGGGTCGCCGTCTTGAAGGCGGTAAACTTCCAGCCTGGCAAGCTGGGAGCAGCTTGGATGAGTTCCTCTACAAACGTGATATTCTCAATAGCACCCTCCACAGAAATCTCCAGCTCTGCGGTATCATCATCCATCATTCCCGTCTGGAAATAAAACCCGTCTTTGATGCGGTCAAGCGCCAGAGATAGTGGGTTAAAGAAGTCTTCCTTAATACGGTGGCGTTCTTTTACCGTGTGAAAGAAGGCGTGGGCATGTTGGGAAAACCAGTCCCAAAATTCAACATAGCGAAAAGCGAGTGGAGTGGAAGAAGAGTTGTCAAGTAACTTCATGGATATACGGGAATCAGTAATTTCGTTTGTTGATGCACAGACAGTAAGCTGTGGTCAGGCATAGTGGCTCAGGCTGCTGCGCAAGCGGAAACAAGCACTGCTTATCAGTCTTGACTACCCAAAACGATGCGCTTACTCGGCATCTCCTGCGCATAGTCTTGGATCACTTGACGCAGAATACCCATATCCTTCGGACAAGTTTGAGCAAATTCCTGCCACTTGTCTAACGTCAGTTATTCTGGCATTTCTACAATGGCGATGATGCAGTCCCAAAAAGCATCCCAACTGGCACCACACCAATCAGGGAAACCCGAGCAGAACCTTGAATAGATCGTGTAGAGCTTGTTTACTGGTAATACCTCTTAGATCGAGAATCATAAGTAAGTCGTCAGAGAAAAAACTGTAAAAGTGATGCACAACACTATATTGAACTATTCAATGTGTGTTTGTACATTTGTCGGATGGAAAAAGACTTTACCCCCTACAGTTTAAGAGATGAATTATACTTATCCGCACTCTTTTGTGTGGTATTTGCCTTGGCCTTGCTAGCCGAGTTGGCAGTGAAGTGAAAAAGACACCCGCCCAAATTCGCCACGATCTACGGTTGGCGCAGGCCTTCCTCTTTTGTCTAGTATTAGCCGGCTGTATAGTGGTTGAATGGTGGCTCGACAAGTAGCCTCAGAAAGAAACGAGGCGGTGAGCTAACGGCCTACTTATAGCGTATTCATTTAGCGCAAAAGGCACGAGACACTTTATCTAAAGACAACAAAAAGCCGGCTTCCTTTGCAGGAAACCGGCTTTTTAATTTACAATAAGATCCGGCTACTCAGCTGGCTTGTTATCCTTGCCATCGAAGACATCTTTCACCGCGCCTCCGACTTTCTTACCAGCTTTTACGGCACCTTGACCGACGTCTTTGCCAACTTCGGCAGCGCCTTTACCAACTTTCACGGCTCCTTGGCCTATTTCTTTACCGGCGTTTTTCACGTCGCTACCCGTGTTTTTGGCGGCGCGCTCCACTTGCACGCCTTCGCCTTTCGCTTTGGCTTCGGCTTTATCACCAGTGGCTAGGTCACCGACCTGCGATGCGCGCGACTCGGTTTTGTCGAAAGATTTGAAAGCGGCGTACTTCAGCTTCTCCTTGGCAATTTCGGCTTTGTCGCTGCCGCTTACGTCGCCTTTGATCTGGTCGTATTTCTGATCAAGAGCCCGCCATTCGGCATTGATGACGCGCCAGTCACCTATTTCATACTTGTCCTCGTTGGCTTTTACGCGTTGCACAAAGGCCTCGTAGGTGGCACGTGCGTTGGTCGCCGTCAAGGCCGCCGCCGGGCTGGTCGGCTTATATAGTTTGGCAGGCGCTTCGCCTGCAGGGGCGGGCGCGACAGGCGCACTTGCAGCGGCGGTGGCCATCATGCTACCCGTGGTATCCACGCTGGCTGTTGCGGTAGCACCGCTCTGCGCTTGGTTATACCGCTCCTGCAAACGCTGAATTTCTGCCTGCCGTGCTGTATCAAACTCGGCGGCGTAGCGCTGCACAGTAGCTAAACGAGCGGCAAAGGTATCAGGCACTGTGGTGGCGGGCGTAGTTTCGGCTTCCGTCACGTACGCCTGTAAGTTGTCGTAGGCGCGTTGGCCTTCTTGCGACACTTCTTTCTTGTCGTTGGAAGAGCAGCTAGACAAAGCCAGTGTGCTCCCCCCGGCTAACAGAGAGGTGGCAAGCAATAGGGTGTTGATGCGGAATTGGATCATGATGCAAGAGGAAATAGCGCTAATAAAACCTTTACAGGAAAATACTGTCTGCCGTTTAAACGCAGTAGTGAGTCCCAGGGTTGGAAATAGAGCCATTCACGAGCATACGGAATGTGTTCCTACGGTTTTTTGGTTGCGGTACTTAGCAGCCAGGAGTAAGCTGATTCTGTTTCGCTGAAGGTGTCAACCAGTGGACGAGTGGTATAGAGCAGCACCCGTTCAATATCGGTGCGAGCGGGCCAGTCTTTGGCTGTTACCCACGCAATAGCCACTACTCCACTGTCGGCTAGGGCATGGAAAAACTCCAGTGCAATCCAGCGCACTATCTCACTCCAGCCATCCAGTACCTGGCTACTATCGTTCAAAATTGCGGTGCAGTGCGTGAGGCGTACTTTATTCAGAATCATAGCACACCCTGCCATCGACGAAGTTTCGTCGTGTTCCCCACGCCACGTAGCAAACAGCCATTTGTTGGCAGGGTCGTGTATGATAGTTAGCCCTGGAGTATCGAACAGAGTGCGCATAGGTAGATTAAAAATTCTTACTGAGAAGAGGCAGCAGGTGAAAGCAACACGTTCCTACCGTGGGTACCGCCTTTCTAAATACTGCACCACTTCGTTTGTTGGATTTAAATATGTATTAATTTATATTTTTTAATTGATCTATTGATAACAGGTTAGCGCCCACTTACGTGTATAAAAGCAATGACGCATCTAGCCATCGGCTAAATGCGTCATTGCTTATACGTTGTGGCTCTGTAAAGCTAGCTGCGAATTACGCGCAATTGCTTTTTCAGGGCTGCAATACGGTTGTTGGCTTCATCGATACGGCCTTGGTACTCCTGCCGAAGCTGCGCTGCATTCTTCGAGCGGGCGAAAAACTCCAGATTGGTTTGCAAGGTGGAAATATCGTTTTCCAACTCGTTGATTTCCCGACGCAAGGCTTGCTCTTTCTTGTAAAGTTGCTGTTGCGAATCGGGGCTGGACTTCAGGCGTTCCACTTGCAGGTTGAACAGCAGTTCGGACCGGTCTTCGTACGATAGGTTCGGCACCGTATCAAGGTACTTGCCCATCAAAGACTGGAACCGCTCGTCGGCTCGCTCGTTGTTGCCGCGTGGGTTGCTTTCGGCGCTGCCGAAATCGCGCCACTCCTGCACGTGCTGGCGGAAACCTTCCAAACTACCGGGCTCGTCAACGGATAAGCCGGCAACGCTGGCGGCCAGTTGGTCGAGGTAGCCAGTCTGGGCTTGGCTGGCTTGCTGTACTTTCTCCTGGCGCTGCTTTACCTCCTGGTTTTTACGGTCGAAAAAGGCGTCGCAGGCAGTCCGGAAACGGTTCCACACTTTGTCGGACTGCTTCTCGGGCACCCGGCCAATCGTTTTCCAGTCTTTCTGTAAACGGATAACTACTTCGCGCCCTTGCTCCCAATCTGGGTTGGCCAAGGCGGCCTCCGCCTGGTCAATCAGTTCCAGCTTGCGTTTGAGGTTGGTGTTCTTCTCTTCGTCGAGGGCCTTGAAAAACTGGTTTTTGTGCTGGAAGAAGCCTTTGTAGGCGCCCCAGAACTGCTTGTTCATAGTGTCGGCTTTGTCGCGCGGCACTAGGCCGGCGGCATCCCACTCCTCTTTCAGCTTCTGCAGCTCATCAGTTTTGGCGCGCCACTCGTTCACGCGCTCCGTGTGGAAGTCGCCGAAAGGTAGCAGTTGCTCCAGCAAAGCCGTTTTACGGGTTAGGTTGGCGTTTTCCTGGGTGGAACGCACATCCAAGAATTCCTTTTTGCGGTTGTGTACTTGCTCAGACGCCTGCAAGAACCGCTGCCATAGTGCCTCCCGTTGCTCGTTCGGCACGGGTCCAATGTGCTTCCATTCTTCGTGCAACTGGCGCAGATCGTTAAGCGCCTTGTTGATGCTTGACTGCTGGGCCAACCCTTCCGCCCGGGTAATCAGCGCCTCTTTGGCTTCCAGGTTGCGGCGGCGGTCCAGTTCTTTCATCTCAAAGAACAGTCCACGGTTGTTGTAGAAAATATCAAGCAGGGCATGATAGCTGTTCCACAGTTCCTGGGTGTCTTTCTGCGGCACGGGGCCAGTGGCCTTCCAATCGTTTTGCAGTGCCTTGATGCGAGCCGAACTGTCCTTGGTTTCCGCAGATTCCACGAGTCCGCGTAACTGCGAAAGCAAATGCTGCTTGTGCAGGAGGTTGCGGGCCCGCTGATCGTCTTCGGCTTTGGCATCCCGCACGCGGCTTTCGCGGAACTCCTGCATCAACTTGCTTACTTCCGCGTGCCCTTCAGGGCCGGCATACGTAAAGTCTTCCCCTTCGCTACCGCCTTCAGTGAAACGCTGGCGAGCCGTAGCACGGTCCGCATTGATGCCCGTTTCATACTGGCGGTAGAGGTCCGTGATTTGCTTCCGATTCTGGCGGGCATCAGGACGCTGGAGCAGCGTGAGCAAGTGAGTGGCCTGGGCCGGCAGGTCGAGGCTAGGAAAGTCAACCGTTGGCGTTTCGGACACAAACTCTTCTTCCTCCGCTCCTGCTTCTGTTTCCGAGGCACTATTTTCGGGGGTAGCTGGCGTAGGGGTGGAAGTGGTCAAGTGCGCAATACCTTCGGGGAAATCATCGATTTCCAGCGCATCGTGCAGCTCTTCCACCGGCAGCTCGGTGTCGGGTGTGTCAGCGGTGGCGAATTCTTCGCTCTTCGCTGCCACTTCGCTGTTGTCACCACCCGTTTGATCGGGCGCAGCGGTCAGGGCGTCGGCCTCAGCAGCCACACCTGATGGTGATGTTTGCGCAGGCTCTACACCACTGTTCGAGGTAGAGGCGGCAGGCACTTCGGTTTCAGCGGCTACTATTGAATCAGGCCCACTTTCTGGCGTGGGGGCAACTTGGTGTGCACTAGCTACACCAGGGTTGTCGGGGCCATAGTGGTCTTCGGCCCGCGCTTGCGGGTTGGAAACCGATGGGTCATGCGGTGGCACCTGCGTTTCGGCAGTGCTTGGCGTTACATCGGGCGGCGTCTCGGCGGTACCCGCACCGCTGGGCTCTCCTGCTGGCGGGTGCACTTCCGTTCCGGGACGCTCCGTGATGTCGGTGGTAGGCAGCGACGCTGGGGGGGTAGCAGCGGCGGGATCCTGCTGGGAACGGATTTCAGCCAGACGACGCTCTAAGATGCTCATCGGCGTTTCCGAGTTATCGTTAGAGTTGGCGGGGGTGGCGTTGTCGTTTTCAGGTAGCATGGGTTCAGCGGAAATGGCCCGGCGCAACCCCGGGTGGGGGGCGGTCGGCGGGCGACAGAGGGAGGAAGGAAGAAACTAGTTCAGGCGCGGATCAACGGGATAATTGGACAGGGCGCGGTAACGGCCCCCTTTTTCTCGCAAAATAGCTTGCCAGAAAGCATCATTGTCCAAAGTAAAGACTTTCCCGGCAGCATCCGGATGCACTATCCAAACATTCTCCCCGATTTCATCGGCTAGTTGTCCGGCAGTCCATCCCGAGTATCCGGCGTAAAAGCGGACCGATTCGGGAGCCAGGTCGCCACTAAGCAGCAAGCCGAGCAACACGGCGAAGTCGCCACCCCAATATACGTCCTGGCCGAGGGCAATAGCCTCGGGCACGTCCGGACGCTGATGCAGGTAGTGCAGGGTATCGGGCTGCACGGGGCCGCCAAGAAACAAGGGCATTTGGGCCACTGCCGAATCGACGGGGATAGGAAGTTGTAGCACGTCGGCTAGCTGTAGGTTGGAAGCGCGATTGAGCACGAGCCCAAAGGAGCCGTCTTCTTCGTCGTGGCGGCATAGCAACACCACCGAACGCTCAAAGTTAGGATCACCAAGGAAAGGCTGCGAAATCAGCAGACTGCTAGAACGGAGGCGAGGCATAGCATTGAAGTTAGTCGTAAGCAATGAGTGACGGCCGGCAAGCAACTTGCGTTTGTCTTGGGCAGGCCATCACGCGTATTCAGTACGTGAGACGGGCGGCCGGGGGTTCCCAGCCTGCCCGCATTGTGCTACCTTGCGGCCAGTTGCTAGGGCAGCTGGCCGCCAGATACAGTACCAAACGGCCTGGTGGCAAGTTCCGTGTAACAACCAACCTTACGTAATTGATTCATGCTCGACCCGCACTTGGCCGACTTGCGCAAAACTTACGCGCAACGTACCCTTTCCGAAGCCGACGTACTACCCACCGCTATTCCCCAGTTTCGGGTGTGGCTGGAAGAAGCTATTCAGGCCCAGCTCGATGAACCCACGGCCATGACGGTTTCCACCGTGGATGCCACCGGGCAGCCGTCGGCACGCGTGGTACTGCTGAAGGGGTTGCCCGACGACGCGGCTTTTCTGTTCTACACCAACTACGATTCCCGCAAGGGCCGCGACCTGGCGGAGCGGCCCCTGGCGGCACTTACTTTTTTCTGGCCGGGGCTGGAACGGCAGGTGCGGGTGGAAGGCCGGGTGGAAAAAGCGCCCGATGCGTTGTCAACAGAGTATTTCCAAAGCCGCCCGCGGGGCAGCCAAATTGGGGCCTGGGCCTCCCCCCAGAGCCAGATAATCGGCAACCGGGACGAACTGGAGGCACGGGAGCATGCCGTAGCGGCCGACTTTGCCGACCAAAATCCACTGCCACGCCCACCGCATTGGGGCGGCTACCTCGTACGCCCCCACCGCCTGGAACTGTGGCAAGGCCGCCCCAGCCGGTTGCACGACCGAATCGTGTACGAGCTGGAAGGCGACGTTTGGCGGCTGAGCCGTCTGGCTCCTTAATATATATCCAAGCTTGGTGTGCTTGTTGGTGGCCTCCGCTAACTGGTGGGGCAAGCCTAGCTGTGCTGGCTGATTAGGAACGGGGCACCACCGAGCACTACGTCAACTGAAAAGCAACAACCCGAAACCTTTCTTACGATTTGGCTGAAATTCAACCCTTGCGTGGCTGGCGGTACAATCCGGTTCTGAGCCAGCACATCGACGAGTACGTTTCGCCCCTGTTCGACGTGGTGTCGCAGAAGCAGCGCGAGGCGCTGTACCGCAATCCACTCAACAGCATCCACCTCTCCGTACCACGCGGCGACGACCCCGCCGGTGAGGCTTTGCGGCGCTTGCAGGAATGGCAAGAAACCGGCATTCTGCGCCAAGACGAGTTGCCGGGCATCTACGTGTATTACCAGTATTTCCGGCTGCCCGGCAGCAGCCGCGAGTTTTGCCGCAAGGGCTTCATGTGCCACATTCGGGCCTACGCCTGGACCGATAACGTGGTGTTGCGCCATGAAAACACGTTGCCCTCTTCCGTCAATGACCGGGCAGAACTGCTGGCGCGCACCGAGTTTCAAAGCAGTGCCACCCACGGCCTCTACCGCGACGATGCCTTCGAGTTGGAGCGGTGGATGGACGAGGCCATGCTCGACCCGCTCTACGAAACGGCCGAAGACTACCAGGGAGCCCGTGATGTGCTGGCCGTAATTCAGGATAGCCGCATTATCGAGCAGTTCCAAGCGGCGCTGGCCCAGCGGCAGGTGATTCTGGCGGATGGGCACCACCGCTACGAAGGCTCTTTGGCCTACCGCCAAGCCCAGCTGGCTGCCAACCCAAACTCCACCGGCCAGGAAGGGTGGAACTACCACCTGATGTACCTCACCAACTCGGCCGCCGACGACCTGCGCATCCTCCCAACCCACCGTCTCCTGCTCGAGTTGCCCGGCGACCTGACCGATGCGGAATTGCTGGCCCGCCTGGAAGCGTACTTTCTGATTCTACCCAAAGAAGACGCCTACGACCTGCCGGAGCTAATTGCTGGCAAGCAATGGGCGTTCGGGTTGTATTTGCGCAGTGGACAGGCTTACAAGATTCGGCTCCGGCCCGAGGTGCACACGCAACTCAGCTGGGACACCACCACCGAAGTGAAAGCGCTGGACCTCACGGTGCTGCATTTTTTCGTTCTTGAAAAGGTGCTGGGTATTGTGGGGCCGGATGCCCAACGGCAGTGGCCGGGCGTGGCGTACGTGCGCAGCTTCTCGGAGTGTTTGAAGCGCGTAGACGACGGCGAAGCCCGGGCCGCCCTCATCACCAATGAGGTAACGATGGACGAGGTGGAGCGGGTCTGCCACTCTGGCGCCGTGATGCCGCCCAAATCCACGTTCTTCTACCCCAAAACCATTGGCGGCTTCCTGTTCAGCAGCATCCGCGCCGAAGAAACGGCGCATCCGTTTTTAGCGGGCGCTGGCAAGTGAGGTACCCTACCAGTTTTCGGGAGTGCTTTGTAACGAACACGGGCAGTCGACACCAAAACAATTCGTAGCAATGAAGTTAATTCTGGCCTCTAATTCGCCACGGCGGCGCCAACTCCTCACTGATTTAGGAGTGCCCTACACCGTGCGCTTGCAGGAAGTGGACGAATCATTTCCGGCGCATTTGCAACGAGCCGAAGTAGCCGAATACCTGGCGGCCCACAAAGCCAGCGCCTACCGCGCCGACTTGGCCCCTGAGGAAGTGGTGCTCACAGCCGATACCATTGTTTGTCTCGACAACGATGTCCTCAACAAGCCAGCCGATGCAACTGAGGCCATCCAGATGCTCACTCGCCTGCAAGGCCGGGCCCACGACGTATTCACGGGCGTTTGCCTGCTTCGCGGCGACGGCCAGCAAGTAGTTTTCTCCGACCAAACCCGGGTTTATTTCCGTTCTTTATCCCGCTCAGAAATAGAACACTACGTACACAAATATACACCACTGGATAAAGCAGGAGCCTACGGCGCGCAAGACTGGATTGGCATGGTAGCCGTGACCCGCCTGGAGGGGTCGTACTTCAACGTCATGGGCTTGCCCGTGCACCGCGTTTGGGACGAATTGGTGAAGCTGGGCGGCAACGAGTGGCTACCCGTAGCATGAACTTAAGCTCCGCAGGTGCTTCCGTGTCCTACCGCTTTTTTGTGGCAGTAGGCGTGGTGCTGCTCCTGCTACTTACGCTAGGGCTAGGCCTAGTTTTCGGTTTCAGCAGCTACGCCGATATTGAGCACCTGCGCCACGCTCGTTACCACGACAGTACGTTCCGATACCTCGTTATTCCGCTTGAACCTGCTGGCTACGCCCTAGCCAAAAACCTGTTGCTGGCATTGCTCGGGGGCCTGGTTGGTATAGTGGCGTGGCAGTTACAAACGAAAGGCACGCTCTATCAAGAACTAGCTGCCTTGCGCCAGGAATGGCGGACCGGACCATCGGTGCTAGCGCCGTGGCACGCGTTGACACTTGCAGAGCGCCGAACGGGGCTGCTTCTATTGGCCGTGCTATTCGTAGTGCGCGGCTATTACGTGCTGCGTTTCCCACTCTACGGCGACGAGCTAGTGACGTATTTCTCTTTCGTTCGGGAAGGGGCAGTGGCTGCTACCAGCTTCTACCCTATTCCCAACAATCATATTCTGTACAGTGCTGTTTGCTGGGTGTTTAGCTTGCTTAGCACCAATTTTTACTGGGTGATGCGCGGGCCCGCCTTCCTCATCAGTATGGTCGGCACCATGGTGGTGGGCTTGCTGCTGCTCCGGCGTTGGCCGTTTCAGGTGGTGGCGTTGAGCATGGGGCTGTTTGCTTTTTTTCCGTATGCGCTGTTTCAGGCAGTGGTTGGGCGGGGCTACTTTCTGCTGGCTGTATGCAGTCAGCTAGCTTTCTTGGCCGGACTAGCTTTGGTGTATGGCTCTGCGCGCCCCCGGTTGGCCTGGGCTAGCCTAGTAGGAGCCAGTGTAGTAGGCTTTTACACTATCCCTACGTTTCTACTGGTTTTTGTGGGTTTGGGCGTGGGTTTGGCAGCCAGTATGTGGCGCCAGCCGCACCAACTGGTGCGGCTAGGTATGGCGGGGCTGCTGGTGGCGCTGGCTACTTTGCTCCTCTACACCCCGGTGTTGCTGGTATCGGGGCCCGCCGCTTTGCTTGGCAACGCATATGTAGCGCCCGGAGCCGGGCACACTGCCGAGTTGAATGCGCTACCCTACCCAGCACTCATTGACGGCCAACTGACCGGCCTCGGTAGTATCGGGCTGCCGGTTGTACTAGCGGTTAGCCTCGCAGGCTATGGAGCAACCCGCTCGAAATACACCAACCACTTCAGCCTGCCGCTGATTAAACTGCTGCTTGGCTTGCTTTGGCTGCCTTATGTGGTGCTGGCTTTCCGGGGGGTGTACCCGCCGGCCCGGGTGCTTTCGTTCCGTATGTTTTTCGTGTTCTTGCTCGGAGCCTTGCTACTTGATGCGTTGCTTTCTTTGCCGGCGCTCCAACGATGGCGGCAGCAACCGGCCCTGACCGTTGTGCTACCCGTGCTGCTGTGGGCTGCCGTGGTACTTGTGCCGTTTCAGCACCGCGCCACCCTCGAAGCTGGCCGTAATGCCCGCGTAACTCAAGTCTATAGCTGGCTACGCCTGCAACGGGCCCACGCGGTGCTTACCACCCACACCCACTACCAACTGTACCTGCTGTTCTACAGCCAAGCCGACCATTGGCCTCTGGCTATTGATGCCGCGCCCCAACCAGAGAGTTACTATGACTTCCAGCTTCTCGACAAGGAGGCCGGGGAAGTAGCTGATAGCGCACTCCCCGTTCTATTTGAAAACATCGACGTCCGCATTCATCGAGTGCCAGGCTCCTGAGGTATGACTTTACGCGGGTTTCTAGTTCTGCTTTTTTGGTGTCTGTTGCTTGGCAGTTTGTTTCTGCTTTTGATTTTGGGGCCATCTTCCTACCAGCAAGTACTGGCTCTGGGCCGCCAAACCTACCACGAAGGGGGCTACAAGCACTTACCCCTGGCGATTACACCCGCCGCTTACCAACTCCTAAAGGGCGGACTTCTCGCAACGGCCGCGGCCTGCGGCGTGCTATTGGCTCTACTGTACATCCGGATAGCGGCGGTGCGCCAAGACACTCACCTGCTTGGGCAGGAACTACACCGAGCGGTAAAAACGCTGCTTGGCACGGCGCGGCACTTGTCGAGGCTGCAGCAGTTGGTGGGCGGGGGCTTGCTAGTTGTGCTCCTGTCGGTGCGAGTTTGGTACCTGACGGATTACGTGCTCAACACCGATGAAGTAGCCTCCTACGATTATTTTGTGCGGCCCGGCCTTTTGACTATCAGCAGCTTCTATCCTATTCCCAACAACCACCTGCTGTTCAACTTCCTCTGCTGGCCCCTCTCCTTGTTCTCCCACGACGTGCGACTGGTGATGCGCCTACCCACGTTTGTAGCCTCAGCGGTAGGCACTCTGCTAGGCTACTTGCTACTGATTCGCTGGAGTGGTTTTCGGGTGGCTACTTTAGCCACGGGGCTGTTCAGTTTTCTGCCGTTGGGACTATACTACGCCGTAGCGGGCCGTGGGTACTTTCTTCAGCTTGCCCTGCTAATACTGGCTTTTTTTGCTGTGCTAGCAGTATGGCAGGTTGCTTCCTACCGCCGGCTGGGCTGGGTGCTATTCGTGACCAGTAGCATCCTGGGGTTCTACACTATTCCCACATTTCTTTATCCCTTCTTAGCCTTGAGTAGTGGGCTATTAGTGGGGTTGGTGTGGCAGCGGCGTTGGTTGGAAATTGGGCATTTAGTGCTAGCAGGCAGCATTGTTGGCCTGACTACGCTCCTGTTATATCTGCCGGTGCTGTGCGTGTCGGGGGTGCAGCAACTGGTAGGCAACCATTATGTTGCCACGATGGCAGATACCGTATTTTGGAACCAATACCTGCGGTATTTACGCTCTCTGGCCGATATGCTAGCCGGCAACGGACGCATTGGCATGGTGGCGGGTGGCGCCCTGATGGCTCTGGGCCCCGCACTGGTATGGTTGCTACCACGGCCGAACAAAGCTCTGGCAATAGTAGCCTGGCTGCTTGTACTGCTGCCCATCCCCCTAATGGCCGTGCAGCAAGTACTTGTTCCGCCGCGGGCCCTGCTTTGTATGAGCTATTTCGGCTGCGTACTGGGCAGCTTGGTGGCCATTGCGCTTTTGACTCGCCTTCGTGTTGCTGCCAAGTACCAACTAGCACTCAGCTTGCTGTTAGTGGGAGCCTATGGGGCGTACCAGTTTCGGCGGCAACTGGCCCCGCATCAAGACGAAGTGCGCGAAGAACAGCAGATGCAAGCCGCCTATGCGTGGCTCACTAACCAAGGCAAAACACGCGTTTTACTGGCTGCCCCTACGTATGAGCTGTTTTTCAGGCATTATGCTCAGCAGGAAAACCGCTCCCTGCTTCTGCATTCCTCTCCTGCTCCTGGTCAGCAGTATGATTACACCGTTCAGGGCCGCGACGGCGACTCTTTACCCACTTGGGCGCAGCCTCCTTTCTACACCCCAGTATATGAAAACAAGTTTGTTGTAATTTATAGCCGCAAGGAGCAAGAAAGCAGCGAAATAATGCTTCCACCGAAGCGGTAGCGCCTCCTAGCTTCACTGCCGCCCTAATTCAATGCCCACGCGACAATAACGCAATACCGCCCACAACCAGCAGCAGCCCCAACGCCTGCGGCCAAGCCAACGCCTCGCGCAGTACCAATACGCCTAATAGAGCTGTCAGCAGCACCGAGCCGCCTACAATAAGTGGCGTACCAACAGCAGCTGGCGCTCCTTTCGCGTACACGGCAAACGTCAGAATTTCGGCCACGCCGATGCTCACACCCGCCAAGGCTGCCAGCGTGATGCCTCGGGAAGTAACTAAAGTAGCAGGTAGTGTCCCACGCAGGTAGAGCAGCAGCAAGAGTCCCACACCGATCAGGGCAGCTACCACTTGCAGCACCACTGCTCCCACCATTTGGTGGATTTGACCGGATGCCGCTTTGATAAACAGGTTGTAGAGCGCCATACCCAGCGCGGCGCAGGCAGCTAGCTGGAGCCAGTTCATTCTTCGTCGGCGTCTTGGAGGCGGGTTAGCAGGTTTTGTTGCAGGCCTTGCCAGTTGCTATACTCGTCGCCGGCTGCGCGCTGTTCCTGTAGCACCGACTTCTCCAGCACTACTTTCACTGCCTGCTCGGCCAGTTCGCGCAAATCCTCGCCATCGGCATCAAGGTGCACAATGGCCGGAATCAGGCCGGGTGGCAAGTCTTGGGCCGGCTTGCCTAGGATAGCAGCCACTATTTCGGCGGCGGCCAAGGCCACGCTAGCGTCATCTGCTTCTAGTTGGCCTTCTTCTTCGGCGGCCGTAGCCAGCGCCTCATATAGCACGGCCTCGTTGGGATTTTCCAGGAAGCTCTCGGCGAAATCAGCCGCCGCGTCGTTGTCGAAAGTGTAATAGCTCCAAGTGCTCATAGGGCGTGGTGAGATTGTTTCAAGCGGATATACGCCTTTACAAGTCGGCAGGCTGAAAAAGTATTGTGTCAGAACCTAAAGCAGCTTCTAGAATGCGCCAGTGGCATAGCTTAGCAGCAATCCACCGGTAATCGTTTTTATTAGATGAATCTATTTGCCACTCCATATTTTCAGCCCAATACAGTGTATCATTCTCCCAAAGGCAGACTGCTTCGAAAATCAGGCTAGCTGTGACATCAGAACTCTTTTCATCCTGCACCCAATTAAAATCTACTACATCTTCAAATAGCATTTCTAGAACAGAATTCTCCTTAAACTGACTCTGAAACAATACTTTGACAAAGGTTTTATTGTCAAAATGCATAGCTAGATGCTCGTCCACAAATTCACGGTTTTGTATCGCTAGCTCCTTGATACAGCTATCGTGAAAGCCCCTGAATGTCTGCATCAAGAAATCGGCATCTCCTTGATTTTTTATCGAAATCCACATAGCATGTAAAGCTGAGCACTTTACCTGAACTTCTCTTTCAGCAGTTCCAACTCTACGGCTGGCGAAATCTTCTCGTACAGAATATGATAGGCTGCCGACGTGATGGGCATGGGCACCATCAGCTTGCGGTTCAACTCGTAAATGCTTTTCACGGCATAGTATCCTTCGGCAATCATGTTCATTTCCAACTGTGCCGACTTCACCGAGTAGCCACGGCCCACCATATTGCCGAAAGCTCGGTTACGCGAAAACTGCGAATAGGCCGTTACAAGCAAGTCGCCGAGGTAGGCGGAGCCGGATAGGTCGCGGGGTTGGGGGTTGAGGGCGTGCACGAAACGGCGCATTTCCTGGATGGCATTGCTCACCAGCACCGCCTGAAAATTGTCGCCGTAGCCAAGGCCGTGCGCTATGCCAGCAGTCAACGCTATAATGTTCTTCATCACCGAGAAATACTCGATGCCGTCGAGGTCCTGGGCGGGATTGGCTTTCACGTAGCGGTTGCGCAGCAGGCGGCAGAAATCCTCGGCCAGCACCGAATCAGGCGAGCCGATAGTGAGGTAGCTCTGCTTTTCAAAAGCCACTTCCTCGGCATGGCACGGCCCTGCTACCACCCCAATCTGCGTGTGCGGCACCCGAAACCGCTCAGCGACGTAGTCGGTTACCAGCACGTTTTTGCCTGGTATCATGCCCTTGATGGCCGAAATAATCCGCTTGTTGCGCAGCGCGTCGCGGTCCAGCTTGTCAAGTACGGCTTGCACAAAAGCCGCCGGCACGGCTAGCACCAGCCAATCAGCTTCGCGCACAACCTCTTCCAAGTCGGTGGAAGGAAAGACGCGGGTTAAGTCGTGGGCTACCGACGAGAGGTAGCGCGGATTGTGCCGGGTGCTGCGCAGGTGTTGCACGTCGTCTTTCGAGCGCAGCCACCAGCCTACCCGGGCTCCGTTTTCCGACAAAATCTTGGTGAGAGCAGTGGCCCAGGAGCCGCCGCCGAGCATGGCTATTTTTTCCAACTAGGTAACAGGTAACAGGTGGCAAGGAATAGGGCCGCCGCGCGGCCGGAGCCGGTCCAGACGCCCTACTCCTCAAATGTGCGAAGTTTCCTTAATAGACAAGCCCTTGACGCATATCAATCGTCAAGGGCTTGTTTTTCTTTCAAGTTGGGTTCAGCAAACAATACGCTGCTGTACTCAAGCGAACTGCCTAGGCAGCAGTCTAGTTGTTGTCTTCCGGCCCTTCTTTCAAGGCCTCTTTGTTGAGGCTTTTGGCGTCCTTTATTACAACAGGCATATCATCTTTCAGGGTCTTAGCAACCGCCCGGAAGGGGCCGCTTACCACCTGAGCACCCGCTTGCAAGCCACTTAGAATCTCGATGTTCTGGAAGTCGCTGATACCGGTTTTGACGGGCGTCATCACCGCTTTGCCGTTTTTAATCACGAACACCACTTCCTGCACGGCCGCCGCCTTGGGAGTTGGAGTTGCTTCGTTGGCCGCGCCCCCCCGGCTCACCCGTACACCCGGCGCCTTATTAGAGTCTTTACTCTCGGTCATGGCGCTATCCGAACGGGTGGTGACGGCCGCGAGAGGTACACTCAACACGCCCGTTTTGCGGTTGGTAATAACGTCTACGGAGGCCGTCATACCGGGCCGGAACGGCACCACGGTGCGCCCGTTGGTGGTGCGCAGCAAGTGCCGATACGAGTCCGGCAGCAACCGGATGCGCACTTCGAATTCGGTAACTGCTTCAGCCGTCAGGGCGTCTTTGGCGGTATTGGCAATGCTGGTTACGAGGCCGCGAAACTTCTCGTCCTTGCTGGCATATGAATCCACTTCCACGATGGCTGAGTCGCCGAGCTGCACGTTGATGATGTCGTTTTCATTCACGTTGACCCGCACTTCCATGGAGTTCAGGTTGGCGATGCGCATGATTTCGGTACCCGCCATCTGCGACGTACCTACTACCCGCTCGCCTTTCTCCACGTTGAGCTTGCTTACAGTGCCACTTACGGGCGCGTAAATGGTGGTTTTGTCGAGGTTGCGGCGGGCTTCTTCCAACCCGGCCTGGGCGCTCTGTACGTTGCTTTGCGCGGCCCGGATACTCTGCCGCGCACTGTTTAGCTCTTCCTGCGACGCTTCGTAGGCTGCTTTCGCCGCCTCATAATCTGCCTGCGAAATCACCTTCTGCTTGTAGAGCGACGCATTGCGGCGGTACGTTAGCTCGGTTTGTTTGGCATTGGCAATCAGCTGTTGTAGCCGGGCCTGGGTCTGGCCTACGTTGGCCCGCTGCGAGTTCACCGCCGCCGACTGCTGGTTGACCATGGCCTGGTAGTTATCGGGACGAATGCGGAGCAGCAGTTGGCCCTTCTTCACCGAATCTCCTTCCTGCACATACAACTGAATAATCTCCCCCGATACGTCGGGCGAGATTTTCACTTCTGTTTCGGGCTGCACCTTGCCTGAGGCACTAACCTGCTCCACAATGTTGACCGTGGTGGCCTTGGCGGCCGTTACCTCCGTACCGGCTGGCTTACCTATCCAGCCCTGCTTTTTGCCCACCATAAAGCCGACAACAAGCACCAAGACAAGGCCCAGCAGAATATAGAGTAAGCGGTTGTTCTTCATGAAAGCAAAACTGAGTGACTAAAGAGAGAGTGGAGAATAACAAAGCAGCGTTCAAGCAAAAGTACTCAGCGGCTCAGTTAATCAGCTATCCTAAAGTGCAAGTGGGCGGCCCTGATAGAAATCCAGCACCTTACGGCGGAAAATAAACTGGTATTTATTCTGAATCATCGTCGATTCGGCACCCGCCAGGTTGTTTTTGGCGATGTTGAACTCCGTGCCGTTCAGCAAGCCGTTGTTGAAGCGGATTTCCGCGTTGCGGTAGGCGGCCGTCAGGGCTTCCACCTGCCGCTTCGAGGAAGTGAACTGGCGTTGAGCCGCAAGGGCATCGGCGGCCGCTTGCTGAATGTTCTGCCGCAACGTCAGGCGGGTTTGCTCGGCTTGCAGTTCGGCTTGTTGGGCGGTTACCTGGGCCCGCTGCACATTGGTACGCGCCTGGAAACCGTTCAGAATAGGAATGTTAAGATTGAATTGCAACTGCCGGCCAATGTTGTCCTGCAATTGATTAGAGAACTTCGCTGGCAAAAACTCCACCCGAGGCTGCCGAGGCTGCAGCACCCCAAAGCCCGTGAACTGGCCGTTGTCGAGGCGTACGACCGGAATAGGAACCGCCTCGGTGGAGTCGCCGCTGAATACGCGAGCCAGCCGCGACGACGAGAAACCCGTGAACACACCAGCGGCAAAGGTGAGCCGCGGCAGGTACGCGCCCTTCGCTACATCCACGCCCATTTGCGCGGAACGCACGCGCAGGTCGGCCGCTTTTACGTCGGGCTGTAGCCCCAAAGCTGTTTCGTAGATAGCACTCGGCTCGGCATCGTAAGCGGCTTGGTCGTCGGGGTCAGCCAGAGCTGGCATGTCAATGCGAAAAGCCGCCGCGCCGGCAGCATCTAGGTTAAGCAACTGAATCAGAGTGAGACGAGCCAAGTCGCGCTGATTCTGAGCCGTAATAACCGTTAGCTCATCGGAAGCCAATTGGGCCTGGCTGTCGAGCAGGTTGCTTTCCGGCACCGAGCCAGCTTTGAGCAGCTTGCGGGTACGCTCCACCTGCTGCTGGGTGCTGTTAAGCCGAGTTTGGTTGGTACGAATCAACTCCTCCGACAACAGTAGCTGCAAGTAGGCAGAGGCCACATTCAACGACAAATCGTTGCGCGCCTTCTCTACATCGCCTTGGCTAGCCTGCAAGTCCAGGGCGTTCCGCTTCACAGTGTTGCGCAGCTGGAACCCCGAAAAGAGCGTAACCTGCGAGAAGGCCGAGAAGTTGTTGGAGCGAATAGTTTGACTAACGAAGTCGTTGGTCAGAGGATCCAGACCAGTACCGTAGTTCCAGGTTTGGCTACCGCTTAGGTTGAAAGTAGGTAGCAAGGCCCCCCGCCCCGCCCGCTGCGTCACTTTGCTGGCCTCTGCATTCAACTGCGACTGCCGAACCGTCAAGTTGTGCTCCAGGGCATAATTGACAGCACTTTGCAGCGTGAATGGTGCGCCAGCAACCGCAGTTGGCTGGGCTAACGTGCCGGCGGGCGGCTGGGCCGGCGGGGTAGTTTGGGCCAACACGGGCTGAACTACGTGCGTTAGCAGCGTAGTGGTCCCTACCAGAGCCAGCAAACGGGTCAGCGTAGCAGTTGATTTCATCTTGACAGCTTGAAGTAATAAGGTCTTGGAAGGCAGAGGTGAAGGCAGGTCTACATCCGAGGCCATGCCATGCAGCAGCTAATCTATGGTTGGAATATAGGTCACGCGGTGCACCCAGCTCAACTGGCGCAGGTAGGCCAGCGTCACATCTTTGATGCTGGAATCCATCTCAATGAACTGCCGAGCTACGTCGTTTTTTCCCTTGCGTGATACCAGCATCGTGGCAATGTTGCAGTCGTCGTGCGCAATGACGGAGGCAATGAAGGCAATAGAGCCCTTGGCATCGTCGGCATCAAGAATGAGCGTGTGCAGGCTGCCAGAGAAGTCGGACGGGAAGCCGTCTACCTCCACAATGCGGATGACGCCGCCCCCGCGGCTTTGGCCTACTACCTCCACGACGTGGCCAGTACGCTCATCGCGCAACTGCACTTTAATGGTGTTGGGGTGCATCGTAGACGCGTTGCCTACGCCCTGAAACGTGTACTGCAAGCCGGCTTCCCGCGCATGATCGAAGGCTTCGCGGATGCGCACGTCGTCGGTGGTCATGCCCAGCAGGCCCGCCACAATGGCGCGGTCGGAGCCGTGCCCTTCGTAGGTGCGGGCAAAGGAATTGTAGAACGTGATGGTAGCGTGGGTCGGTACGCTACCCAGAATACGGATTGCGGCGCGGGCAATGCGCACCACGCCCGCCGTGTGCGAGGAACTGGGCCCGATCATGACCGGTCCAATCATGTCGAAAATACTGCTTTTCTCAGCCATAAGACAGGGTAAAGGTATCAGATTCGACGGGGATACCAAGGGACAAACAACCGGTGCATTTTCCAGCGGCAGCACCCGGGAACATGCTGTCTGTAGGATAGATGCTGCGTAGCCTGCTGGGGTTGCCCGGGCCTCGCCGATTCGTTGGCTTTTTCGTTCTTTGTGCCGTAATCACCCACGCCGCCCACGTATTTTTTCTCATGCCTACCCCCCAAGACGAGTTTCCGGAAGCCGTATGGAGCCAGCTACGCCGGCTGCAGGAAAAGTATAGTGCCGACGGCCAAGACCTGGCCGCCTATCTGGAAGGGCTGTACTTCGCTGACTACATCAACTACTGGGACTACATCAACCTCGATACCCTACTTAGCCTGCAACGCCCACTCACCAAGATTCCCGACGAGCGAATCTTTATCATGTACCACCAGATTACGGAGCTTTATTTCAAGCTCTGCCTTTGCGAGTACGAGCAGATAGGCGAATTGCAGCACCCCACCCTACAAGAGGTGGTGCTACGAGTAGGCCGCATCAACCGCTACTTCGAGAACCTGATCGACTCGTTTGATGTGATGGTGGATGGCATGGACAAGCAGCAGTTTCTGCAGTTTCGAATGTCCCTGATGCCTGCTTCGGGCTTTCAATCGGTGCAGTATCGCATGATTGAAATTGCTAGCACCTCGCTCGACAACCTGCTGGACAAAGAAAAACGGCGGCTGCTCGGGGAGGCCGCCGCTCATGATGAGTTGCTTGGCTGCATCTATTGGAAGGCTGGAGCAACGATTGAAGAGAGTGGTGTCAAAGCTTTAACGCTCATTCAGTTCGAAGAAAAATACACCCAGCAGCTCGCTACCCACGCCGCTCATTACCGCGACCGGAATGTGTGGAGCGTGGTGCAGCGCTTACCTGAAGAAGACCGGCAGCATCCGCGCTTGCTGCGCCAACTCAAGCAACTGGATGTGAACGTGAATGTGAATTGGCCCCTAATGCACTTCAAGTCGGCCGTGCGCTACCTGGAGCGGGACCCTACTGCATTAGCAGCCACCGGCGGCACCAACTGGAAGAAGTACCTGCCTCCCAAGTTCCAGCGCCGCATCTTCTACCCCCAGCTCTGGAGTGCTCAGGAATTGGAAGACTGGGGAAAAGGCTGGGTGGAAAGCGTACTAGGCGACGAGCCACGGGCGTAGCGTGTCACGTGCGCTTTGGGCGGGACAGTAGTACAGCACAACCAGACTAGCAAACAGGTTAGGAAGAGACTAGTGGCTGTAGCGGCAACACGGGGTGGAATCCAAGTCTGCATCTGCATTTTAGAGTAGAGGCCTCTAGTGAACCTGAGAGAGCTTCCATTCCGGTTACGGTCGGTATTGCCAATTAACTCATCCACGGCTTGCTGAAAGGCAACACGTATAAACGGTAGCCTAGTATGCGTTGATCAGTATATAAAACAACAGGGCCACCGTTTCCTAGAAACGGTGGCCCTGTTGTTTAGCCTATTTTCGGCGGTTGTTACTTTACAGTGAAAGCAGCCTGCGTGTTTTCCCAGGCCATCGTTACGGTGCCGGCTTTGTCGGCGGCTATGGTGAACTGCTCAACGGGTTGCGCCGTTTTAGTTGGCTTCACTTTCACGCGTAGCGCGTCTTGCTTCTCATCGTATTTAAAGGCGCCCCACTGCTTGGCCGTCTTATTGAAGATGATGGTCCACTCCTGCTCGCCGGGGATGGTGAACAATGCATAGGTGCCGGCTGGTAGCGCCTGACCATTGATTTTGACGGCTTGCTTGGCTTCGAACGTGGTGGCCTCGTTGGCACCGGTGCGCCACACCTTACCGTAGGGCTCTAGCTCACCGAATATCTTGCGGCCCTTCATCGAAGGACGGCTGTACTCGATAGTGAAACCAGGACCCGCCACGGTAGCCATTGGGCTTGGACGCTTGGACTTGTCTTCCGGCATTTTTGTTTGGGCGAAGGCACTGTTACTACCGAGTAACAGCAGCCAAACAAAAACAAGCAGAAATTTAGAAGTGTGGTTACGCATGACGGTAATGTGGAAGGGTTGGGAAAAAGTGAACGAGAGCATGATAGTATAGGCACAGACGCTATTTTCAAAACAAAGACGTATGCCCGACAAGCGCAAGGCAAATAACCTGCCACGCAGCGGTGGGGCCCTGCTTGAAACGCCGTGTTAATGATGCAGCCCCCTGTTCGAGAGGCCACCGGACGGACGCAAACACCTATACCAGGTGGAAGTTGAGCTTACAACCTACCTTTGCCCCTTGTTGTTCTTTGTTCGATTTGAATTCAGACGGCGAAAGGTTTTCGGGTAATACCGAAATGAAAAGGGAACCGGGTGTAAATCCCGGACAGTCGCGCTACTGTAAGTAACGAAGAGTTTTCATCCTAGCAAACCCATTGGCTGGCACCAGCTGGCTGAGAAGGGAGGTGAAAACGTTACAAGTCAGGAGACCTGCCTTCCGCTGAGTTGATAAGGTTGCCTTCGCGAAAAAGGTCCTTGTTGGGTGCTGAAAAGCTGTGTGAGCAGCCACCGTAGAGTGGCACAGGCTACCGCATGTCTTGTTCTCACCTACCTAGACTTAAGGTGCAGGCTACCGCCAAATTGAGCGAAGGGTTAGTCAGTTCCTTGTCAACCCCCTTCTTTTATGTCCTTGTCTTTGACCGACAAAATTGCCCGCGCCGAAACGCGCATCTTCAAAGCCGTTTTTCCGAACACCACCAACCACTACGATACCCTCTTTGGGGGCGCCACTCTACATATGATGGACGAAGTGGCTTTTATTACGGCCACCCGTTTTAGCCGCCTCAAAATGGTTACGGTTTCGTCAGACAAAGTGGACTTCACGCATCCTATTCCCGGAGGCAGCCTTGTGGAGTTGATTGGTACCGTTGTACGGGTAGGCAATACCAGCCTGCAAGTGCAAGTCGAGCTGTTTGTGGAACAGATGTACTCCGAAGAGCGTCACCGAGCCGTTTCCGGGCTATTTACCTTCGTTGCTATTGATCAGGACAAGCGGCCTGTGCGCATTCTGGCAGAATAAGAAATTGTGAACGGCCGCATTTCTTGACAGTCAAATACTTTATATTCAAATAGTACTGCGCAGCACATTTTTGGATGCTCCCCGATAGCGCTATATACTGAACCTTTTTTGCTTCCTCTTTAGTTAGAAAGGCCGTACAGAAGTAACTCCGCTGCATTTGCCTGTTGAAAGATGGACCATCAGTATCACCCTGACTTAAGCGCCCGTTTGGAAAAATCATTTGAAGAGGCCGACAAAGCCCGTGAGCAGCTCACTGAATCGATGTCTAACGCCGTTGCAACCAACTGCGACCTGCTCCACCACGGACTTGTAAGCGCCAAAGGGCTCGAAGTTACTACGGAGATGTACCGGCATATGCTGGGCCAATTGCTGCGCAACAGCTCCGGGGAAGTTAGGGCTCAGGTGCTGAGCACCTTCAACCAATCCATGGAGAAATTCTGGCCGCGCAAAAAATCCAACGATACCGATACCCTGGCGTTCAGCGAATAGCTCCTAGGCAGTTGTTGCAATCACCACCTAGCTCGTTGTTGCTTCTAGGAGTGCTACCTCACTGAATACTCCCTCCTACCTGGGCCCCGTTGGCTGCTGCAAAGTGCCTGGCGGGGCTCGTCGTTTGCGGCGCACTTTCACCCGTTGAAAGGTGTTACGATGGCAGCAGGTCTTACCTTTGCTGTGTACTCCCTGATTCTACTGGTTCAAAGGATAACCACCTTTCACCGTCTTTATGTCTGATTTCAAGCAAGAAGTGGAAGTGCTAGTGCCGCCGGCAGTAGCCTATGATGAGTTTAAACGGTATCGGGCCCTGTTAGCAGCGGCCAGCCTCACGCCCGGCCAAGCCGATTTTGTGCACCTGCGCAAACGATCTATTGATGCCCGCGGCCGGCAACCTCAGGTACGGTTGCGCGCCGATATCTACCAAACCCCGCCGCCAGTCGGCCTGTTCGGACCCTGGTTTCAGTATCCGGATGTGCGCCACGCTCAGCGCACCGTCTTGATTGTGGGAGCTGGCCCGGCCGGCTTGTTTGCGGCACTACGGGCCATTGAACTAGGAGTGCGGCCGATAGTACTGGAACGAGGCAAGGATGTGCGCACCCGCCGCCGCGACTTGGCGGCCCTCAACAAAGAACACCTCGTAAATCCCGACTCCAACTACTGCTTCGGGGAAGGCGGCGCCGGCACCTACTCCGACGGCAAGCTCTATACGCGCGCTACCAAACGCGGCGACGTTGGCCGGATTCTGCGCTTACTGGTGCAACACGGGGCCACTCCCGACATTCTGGTTGATGCTCACCCTCATATTGGCACCAACAAGCTGCCCTCTGTGGTGGCGGCTCTACGGGAAAGCATCCGTCAGGCCGGAGGGGAAGTGCGCTTCGATACCCGCGTAACGGATCTGCTGCTGGAAACCCACCGCTTGCGTGGAGTGGTTACGGCCGCTGGCGAAGCACTGGAAGCCTATGCCGTTATCCTGGCTACCGGTCATTCTGCCCGCGACATCTATGAGTTGCTGCACCGTCGTGGGGTCCTCATCGAGGCCAAACCCTTTGCTTTAGGCGTGCGAGTAGAGCATCAGCAGCAACTTATCGACCAGGCCCAGTACCGGCTACCTGACCGCGGCCAGTTGCCAGCAGCTTCCTATTCATTGGTGCACCAGACGCAGTGGCAGGGCAAACAACGCGGCGTGTTTTCGTTTTGCATGTGTCCGGGGGGCTTCATTGTCCCCGCCGCTACTGCGCCCGGTGAAGTGGTGGTGAATGGCATGAGTCCCAGCCGCCGCGATTCTCGTTTCGCCAACTCGGGTATCGTTACGGCCATCGAGCTAGAGGATATGGATCTGCGCCAGTACGGGCCGCTAGCCGGGCTGCGGCTACAGGAGCAGATAGAGCAACGGGCTTGTCTGATAGCCGGCAACACGCAAGTAGCCCCCGCCCAGCGCCTAGGCGACTTCCTTAAGAATAAAGTTTCCTCGGACTTACTGGAAACCAGCTACCAGCCTGGGCTCGTGGCAGTATCCATGGATGAGGTCCTGGGGGCAGGACTGGCGGAGCGCTTGCGTCAAGGGTTTCGCAATTTCGGGCAGAAAATCCCTGGTTATGCCACCAACGCCGCTCAAATTGTTGGGGTGGAGAGTCGCACTTCTTCTCCGGTTCGTATTCCGCGCGACCGAGACACCTTGGAACACCCCGAAATCCACGGCTTATTTCCCTGCGGCGAAGGCGCCGGCTACGCAGGGGGCATCGTTTCGGCCGCTATGGATGGCGAACGGTGTGCGGAGGCTGTTGCAAAAATCTTTGCCTCCTGATCTGTTTGGTGGCTACCTGCGTAGGTATAGCCCTAAAAAGTCACCCACTGCTTCTCCTAATTTCCTTTTGCTATGAAAAAGACCCTTGTTCTAGGTGCCAGTGATAATCCGGCCCGCTATTCTTACCGAGCAGTCCACCAACTCCAAAAGCACGGCCACGAAGTGGTACCAGTAGGTATCCGGAAAGGCCAGGTTGCGGGTCTTGATATTCACACTGACCGGCCGGCCGCTCCGGCCGTTGATACAGTAACCTTATATGTAGGACCGCAGAATCAACCCACCTGGTATGACTACATTCTGGATCTACAGCCCAAACGCATCATCTTCAATCCCGGCACCGAAAATCCGGAGTTGGAACGTATGGCGCAGGAGCGTGGAATTCAAACGGAAGAGGCCTGCACCTTGGTGATGCTTTCAGTGGGCCAATACTAATTTCAGGCTCTTACAGCAGCAAGGCGGTTGATTTACACAGTTAAATCAACCTAATGAATAGTAGTTAAAACTGGATTATTGGATTCCTCTTTGTGGCTCAGTTGGCTGCAGGGAGGAATTTATCTTGTACTTATACAGTAAAATTCGGCTAGAACTAAACATCCTTCTATTTCATAGCAACCGATTGCATAAAGCGGTTACAACGATTTCCCCCGGTGAATCCCTATAGGATACAACCCTTGACATCCTAAAGTACAGGTGCAGTTGCCGCGCACCGTAATGAAAACAGGGCCATAAACTAACAAACGTTCGTTTAAAAATTTAACTAAAAAGAGATTAATTATTTTGAAACCTTTATTTCAGGGTGGCGTTTAGGTCCCTGGATTAAGTTTCGAGAACAACCGGCTACTTAATATAATAATAATCTTCACTTTCCTAACAATGGCTCGGGAATATTGTAACAAAACAAAGAATAATACATATCGACTTTTATAATAGGGTCTACCTATGTACCTTTACAATAATTACTAGAATGTTACAATCAACTCGCCGCTCCCTCTCTAAACCCGCCCCACTGTCCTGCAAGTATGTACACAAAAGGCGTCAAGGTATGTCACACCACACCACTTCCACTCAAGCAAAAAGTAGCGTAAATGCCGTTGTAAAACGGGCTTTCGACTTATTCTTTGCCTCCCTTGTTGTTGTACTGCTCCTCAGTTGGCTGGTGCCGCTGATAGCATTGCTAATCAAAGCTGATTCTCGAGGACCTGTTTTCTTCAAGCAACTCCGTACAGGTAAAGGAGGCAAGCCCTTCTATTGCCTGAAGTTCCGGAGCATGCGCATCAACGCGGACGCTGACCACAAGCAAGCCAGCCGCAATGATAGCCGCATCACCAAGCTTGGCGCCTTCATGCGCAAAACCAGCATTGATGAGCTACCACAGTTTATCAACGTGCTGCGCGGCGAGATGTCGGTAGTTGGGCCACGGCCGCACATGCTGCGCCACACCGAAGACTACTCCCGTGTTATTGCCAACTTCATGGAGCGTCATCAGGTAACACCCGGTATCACGGGCTGGGCGCAGGTAGAAGGCCACCGCGGAGAAACCAAAGAAACCGCAGCAATGGAAAAACGCGTTAACGCCGACATCCATTATATCCGGAACTGGTCGTTCTTGTTAGACCTGAAAATCGTAGCCCTCACAGTTCGGCAAGCGGTTAGAGGTAACGAAAACGCTTTCTAAAGAAAATAGCTCCTGCAAATGCAGGAGCTATTTTCTTTCGTACTGTTGCTTCAGGGCCTTTATTTCGGCCGCCAGGGTGTCGAGCTTCAATAAGAGAGCCGCAGCCGCTTGGCCATACGGCGTACCCGTATTGGTCCAGGTAAGAAACTGTTGGATTTCCTGCCTGGCGTAGTGTGCCATTGTAAAGGCGTTGTCGAGAAATTCTTCTTCAGGTTCCATAGCGAATGGTACGTGATGATAACTGAGATTACCAACTCGTAGCGGGAGTACACTAGGGCAACACGCTCCAACTTTAACAAGTTCTCAGCTCACAGGACGGTGCCCAATAGCCGCAAATTCATACATAGGGCTGTTTTTATTGATTTCAGCGGATAACCTCCATCTTTTCTACTTTTAGTACAGAACTATACCCTTCTGTTTCAGAAAAGAGGCGGTTTGTTGCCGAATCACTCAGCAAAAGCGCCTTTAGATTTTTTTAAATTATTTTATTTGAAGAGCAGCTTTACCGGCCATTGTCGGATAAAGCTGCTCTTTTGCTTTCGGTTTATGCCTGTATTATCGGCTGTCTGGCAAACAAGCTCCATTAATGAACACCTTTTTTACTTTCCAGGCAACCCTTGTTTGCCTATTGCCATCTACCCTGCCAAATGCGTTGCTATCGTTCTGAACTCTAGGCCAACCAACCGTGACTGATGCTGACCTCATTGCCGCCTGCTGCCAAGGCAGTGGCCGCGCCCAGAAGCTGCTCTACGAGCGGTTTGCGGGTATGATGCTGGGGGTATGCCTGCGCTACCTACGCCGCCGAGAAGATGCCGAAGAGGCATTACTCAGCGGATTCACCAAGATGTTCCGAGCCTTAAGCCAATATCGGCACGAAGGCAGCTTCGAAGGCTGGATTCGCCGTATCATGGTAAACGAGGCGCTAGGCATGCTTCGCCGCAAAGAGCCTCTGCACATGGCCATCGATGATCTAACCTACGACGTACCGGCTACTGCTGCCGAAGCGGAAAGCCAACTCAACGCCGCCGACATGATGGCGCTGCTAGCTGAACTGCCCGCCGGCTATCGTACCGTTTTCAACCTCTACGCGCTGGAGGGCTTCACCCACCCCGAAATTGGCGAGCTGCTTGGTATTTCGGAAGGTACCAGCAAGTCGCAGCTCAGTAAGGCGCGGGCCATGCTCCAGCGCCGCCTATTGGCCGCCAACCAGACGGCCACCCCTTCTTCTAACGCTTCACCGAAAGAACTCTATGCAACCGGAAGATATTGATAAGCTGTTCCGGGACCGGCTCGAAGGGCACGCTCCCACCCCGCCGGCCTACCTGTGGAACCAACTTGAGGAAGAATTGCAGCCCGCCAAAAAGCGGCCTGTACTCTGGATGTGGGCCGCGGCAGCGGCCGTGGCCCTGCTGCTAGTAAGTGGCATGCTATGGCTGCAACTCACGCCTGGCGCAGGCACGGCATCAGCCCCGCTAGCTACCAGCACCACCCGGCCCGCACGCACTACTGGTGCAGCGGCTGCAGCCGCAATGCAGCCCGAAAAAAAATCGGTGGTAGCTGCCACACCGCAGGCAACTGTCCCCGCGGCCCTTGCATCTACCCCCTCGAAAGCAGCCGCTACTGAAGCACCGTCTGCTTCGCTTCGCCAGCCTGAAGGTGCGCGCCCCAAGGCCCAACAGCGACTTGCCGCTTCACCTGTCCGCTCTACTCCTACCGCTCCATCTCTTAACGCCATGACGGCCCCCGAAGCACTAGCTACTACCCCTCCGAAAGCGCAACCGGAGCGTTCTTCGCCCAAGGTAGAGGTGCTGGCTCCTTCTCAGCCGCCAACAACCCTAGCCCTAGCAGCTACCCCATCGGTTCCGACTGGCCCCATTGAAGTGGAAGTGCACCGCAGCGCGGAAACCGTGGCCGTAGCTTCAGCAGATACGGAAGGCAATTCCCGCCCCAGGTTAGGAGGTATCCTGCTGCGCCAGGCCCGCAATGCGGTCCGTGGGGAGCGGGTGAGCCTAGCCGAAACGGGGCTCCCCGAAACTGTAACGGTGCAGGCCCGCGTGGGCAACCGGACGCTAACCAAAGTGATTCAACTTTAATTTTCCCTTGTCATGAAACGCCTCTCCGCTCTGCTGGCTGCCTTCGTGCTGCTAGCCCTGGCTTCGCCTTGCTTTGCTCGCCCTGCCTTCCCTACCCACCTCGATGATACGATAGTGGTAAAGTTGCCTAACCAAGCTACCATGACGCTTTTCGTGAAAAACAAACAGCAACTACGCGAACTACGGGCCTACAAGCTCGACTCTTTGCTACTGCTGCTCGACACCTACATCAGCCAGGCAGAAGCCGCCGGTAAAAACTCTAAGTCCGAGCAGGTGACTATGGAGTTTTACCCTGCCAAAGACCGGCCCGGCAAACAAGTGCCCGAGCAAATCCGCATCACGATGCGGAACGACAGCAACAAGAGCACCCGTAGCGGCGATAAAGTGGAAGTGAACATGGGCCGCGTGTTCGGGGTGAAGGTGGAAGAAAATGCGGATGGCAAGGGCGGCGACCGGGTAGACATTCATGTGGGTAGCAGCGCTAAAGATGACTCTATAGCCACGGCTAAGCGTAAAGCCAAACAGGAGGAAAGACGCAACCGCGCCGTACACAGCGACTTCGATATCGACTTGGGACTAAACACCCTAGTAAACGTTAGCGCCCCCCTCAACGAATCAGAGCCCGATCTTAAGCCCATTGGCTCCCGCTACATCAGCTTGAACTGGCACTATGATATCCGGGTAGGGCAGAAAGGCTCGCCCTTCCACCTACTGACTGGCCCGGAACTGGCCTTCAACAACTACATGCTCGACGACAACGCCCGCTTTGTCAACATCAATGATGTAACCACAGTGCGCTCCGAACCAGAATTGAGTTTAGACAAAAGCAAGCTGGCTGTTACTACTATCAACCTGCCACTGATGTTGGCCCTCGATTTTCAAGACAAGAAAGGACGGGATGCCTTCCGAATCGGAGCTGGTGGTTTTGTAGGGTACCGTTTAGGTTCGCACACCAAAATCAAGTACAGCGAAGAAGGCCGTACCCGCAAAGACAAAGACCGGGGCAGCTATAACCTTGAAGACTTCCAGTATGGTTTGCAAGGCACTATTGGTATCCGCAAACTAGACCTATTTGCGAAGTACAACCTCAATGACCTGTTTCAGAACAACCGGGGCATTCAGGCCCAAACCTTCAGCTTCGGAATCTCATTGCTGAACTAAGTGCGGCTGATGTGCCCAGGCAAAGAGGAGGTTGCTGTACTGACTGCGCATTCACTGCCAGCAGCACAGCAACCTCCTCTTTTTGCATGTTAGCCCTGCTGTTCTTATGCGTGTCGGTAAAAGTTATCCAGCAGAATGGCCGCAGATATAGCCACGTTCAAACTCTCAGCCTGGCCCCGACCAGGAATGTGCAAACGCTGCGTAAGGCGCGCTTCCACTTCCGGTGTAAGCCCATGCGACTCGCTGCCCATGACCAGCACGCCGGCTGGTGCGAGCGTAAGGTGGTGCACGTTGTCGCCGTGCAAGTCGGCCCCGAAGACGGGCAAGTGAGCGGGCAGGGTAGCCAGCCACGCTGGTAAGTCGCGCTGCCAGACGGGTACCCGCGTAAACGACCCCATGGTGGCCGCTACGGTTTTAGGAGCCCAGGGGTCGGCGCAGGTTTCACTGAGCACTACGCCTGGCAGCCCGTACCAATCGGCGAGGCGGATGAGGGTGCCCAGGTTGCCCGGGTCGCGCACTTGGTCGAGGGCGAGTAGCAGACCGGGAGTGGCCGACTGCAGCGGCGTTTCGGCGGGCAGACGGGCAATGGCTAGGGCCGTATTGTTGGTAGTCAGGGTGCCAAGACCCGTTAATTCCTCTTCCGTGACGACATCAACCGGAATAGTAGGTAGCCCAACAGGTAATTTTGGCGCAAATTCTGCCGTTACCAGCACGCGTTCCGTTTGAAGTCCGGACCTTAGCAATTCCAACACGCTCTTTCCTCCCTCTACCAGGAAGGCGCCGTGCCGGAGCCGGTACTTTTTCAGGTGCAGCGCGTGTACGTATTTTGCTACTGCTTTTGAGACCATACGCTTCACTAAACAGACGCCCAACCGGGCCTCAGATGACAGATAAGAAAAGTGGCCGGGCCGCTACCGTTTGCCTCGGGCTACTGCTATTGGCGGTGCTGGCGGTGGGTTGTTCGCCCCTGCGCCTGCTCGGCCCCAACCAGTTGTTGCTAAGCAAGATTGAGTTGGAAGGCGTCAAGCAAGCCGATGCCGAACGGCTACAAGCGCTGTATCGGCAGAAGCCTAATAGCCGCTTTCCACTGCCAAAACTAACAATCTATCAGGTAGGGCGCCGCTTCTATAACCCGGGGCGCATTGAACGCAAGCTGGATTCCACCCGGGCCGAGTACAACCGGCGCATTCTGGCGGCCCGTCCCGACTCCGCCAAGGTAGGTAAGCTGCTCACCCGGCGCGAACGGCGGACGCGCCGCCTGCAGCTGGTGCTCGACAAAGGCAACGCCATTATGCGCCTGGGTGAGCCCCCCGTAATCTACGACACGGCCCTGACCCGGCAGACCAGCGAGCAGCTCGCCACGTTTTTAAAGTCCAAGGGCTTTTTCCGCAGCCACGTCAGCTATTCCGATACGCTGTCGGATGGCCGTTTCTGGCTGGGCCGCCTGTTTGGGGGCTCCGACAGTTTGCAACGGCGGCGCGTAATCGTCACGTACCGCATCACCGAAAACGCCCCCTTCCGCTATTCCCAGCTCGACTATGACATGGCCGATTCGGCGGTGGCAAAGCGGGTGCTGGCTTCGCAGCCCGCTTCGTTGTTGCACGTCGGCGACCAGTACGACGAAGAGCTAATTGGGCAGGAGCGCGGCCGCATTGAAATGCTGCTTAAAAACGACGGGTATTTCGATTTCCGCCAGCAGTACATCACCCTGGAAGCAGATACCAGCTTTGCCCCAACCACCGTTCGGCTCCGAACGATAGTAGCCAGCCCAGGTCCGGGCCTCCTGCATCCACGCTACACCATCCGGCGAGTGCGCTTCATTACCGATGCGGGCACAGTCCGTTTCGGGCAAAAGCGTGACACGCTGGTGCAGGATTCCACCATCTTTCTCGCTTTCCGGCACCGCATCAGCCCGCGGCTGCTCAACCGCAAAGTAGCTATCAACGCCGGCGACTACTACAGCCTGACTGCCACCCAAACCACCCAGCGCCAACTCAGCCAGCTCGATGTGTTTCGCTTTGCCAGCGTGAACTACGTGAAGGTGCGCCCGCAGCAGCTTAAAGACAGCCTAAACCGCCAGCTAGATGCCAACATTGCGGCCTCGCCCGCCAAGCGCTACCAGGAGACGGTGGAATTTGGTGGCACGTACGTGGCCGAGCGGCCGGGCCCGTTTGGCAACTTACGCCTGAAAGCGCGCAATCCTTTCGGGGGAGCCGAGGTGCTGGAACTGGGCTTGCGCGCTGGTTTTGAAGGCCAGTTCCGCCCCGAAGGCCAAGTTACGGATGGTGGTTCCCGCAGCGTACTCACCACTCAGCTTGGAGCCAACCTGAATTTGATACTGCCCCAGTTTATGGTGCCGTGGCGGACCAACCAGTTTCTAGTTCAGTACAACCCGCGCACCCGCTTCACGATAGGCTACAACTTTGTGAGCCGGCCCGAATATTCTCGCACCAACCTAGAGGGCACTTTCGACTATCTGTGGCAGCGTTCCGCTTACCACCAGTTCATCTTCACGCCGGTTGACTTGAGCTTGGTGAATACCCCATTTCTAGACAGTGCTTTCTTCCAACGGTTAGTAAGCCAATTTCCAAACCGTGAAGCGGCGGCATTCACCTTTGCTCGCCAATTCGTACCGGGCTTTGGCTTTACGTCGCTCTACAATTCCAATGATTTCAACGAAACCTTGGATGCGCGCTATCTGCGTCTCTTTGTAGAGATAGGGGGCGTTACACGGCCACTCTACCAAAAGGTGCTGGAAAAACAGAATATCCAGGTCACCGACTTTTACCGCCTGAATGCCGACTACCGCCGTTACCATAAGCTAGGCCCGAAGTCCTTTCTGGTGTACCGTTTCAATGGCGGTGTTGTGCAGCCGCTTCGGGCCAGTAGCAGCCAATTGCCCTACGATAAGTATTTCTTCGCGGGAGGCAGCACTAGCGTACGGGCCTGGCGACCCCGCCGATTAGGACCGGGCTCTTTCACATCATATGACAACCAGGGGATTCGCACGTTCAATACCGAACAGCCCGGTGAACTGTTGTTGGAAGGCAACGTGGAATACCGCTTCCCGCTATTCGGCTTCATCAATGGCGCACTATTCACTGATTTTGGTAACGTCTGGACACTTCGTCCTGATAACCGGGATGGTGCCCGCTTCAACGTAAACAGCTTCTATCGGGAATTCGCGATGGGTTCGGGCTTTGGTTTGCGCTTCGACTTTTCCTTCCTGATCCTGCGCCTCGATGTTGCCACGAAGGTGTATGATCCTACTGCTCCTGGTAGTAAGTGGGTTGTTCGCAACTTCAGCCTTTTCAATGGTCAGAACCAAACTGCTTTGAACCTGGGTATCGGGTACCCCTTCTAGTGAAGGAGTACGCGTATGCGTGTAAGGTTCCGCTCGCAAAAAAGGTGCGGTCAGAACCTTGCACGCATACGCGCACCATCGAAGCAGTTACCAGCCTAGCAGTTCGTCAAGCGCCGCGGCTACTTTGTCGGCATTGGGGAGCATCTGGCGCTCCAGATCCACGTTCAGGGCAATAGCGGGCAGGTTAGCGGCGCCTAGCGTGAAAACAGGAGCATCGAGCTGCTGAAAGCAGGTCCGCTGGATACGGCCGGCCAAGCTTTCGGCGAAGGAGTTCATGAGCGGCTCTTCAGTTAGCACTAGCACTTTGCCGTGGCGGCGGACAGCAGCTTCCACTGCTTCGTAATCGAGGGGGTTGAGGGTGCGCAGGTCCAGCACTTCCACTTGACCAGTAAACTGACGGCTGGCGGTTTTTGCCCAGTACACGCCCATGCCGTAGGTAACCACCACGCAGGTTTCGCCACTGGCCAGCTTCTGCGGATCGGCGGCTTGGGCTATGGCCGCTTTGCCAAGCGGAATAACATAGCCGGCAGCTGGCTCCACGGTTTTCGCGTCTTCAGTGCCTGGCACTTTGCTCCAATACAAGCCCTTGTGTTCCAGCATCACCACGGGATTGGGGTCGAGGAAGGCGGCCCGCATCAACCCTTTCATGTCGGCGGCATTACTAGGATATACCACCTTGATGCCCCGAATGGTGAGCAAAGTGCTTTCGATGGAGCCGGAATGATAGGGCCCGCCACCTCCGTACGCGCCGATAGGCACCCGAATCAGGCTTTGCACCGGAAACTGCCCATTGGACAAGTAGCATGACTTGCTGAGTTCCTCTACCAGTTGGTTGAGGCCCGGCCAGATGTAGTCGGCAAACTGGATTTCCACAATGGCTTTCGCTCCTACTGCGCTCATCCCGGCCGTGCTGCCCACAATGTAGGCTTCCTGAATGGGCGTGTTGAACACCCGCGCGTCGCCGTACTTTTTGGCCAGCAACGCCGCCTCCCGAAACACACCGCCTAATTCTCCCCCTACGTCTTGGCCGTAGAACAGCGCCTCCGGAAATTCGCGCAAAATATCGTCGATGGTATGCAAGGCCGCATCCACCATCAGGGCCTTTTCGGCACCGGCGGGAGTACGCTCCCCCGTTTCTTGCGTAACGGCGGGCGGCGCAAATTCGTGGTTGGCGAAGGTGGCTGGGTCGGGTGCGGGCGCGGCTAGGGCCCGCTGGTAATCGGCTTCCACAGTGGCGCGGGCTTCGGCGGCCAACTGAGCTAGTGCCGTTTCGGTGAAGCCCAGCGTCAGCATCTGCTGATGCAGGCGCGGCAGCGGGTCTTGCAGGTTGTGCTCCGCTAAGTTGTCGCCCCGGTACCATTCGCGCCGCACGCCGCTGGTATGGTGGCCCATCAGGGGGCACTTGGCGTGCACGAGCACCGGGCCGCGCCGCGCCCGCACGTGTTCAAACGCCACGGCCAACCCAGCGTAGCTGGCCTGGAAATCGGCGCCGTCTACCTGTAACCGATGCAGGCCTTTGAAACCAGCGGCAAACTCGTAAGCGTTCATCGTCCGCATTTCGCGGCCCGTAGCCGAGATACCCCAGTCGTTGTCCTGCACCAGATAGATGATGGGCAACTCGTGCAGCACGGCCATTTGCAGCGCCTCACTCACCTCGCCTTCCGTCATGGCCCCATCCCCAATGGAGCACACTACCACCGGCAGTGCGGCGGGGGCATCGGGTCCGGCATGGTGCGCTGTTGTTTGCTTCGGCGCAGCTCCCCGCTGACTCTCCAAGTATTTGATGCCGTGAGCCATACCGGTAGCGGGAATAGCCTGCATACCGGTGGCCGAGCTTTGGTGCGGGATGGTAGGGAAACCAGCCCGCCGCAAAGAAGGGTGGCTGTAGTAGGTTCGGCCGCCGCTGAAAGGGTCGTCGCGCTTGGCCATGAGTTGGAGCATCAACTCGTAGGGCTCCAGCCCCAGCCCAATCAGAAAAGCGTCGTCGCGGTAATAAGGGGCGGCGTAATCAATGGCTTGGAGGTGAAAAGCCGCCGCTAGTTGAATGGCTTCGTGGCCGCGGGCGGTGGCGTGCACATATTTCGCCGTTACGGCCTTTTTCTCCTCGAAGAGGTGGGCCATTTCGGCGGCCGTGTGCATCAGGCGGTAGGCCCGCTGCCAAGTAGCACGGTCGGGTTGGGTGGTAACGGAAGCGGGTTTCAGGGGTGGGGCTGATTCAGTGAACATGCGAGAGCAGTGGGTGGCGGGGGCGAAATTACACCTTCGGCAGGGACTTCGGTAGCGTAGCGGATAGGGCGTAGTAGCGGCGTTTTTTCGGAAACTCGAGCTTACTTGCCTCGTTTGCTCGGCCAGGTTGCTACCTAGCACTTCGCCACTTCTTTTACCTTCGCGCTATGCTTGAAGATCTTGTTATTAAGCCCGCCACCCCTGCCGATGTTCCGGCATTAGCCACTTTAATAAATAGTGCTTACCGGGGCGAACAGTCCACGCTGGGTTGGACCACCGAAGCTCATCTGCTCGACGGCCAGCGCACCGATACCACGGCTCTACTCGAGTTGTTGGCTGCTCCCAAGGCCACCATTCTGCTATGCACCACCCCCGACGGCCACCTTTGCGGCTCTGTTTACCTGGAGCTCCAAGAGCCTGCCTTGTACATGGGTATGCTTTCAGTGGCGCCTACTCAGCAAGCCCGCGGCATCGGTAAACGCTTGCTACAAGCCGCGGAGGCGCATGCCCGCCAGCATGCGTGCTCCCGCATGCGCATTACCGTCATTTCTGTTCGCGCCGAGCTTATTGCCTGGTACGAACGGCACGGCTACCGCCGTACCAACGAAACCGAGCCTTTCCCTACCGATACTCGCTTTGGCATACCACGGCAGCCGCTGGAGTTGCTGGTGATGGAAAAGGAGTTATCGTAAAAAGGCATTTGTTAATAGAAGCTACTTAGCCGCGTTCTACTTTCCCACATGGCACACACTGTCTTTCGCACATCTAGCCTTCCAACCTACAGTTGGCTTCAGCTCGGAGTATGCACTTTGCTGTTCTCTCTTTGTGCCGTTGCTAGCCAAGCTCAGCTGAAAGACGACCACTTGCTGCCTGCTAAGGGCCTGCTTGCTGGCGATCCACCTCAAGATACGTACTATCTCAAAGTGCAGGAAACACTATATGTCGGGCTTGACTTAGATCCTATTGCCCGCCTAGTGGTACTCCCGTCCTTCCAACCGGAATATGTTATTTCTATTGATCAGAAAGGCAATAAGTACTACTTGACTTACAACCAAGCCTCAAAATCAATCTGGTCAACTACCCAAGCGCAAAGCAGTTCAAAAGTAGAGGCACAGGCTAAGTCGGTTGAGATAAGCAAGGAAATGGCAACTACTGTCGGCATGCTATTCAACACCGCACTCGACCAAGTAAGATATCCTGAGCCAGTTATGCGAATTACCTCTGATGGTACCACCTACACCTTTATAGCCTCTCGGGCAGGCAATGGCGTACGCGCTGGCGAAACATGGTCGCCAGACATAAAAAGCAAGATGTCAACTTTAGTGGCTGTAGCAGAAAGTTTGAAGGAACGAGCGGCCACTCCCACCAATCAGCAGCTAGAGCAAGACCTGATTCAGCAAGCCAAGCAGTTGACTACTGAATTAAGAGTTGAAAAATGACTTGCGACCGTAGCCACTGAAAGTACAATACTGGCCGGCGCAACTGCAAAGGCCTTGAATCCTCAAATCCGTACCTTTACGCCCTACTTCACAGAACACACCCTTTCATTCGCTTGATTTCTTATAAGCTTCGCTTGCCATTGAAGTCTGCGGCCCTTTCTCTCATGCTTACTCCTTTCCCTTCTGCAACTCCTGCTCCTACTTTCCGCGCCAGCGTGGAAGCATGGCTACGGGCGTTTCAGGATTGGCTTTGCCAGCAACTAGAAACTACCGATGGCACAGGCCGCTTCCAAGAAGACGCTTGGCAGCACCACAGCGGCGGGGGTGGCCGCTCACGCATCCTGACGGGCGGCACGATCATCGAGAAAGGTGGAGTGAATTTTTCGGCGGTATCAGGCAACATGACCGAACAGGCCGCTCGTGTACTGCTTATGCCCACCACCGAGTACTTTGCTACCGGCGTATCGGTGGTGCAGCATCCACGCAGCCCGATGGTGCCCATCTCCCACATGAACGTGCGCTACTTCGAGGCCGGCAACGGCGAAGCCTGGTTCGGTGGGGGCTTGGATCTGACTCCAATCTATGTGGATGAAGCGCAAGCCCGGTGGTTTCACCAGCAAATTGCCGAAGTCTGTGCGCAGCACGGCCCCACCTATTACGCACGGTTCAAGCAGTGGGCCGACGACTACTTTTACATAACGCATCGGCAGGAAACACGCGGCATCGGTGGCATCTTTTTCGACCGCCTGACGGTGGGCAAAGATGGCGACCGGGAAGCCTTGTTTGCTTTCATCCGGGCGGTGGGCGAGGTATTTGGGCGCACCTACACGGAACTGATGCGCCAGAATGCCGCCCTTCCCTATACCGAACGGCAAAAGCAATGGCAACTGGTGCGCCGGGGGCGCTATGCCGAGTTCAACCTGGCCATTGACCGGGGCACGCGCTTCGGCCTCGAAACCGGCGGCCGCACCGAAAGCATCCTGATGAGTTTGCCACCGCAGGCAGAGTGGCACTATAATTTCTCTATTGAACCAAACTCGCCCGAAGCCGCCACTCAGCAATGGCTACGCAAAGGAGTTGAGTGGCTCACTGAAACACCCTTTTCCGCTTGATCGAGCAGTTACAAGCCCTGGACCGCTGGCTAGTAGTGGCCGCTAACAGCCACCGCACGCCCAAGCTGGATGCGCTGATGATATTCTTCACGGAGCGCGAAGTGTGGTTTCCGGCCTACTTCGTGCTGCTGGTGCTGCTGAGCTACCTCTACAAGCGCCGGGCCTTGCTGGTGGTGCCTCTATTGGGACTAAGCGTAGGCTTGGCCGACTTAATATCGAGTAGGTTCTTTAAGCCATACTTCGCCCGCCTGCGGCCCTGCCACGACCCCGAACTGTCGGCCACCCTCAACCTGATTCATGGCTGCGGGGGGCAATTCGGCTTTCTTTCATCGCATGCGGCCAATGCGTTTGCCTTCGCCATCTTCGTAAACCTGGTGCTGCCCCGGCAGTACCGGGTAGCCAAGTGGCTGCTCTTGGTGTGGGCGGTGTTGGTCAGCTACAGCCGCATCTATCTAGCGGCCCACTTCGCCTCCGATGT
This sequence comes from Hymenobacter tibetensis, assembly GCF_022827545.1. Taxonomy (NCBI): domain Bacteria; kingdom Pseudomonadati; phylum Bacteroidota; class Cytophagia; order Cytophagales; family Hymenobacteraceae; genus Hymenobacter; species Hymenobacter tibetensis. Next base: position 2,905,340 of record NZ_CP094669.1, read on the forward strand.
GCTGGCTGGGGCCACGCTCGGTACTCTGACGGCCTTGCTGAGCGCCACTATCTACAAGCGCCTCACCACTCCGGATTTCTCGCCAAGAATTTCCTAGCTAGGCGCTTACCTAAGGCGTAAACGCTAACAACCAACAAGCAGAAGGCCCCTACCAAGTAACTTGGTAGGGGCCTTCTGCTTGTGGGAGCGTATTATTTAGCTGGCTTCCGGCTACCCGTGTGGCCGTCTCCCCGGTCGCCTTGTCCGGGCTTGCTCGTAATCTTAGAGTTGTGCTGGTCGTCCTGCGACAACGAGCGGTGCAGGTCAACCTCGCTGGTGAAGCGGCCTTGGGCATTGCGGCGCACGTAGCGCTTGTCGCCGGGAGTGGGTTCGATTAGTTCGCGTTTGGACTTAGACATGGCCGATACACTTGTAAGAGCTTATAGATCTTACTGATACGCAATGCCAAGCCGAGGGTTAGGCTATTTGCCCAGCAGTTTTGCCACGTATTTGCCCACAATGTCGAACTCCAGATTCACTTGGTGCCCAGGCCGCAGGTCTTGGAAGGTGGTGTGCTCGTAGGTATACGGAATGATGGCCACAGAAAAGCCATCATCAGTGGAGTTGAAGCAAGTAAGGCTCGTACCGTTTATGCAGATAGACCCTTTTTCGACGGTTACGCGGCCAGGGCCGGGCGCATGCCGAAAGCGGTAGACCCAGGAACCGTTTTGGTCTTCTACCGTTTCGCATTCGGCCGTTAGGTCAACGTGGCCTTGCACGATGTGGCCGTCAAAGCGGCCGTTAGCCGACAAGCAACGCTCTAGGTTTACGCGACGGCCAGGTTGCCAATGAGCCAGATTGGTCTTTTGCAGGGTCTCGTCGATGGCCGTGACAACGTGCGTTCCGGCTGCGGCGTCCACGGCTACTACCGTTAGGCACACGCCGTCGTGGGCCACGCTTTGGTCGATGCGCAGTTCTGCCGCAAAAGGCGAGGCTACAGTGAAGTGAATATTAGTGTCGGCGCGGCGCACATCCTGGATGGTGCCTAGTGTTTCGATGATGCCAGTAAACATGAATGCGAATTCTAATCGTTGGTTGTTCATTTCCAGCGCCTCTTCAATAGGCACTAGGGAGAGAACTAGAAACCAGCAACAAACAGCTGGCGCTTTGTTCTACTTTCCGCGCCCCTCAATGATAATTTTGAGGGTGTACAATAAGACCCGGAAGTCCATGGCCAAGCTCATATTCTCGATGTACAGAATATCGAACTTGAGGCGTTCTACCATCTGGGTCACGGTTTCGGCATAGCCGTATTTCACTTGCCCGAGGCTGGTGAGACCTGGCCGGACGCGGTGCAGATGGCGGTAATGAGGGGCAATTTTCACAATCTGGTCGATGAAAAACTGGCGCTCTGGGCGGGGACCCACAATGCTCATATCGCCGCGGATAACGTTCCAGAACTGCGGGAGTTCGTCGAGGCGAACTTTACGCATGAAGCGCCCCCAGGGCGTGATGCGGGGGTCGTGGTCGGAGCTAAGTGAGGGGCCTTGCTTTTCCGCATCAGTGTACATCGAGCGGAACTTGTAGATGCGGAATGGGTGCCCAAACCGCCCAATACGCTCCTGCGAGTAGAACACCGGCCCCGGCGACGACAGTTTCACCATGGCGGCCGTGAAAGCATACACTGGCCAGGCCAGCAGCAAGAAGAGCGAGGAAGCCACCACATCAATCACCCGCTTCAACACGCGCTGCCACAGCGGCAGCAGGTCCTGCTTGATTTCGATGAGGGGCGTGCCGAAAATGTGGCTCACTTTCACCGAGCCCAGCAACATCTGGTAGAGGTCCGGCAATACGCTAATCCGGGCGGGGGTGCCTTCCAGCAACGTCAGAATCTCTTCTACCACCCGGTGCTCCGAGGGCTCAATGGCAATTACAATCTGCTCAATTTTCAGGGCCCGGACCAGCGCGGGCAGCCGGCGATACGAGCCACGGGTAGGTAACTCGGCAGCCAGGCCAGCATCCACGGTGTCACCGACGGGGGCAAACCCAACCAGTTTGAGGCCCAGGTGCCGGCTGTTGCGGCGCAGTTCAAAGCAGGTTTCGAGGGCTAGGGCATTAGAGCCCACCAGTAGCGTGTTGAAGAAGATGGTGCCGTTGCGAACCAGATGCTGCACGCTACTCACAGCCATTGTTCGGAACACGGCCGAAATGGTAAAGTGCAGCAGGAAATACGCCGTAATGGTTTTGTAGTATAGCTGATAGTTGCTGACCCCTTGGTCGTCAAGCAGAAATGCAAAGAAGATAATCAACGCGCCGAGCACCGATACGCGCCCGAGCCGGATAATTTCCCCGAGACGCGACTTACGGAAAATGTCCCGATACTCGCCAATAAGCGCATACAGAGCCGTCCAGAAGAAGGCAATCATCAGGGCTGAGCCTGTTAGGTAGAATAAAGCCCCTTCGGTAAAGCGGTAGCCTTCGTTTATTTCACTCAGTAGGTGTTTGCGCAGTAGAAAGAAACACACCCATGCTAAAAGGGCCGCCCCAAAGTCGGCGGCAATTAGCTTTAGTCGTTGCAAGGTGCGGATCAAGGGCCGAAACAATCGGGCCGGCCTAAAGCCGGCGAGTGGGATTATGAGGGCGAATAGGTAGCTTCGCACCGAAACAAATGCCTTCACGGGCACTAAAGGGCCCGTTTTGGGTAGGTCAAAGGTAGGGCAATAAACCGAAATCCGGGAAAACCGTGCCAATCAAAAGCGCTGCCCCACGCCCAACTGGAACTGCTTCTCCTGCATGCACGCCGATACCTACCGACACCGCGGCCAGCGCCGCACCCTCGTAGACGAGCTGCGCCGCAAAGGAATCCGCGACGAGCGGGTACTAACGGCGCTGCTAGCCGTACCGCGTCATGCCTTTTTCGAAACCGCATTTCAGGCCCACGCATACCAAGACAAAGCGTTTCCCATTGGCGAAGGCCAAACTATTTCGCAGCCGTACACTGTAGCCTACCAAACGGCGCTGCTGGGTCTAGAGGCGCACCACAAGGTGCTGGAAGTTGGCACTGGGTCGGGCTACCAGTGTTGCGTGCTGCTGGAGCTTACGCCCCACGTCTTCAGCATCGAATACCAACCCGTGCTGTTCGAGCGCACGCGGCGGCGGCTGGCGCATCTTAACCGCACAGCCGCTCACCTATTCTGCGGCGACGGTTCCGTGGGCCTACCCGAACACGCACCCTTCGACCGGATTCTAGTCACGGCGGGCTCTCCCACGCTACCCCGGCCTCTACTCCGGCAGCTGCGCGTAGGTGGGTGCTTGGTTATTCCGGTGGGCAACGCTCAGGCGCAGCGCATGGTACGGGTGACGCGGGTAAGCGAAGAGGAGTTCACGCGCGAAGAATTCGAGCAATTTCGCTTTGTGCCACTGCTGGGGCGGGCGGGTTGGGCCAGCTAAGCGGAGGTTGCCACGAAAGCATGAGCGAAGTGCTATAATTAGAGAGCGGCACCACTGCTTCAGCCCACTAGGTCAACGATGCTATATTGTTCGGTGCGCCGGCCTAGAGCGCCTCGTATCTACCGCCTCAGAACCTATCTTTGCAGCATACTTTTCTTTTGAGAATTTCTTCGCATGATGCGCAAACAAAGGCCCGTAAAGGACTCGTTCGTTATAATGACTGAGTTGGTTCTACCGAACGACACCAACACGCTTAACAACCTAATGGGCGGCCGCATGATGCATCTCATGGACATTGCTGCCGCTATTGCTGCTCAAAAGCATTCCAACCGCATCGTCGTTACGGCTTCCGTCGACAACGTATCGTTCCGCGACGCCATTCGGCTCGGGAGCGTCGTGACTTTACAGGCTCAAGTAACGCGGGCTTTCAGCTCGAGCATGGAGGTTCATATTGATGTGTGGGCCGAGGATATTCCGAGCGGCACCAAGATGAAAACCAACGAGGCCTTTTTCACTTTCGTAGCCGTCGACCAGTCGGGCCGCCCGATTGACGTGCCAGAGGCCGTACCGGAAACCCCCGAAGAAGTACAGCTCTACGAAGGGGCCCTCCGCCGCCGGCAGCTGCGGCTAGTGCTCGGGGGACGCATGAAGCCCACAGAAGCCACCGAGCTACGGGCACTTTTTGAAATGGAATAAGCCAGAGGCACTACGGCTGCCTTACCCAGCGCCATACCAGTGGCGCTGGTGTTTGCCACCACACACTTACCGCTAGCACTTCTCAATTAGACGGTTTCTCTGCTACTCATTGCACCATGGCAACTACCGATTCGCTGGCTTTCTTTCAAAACTTTTACACGGATGTGTCGCTGTACGTAGTGGCGGAACCGGGGCCTGCCTCACAGGTTTCCGACGTGCCAGCAGCCTCATCAGTGGCCGCTACGGCTCCGGCTCCGGTGGTGGCGGTGGTGCCACTAGTTCCAGTCGCAGTACTCGTGCCTACACCCGCTTTGGTTGCATCGGTTCCGCCTCCCGCAGAGAAGCCGCCGGTGCCTAGCATAGCAGCCGCCACACCAGCCGCAATGCCCAGCAAGCTGCCTTCCTTGGCTAGCTTGCCTCTCACCCCACTACCACCTACTCCCCCCCCACCAGTTGTGGTGCCGGCCGCGGCCACCCCTGAGCCAGCCCAGCTTTTCTCTGTGCCAACCTTGGCGGAGCTACCCGCCGCACCGGCTGCGCCGGACTCGCAGCCGGGCCGGGTGCAACCCTCACCTACTCAGTCGCCGGTGGCGCACATTCCGTTTGCCACTCTTGGCAGCAACCCCAACGGGTTGCTGATTTTGGTGCGCCTACCGGCCGATGAGTTCCGCAAGCTGCCCCGCAACGTGTTCCTCAACAATATTCTGAAAGCCATCCGCCTCGTGATGGAAGATGTAGTGCTGGTGAATGTGGAGCACGATAAGTTTCCGGTGGCCTTGTGCACTCTCCGCAAAACGCTTGCAGCCAAGCAGTTCCTGGCTTTCGGCAAAAACCTGCTCGACGTGGCCGTTTACACCACCCAGCCCTACGAGCCCGTGCTCCTCTACGGCGACACTGCATTCCTGGGCGCCAGCGAAATCAAGATGCTGGAATATGACGCGGGCCGTAAAAAGCAGCTCTGGCACGCCATGCAGCGAATGTTTCTCTAGGCCTGGCGCTGAAATGGAAGAACTAGTGCCGCAAAACGGGCACTACCTTCTTCTATGTTGCGAAGAAGCCGGCCGTAGATCAGCAAGTAGAAGCGCTTGGGTGTACCAAAAGACGGTTCTGCTTTCTGCCTTGTATGGAGCAGAGTGAATACACCTCATAGTATTGTAAAATTCAGATAGTTATTTGCATATTTAGGAAGCTGGTGATTTCCCTCATTCCACTTTCTAACTCGTATGCAACAAGAAAGAACCTCTGCAATGTCTCCTACCAGTGGGTATCATCTGGTAGATGGAATCTCGATGTTGCATCAGCAAGAGCAGGACTACAATCCCTGGTTTGAAGAACAATACAGCGCTACGGCTGAGCCATGGAATTATAGTCGGCGAGGTGGCGAGTTGTTTCGCCATGCGCATACTATCGAGCTATTGCGTCGCTTTTGTCCTCACCCTTCGTCCTTGCTCGAACTAGGCTGTAGCCAAGGTCTGATGACCGCCCAGCTTGTTCCTTTCACCAAAGAGCTATTTGCCTCCGACGTGTCGCCTAGTGCGGTGAAAATCTGTAAGCGGAAATGCGATCCGCTGGCGGCCCAGCACAACTGCTCGATGCACTACTACGTGACGACTACGCCCGGCCTCCCCTTTGCTGACGATAGTTTCGAGGTAGTTACCCTCTGCGACGGAATGATTGGGTGGTGGTTCAGTGAAGAACAGAAACAAGCTGCGCTCAAAGACACGTACCGGGTGTTGCGCAAGGGAGGCTACGTCATGTTCACTGACTACGCCACTCCCGACGTATTTGACAGCTACATCCAGCTTATCCAAAACAGTGAGCTGTCAGTAGTTTCCGTCAGCTACTTATACGATAGGCCTTGGTATCTGCTTGAGTCTGTGGTTAAAAAGCTGCCGGGCAAAGCCCTGCTCAGCCCAATTGTAGCCAGCCCGAAGGTTGCTAAACTACTCCATAAGGCTGGGGGTATGGTCGGCACCGCAGCGGCCCGGCACATCCTCATCATAGCTCGCAAAGAGTAAACACTATTCTGGACAACCAAGCAACGCCCCAGCTGCACCAAACGCTGCTCCATAAAAAAGCCGAGCCTATACAGGCTCGGCTTTTTTATGTCTGCTGCTAAATCTTACTTCAACACAGAAGCTAGTTTAGCTTCCAGGGCTTCCCCACGCAGGTTTTTGCCGATAATGCGGCCTTGCGGATCAAGTAAAATAGAAGCTGGAATGGACTTGATGCTGTAAGTCTGACCAGCGGCGCTTTCCCAGCCCTTCAGATCGGAAACGTGCTTCCACACCAGGCCATCAGCCTGAATGGCCTTCAGCCATTTTTCGCGGTCCTGGTCGAAGCTAACGCCATAGATTTCAAAGCCTTTGCCTTTGAACTTGTTGTAGGCTTTCACCACGTTAGGGTTTTCGCGGCGGCACGGCCCGCACCACGAGGCCCAGAAGTCGATTAGCACGTACTTGCCCCGCAGGCTGCTCAGCGCTACGGGCTTGCCATCCGGAGCGGCCAAGCTGATTTCGGGGGCTTGTACGCCAACTGCCGTAGAGCGCATCGGCTCCAGCTTGGCCACCAAGGCCTTGGTATAGCGCGATTCGGGCTGCGTGGTTTTGAAAATGGTCGTCATCGAATCCGCGAAGGCAAATTGCTCGTCAGGGTTGATGAGGTTGGCTACTGCAAACCCCGAGACCACCGAGCCAGGGTTCTGCCGCACCAAGCCTTTAACACCTTCAGTGCTGCGAGCTTGCAGCGCATAAAACTGTTTTTCCAGCACCTGCATCGAGTCGGAGCGGCCGGCTTGCGCATTTTGGTTGTAGCGCTGCTCCAAACGGCCCATCTGCGTCTTCGACTGCGTCATGGTACGGCTCAGCTGCTGCAATACTTCCGAATCTTTGGAGCCCTTTACGGTGTAGCTGTCGCTTAGCTTTTGTGCGTCGCCGGTCAGGGACAGGCTACTGCCGTTGGCTAGTGCTACCAGCACCTGATTTTGGTCGTTTACCTTCACTTGGTACAAGCCGGCTTCTGGCACGGTGCCCGTGAACTTGAACTCCCCTTTGTCGTCAACCGCAGCCGTATCGCGCGAGATAAACTGGGTGTCACCTAGCTCCGCAAGATATACCTTGGCGCCAGCTGGCGCATTAGTTAGTTGGCCCGTAATCTGGTAGCCGGTACCAGATGTGGCCGAGCCAGTGGTGGGCGGCGTGGCTTTATTACAGGCATTGGCCATTCCTAGCACCGCACCAATCAACAGGAAGCTTTTCATTTTGTGCATCATCTCAGACGAAAAAACCAGCAGGAAGCCAGCAAACTCAGGGGGCAAAGATCGACGTTTCGTGCCGCAAGTTGTCTATTTAAGCGCGAATGCAAAAATACCTGCCTCCTACCCATCGTTTACGTGGTCTGCTACTGAAAACCTAAAAGTTCACCCTTAGTTCCTAGAGCAGCTACAACTGCTTTTCTAAGGGTAGCAAAGGCCCGCTTCTCGAAAGTAAATCTGGGTTGTAAGAAGCCAGGCGCGCCTCAGGATACGGAGGCACGCTTCAGGGGCAGCCATGCGCCGCTCTAGCTTTTCTCTTTTCGCTCACGCTAGAGAGGTGGCGGTAGCCAGACTCTTACACAAGCAAAAAGCACAGGCTACAAACGTAACTTGTGCTTTTTGCTTGTGTAAGAGCTATGGTAGATCAGCCTTCCAACTTCTGGCGTAGCAGTTGGTTGGCCATTTTGGGGTCGGCCTTACCGCCCGTTAGCTTCATCAACTCGCCCATAAACATGCCCGTCAACGACTTCTTACCCGCGCGGTACTCGGCTACCTTGGCGGGGTTGGCGTCCAGCACCTGCTGAATCATAGCTTCCAAAGCACTGCTGTCCGACTGTTGCAGTAAGCCCTGGGCTTCGGCGGCGGCGGCGGCCGTTTGCGCGGGGTGGTCGAGCAGGTACGGGAAGAGCTGCTTGCTGGCTACGGAGTGGCTGACCTTGTTGTCATCGATAAGCTGAATGATATCGGCCAGATGCTGCGCGGTCAGCGGAAACTCCGCCATGGTAAGGGCGCGCTCGTTCAGGAACGACTTCACGGCACCTTGTACCCAGTTGGCCGCGGCTTTGGCGTTCGGAGTCAGGCGGGTCAGTTCATCGAAGAACAAGGCCACGTCCTTCTCCACCGTTAGCACCGAGGCATCGTAGTCAGACAAGCCTAGCTCACCGGTGAAGCGCGTATACAACTGCTGGGGCAAGGCCGGTAGCTCCGCCTGCACGCGGTGCAGCCAGGCATCATCAATAACAACGGGCGGCAAATCGGGCTCCGGGAAGTAACGGTAGTCGTTCATCGTTTCCTTGCTGCGCTGGCCACCGGTGGTGCCGGTAGCGGCATCAAAGCCCCGGGTTTCGCTGTCGATAACTTCGCCGCGCTCCAGCATTTCAATCTGGCGCTCGATTTCGTACTCGATGGCCCGCTGCACGTTGCGGAACGAGTTCATGTTCTTCACTTCCACCTTGGTGCCGAACTTATCGGCCCCTTTCAGCATCACCGACACGTTGGCGTCGCAGCGGAGCGAGCCTTCCTCCATGTTGCCGTCGCAGATTTCCAGGTACTCCACCAGCTTCTTAATCTCGGTGAGGTACACGTACGCTTCCTCAGAAGTCCGGATATCGGGCTCCGACACAATTTCGATGAGTGGCACGCCGGCGCGGTTCAGATCCACGAGGGTTTCCACTTCGCCAGCTAAGTGCATGCTCTTGCCAGCGTCTTCCTCCATGTGAATGCGCGTCACGCCGATTTGCTTGGTCGAGCCGTCGGAGAGGCGCACTTCCACGTGCCCTTCGTAGCAGATAGGCGTTTTGTCTTGGGTGATTTGGTAGCCCTTCGGCAGGTCGGGATAGAAGTAGTTTTTGCGCGCAAACAGGTTGTCGCGGCGGATGTGGCAATTAGTAGCCAACCCCATTTTCATGGCGTACTCCACGGCCGTGCGGTTCACGCGGGGCAGCGTGCCGGGGTGGCCCAAGGTAATGACGCTCAGATTGTTGTTGGGCATGGCGCCGTACTCATTCTCATCCGAAGAGTACATTTTGCTGTGCGTGAGCAACTGCGCGTGCACTTCGAGGCCGATAACGGGCTGGTATTTGGCTTTGATGCTTTCGTCCATACGTAGTAAGTAAGCGGGTAGGCCGCCGGGGCCGCAAGTTAAAACTATCTATCCGAGAAAAAGTATCCCGCTCAAAGCAGCAAAAGACCTTTCCACACCGCAGCAGATGGTGGCTTCACCCCTGGCTTGACGTAGAAAGGTCTTTTTCACTGCTCTGCACAGCTCGGACAACGGAGTAGCTCCTGCGCGTTATTCCTAGTCGTTGAATACGGGGATGTACGTAGCCTGGAAGTTGTTGCCGGCTTGGTTGTAGGCCGTGGACAGCTTCTGGTTCTGTGTGTTATAGAGGTTGATAAAGCCGTTGAACTTGTCGGCGTCGGCTTTCGTGAAGCTGTCTTTGCGCTCCAGCAGCACCTTCATTTGGGTAGCTTGGTTGGCCGCAAAAGCCGCGTAGAATTTCACTAGGTTGCGGGCCGCGTCGCGGTAGTGGGCGTCTTTGCCCCGGAAGGGCGTAATAGCGCTCAAGCTTGCTACCGCCTTGTTGGTGTCTTCAATTAGCTGCAACCGAGCCTGTTCGAACGCTACTACATTCTGCGAACTTAAGGCATCGGTAAGGCGGGCATTGGCCTTTTCCACCAGAAACTGCGCCAGATACACTTTGTGCTGGTAGCTGTTCACCTCCGCCACCTGCCGCATGTAGTTGGCGAGGCGCTTGCCTTCCGGGTCTTCCGAAATAGTCATTTTGTGGCGCCGGGCAAACCGGTTTTGCGCAGCATCCACGCTGTCGTTGACCACTTGGAGCTTGGCTTCCGCAATTTCCTGAAGCTGGAAGTACTGCTCCATATTTTCGATGGTTGCCGTGCGGGTAGCAGCCATCAAGTCCACCGCCTTGTAGTCCTCGGAGTACACTTTCAACAACTGGTAGAAGGCCTCGGTGGTTTGCTCCTTGAAGCCTTTGTCGTCCTCGAAAGCGGGCATCTTGGCTACTTTATTCAGCGAAGCCTCGGTTTGCTTGATTAGGTCGAGGCGCTTGGCGTCGATTTTCTTCTCGTTGTCGGAGTGGGCTGATTTGCTGATGTAGCGCAGGTTCTTCTTCAGCATGGCCCGCTGTTCGGCCACAATAGCATTGTTGTAAGCGCCGGGGTCGGTGAACACCTGGGCGGAGGCAGAGAGGGATAAGCCGGCCGCTAACACCGCCGTAGCAAGAGTAAAAAAACGCATAATGAAAAGAAAGAAGGGTAGTTAGTTGATTGAAAAAGTGACGGGCAACGTGAACAATACATCCGTTACTTCCCCATCAAGCCGAGCGGGTTTCCAGCCTTTGAGGCTGTTCACTACCCGCAAGGCTTCCTGGTCGAGCAAGGGACTGACGCTTTTTCTGACGCAGGCATCCTGCACCACTCCCTTACTGCTCACCACAAAATCAATCAACACTTTCCCTTCTTCCTCGTTGCGTAGTGCCTCTTTGGGGTATTCGGTGTTGCTCTGGATGGCTCTGAGCAGAGTAAGCAGCCCACCCGGGTAGTCGGGAAACTGCAAATAATCAAAGTAGCCAACTGGTTTGCCATCCGGGGCAAAGCACTCGGCTTTCACTTGCTTGCCCTGTTGGTATTCTTCCCGGCGCCGTAGGGTGCCGTCAGGGTAATAGGTTAGGAGCTGGCCGTGCCGCTGGTTGTTGGCGTAGTGCTCCGTGGCCTGCACCCGCCCATTTTCAAACCAGCGGGTCTGGGTGCCGTGCAGTTCGTTTTTCCGCAACAGCAGATACGGTATCTCCTCTTGTTTCTGCCCGCTGGCATAATACCGAACGATGGCCGCGGCCCCATCCGTACCGCGCACCGTATCGGTACGCGACTTCAGCCCATTGCCAAAATCAATGTCACTATGGTTGCCGGGCTGTGCTTTGAAATACGCAGTAATAGATTGGGCATTGGCTGCCGGTACTGGCACAAGCACCTCGCCGGCCAGTATATATAAAAGCAGGAAATATCTGTTCACACAATTGCTTATTACGCTACCATATTTAAAGCAAATGTAATGGACAATTTATATAATATCTGAATATTTAACTATTTTATTTCCTCCTCTAAAGTCAAGAGCGCCGTCTAAACCGCAGAGCACGTATTCTTTATTAATGAGATGATTTACAAATATTTAACCATTTCACTCACTAGTGCTGACGTATTGCGCCGCACCGTTCTTCCAACCGGTATAAGCTGTTGGCTAAGCTCAAAATGCCCTCCTTACTAGCTTCTCGTCCTTACTGACAACGGCTCTTACGCTGCGTACATTCTTGCCGCCAACCGCGGCCCACAACACCTGCTTTCTAGATCAGACATGATATGCCATACAAATACTATGAAAACTATATATTCACTGAAGTCATTATTTAACTTGCTGCATGAAAAAAATTATTCTTCGTACGCTGGCTGTTATCGTGCTGGTAGTGGCTGTATTAGTTATCAATACCATCTGGTTTAAGCCATTTTTCATTCGGGCGTTTTACGAGCGGATATTCGCGGAATTCGCTTTCGATTCGCCGGAGATACTTTCCCGGCTGCGGCTGGTGGAAGGCCTGGGCATCCAGGGCCACAACCGCAAGCTCGACGACGCCTCGGAGGCCGAGGCCGCCCGGCAAGTAGCGAAGCTGCACGACATCCAGAAAATGCTGCACAGCTACGACACCACCGGCATGCGCGGGCAAGACCGGCTTAATTACCAAGTGCTTGACTGGTACATAGCTAAAGAGGTAGCCGGGGCAACCTTCCGTTACGACAATTACCCGGTCAACCAGATGTTTGGCGTGCAGAACGACTTTCCCGCCTTTATGGCCAGTGTGCACCAAGTGCACAACCGCCGCGACGCCGACTACTACAACGAGCGCCTAGCAGCCGTGCGCGTCAAGTTTGCGCAGGTGCTGGAAGGGTTGAAAATTCGGGAGCAGCACGGCGTAGTGCCTCCCACGTTTGTTGTTGACAAGGTGTTGGCTGAAATGGCAGGTTTGGTGGCGCAGCAGCCTGAGCAAAGCATCCTTTACACCTCCCTGGTTGAGAAGCTGAAGAAAGTTAAAGACCTGGATGCCACCGAGCAGGCTGAAATACTGGCCGAAACCAAGCGGCAGATAACCGGCAACGTGTATCCAGCCTATCGGGACCTGATAGCCTACTTTACGGCCCTGCGCCCCCGCTCGACCACCGACGCGGGCGTGTGGAAATTTCCTGACGGCAAGGCGTATTATGCCTACTGCCTCAAGCAATACACCACTACCAACCTCACCGCCGCTCAGATTCATGCCCTGGGAGTAAGCGAAGTGGCCCGCATTACGGCCGAGATGCACGCTATTTTGCAAGCTGAAAAAGTAGCGGGCGCCGACAGTGTGGGCGCTACCATGGTCCGGCTCGGCGAGGAACCCCGCTTCCTATACCCTGATACCGACAGCGGCCGCACCCAGATCCTAGCCGATTACCGGCGCATTCTTACCGAAGTAGACAAAGGCTTGAGCGGCGCGTTCCGCATCCGGCCCAAGGCCAAGCTGGAAGTGGATCGGGTACCCAAGTTCAAAGAAAAAACGTCGCCGGGCGCGTACTATGAGTTTGCCGCCCTCGATGGCTCGCGGCCGGGCATATTCTACGCCAGCCTCTACGACGTGAAGGCAACCCCCAAGTTTGGCATGCGCACCCTGGCCTACCACGAAGGCATCCCAGGCCACCATTTCCAGATTGGAATTGCGCAGGAGCTACAGGGCCTGCCTACCTTCCGCACCGTGATACCCTTCCCAACCTACGGGGAAGGCTGGGCGTTGTACGCCGAGCGGCTGGCCTCAGAGCTAGGATTCGAAAAAGACCCGTATGACAACCTAGGCCGGCTCCGGGCCGAACTGTTCCGGGCCGTCCGCCTTGTGGTGGACACCGGCATTCATGACCAGCGCTGGACCCGTGAGCAGGCTATCAACTATATGCACCGCACCACCGGCATGGCCTTATCCGACGTTACGGCCGAAGTGGAGCGCTACATCGTAATGCCTGGCCAGGCCTGTTCCTACAAAGTGGGCATGCTCAAAATCCTGGAGTTACGGGCGCGGGCACAACAGACTCTGGGGCCAAAATTCGACCTGCGTGATTTCCATGATGTCGTGCTAAAGAACGGCGCCCTACCGCTGGAAGTGCTAGAGCAAGTAGTCAACGAGTACATTGCAACCAAGAAAACGGCGGCCTAGCTTTCGCAGGCACAGCATCAACTTAGCTTGTATTTAACATAGCTATTCAAGCGTGGTAACGTGCAAACATACAGGGGCCCGGCTATGCCAAGTGCAGCCGGGCCCCCTTTATGTTTGCACGCCCTTGCTTCTAGATTTGTGCTGTTTTTGTGCATGGCACTAGCGACACTTTATGCATGCAGATCCAGCTAATAAAGTTGCTTGATAAGCAAGGTTTACTGTATGGCAAAATCAATAGGGACTCTAAAGGAAACAGAAACAGCTTCCCCATCCTGAGTAGCTGGCGTGAGTTTTTTGAGGTTTTGCACAACACGAATTGCTTCGGCATCCGTCGAGGGAGTCAGGCTTTTAGCAACGCTCACATTTTTGACGTAGCCGTCTCTTCCAACCACGAAGCTGATAATAACCTGCCCTTGAATTTCGCTTCTTAGAGCGTCATCGGGGTATACTAAATTTATACTTAAATCTCTTAATAGACCTTCTATGCCGCCTTTGTACACAGGCATACACTCGTAAGGGGTATGCTTAACTAATTTTCCATCGAGTCCAAAACACTGGCCTTTTGTAAATGTATCGTGTGCGTAAAAATCACGTCGTTTAAGTTTGCCGTTGGCATAATAAACCAGCAGCTCGCCCTGTCGTTTGCCGTTCACATACTTTTCTCGCGCGTGGACCTTACCGTTTTCATACCAAGAAACCACCTCACCATGTCGGACTTGTTTCTTGACATCCATATACAGCACTGATTGACGTGGTTTACCCGATGGATAAAACAACGTTTCTGTGCCGTTCAGGCTATCCAAGTATACTGTTTCTACTTTGTAGCAAGCATTTTCTGCCGAGCTAAGCTTGGCATCATTTGCATCATAGTAGTCAACAACCGTGGCTGGAACAACTGCACCAGACTCAGCCTGCGCGTAGGCTGAGTCTGGGAGCTGCAAACAAAATAAGATAAGAAGCAAACACCAAGCTCTCATAAAGCTCTTACTGCTGGCAAATAGAGGTTATAACGACTTTGCTACCAGTTCCTCAGCCTTGCCAATGGCCGCACCTAAACCGGCCGCATTCTTGCCGCCGGCCGTAGCGAAGAACGGCTGTCCGCCGCCACCGCCCTGGATTTCTTTGGCCAGTTCCCGTACCAGCGTTGATGCATTCAGCTTCCCGCCTTTGGCTAGCTCATCATCCAGCATTACAGCCAATTGAGGCTTGCCGTCGATTTCGGCTCCGAGCACGGCTACCAGGTTAGGAACAGCCTGACGCAGGTTGAAGGCCAGAGTTTTAAGGCCATCGGCCGACGTTACCTGCACTTGAGCCGCCAGGAAATTTACGCCGCCAAGGGGTTTCACCTGACCCACTAGCTGCTCTTTCTGTTGGTTGATGCTTTGCTGCGCGAATTGCTCGATTTGCTTGCGCAAACCGGCGGTTTCCTCACTCAGCTTCTCGATGCTGGTTAGCAGTTGCTGGGGGTTGCCGAGCGCCTCACGCACCTGGGCCAGCAGGTCGAGTTGCTGGTTCACGTAGCTCTCGGCAGCTTCAGCGGTTACGGCCTCGATGCGGCGCACACCGGCGCCCACAGCACTTTCCGCCGTGATTTTGAAGTAGCCGATGTCGCCGGTGGTGCGCACGTGGGTGCCGCCGCACAGCTCCACCGAGAAGTCACGATCGAAGGTGATGACGCGCACGAACTCGCCGTACTTCTCACCAAATAGCGCCGTAGCGCCCAGGTTTTTAGCCTCGGCAATGGGCACGTTGCGGCGCTCATCGAGCGTAATTTGCTGGCGGATTTTCTCGTTGACGATGGTTTCCACCTGCCGCAGCTGGTCGTCGGTGACTTTGGTGAAGTGCGAGAAGTCGAAGCGCAGCAGCTTCTCGTTTACGAGCGAGCCTTTCTGCGCTACGTGGGTGCCTACTACATCGCGCAGAGCAGCTTGCAGCAAGTGCGTGGCCGTGTGGTTGCGCTGAATTTGGGCGCGGCGGGCGTGGTCGTAGCGGGCCGTAAATTCGGCGTCCATATCCTGCGGCAACTCCAGCAGCGTGTGTACGATGAGGTCGTTTTCCTTCTTGGTATCCAGCACGCGGACCTTGCTCAGCGGCGACTCCAGGTAGCCCGTGTCGCCAATCTGGCCGCCCTGCTCGGCATAGAACGGGGTCTGGTCGAGCACCACTTGGTACTCGGTTTTGCCTTTGCGGTCGGTGCGGCGGTAGCGCAGGATGCGGGCCGGGGCCTCGTCCTGGTCGTAGCCCACGAAAGCCGGCTGCTCCTCTGACTCCTTCACAATGGTCCAGTCGCTCTGCTCGGCCTCCTGGGCGTTGCGGCTGCGGTTTTTCTGGGCTTCCAGCTCCACCTTAAAGCCTTCCTCATCTATCGTCAAGCCTTTTTCGCGGGCAATGAGGGCGGTGAGGTCCAGCGGGAAACCGAAAGTATCGGAGAGTTCGAAGGCGGTTTTGCCGTCGATGCGGTTGCCGTTAGCCTTAGCAGTTTCTTCGAGGGCATCGAGCCGGCGCAAACCGGTTTCCAGCGTTTTCAGGAACGCAATTTCCTCTTCTTCAATCACGCGCTGCACGAATTGCTGCTGCGCTTTCAACTCGGGGAAGATGTTGCGCATCTGGTCGGCCAGCACGGGCACCAGCTTATACAGGAAGGGCTGCTTCTGGTTCAGCGACGAGAAGGCATAGCGCACTGCCCGGCGCAGGATGCGACGGATAACGTAGCCAGCCTTCACGTTACTCGGCAGCTGACCATCGGCAATGGTGAAGCTGATCGTCCGGATGTGGTCGGCAATAACGCGGATGGCAATGTCCGTTTTCTCGTTTTCGGTAGTAGGCTGGTCATTCACCGTGGCCGGCGAGGTGCCGTGGTATTCCAGGCCCACTTCCTTGGCAATGAACTGGATAAGCGGCTGGAATACGTCGGTGTCGTAGTTGGACTTCACGCCCGACACGGCCATCATCAACCGCTCAAAGCCCATGCCGGTATCCACGTTCTGCTGCGGCAGCTTCAACAGCGACTTGTCGGCGCGGCGCTCGAACTCCATGAACACGTTGTTCCAGATTTCCACCACTTGCGGGTGGTCGGCATTTACCAGTTCCCGGCCCGACTTGGCGGTTACTTCGCTTTCGTCGCGTAGGTCAATGTGGATTTCGGTGCAGGGGCCGCACGGACCCGTGTCGCCCATTTCCCAGAAGTTGTCCTTCTTGTTGCCGGGCAGGATGCGCTCCTCGGCCACGTACTGGCGCCACAGGTCCTGGGTTTCAGTATCAGGACCCAAACCGTCGCCTTGGTCGCCCTCGAAATAGGTGACGTAGAGCCGGTCTTTGGGCAGTTTGAACACGTCGGTGAGCAGTTCCCAGGCCCAGGCAATGGCGTCCTTCTTGAAGTAGTCACCAAACGACCAGTTGCCGAGCATCTCGAACATGGTGTGGTGGTAGGTGTCGTAGCCTACTTCTTCCAGGTCGTTGTGCTTGCCCGACACGCGCAGGCACTTCTGCGTATCAGCAATGCGCTTGAAGGGGGCAGGTTTGTTGCCGAGAAAGTAATCCTTGAACGGGGCCATGCCCGAGTTGATGAACAGCAGCGTCGGGTCGTCCTTCACCACAATGGGGGCCGAGGGCACGATGTGGTGGCCTTTGGAAGCAAAGAAATCCAGGAATTGCTGGCGAACGTGACTAGCGGTGGGCAGTGACATAGGGTCTGGCGCCAAGCTCTAGCTTGGCTGGTCGTTGGCTTCGATGGAACATAGCCGCCGTAACTTGGCAGCGGCCGGTATTTTGGCTACTTTTCGCAATGAAAGGTACTAGCGCCGACGGCAAAGGTAGCCCATCTTAGAGAAGTGAGAAACTAGAAATAAGAGCCAAGATATCCGGCCCCTTTTTCAACTGCCGCCTTATCCTTTACACTCTTCTCTACGCTCTTACTTCTTACCTCTCACTTCTATCAACATGCCCTACAAAGAGCGCGACATCGAGAAGCAATATTTCACCATCGGCGAAGTGGCCGCGCAGTTCAATGTAGCACCGTCGCTGATTCGCTTCTGGGAAACCGAGTTCGAGGAGCTGCGCCCGCGCAAAAGCAAGAAGGGCAACCGCCTTTACACGCCCCAGGATATCGATATTTTCCGCACCATCTATCACCTCGTGAAAGAGCGCGGCTATACCATCCCCGGTGCCCGCGAGATGATCAAGCAGAAAGGCCCGCAGCTCAAAGAGAAAATCGACGTGATTCAGAGCCTGGAAAAAGTGCGCAAGTTCTTGACTACGATGAAGAAGGAGCTGGACACGATTGGCAAGACGCAGGAGTAGCCCCTTATTACAAGTAGAAACTAGCTCTCCACCTCAGATGAGGAGGAGAGCTAGCTTTAGCACCTTAATTAATAGTGAAAAGCAAAATGAATCACGTGTTAGAAGTGCTATATGGTTGATACGGATACTCTACTTTACGAAGTCGCGCTTACTTTATTTCCCAACATTGGGCCGCAGATGACGCGGCAGTTGATGAGCTACGGTGGCTCGGCCAAAAACGTGTTGCACCTGCCGCCGGGCAAATTGCGCAAGGTGCCGGGCGTGGGTCCTGCCACGGTGGCTATCCTAACCGGTGCCGACCGCACAGCCGCTTTGAACCAAGCCGAGAGCATCGTGCGAAAAGCGGAGAAAGACGGTGTGCAGCTACTGTTCTACACCAGCAAGCAGTTCCCGACGCGCCTCAAGCAGATTGCCGATGCCCCTGCCCTACTTTATTACCAAGGCACAGCCGACCTCAACCAAAAGAAAACAATAGCCTTGGTCGGCACTCGCAAAGCTACCGACTACGGTCGGGAGCAAACCGAACGGCTGGTGCAGGGCCTGGTCCAGCATCGGCCGCTGGTAGTAAGTGGGCTGGCTTACGGCATTGACATTGCGGCGCACCGGGCAGCCTTGCAGGAAGGGCTGGAAACGGTGGGCGTTATGGCTACAGGCCTGGACGTTATCTACCCGGCAGTCCACCGCAAAACCGCCGAGAAGATGCTCACCCAGGGCGGCTTGCTTACCGAATTCCCCTTTGGCACCCAGCCCGACAAGTATAACTTCCCCGCTCGAAACAGAATTATAGCCGGCCTCTCCGACGGTACGGTGGTAGTGGAAGCCGCCCGGAAAGGCGGCGCGCTCATCACCGCCGACCTGGCAATGGGCTACGACCGGGACGTGCTGGCGGTACCTGGGCCCCTAGGCTCGGCCGCCTCGGAAGGTTGCCATGAGTTGATTAAGGCCAATAAAGCGGCCCTATACTCCGAGCCCAAGGACTTAGAGCAGCTACTCAACTGGGACGCAGCCTTGCATCTTAACGGCAAGTTCCAGTCCGCTCCCGCTTATTCGGCAGATGATTTTACGGCTGAAGAATTTGCGCTTGTAACTGTGCTGGTGGCAGTCAAGGAAATGCAGATGGACGAGTTAGCCTGGAAGTCGCAGCTTCCTATTCACGCGGTGGCCTCGCTATTGCTGGGCCTGGAATTTCGGGGTGTAGTGCGGGCGCTGCCGGGCAAGGTGTTTTCTATAGCGTAAGGGTGAGCCGCTTTGCAAGACGTTAAGCGCGGCTGCCTTACCTATACTATTCCGTACTGTACACACCTTATGCGGGGGTATGGTAGTGTGCTATCTGCCAGTACACTCCCCCTTCAACTGAAAATATTCCAGTAAAAAGAAGGATGTGCCAATGGGTTGGTTCTTCTTTGTGTTCACCACAGGCTTGTGGTCTACCAATTTCGCCATGCTCCTCTATAACGGCCAACTGCTGCCCGACGAACACTTCGCTCTGACGCTACCCAACCGAGGGCTGTTTTTCAATGATGGATTTTTCGAGACGATGGTATGGGTGGAAGGCGGTATCCGCTACCTGTCCTACCACCTGGCACGGATGCAGCAAGCGGCAGGAGCACTAGGCCTACAGTTGCCTGTAGAGTTGGCAGCAGCCCAAAACCTGACCACCACCCTAGCCACACTGCTAGCAGCTGATTCAAAACACTTTGGTGGCAGTTGCCGCGTTCGGCTGCAGGTGTGGCGTAGCGGCGGCGGCCTCTACACCCCAACCACCGACGCGCTGGAGTGGCTAGTTACGGCACAGCCGTTTCAAGCGCAGGACGCCCCGGTTGCAACCGCCGACTTTGCCAGTACGGTGCACACCCACTTCTCCCCTGTATCCTTCTGCAAGGGGCCAAATAGCTTGACGTACGTATTGGCCGCACGTGAAAGAGCCCACCGCAGCCTCGAGGAACTGATCTTGTTGAATACAGCCGGGCACGTAGCCGAAAGCGTATCGGCGGCAGTGTTTTGGATAACCGACGGCTGCTTGTATACCCCAGCATTGACTACTGGCTGCGTGGCGGGAGTCCGGCGGGCGCATTTGTTGTCGGTGGCTAGCCAACACGGCATGGAGTGCCGGCAGGGCTTATTTCACCCCAAGGAGTTGCTGGAAGCCGAATTGGTATTCACGGCTAATGTAGCCGGTATTCGAGTATTGCGGCGGTTGCAAGAGCGGCACTGGAGTGCGGTGTCTCCCCTCCTAGCTCAACTCCGGGAGTGGGAAGCGAGGTAGTAGGTAGTGCGGGTAAGGCAGCCGGTTGCGCAGCAGCTGCCAGCTTTCTTCGAATTCAAGCAAGTCTTCTTCTGTCACGTCGTTGAGGTGCAAAACCTCTGCGCGGTTTTGGTTAACTTCTAGGAGTGAGTACAAGGCAATCCAGGCGCGTTGCTGGCGTGTGAGCGGACGTGAAGGAGAAGAGAACAAAGCAAGAGAATTCATGATGCATATATACGCACCCAACCTCTTATTTGGATTTTTTTTGTTTGATTTAATTTTACCAATAAGTATAAATATTCTTATTGACTGATCTTCGTCATATTTTAAATATGATCTTTTACAATGCATTTGATTCTGTAAAATTCCCATTATATGACCTGAAAAAGCATTTATATTATTTTACAAATTGTGTTTCTCAGTGCACACCCGTAATGCATGATTGTATTTTTCTTCACCCTTCACCAGCGTCGGCGTGAAACACCCACTCTATAAGCCAATTTTGACGTGGTTGCTTGGAGTGTTGTAAACAACAGGGCTACCAGCATGGCACTGATAATAGCTTAAACTAGAAGCATACGGCAAAGCCCAGCCATTCTTTCTTTTTCAGACAAGGAAAGACAGCAAATTGAGCAGCAGTAGTAAGACAGCCCTTGCTGGTTGCTATCAGGCAGACAAACGCCTGTTATCCAGTTTGCCTCGCGCAGCCTGCACTGGGCAGCACATAACCCGACCAACACACTACCGAAACGCTTAAAGCTACACCCCCATTGTTCGGAGTAAGAAAACACCCCAATTATACCTGCGTGAGGACAATGGGTTGAGCGTTGTGGTGGAGCTAGGCGCGGGCAGTTGTATACGGCGTGTTGGACTGCCTTATCATACGAGTGCGCGTACGAATTGGGCAGCAGGTGGCCTACCAGCTTTGGACTGCTTGCTTGCTCGACCATAAACTGGGTGTTGCGGTTGCTTTACTGCTTAGGCAACAGGCACCAGGAAACGCCCCGCTTACGCCGCCTATACGGCCACTGGCGCTTTGATGGCGGGCCAGGCCTCGTAGTTCTCTAGTTGAAAGTCTTCGAACTGAAACTCGAAGATGTCTTTCACCTCGGGGTTGAGGCGCATGTGGGGCAATGGGTGGGGCTCCCGGGTGAGCTGGAGGCGTGCCTGCTCTAAGTGGTTGCTGTAGAGGTGCGTGTCGCCGCCGGTCCAGATGAACTCGCCGGGTTGCAGCCCGGTTACCTGCGCCATCATCAGCGTGAGCAAAGCGTAGGACGCAATGTTGAAGGGTACGCCCAGAAATACGTCGGCGGAGCGCTGGTAGAGCTGGCAGGAAAGTTTGCCCTCAGCTACGTAGAACTGGAACAGGGCGTGGCAGGGCGTAAGGCGCATTTGGGGCAGGTCGGTCACGTTCCAGGCTGATACTACCATGCGGCGCGAGTCGGGCTGGGTGCGGAGCAGGCGCACCATTTCGGCAATCTGGTCGATGCTCAGGCCGTCGGGGGCCTGCCAGCTGCGCCACTGCTGCCCGTAGATGGGGCCCAGGCTACCGTCGATATCGGCCCACTCGCGCCAGATCTTCACACCTACTTCCTCTAAAGAATTGTTGTTGGTGTCGCCGCGCAGAAACCACAGCAGCTCGTGGATGATGCTTTTCAGGTGAACCTTCTTGGTGGTAACCAGCGGAAATCCTTGCGCCAAATCGAACCGCATCTGGTAGCCAAACACCGAGAGCGTGCCGGTACCCGTACGGTCGGTTTTCCGGGTGCCGTGGTCAAGGATGTGGCGAACGAGGTCGAGGTATTGGCGCATGGGAAGGAAGATATAGCGTGAGCTTGAGCTTGTACCGAGCAAGGGAAAGGTCAAAAATAGAAAAAGCCACTCGCATCATGTCAGTGTTTGTCACTGAAGCTCGGTGCGAAAAAAGGCCTGCCTTTGCCTTCGGCCTTGGCATGCTGTTCTACGACGTAGCTTCTGCCGCTGATATACTGTACTATAGATGACGTTTCAACTGCTTACTCATACTTATAAGTAAACACGAATTCCTCGTCTGTAGTAGTAGCAGCAGGTTCAAACTTCAATTGACGCATCAGAAAGTAAACCTGCTGAACCATATTCTCACGCCCAACTGCGCCTGCCGGAATCGTATTTTCTGTGCTTGTAATGCTGACTACCTGACCCGTAGGATTCACAGCTAGCCGTAGGGTAATTCTTCCTTCGGTTTCTGCTCGTAGCGCTTCACTCGGGTAGTGAAACGACTTGCTCATATACTCATGATGTCTAATATCCTCAGCTATCATTTGGCCCTCTTTCATGCGCTGACCGATGCCCCGGCGCAAAGAAGGTACTTCGGCCGCATTGGCCACAATCCTCAAGGAGTCCTGACGTGCTTTGGCTTTAGTTGTCTCACTGGCTCGTTGCTTGCCAGATGTGGCTGGGGTCGGCTTTACTACTGGCCGTGCTTCCCACCGGTTGAACGATGTCTGCGCTAAAGTTTCTCTGCTAGTTAGCAGAAGCCCTAACAATGCTAACTGGTACCACCTCATTGTGCTCACATTTGCAATAACATGCGCGTCGAATTAATGAAACGAAGAACGTTTCGATTTATTCAAAATGGAGCGTAAACTTCCGCCGCGAGGCACAATTTGTTTGATGATTTGGGTTCCAACAGAAAAGCCGCCTTAGCACGGCGGCTTTTCTGTTGGTACGCTCAGGCTCAATAGCTCGCAATGTTTCGCTGTATGTTGGTTCTACCCAATCCCGCTCACCGCTTGCTGATCTTGTTCATTGAGATGCTTCTTTGCTGATTGGACTTGAAATGGTCCATTCCATCGGCACGCAAGGCTTGGTGCTTGGTGCTGCGGCCGGCCATCCGCTTGCGCCACATGCGAAACGAGGACGCTTTCATGGTCTTGCGCATCAAGGCAATAACATCCTTTTCGGGCAAGCCAAATTGTGCTTCAATGGCCTCAAATGGGGTGCGGTCCTCCCATCCCATTTCAATGATACGGTCGGTGTCGGCGGCCGACAAATGCTGGAAGCTGGCGGGGTCGTTGCTCATGTATAGCGGGCTGAAGTAGATGGGCCGCAGTAGGCAGGTTGGCAACAAGCCAGGACCTGTACACTGGGGCTGATACCCTTAACAACAACTTTCTGCTGAACTTGGCTTGCCCCAATGCTATTTACTTGTCTGTTCGCTTAATTTCTTGAGGTGCTCTACCGCGCCGATATTCCTTGGATTCAAGGCCAGTGCCCGCTTGTAGTTGGTGATGGCTAAGGCGCTGTTGCCCGCCATTTCGCACGCTTCGCCTAGGCTGTCGTAGCTGTTCCAGCTGTTGGGGTGCAGACCAACGTTCAGCTTGAATAGCTCAACGGCTTGCTGAGGGCTGCCTTGCTGAGCGTGTAGCCCCATTCATTCACAAACTCTTGGGACAGATCCAGCTCCGGGTGCTTTCATTTCACTGCTGTGTACACGTCTAGGGCTTGCTTGGCCGTAGTTGCTTGCAGTCAAGTCGCTGCGGAAAGCTTGGAGGGCTGGCGGTGTGCCATACGTGCCTTCCGTTACCTCGTCGGCTAGATATTGCTCCCTTTATCAGCCGTGCTGTACCGCAAACCACCCGACGGCTCCAGCTGATTGGTATGGCAGCATCAAAAGTCATGAGCAGCAGCACCTTTTGGTGGGCGTTACTATCATCCGTAAGCCCAGGAAACGCTTTGCTTGTGCTGCTCGGTGAGCGGGTAATCGGATTTCATGCCTTCTAGGCACTGGGGACCTCCTGCTTGACAGGCTAACAGCCAATAGCGTAGCGGCTGTATCGGCCCAGCAGGCGCTGCACCAACAAAATGAAAGCAACCGTTAGTCCTGCCACTAAGCCAAAGGCAAACAAGTAGTTTTCAAGATCGTACGTTAATCTTTTGCCTGGCATGACGCAGTTCAAGACATAAGACAACACGAACAACACGAGTCCATGAATCAAATAAATCCCAAAGCTCATATCCGCTATTGCACCGGCCTGCTTAGGAACTCGCGTTTCGTACCGGCGAAACAAATACAGCAGCAAGGCTCCTAAAATGCTTTTTTGGACGTATTGCAATTGCTCTTCCAGCACCTCAGGAAACTGCCATTCAAAGGCTACAATTACCAGCAGCACAGCAACCAACCCCTTGAAGTACTTTCTGGAAAGAAGGAAAATCTGGTCTTTGTTCCGGCTGAAAAACATGCCAAGCAGGTACGACGAGAAAAAATGAATGAAATACACCAGCGGATTCCCCACAATGGCTCTGGTGTAATAGAGCGACAAGCCCACAAAGAAGGGCAGAAAGTAATAGATGCGCTTGTCTTTGTCGAGCTTGATGAGGACGGGAGCCAGCAAGTAAAAAATGCAGATGACAGGAACAAACCAAAAGGTTATCATCTGATTGCCAACCAGCAAGCTGTATGCTGTTGCCTTTGCAATTTCCAAAGTACTCTTCCCTTCCAAGCTAGTTCCCAGAAAAATCCGGTAAAGAATGCACGGAACATTCATGAAGAGGTATGGAAGTACAATGAACTGTAGCTTCGATAAGTAATACTTCTTCCACTCAAACTTGCTGGCAAGATGTTGGAAGATGAACCCTGCCATAAACAGAAATAGTTGCGTACTTCCCTTCAGCAGCACGTTCTCTATTCTATCATCAGCGGCCGTGAGCAAAACTGGGCAGTGCACAGCTACTATGAATAGTGCAGAAAGTGCGCGGTAAGCATGAATGTACCCTAGAAACTGAGTTTTCTTGTTCGTACTCTGTGGACGTAGCGTACGAGTAAGGGTTGTTGAATGAGGTGTGAGAGTGGAAGGCATGTAGATGATTGGATTTTAACGATTATAATTATCCACAAACATAGACCATTTTTTATATTAACATTCAACTATAGTATGTTTTTTATAATCTTTTTCATCTTATATACATATTAATGCATTTATTCATGAGATTAATACCATATAATCAAGCACTTAGGCTGACACCCCCGATACGTCATCAACTCTTGAACAGACCCGCTTAAGCTTAAAAACTACGGCCAGACTCTGCTAACAGCTTTTAGCATCTGACTCCACAGCGAAGAAGGCTTGTTTAGCAACGCTATTAATGAGCAGCATGGCAAAAGTGCACTTCGTACACTGGGCGCAATTTTAATTCAACTAATAAGCCTTTTTCAACTGGCAAGATGCGGAGTTTGCATTAGCCGTAAAACAGCAATAGTCCTATAAGCAATAAGAAATTATATTGCAGCACAACGTTTCTTATCGGAGCTTGTATGCAACGGTAAGCTCTTCTTCGGTGCTGGTTGTAGTAGGCTCGAATCGTAGCTGGCGCAGCATAACGACTGCTTGGCGAACCATGGTATTCCTGCCTATATCAGTTGCTGGGTCACCGCCAAATGGGATAAGCAATAAACAAAATAGCCCTAGCTTCTTAAAGCTAGGGCTATAGCATTGCTGCCTGCTTTTCATTTTTTACAAGGACTTGGCAACGGGAGCTGGGGCTGGGGTTACGGATGCCGTTTTGGCGCCTTTCTTCATGCAGCACGAGCCTCCCATGGCCGTTTTTTGCGCGGCCGAGCACTCCATTTTAGCGGTGCCTTTTTTGCCTTTCTTGGTGTCTTTGTCGCCGTGGGCGGAAGCAGTGCCAACGAAGGCGAACAGAGCAAGGGCGAGCAGAGCGTTTTTCATACGAGAAGAAGAGAAGAGTGGAAACAAAACGAGGAAAACAGCGGTTGGCTTCAATGTGCCTTTTGCTCGGCAACAGCCGAACCTAAGGTAGTGAAATGACAAGTAAAGTTGCGCAAAGCTCCAGCTTCGCGCCTCGATAAACGTTCTTTGTTGCAACGATGCGCTTTTGGTCGTTCAACACCTCGCCAAGCTGGAGCTTGGTGGTACTTTCTATGCCGCTTCGTAAACTCAGTTACAGCATTTTGTTTGCCTTGGCATTGGTGTCGGGGCTGGCGTTGTTTTTCGTGGCGCAGCTACGATTCAACTACAACTTCAACGACTTCTACCCTGCCGGCGACCCGGACCTCGACTACTATCAGCAGTATTCGGCCCGCTTCGGCAACGACAACGATTACGTGCTACTGGGTTTGGAAGCGCCCAAAGGCCAGACGGTATTCGAGCCCAGCTTTCTAAGGCGGGTTGATTCGCTGACGCGCTTTATCGGGCAGCGGCGGCACGTCACGCAGGTATCTTCCCCCACCACGGCCAGCAACCCGGTGGTGGAAGGATTGGGCGTGTTCAACATCCCGTATCTGCGCCCCAACGAACCGAGCCGCCGAGCCCAAGATTCCACGCTGGTGTACCGCACGCCGGGGCTGGTGGGCAACCTAATTTCGCCGGATGCCCGCGCCGTGACGGTGCTCTTCCAAACTTCCCCCAACCTCAGCAAGCCTCCCGGCGACTCGCTGCTGGCGGCCGTCCGCACCGAGCTGAAGCGGCAGGGCTTCTTGGAAAACGAGTACCACATGGCTGGCAAAATGGTGGCCCAGTCAGTGTTCGTGGACCGGCTGCAAATGGAGCTGATGGTCTTTA
Organism: Hymenobacter tibetensis; assembly: GCF_022827545.1. Lineage (NCBI taxonomy): Bacteria > Pseudomonadati > Bacteroidota > Cytophagia > Cytophagales > Hymenobacteraceae > Hymenobacter > Hymenobacter tibetensis. The sequence continues at coordinate 2,931,857 of NZ_CP094669.1, forward strand.
TGAGCCTCTCGGTGGTGCTCGTGACCGGCCTGCTGTGGCTCACGTTCCGAACCTGGTGGGGCGTGGTGCTGCCGCTGGTGGTGGTGCTGGGCGCTATTCTGTGGGGCCTGGGGCTGATGAGTGCCTGCGGCATCAGTATTGATCTGATGACGGCCTTGCTGCCAGTGATGCTCTTCGTGGTGGGCATGTCGGATACCATCCACATCATCACGCGCTACGTGACTGAACTCGGATACGGGGCCAGCAAGAAGGACTCGTTGTGGATTGCGCTCAAGGAATCGGGGTTCGGCTCGGGACTTTCGGCCCTAACGACCAGCATCGGCTTCTTTACGCTGATGACGAGCACCATCCGGCCGATTTACAACTTCGGGCTGTTTACGGGTATCTCCGTACTACTCACGTTCATCCTCAGCTTCACGTTGTTGCCGGCCATGCTGCTGCTCTTGCGCAAGCCGCAGCTCCGGGTACCGCGCGAGGATGGCCATAGCTGGGATGGCGTGCTGGGCAAGCTGTTTCGGCGGGTGCTGGCGCGGCGGCAATGGGTGGTGGGCATTAGTGCGCTGCTGCTGATTGGCTCAGTAGCGTCCGCTTCCACCATCCGCATCAACTCGGCCCTGCTCGACGACCTCTCGGCCAACGACCCGGTGAAGCTGGATTTTCAGTTTTTCGAGCGGCAGTTTGCTGGCGTGCGGCCCTTCGAGCTGGACTTGAAGCCCGCTCCCGGCCGCACCATCTACGACTTGGCGGTGCTACGCGAAACCGAGGAAATTGAAACCTATCTGACCCAGACGTTCGGGCTGAATTTTGTGGCTTCCCCCGTCACGCTGGTAAAATCAGTGCGCAAAGCACTGAACGGCGGCTTGCTAAGCGAGTATCGCCTGCCCGATTCGGAAGTGGAGCTGCGGCGCATCACCAGTAAAATCAAGCTCTTTCGCAAGAAACCAGAGTTTCGGGCGCTGGTGTTGCCCGATGGCTCGGAGGGTCGCCTGACGGGCCGCATGCCCGATGTGGGCAGCATACGAGCCGATAAGCTGAACGCCAACTTACGCACGTTCTTGCGGCAACACACCGATGCTAGCATCCTGCAAACCCGCCTGACGGGCTCGGCCAACCTCATCGATAAAAACAACGCCACCCTCACCCGCAACATGATTACGGGCATGAGCATCGACATTGTAATGGTCACACTCATCGTGCTGGCTCTGTTTCGGAGTTTGCGCATGACGCTGGTGGTGCTCATTCCCAACCTGGTGCCCATCCTGATTGTGGCCGGCGTGATGGGGCTGGCGGGCGTAAGTATGAAGGTGAGCACCAGCATCATCTTTACCATTGCCTTCGGTATTGCCGTGGATGATACAATTCACTTCATCAGCAAGTTGAAGCTGACTTTGCTCAAGGAACCCAACCTGTTTAAAGCCGTCCGCCACACGTATCTGATGGCAGGTAAGGCCGTTATCGTTACGTCGTTGATTTTGGTGGGCGGGTTCTCGACTCTGATTTTCTCGTCGTTTGATGGTACGTTTTACGTGGGCTTGCTCATTGGACTGACGCTGCTGTTTGGCGTGGTAGCCGAGCTGACCTTGCTGCCGATTCTGATTCTCGGGTTTTACCGCCACCGGCCCAAGGAAATCCGGCAGCCCGTACCGGCGTTGGGCGGCTGACCCGAGGCAGGGTACCGAGGAAGACTTAGAACGTGTTGCCGGCGCTGCGGGCTAAAAAACACCTGCGCATATTTGCAGCTATGAAACGTCTCCTCCCTTTTCTTTTCCTGGTTCACTGCGCTGCTTTCGCTCAAACACCCACGCCCCCAACGCCTGCCGACCCGCTAACCCCGCTGATCAAGGAGCGGGAGTTGATGGTGAAACAGTACGAGGAAGCCAATGCGCAGCGCAACAGCCTGTTCGGCAACAAGCCCAGCAAGAAGGACCTCGAGGAAGTGGTGGACGCCCTGAAAGGCATCATCCGCAAAGACACTGAAATCGTGCGGGCCGTGCAAGCCGCTACCCTGCGCCGCACCGCCGACGTGCTAGCCGAGAACCAGCAGGTGAAGCAGGAAGCCACCGTAGCCCGCACCGACCAAACCAGCACCCGCCAACGCTTCTACGACCTGGAAAACCAGATTTCCAACTTACAACTCCGCGACAAACAGCGCCAAAAGAAGATGATAGAACTCCAAGCCGCCGCCGAAGAAGCTATAGAAGCTCGCACCAGTCGCGACATGCTAGCTGCCGGCCTGGCTGCATTGAGTCTGGGCTTGTTGGTTTACGTGATGAAACTGCGTGGCCAGAAACCGGCGGCGCGGCGGCGGAAGTAGTCGACCAGTATACATATGAGCCCGTCATGCCGAGGCGCAGCCGAAGCATCTCGCGTGCTGATGCTATAGTAGTAATCCGACGATACCGCGCGAGATGCTTCGACTGCGCCTCGGCACGACGTTCAGCTTAGCTTCAGGCAAAGTAAAGAATCAACCCTTCTCTCCCCCATGCTTGTTCCCGCCGCCGACTACCTAACCTATGCCGAGGCGGTGGCGCTTTACAACAACCTGCGGGAAATAGACATTATCGCCTTGGTGAAATCGGCTGGGCCGCCTACGTTTCCTTATGGGGAAGGTATGTATTACCAACTGTGGATTGAGGAAGCCGAGGCCGAGGCAGCACGGGAAACGGTGGAAGCCTTTGAGGCTGAGCGAGGTAGCCTGCGGGTGCTACGCTGCCCGAAGTGCAAGGCCCCCGACCCACTGCCTAGCCCTAGCCCGGCGTGGTGGAAACGGCTGTTTTACGCGGGTACCGTCCTGCACAAATGCCCGAACTGCGGCGCGGAATTTCCGGCCTGAACCACTACTTTGCCGGGGTCTACCGCTCCGCTTCGGCGGGCATAACCCCTGCCTCCTTGACCTGGACCGAAGAACAGGCCCGCGCCCTGATAACCGACTCCGGCACCCTGAAACGGGGCCTCGAATTAGCCGGCCCCGCCAAATGGAGCAACCTGGGCCAAACCGCCACCGCCGCCTGGGGCGAGTGCAAAGGCAGCGGCTCCAAGCCCTACCAAACCAGCATTGATCTCACCGAGCCCGCCTTTAAGTGCTCCTGTCCGAGCCGGGTGTTTCCGTGCAAGCACGGCGCTGGTTTGCTGCTGCTGCTAGTCCGCCAGCCGCAGCTTTTCGGTGGTACAGTTGCCCCTTCTTGGCTGGAAGAATGGCTGGAAAAGCGCCAGCAAACCCAGGAAAAGAAACCCGTCAAAGCCGCTCCTAAAGCCCCCGCACTCCAAGAAGCTCCGCTAGATTCGCTGGCCGCCCCGGACGCGGAAACCGCCACCGACGATACTGCCGGCGCTAAAGCTTCGCAGGCGCTACAAAAGCGCCTCACCCGCATGACGCAGGGCGCGGCGGAGCTGGAAGAATGGCTGCTCGACCTAGTACGCGCCGGTACGGCCGTGGCCAAAAGCCAGCCGCGCAGCTACTGGGAAACGCCCGCCGCCCGCCTCGTTGACAACCAGTTGCCGGGCTTAGCCAGTGTGGTGCGCGAGCTACCGGCCATCTGCCACAGCGGCCCCGACTGGCCCGACCAGCTATTAACCCGCCTTGGGGAACTGTACGTGTTGGTGCGCGCCTTCCAGCGCCTCGACCACCAGACACCGGAGGCCCGCGAGGAGATTTTGCAGCAAATCGGGGTCAACCTCAAGAAAGAAGACCTACTCGCTCGCCAGCCCACCGTCACGGATGAGTGGCAAGTGGTAGGCCTGCACACCGAAGAGGAAGACCGCCTGACCGTGCGCCGCGCCTGGCTGTGGGGCCGCCACACCGGCCGGTACGCACTGGTGCTGGAATACGCTTTCGGCAGCCAACGCTTTGCTACTGCCTTGGTGCCCAACGCCGTGTACGCCGGCGAGTTGGTTTTCTACCCTGGCCTGTTGGAGCTGCGCGCTGTTCCGGTGGCCCTCACCGTGCTGAACCCCGCCCCGCCCGACCTCGACCCACCCGGCCAAAGCCCCGCGCAGCTCCTCGATGCTTACGCCGCCGCTCTGGCCCGGCATCCGTGGCTGCGGCAATGGCCGGCCACCCTGCACGACGTGCTGCCCACCTACCTCCCCACCGACGACGCATGGGTGCTGCACCACGCCACCGAGCCGGTGGCGCTGCCCCTGCGGCTGGCCCCGGAAGCTGGGTGGCAGTTGCTGGCGGCTAGCGGCGGACAGCCCATGCGCGTGTTTGGGGAGTGGAACGGCCGCACCTTACACCTGCTGACCTACTTCGAGAGTGCGCAATAAAGCGGATACTATAACCCTCTGAAAGCCCGAGCCGCACAATGTCTAGCTCTCCAACCACTTCCTTCCCGCAACCATTCTGGCCGCAGTTGCTCCGCGTGGCCCTGCTAGGTACGCGCCAAAGCGGGGAGCCCGTGCCCGCCGTATTCGACACCGCCACCAGCAGCCCCGAAGACCGTGAAAAGCAACTCCTGCTAGCCGCTGGTACGCTAGCCTTAATGCGGCGCGCCGGCTATCAGCCACCTGTGGCGGCCCCAACTCCTGCCCCAGCGCCCCCTGACCCGGTGCCCCCTCTTGGCCCGTTAGGTAAAGCCTGTTTGCTCCGCATGCTGGAAGACGGGCAGCATACGGAGATGCTGCCCGAATATTTAGAGCAAGTAGCCGCCGCCGGGCGCCGGGTACCCGATACGCTTCTTCATCTGCTGCTGCACCATGCAGCCAGCTCGTCGGAAACGGCGGCCGTGCTGGCCCCAGTGGCTGGCACTCGGGGTCGGTGGCTGGCCGCTCTCAACCCCGCGTGGCACACGCTGCTAGCGGCTCCGTCTGCTTCCGACGTGCTCAACCTGGAGCCTTGGGAAACCGGCACCCTGCCCACGCGCCGCACCTGGCTGCGGGCTCGTTTAGAGCAGGACGCCGACGCGGCCCGCGCCTTGCTGCTAGCTACCCTGCCCACTGAGCCTGCCAAAGCCCAGGAAGCTTTCCTGGAAATCCTGGCCGATTGCCTGCACCCCGACACCGAACCCGTGCTGGAAACCCTACTTCGCGCTAGGGGCCAGGAAGTACGCCGCCAAGCCGCCGCGCTGCTGGTACAGCTCCCTGGTGCGACGCTAGTAGAACGGCTGTGGGCGCGGGCCGCGCCACTGCTAACGGTGAAGCGCGGCTTGCTGGGCCTAGGCAAAATTACGTTGGAAGTTACGCTGCCTACCACTTGGGACAAAAGCTGGCTGGCTGATGGCATCGAGGAGAAAAACGACCAATACGCCTACTACTCAGGCACCGGCAACCGGGCTACTCCGCTAGGTCCGAGCGCCATCCGGCTGGGCAATATACTGGCCCTACTCCCCCCCAGCCGCTGGACTACACACCTAGACGTTTCAGCTGACGACTTGCTGGCTGCGGCCCTAGCTTCGGAGTGGGCGGTGCCGATGCTGCCGTGCTGGGCCACAAGCACCCTCCTGCATCAGGATACCGACTTTGCGGCGGCTTTTCTGAAGCTGTGGCTGCACCAGCGCCCGACCCTGCAAAAAAACCACCTCGACCGCAACATCGATTGGGCGGCCCTCACCGAATTACTGCCCGCCGCTACCCGGCAACAGCTTCTGCTCAAGCCCATGCTGCTGCGCGTCCGGCGCCAGGAACCCCGCTGGACCGACGACCTGCTGCAGCTCCCTACGCCCTGGCCCCATGAGCTAACCACCGAAGTCCTGCAAAGCCTAAGCGCCAAGCTAACCAACTCGGCCACCCTCGAACGGTTCCACACCGACCTCTACCAGCTCAGCTACTTCATCAGCCAGCACCTCGCCCCCGCCATTGCTCCCGCCGACGCCACGTTGGTAGAAACCACCCTGCTCGCCCTACCCGAAGTACACAGTACCTTCCAGAACAGCATCCACACCATGCTCGAAACTCTCCGTTTCCGCGCCGAACTGGACGCTTCGCTAATAGAAGCTACAAGTTAAAACTAGTTTCCCTCCTCAGATGAGGAGGGGTTAGGGGTGGTTGACCTACCGTTGAACGACAACTAGTTTTGGCTTCTAGTTCTAGCTGCTCAACCACCCCTAGCCCCTCCTCACCTGAGGAGGGAAACTAGTTTTCTAGCTTCAACTCTGTCACCCCTCATCTGTCACCTACCTCAACGTATCCTATATGTCCGCCACGCCAACCGAAAACCTGCTCCGCCCACACGCCGAAGTGCTATATGCAGAAGAACTAGCCGCCCTGGCGGCAGTTGACGACCGGCCCAAACCCACCAACTGGAAACTCTCGCCGTGGGCAGTGGTAACCTACTTATTGGGCGGCAAGCTCGATAACGGGTTTGAAATCGAGCCCAAGTACATTGGGCAGCGGCGGCTGATGGAAATTGCGGTAGCCACCCTCGCCACCGATAGGGCCTTGCTGCTGCTTGGGGTGCCGGGCACGGCCAAAAGTTGGGTTTCCGAGCATCTGGTGGCAGCCATCAGTGGGCACTCCAACCTGCTGGTGCAAGGCACGGCGGGCACTTCCGAAGACGCTATCCGCTATTCCTGGAACTACGCCCGACTCATTGCCGAAGGTCCATCGTTGGGCGCGCTGGTGCCCTCGCCGCTGTTCAAGGGCATGCAGGAAGGCAGCCTCGTGCGCCTCGAAGAACTCACCCGCATCCCCTCCGACGTACAGGACACGCTCATTACCATGCTCTCGGAAAAGGTGCTGCCCATCCCCGAACTCGCCACCGAGGTGCAAGCTGCGCGCGGTTTCAACGTCATTGCCACCGCCAACGACCGGGACAAGGGCGTAAATGAACTGAGCAGTGCCCTGCGCCGCCGTTTCAACACCGTGGTACTCCCCCTCCCTACCGACCTGAGCGAGGAAGTGCGCATTGTACAAACCCGCGTCGCTAAGCAAGGCAAGGCGCTACAGTTGCCGGTAGAAGCGCCCGCCGTCGAGCAAATCAACCGCCTCGTCACCATCTTCCGGGAGCTACGCAGCGGCGTGACCGAAAACGGCAAAACCAAGCTCAAAAGCCCAAGCGGCACCCTGAGCACCGGTGAAGCCATATCCGTGATGAACAGCGGCTTGGCCCTGGCCGCCTACTTCGGCGACGGTAGCCTCCGCGCCCACGACCTGGCCGCCGGCCTCACCGGCGCCGTAGTGAAAGACCCCGTACAGGACCGCACCGTCTGGCTGGAATACCTGGAAACAGTAGTAAAAGAGCGCGACGGCTGGAAGGATTTATACCGTGCCTGCCGGGAGGTAGTAGAGTAATGGATAACGCTACTATCATCGCCCGTTTACGCAGCTTAGGTTCATTGCCAGTCGATAGCACGCCGGCCATCGACGACTTTCCCTTGCAAGAATTTGATGAACTTGTGCAGCAACTTTCCGAGCCCCTAGAACCAAGCCACTCTCTAGTTTTAATTAATCTGGGGCCTCCGCGCGACACATCTGCCTGTGGTATAGAATGGTCATTGGTTCATGCTGCCGAGAACATATCCGCTGAAGCGTTGCGCAATATCTTGCACGATGCTGACGACACGGAGGTCAGAAGCCTTATTGAGATGAGGCTAATAAACTACTTGAAAAATAATACAGAATAGTATTCTCTGGATTGATGGATACTAACGAATCTAAAGCTTCTGAAACATCTCCAGAATCATACTGGACAGCCGTTGGCAATATCATTCGCGAACGTCCTTATGGGCCAGGTGGTGCCGAAACTCGCAGCGGGACAAAGCATTTTACTCCAGGGGCTAAAGTCTATATTATCGATTGGTACGCCGGGATGTGCCAACGCATAATAGTTGTTGGGCAGCACCGCAAATCCAAACGCTTCATAACGCTATCAATTGATGTTCGGTTAGTAGAAAATCTTCGTCCAAAGGTTTGCTACGACCCAATGGCAATTGCAAAATTCAAAGAGCATTACTCGCCGAAGCCACACTACAACGCGGGCAGTATAAATTCGCTGACGAAAGAATTTGCTGAGACAGTTTGCCAAGCTGTTCCCCATTGGCAGTTCAATTACAAAACCAAGCTTGAAGGCACTACTTCTGTTGATGAAGCATAATTCAGCCATTACCAAACCTTTTTGTCCCGAGTTCAGAACTTTCTTAGCTCTCTGATGAAGAATTAGTAGTAAGGCCTGACACTATAAGCACCTTAATCTTCAGTTCATGCTTGACCTGACTACTCTATTCGATGAGTTTCAACATGAAACGCCTGCTACTAGTGAGCAGTTGTCAGCGTTGGCGGTGCAGTTACCGCAGCCGTTGCCGGAATCATACCGACAGTTTTTGCTGGCTTCCAACGGGGGGTGGGGTCGAAGCGGGACGCGGGAATTCGGCTTTTTCGGCACCGAAGAAATGGCAAGCTACTGGCGCGACTATGAGTTTGGCGAATACATGCCCGGCGCGTTACCGTTCGCCCTGAATGGTGGTGGCACTTTCTATGTATTTGACGTGCGGAACGCGCTGGTGGCAAGTGAAAGTGCCGTTTTCACCTGCGATAGTGGTGCCAATACCTGGGATACAGCCACTTTACTAGCCGCTTCTTTTCAAGAAGCCTGTCAGGTCCAATAAAGCCAAGCTTATGCTTTTCACCGACCTACTCAGCCGTCTTGACGACCTGCTCCAACACCACCGGCCTGACTACTACGCCGCCCTCAACCCACCCGCCACGACTGCGGAAATAGCCGCCTTTGAAGCGGAAGTCGGGTTGCAGCTGCCGCCGGAGCTGCGCGCGTTGTACAGTTGGCACAACGGCCAGCACGGCGGGTGCTTCGATACCCTGGAGGCCAACCACGAATGCGCCAGCCTGCGCGACATGGCCGATACCATGCGCATCAACCGGGAGCTGCTCGAAGCCGGCGACTTTGTGACGAATTGGTGGCGGCCCGGCTGGCTACCGTTCCTCACCAACGGCAACGGCGACCAGGTGTGCCTCGACCTCGAAGGCACCTTCACCGGCCAGCCGGGGCAGCTAATCGAGCACTGGCACGACTGGGAGCAGCGCGACGTCCTGTTTCCCGATCTGACCACCTGGCTGGCCGCCGTGGTGCAGGCCTACGAAACGGCCCTCACCGAAACCGCCGCCCTGACTGCCGAGCAGGTTTTCGACCTAGAGCTGGAAGCCCCGGCCGGCTTTCCCCTCGAATTTCAGGCGGGCTGATACGTCATATTCTTCCGCTACCCATAGCAATCTATGGATTCGACCTTACGCGCTATTGAAGCGCATTTTCAGGTGCCTTTGCCTGCCCTCTACGTGCAGCTTTACCAAGACGGAATGCTGGATTGGTTTCTGGATGGGGGCATTCCGAACCCCAACTGGTACCGCGACATTTATCCGCGGCTGCGGCAGCGCCCACCCGTGCTGCTCTACGCACCGGATTTCGAGCTAATTGCGCCGGAGCAAGTACTGGAACAAGACCTCATTTGCGAACCCTCGCCTGACCATCTGTTCATTCCGTTCGGCACAACCGGCGCAGGCGACTTGTACTGCTTTTACCCAACGCTAGCGGAAAACGGTCAGTACCCCGTCACGCTAACCTGGCACGACGAAGACAAAACCGAGGTTCTTGCCCCCAGCCTCGATGCCTTTATTTTCCGGGAAATGCTGGCCAAAGTCACAGCCATCGACGAATACTCCCTGGAAGGCTACTCCGACTTTGAAGCCCTGCGACAGGATTTGTTGCTCGCCGCCGACTCCATCCGGCCCTACCTGAAGCCCGCCTGGAACAACATCCTGGACACCGTCTACCGCCTACCATTGCGCACCGAAACCGTGGTACTGCCCCGCACGCAATACACCATTCAGTGCCTGCTGACAGAGGCTGAACTACAGGAAATTCTAGCCAAGGAAATGCCTTTTACCTACGCCGGCCACACCTTTTCCTGCCATCCAAAACAGCTATAGGCCAGGCTAATGCCTAGATTTTTAGTTGACGCATTCCACATATTTCCGCCAGTATGCACCTTGATTCTCTGCCCCGTATCACGCAGTGGTTAGCCACCTACGCGCCGCGCATTTTGCACGAGTCGCTGAACCCTGGTGCTACCGACGAGCAGTTGGCGGCACTAGAAGTGGCGGTGGGCAAGCCCTTGCCGGACGATTATAAGACTCTGTATCAGTGGCATAATGGGTTGGATGAGGAGGCTGAGAATTGGGGCAGTCTGTTCTATGGCATGAGTTTTTTGCCATTGGCTGAAGTGCTGGATGCTTACCTCTACCAAGCGCCTCAAACCCTAACTTCTCCCTTACTACAGGCGGCACCCACCCTGAAGAGCGCAGTAATGCAGAACCCATATTGGCTGCGGCTCGGCTTCGATGGCTCGCATGGCTGGCTGCTCGTTGATCTTGACCCAACGGAGACCGGTAGCTACGGGCAGGTGCTCTACGTGTACGAACTAGATGAAATCGGCTTTCGAGTGGCTGGCTCGGTAACGGAGCTTTTAGGCACTTTCGCCCACGACCTAGAACACGGCTTGTATACCCTCGACGAAGGAGCAGCCGAAGACGGCAACGAGTTTCTGGTGCCAGCTGCGCATATTGACCCCAGCAATTACCACCAGCCCGGCCGCTGGCAGCAAGCCCTTTCTTAAACCACGTAACCTTCGCTATGCTGACGCATCCTTTTTGGGGAACTGTAGAAGAAAGTTGGGCGGGTCTCTCGGCTGAACACCCGGTTTCGGTACCTGGCTTCGAGAAACCAGTAACGGTATTTTTAGGTGAGGAGCTGTTCGAGGAAGACGAAGAGTACGACCTTACACCCACGCAGCTCGACGAGTACGCCGCTACTTTTCAGGATTTTGTGGCCGACGCTCCACGTGTGCTAACCCAACTAAAGCAGCGTGCTTTCGAGCAGTACCAAGAGCTCTACGCTGCTTTCTACGACGACCCCGCTCAGTCGGGCGCACCGCCCCTGCATCTCACCACCGCCGACCAACACTTCGCCTACATGCAGAACTTGGGCTACCTCCGCATTTCGGATGGCAACGCTCTGCGGCTCATCATCCACTACGCCTTGGATACGGAGCACGGCCTAGAGGCCTTATTCGTGAACAACGAGCTGGCCGATATGGGCGGCATTGCGGAAACCTAAGCTGTAGCCCGCTCTATTGCCTTTCTTTACTGCGAAGCGCTAACCTCTCTTTTAATGCCCACGCCTGACCTCCGCCTCTTCGGCATCCGCCACCATGGCCCCGGTAGTGCCGCCAGCCTCCGTCACGCCCTCGATGAGTTCCGGCCCGATATTGTACTGCTGGAATGCCCCGCCGATGGAGAAGCAGCCGTGCAAACCATCATTCAGCACCCCGACCTGCGGATGCCGGTAGCGCTGCTGCTCTATAACCCCAAGCAGTACCAGCAGGCCTCGTTTCTGCCCTTCGCCACCTTCTCGCCCGAAACGCAGGCCCTTCGCTACTGCCACGAGCACGGCGCCCACCTGCGCTGCATGGATTTGCCGGCTGCATTACGATTTGCCCTGCCCGATACCGTGGAAGACATGCCCGCCGGGACCTCACTCCCTAGCCCCCTCTCCCCAGGAGAGGAGGAACTAGACATAGATTCTAGCTCTAGCTTAGGAGTAACAGAGCATGCAGCAACACCAGCCGTTAATGAACTAGAGCTAGAAGAAAAGCTAGAAACTAGTTCCTTCTCTCCTGAGGAGAGGGGGCTAGGGGGTGAGGTCCGCCGCGACCCTATCTCCTACCTGGCTGAGCTGGATGGCTACGCAGATGGGGAGCGGTGGTGGGAACTGCGCTTCGAGCACACCGCCGGCCACGCCGATACGTTTGGGGCGGTGCTGAACATGATGACAGCCTTGCGGGAGGAACTGGCTTTGCCGGAAAGCCCGGAAACCTTGCTTCGCGAAGCCTTCATGCGCGAAACGTTGCGCAATACGCTCAAGCAGGGTTACCAGCGCGTAGCGGTGGTGTGCGGGGCCTGGCACGCGCCCGTGCTCCACCCAGACCTACTTAAAAAGGAAGACAAAGCCTTGCTCAAAGGCCTCAAGAAAGTACCTATCGAAGCCACCTGGATTCCGTGGACCTACGAGCGGCTGTCGTACAGTTCGGGCTACGGGGCGGGCGTGTTGTCGCCGGCCTGGTACGAGTTGCTGTTCACCGAGCCGCATACCGAGGTGGTGACGCACTGGATGGTGCGCGCAGCACGGCTGTTGCGGGGGCAGGATTTGGATGCCTCATCGGCACATGCTATTGAGGGGGTACGGCTGGCCGAAACGCTGGCCGCTGTGCGGGGCCGGTCACTGCCGGGAATTGAGGAACTTCAAGAGGCAGCCGTGGCCATTTTGGGCGGGGGCTACGAGGAAGCCTTAAGTTTGGTGCACCGGGAACTGGTGATTGGGGTGTGCATGGGCGAGGTGCCCGCCGAGCTACCCGCCACGCCCTTGCAACAGGACCTCACGCAGCAGCAGCGCCTCACCCGCCTCAAGCCCGAAGCCGCCGCCCGCACCCTCGACCTGGATTTGCGCAAAGAGTTGGATCTGAGCCGCAGCCACCTGCTGCACCGCCTACGCCTGCTGGACGTGCCGTGGGGCCAGCCGCAGCGCGCCCAAGGAAAGGCCGGCACCTTCCACGAAATTTGGCAGCTGCAATGGCAGCCTGATTACGCTCTGCACGTGCTCGACGCCGGCCGGTGGGGCAACACCATTCTCGATGCCGCCGTGGGCCGCGCCCGCCAGCGCGCCACCGAAGCCCCCGACCTGGAAACCGTGAGCAAGCTGCTGGAAGAAGCCTTGCAAGCCGACCTCGGCCCCGCCATAGCCACCCTGGTAGCCCGCTTGGAAACTCTATCGGCCGGCACCCGCGACGTAACCCACCTACTGGCGGCCCTACCGCCGCTCGTGAACGTGCTGCGCTACGGCAACGTGCGCCGCACCGAAACCGCGCAAGTGGCGCAGGTAGTCCACCACTTGGTGCCGCGCCTGTGCATCGGCCTGCCCCAGGCCTGCACCGGCCTCGATTACGATGCCGCCCGCCAACTGCTACCCCGCATCGAAGGCACGCATCAGGCCATCCGGCTACTCCAGGACGATGCGCAGGAAGCGGACTGGTATGCGGCTCTGGCCGTGGTGCTGCGCAACCCAGCCAGTTCGGGCTTGCTGGCCGGAGCTGCCGGGCGCCTGCTGTTTGATGCACAGCAGCTTTCCTCGGAAGACGCCGGCACCGCCCTCGGCCTGGCCCTGGCGCCCGCGCAGCCCACCGCCTACGCCACCGCCTGGATAGAAGGCTTCCTGAGTGGCAGCGGCCAGCTTTTGCTACATCACCGCCCCCTCTTCGCCCTGCTCGACCAGTGGCTAGGTGAGCTGAACGAAGACACCTTCCGCGAAATAGTGCCCCTGCTACGCCGTGCCTTCACCGACTTCAGCCACCCGGAACGCCGCCAGTTGCTGGAACTGGCCGTGCAAGGCGGCCAGCCAGTGGCGGCACTGGCTGTAGCAGAGGATTTCGACCTGGAACGGGGCCAGCGGGTACTGCCGATACTGCGGGAGCTGCTAGGGTTCTAGCCCCCAGACAACGTTTTATGCTCTATAGCCTCACGTAGAGGTTGACTTAACCCGCCCAACTTTCTAGTGCTCCTTCACTACTTCGTGCTTGTTAGGCTCTCCCCTAAAAATCTATAGGAGTCGCAATATTTAGGCACCTAAATAGTTAAATACCTACTATTCGGCACGTTCCGATTTTCATTAGCATCCTCCTATTCAGTCTACAATTTATTGAGAGTTATGACTTACTCGCAACTGGCCACTTCGGCCCTGTTGGTTGGCATGTTGGGCACATCCTCATTGGTAGTCGCTCAGCAAGCGCCTCAAACTATCAGCACGGCAGTTCCAATTCTGACGTTGAGCCCCGATGCGCGCTCGGCCGCGCTTGGCCAAGCTGGCGCGGCTTCGTCTCCGGACGCCAACGCGGCATACTACAACGCAGGCAAGCTTGGGTTCGCGCCAAACCGCTTCAGTTTTTCACCTTCCTATTCGCCGTGGCTAAATCCTATCTCGCGCAACGGAGGGTTGTTGTATTTATCGGGTTATGGCAGGCTGGGGCAACGCTCGGCCTTAGGAGCTAGCTTCTTACATTTCAATCCCTATTCGGGTCTACTACGGTTCAGAGAGTCAGCCTACAGTATTTCTTATGGCCGCACGCTTGGTGAGCACTTGGGGTTGGGCGCCACAGCACGCTATATCCATTCTGCTTTCACGCAGGTTGGCGTCGATGCCAAGCCGGGCAACGCTGTGTCCTTGGACTTGGGCGTTTATTATACCAAAGACATACCGGCAGGCACTGATGCCTACTCCGTAGCGCTCGGCGCTTCTATTGCCAATATTGGCAACAAACTGACGTATACTAACCCGGCTCAAGGTGATTTCTTACCTGCGAACCTAAAGATCGGCACGGCCCTCACGCGAACATTCGGTGCATCTCATAAGCTAACATTGGTAATGGATGCTAACAAGCTTTTGGTACCTAGTCCTTACTACGAGGAAGGCCCCGTTCCCGCCGATCCAGTTGAGCGGGAGAGACGTGCTGTCCGGATTGCAGCCGAGAACCAAAAGCGGCGTGATAAATCCCCTGTCATTGGTGCTCTTAGCTCGTTTGGTGATGCATCTGGCGGCTTCCGAGAAGAACTACGCGAAATCAATTTGTCTACTGGCCTAGAATATATCTATCAGAACGCCGTGTTTGTGCGCACTGGCTATTTCTATGCGAGCCCCAGAAAGGACGACCGAAATTATCTGAGTTTCGGGGTTGGTGGACGGTACCGGACCTTTGGCATTGATGGAGCTTATCTGATTCCCAATTCCAAGAACAATCCGGTAGCGCAAACCTTACGGGTATCCTTGCACGTTTCCTTGAACAAGGAGGCTTTAGCACTAGGCACCCAGACAAGCAAGGCTGATCTATAATAGCCTTAGCTCCCTACTCGAGGCAAGGCCGCAGCAAGGGCCGCTTTTTCAGTGAACTGATCACATCACCAGCTTTTCGGCCCGAAATACGTCGTCGGCGGCTTGCAGGAGCTTGGCGCGCAGCTTGGGGTTGTACTGCGGGTGCGCCGCCAGAAACTCCCGGACGGTGCGGGCGGCGGTAGGCGTTTGGTAGGAACCAAGTGTGGCTTGCAGCCAGGAATACGGGAAGAATATGTCGCCGGTCTGCTGGATTTCTTCGAGTAGCGCCAGACATTCAGGCAGATACTTTTCGGAGGTGGCGGCGCGCAGGGGGTGGTGCAAGTAGCCAAGGGCCGAAACCACCCACGCTTCTTTTTCGCGGTTCTTATCGTCTTTCAAACTGGCAAAGAAGGCGTCGCGCGTGGCTACCTCCGGGGCCAGGGCCGGCATCAGGAACTCCATGCGCTTTTGGCGGTCGGGGTTCTGGATGCGGGCGAGTTGCGCGGGTAGAATCGGTTTGGCGGCCGGGTAGTCGCGCACGGCTAACGCTAGGGCCAGGGCGGTGTAGTCGTCTTCGGTGAGCTTGATACCGGTGGGCGCCTGCTGCTTGTTCCAAATGTCGTAGAGCCGGGTTTGGGCCTCCTTGGTCAGGGCCACCGATTGGTAGGCTTTGAAAAGCAGCTTTTTGGAGTTGGGTGCCGGGTTTTGCTGCATAGTTTGCCACAGCTCTTTCTCCAGGGTCGGGGCCAGCGCAACGCGCTCCTCAGGCTTGAGCAACCGCCAGAAGATGTCGGTGGCCTGACCCGTGAGCAGCTTGATGTTCAACTCTTCTTTCTCTTTGGGCAATACCTGGCGGTACACTTCCAGCAGCTGCTGCTGCGCAATGGCGCGCCCGTTGAGCATGTTCTCGTAGAAGTTGACGTAGGCCGTGGCGCGGGCCACCGGATTTTGCAGCTTGGCTAGGTTGGCCGTCAGGTGCTTATCGATCGGGAAGACGCCGTAGCCCAAGCCCGTGGAGTTAAACAAAATGAACGTGGGCGCGGCCTCCCCAACGGCCTCCGGTAGTGCCACTTGGCGCTGGTTCATGTTCACGGTCAACTCCTTCACCCGGTCGGGGTACACTAACAGCACCTCAAACAGCTGCGGCCACAGCCGGTCGGATGTGTCTTCGGCTTGCTGCGTGAGTTCAAGGCTGGTAATCTTACCGTTTGCCGTTTCCAAGGCGTAGTCGAACACCGGGCGGCCGGGCTGGTTCACCCACACTTGGTTCCAGGCCTGCAGGTCGGCGGGGGTGCGGGCGTCGAGGATCTGGATGAGGTCGGGCCAGGTGGCGTTGCCGAAAGCGTACTTCTTGAGGTACTCCTGCAACCCCTGGCGGAAGGGCTCCTCCCCCATCAGTCGCTCCAACTGCCGCATCATGATGGGCGCTTTGTGGTAGATGATGTTGCCGTAGAGCGAGCCGGCATCTTTTAGATTTTCCAGATCCTGGCGGATGGGGTTGGCCCCCGTGGTCCGGTCTACGCCGTAGGCCGCCGGATAGTGGTCGATGACGAACTTGAGGTCGTAGTTGGAGTTAGCAACGGCTATTTGGGTGATTTTGTCGGCCATGAAGTTGGCAAACACTTCCTTCATCCACACATCGTTGAACCACTGCATGGTCACCAGGTCGCCGAACCACATGTGCGCGGTTTCGTGGCTGATGAGGTTGGAGCGGCTGATTTTCTGGTCCTGCGTGGCGCCTTCGTCCAGAAACAGCGTGCTGGCTTTGTAGTCGATGGCGCCCACGTGCTCCATGCCGCCATACTGGAAATCAGGCAGCGCCACGAAATCGAACTTGCGGAACGGATACGAAATGGCGGTGTATTTCTCCAAGAATTTCAGCGCATCGGCGTGAATCTGGAAAATGGGGTTTAGGCTCAACTTCAGCTTGTCTTTATCCGTCTCACGATGCAGAAACTGCATTTCGCGGCCCGCCAAGGTGCGGGAAATGCGCGTGAACTTGCCCGCCGCAAACGAGAACAAGTAGGTGCTGATGGTATCCGACGGCGCGAAGCGGAACGTCTTGCTCTCCGCCGTGACGGTGGAATCCTGCAAGGGCCCGTTGGCCATGGCCTGCCAGGTTTTCGGGACCGTCAGAGCTAGCGTGAACGAGGCTTTGAGGTTGGGCTGGTCGAAGACCGGAAACACCGTGCGGGCGCGGTCGGGCACTAGCAGCGTGTACAGGTAGTCGTCGTTGCGGTTGAGGCTCTGGTTGCCGGCAATAAACTCGATGCGCACCTCATTTAGGCCAGGTTTTAGGCTGACGGCCGGCAATACCAAGTGCTCTTCTCGAAAATCAACGGCTACCGTCTTGCCGTTGATGGTCAAGCTTTTCACGTGGTCAGCTTGCTCTTTGAAATCGAGCTGCACCGGCTGGTTGGCGTCGGTCAGGTGAAATGTGATGGTCTCGGAGGCAGCAATCGGCTCGTTTTTTTGAGGCGGTACGGCTAGCGTCAACCGGTAGCCAAGCCGGGAGATACGGCGGGCACGGTCCTGCGCCAGCTCTAGGCTCACGCCCGGCACTACTGCCACGGCAGGCGCGGTCACCACGGGCTTGACGTCGGAAACGGTTGGTTTTGTCACGCAGCTTGTAACGCAAACGGCCAGCGCAAAGGCCGCGCCGTGTATAGTGGTGCTATGCTGAAGTTTCATCAGTGGATTCCATCAAGTCGAAAACCCAAGATAGAGCAGTTTCCGCGTCCACCAGTCTGTCGCGCCACATAGCACGCCCGCCGTTCTTAATGTCCTACTGCGCTTCCATGCTCTTTAAGTATTTGGATTTAAGCCTACTATAAAAGTCAGTCCCTATCATATGATGTTGCGCATCTAGCAGTTAGAAGTGGAATCGTTGAGCATTCCCAAGAACGTTATGCTGAGCTTGTCGAAGCATCTCTACCGCTTTGTCCTCACGTCAGAAGTTTAGTTTGGCGAGAGAAATGCTTCGGCAAGCTCAGCACGTGAGATACTTCGGCGGCACCTCTGCATGACGGTTAGTTTGATAACGTCAGCACACAAACAGTGATGTTGCCTCAGCGTAACGGGCTGTAGTATTGCTCAGGCGTCCGTCAACCACCCCTAGCCCCTCCTCAGCTGAGGAGAGGAACTAGCTTCCAGTTTTCTTTATGATCTAGCTCTTTAAATGTTCTTAGCCTTTCTTAGAGAATTCAATCCCACTTTACCTAATGCTTCCTTCGCCTGGCAATCTTACCACTGACACACCAGTGCAGCTCTACGCGCTAGGCGACTCGGCCATCGTGTTGCAGTTTGGCGACGCCATCAGCCCAGAAACGCACCGCGCTATTCAGGCGGTGGGGACTTATTTGGAAGAACATCCATTTCCTGGCTTCATAGAGCACGTGCCGGCCTTCACCACGCTTACAGTGTATTACAACCCCTGGCTGGCCAGCCAGGCCGGGCGCCTCGACCCGTACGCCGAGGTAGCCCGCCAGCTACAGGAACTGCTCAGCCAAGTACAGGTGCCAGCTGACTCTGCTGCTGCGCCGATAGTGGAAATTTCGGTGTGCTACGGCGGGAGCTTCGGACCCGATTTAGAGTGGGTGGCCCGCCATACTGCACTGACGCCAGAGCAAGTGGTTGCCTTGCATACGGCGCCGGAATATCGGGTATACATGATAGGGTTTGCGCCGGGATTCCCGTATTTGGGGGGCATGAACGAGCAACTGGCGGCCCCGCGCAAAGACCAGCCCCGCGCCGAGGTACCGGCTGGCTCAGTGGGCATTGCGGGCAAACAAACCGGCATTTACTCCCTACCCACGCCGGGCGGCTGGCAGCTGATTGGCCGCACCCCGCGGCGCCTGTTCACGCCCGAAGCGGCATCGCCGAGCTTGTTGCGGGCGGGGCAGCGGCTGCGGTTTGTGTCTATCACCGAAGACGAGTTCCACCAATTGCAGGAGCATGAGTCTTAGTGTGATTCGGCCGGGGATGCTGACCACCGTGCAGGATGCAGGGCGCTTCGGCTACCGGCAGGCCGGCGTTATCGTGAGCGGGCCAATGGACACGCAGGCGCTGCGGCAAGCTAACCTACTGGTCGGCAACCCGCAGGGGGCGGCGGGCCTGGAAATCACACTGCGCGGACCTACTATCCAGTTTGAAGCCGACCACCTGATTGTCCTGACCGGCGCCGACCTCTCGCCGACTCTCAACGGCCAGCCGGTGCCCCTACGGCGGCCCGTTGCCGTAACGCGCGGCTGCGAATTAACCTTTGGGGTGGCCCGGAGCGGATGCCGAGCCTACCTGGCGGTGTCGGGTGGGTTGGCAGTTCCCGAAGTGCTTAACAGCCGAGCCACGTATCTGCGCGCGGGCATCGGTGGTTTCGAGGGCCGCGCCTTGCAGGCCGGCGACGTGGTGCCAGTGGCCGAGCCTACGGAACTCGGTAGCCAACTGCGCGCACATCTAACCACTCCTCACCCCGCCCGGCCGTGGGTGGCGGCAAGTTGGAGCATTGCGCCGTCGTGGCCGGTCTCACTTACCCGAACGGCAACCATCCGGGTTATGCGAGGCCCGGAGTACAACCAATTCACTGAAACCAGCCAGCAGGCTTTCTGGACGCAGAAATTCACCGTCACGCCAAGCTCCGACCGCATGGGCTACCGGCTGCACGGCCTGGAATTGCAACGCCACAACCACCAGGAAACCCTGTCCACGGCCGTTACTTTCGGCACGGTGCAGGTCCCGGCTGGTGGTCTTCCCATTATCTTGATGGCCGACCACCAAACCACTGGTGGCTACCCGCGCATCGCGCAGGTCATCTCAACTGACTTTTCACTGCTCGCCCAACTGCCGATGGGTGGTAAGTTGCGCTTTCAGGAAGTGACGCTGGCCGAAGCCCACCACGCCTATCTGCATCAGGAACAAACCCTTCATCAACTCGCTCGAGCCATCCAGCTCACTGTCCGCCACCAATGACCCAACCGTACTCCGTCGATTTGAACTGCGACATGGGGGAAAGCTTCGGCGCCTACTCCCTAGGCCACGACGAAGCCATTTTGCCTTTCGTCACGTCGGCTAACATTGCCTGCGGCTTCCACGCCGCCGACCCTGCCATTATGAAGCGCACCGTGCGTCTGGCCTTGCAGCACCAGGTAGCTATCGGCGCCCACCCTGGCCTGCCCGATTTAGTGGGTTTCGGGCGACGCGAAATGGCTATTTCCGCCGAGGAAGCTTATGATATGACGGTCTACCAGATCGGCGCGTTGCAAGCTTTTGTGCGGGCCGAAGGTGGCACCTTACACCACGTGAAGCCCCACGGCGCGCTCTACAACATGGCCGCCGTGAACCCCGCGCTGGCCGAGGCCATTGCCGAAGCCGTGTATCGGGTGCACCCGGAAGCCTGCCTCTACGGCCTGGCTGGCAGCGCCCTGATTAGCGCCGGCCAAAAGCTCGGTCTGGCCACCGCCTACGAGGTTTTCGCCGACCGCACCTACCAGCCCAACGGCACGCTCACCCCCCGCCGCCAGCCCAATGCCCTGCTCACCGATGCCACCGCCGCCATCAACCAAGTAATCCGCATGGTGAAGGAAGGCCACGTGCGGGCCTTGTCGGGGGAAGATGTGGCCATTCAGGCCGATACCGTGTGCATCCACGGCGACGGCGCGCACGCTCTGGAGTTTGCCCAACAGATTCGGGCCCGGCTACAGCAGGAAGGCATCAACGTGCAGGCTGGCCTGCGCACCCCCACCGCATGAGGCCGGCCCGCAATTGGGGGGTGCTGCTCGGTGCCGCGTTCCTGATGGCCACCTCGGCGGTTGGTCCCGGCTTCCTCACCCAAACCACCGTCTTCACTGAATCCTTGGGCGCCAGCTTTGGCTTCGTGATTCTGACTTCCATCATCATCGATATCGGCGTGCAGCTGACGGTCTGGCGGGTTATTGCGGTGGCGGAAATGCGGGCGCCCGACATTGCCAACCGGGTGCTGCCGGGCCTCGGCGGCTTTATTTCCGCCCTTATCGTGCTCGGCGGTCTGGCCTTCAACATCGGCAACGTGGGCGGCGCGGGCCTCGGCTTGCAGGTGCTCACCGGCCTTCCGGTCACGACTTGCGCGCTGCTGGCGGCGGCTATGTCCTTGGCGGTATTTCTGGTGCGCGAGGCCGGGCCAGTTATGGACCGGTTCGTACAAGTCATGGGCGTGGTAATGATCCTGATTATCATTTACGTAGCCGTTACCACCAACCCGCCCGTAGCCGAAGCCGCCCTGCGTACGGTGGCGCCCTCCCGCATCGACTTTACGTCCATCATCACCCTGGTTGGGGGCACGGTGGGCGGCTACATCACCTTTTCCGGCGGCCACCGCCTCCTCGACGCGGGCATTAAAGGACCGGCCTCCCTGCCCCACGTGACGCAAAGCGCCATTATGGGCGTTTCGGTAGCTTCCCTGATTCGGGTGTTCCTGTTTCTGGCTACGCTTGGGGTGGTGAGCCGCGGGCTAGCTATTGATGCCAGCAACCCACCGGCGTCGGTGTTTCAGCTGGCGGCCGGACAGGTGGGCTACAAGCTCTTTGGCGTGGTGATGTTTGCGGCGGCCATTACGTCTATTATTGGCTCGGCGTACACTTCTATCTCCTTCCTGAAGTCTCTGCTTCCAGGCGTTGCTGCCCACGAAAACCGCTTTATCATTGCCTTCATCGTTGTATCGACGCTGGTTTTCGTAACCATCGGCAAGCCCGTGAGCCTACTAGTTTGGGCCGGAGCGCTAAATGGCTTTATCTTACCGATTACCCTCGCAACCTTGCTTATAGCCGCCTACCGCCGCGACATAATCGGCACCTACCGGCACCCGCTGTGGCTGGCCGTATTTGGTCTGGCAGTCGTTCTGGTGATGACCGGCATGAGCGGCACCGTGCTGGTGGAGCAGGTGTCAGGGCTGTTCAAATAAATACTTGTTGTTTACTTGACCGTCAGGCTGAGCTTGTATTGGTACTGTCATGCTGAGCGGAGGCGCAACCGAAGTCGAAGCATCTCGCGTGCTGACGCAAGAGCAGTATACACCACACTAGCAAGATGCTTCGACTTCGGCTGCGCCTCCGCCTCCGCTCAGCATGACGGTCTACAGTAATTCCTTTATCTAGCTGCTCCTCCCCTTCTGCTATGAAACTCGTTTACCGCCTACTCGCCGTTACGCTACCGCTGCTAGCGGCAGGCTATGCCAGCCAACAGATCACGCAAGCTCCCTATGACCTCGTTATCACCCATGCCAATGTGGTGGACGTGGAAACCGGCCGGGTACTGCCCGATCAAATGCTTGGCGTAAGTGGTGGCCTGATTCAGCAGCTAAGCAAGTCGACCACTGCCCCACCAGCCGCCAAAAAAACGCTAGACGCCCGCGGCAAGTACCTGATTCCGGGCCTGTGGGACATGCACGTGCACTTCCGGGGCGGCGACTCGCTTATCATGGCCAACCGCAACTTGCTGCCGCTTTATCTGGCCCACGGCATTACCACCGTGCGCGACGCCGGCGGCGACCTGACGCCCGCGGTTTTCTCCTGGCGCCAACAAATCCGGTCCGGACAGTTGGCCGGACCTACCATCTACACCTCCGGCCCCAAAATAGATGGCCCCAAAGCATTTTGGGCCGGTTCACTGGAAGTGGAGACGCCCGCGCAAATCGAGAAGGCGCTGGATTCGTTGCAGGCCCTGAAGGTGGATTACGTGAAGCTCTACGAAAGCACCATCTCCCGCGACGCCTTCCTCAATACCATTACCGCTGCTGAAAAACGGGGCATGACCACCACCGGCCACATGCCCTACACCGCCACCTTGCGCGAAGCTTCCGAGCGGGGCCTCGATGCGTCGGAGCACCTCTATTACGTGTTTAAAGGTTGCTCGGCCAAAGAAGACAGCATCACCAAGGCTGTGCAAACGAGCCTGAGCACGCCCAAGCCGCTCGGTTTGTTTGCCGTGTTGCCCGCCATCTACCGCACCTACGACCCCGCCACGGCCACCCGCCTCCATCGTACGTTGGTAGCCAACAAAACCGCCGTCGTGCCCACGCTCTACATCCAGAAGCTGCTGGCCGAACTCCCCGAAACCGACCACTCCCGCGACACGCTGCTCGCCTACATCGACCCCAAGATTCAAGCCACCTATACCCGCCGCCTGGCGGGTGCCCGGGCGCAATCCGCCGCCACTCGCGCTTTCAATAAGCAGCTCGGGGCCAAATTCACAACTCTGGTACCCGCCATGCAAAAAGCCGGCGTAACGCTATTAGCCGGCTCCGACAGCGGCGCGTCCAACTCCTACGTCTACCCTGGCACCTCCCTGCTCGGCGAGCTGGAATTGATGGTACAAGCCGGCCTCACTCCCGTACAGGCGCTGCAAGCCGCCACCATCAACGGCGCGCGGTTTCTGAAAGCCGACAAACGCTCCGGCACCATCCAAAAAGGCAAAGACGCCGACTTCGTCCTCCTAGACCAGAATCCGCTAGCCAACATCACCAATCTGCGCAAAATCAACACGGTCATCACCCACGGTAAAGTCTACACCACTACCGACTTGCGTCAGATGCTGCAAGCCGTAAAACACTAAGCGCAAAGATTAGGGCTAGAATCTTTTAGTTGTTTTATTCACTCTAGCTTTAGAAAAAAGAAGCGCCTATGCCTGTTCGTGACATCCTGCAACTCGGCCACCCTATTCTGCGCCAGATAGCCCAACCCGTTGCTGATCCGACTGCGCCGGCCGTGGCAGCCCTCGTAACGGATCTGACGGATACCGTGGCCCACTGGCGGGAAACCACCGGCTACGGCCGCGCCATTGCGGCCCCGCAGATTGGCGAGTTGCAGCGCGTGATTTTGCTACGTCTGCCGGGCCGGCCAGTGTGGCCGTTCATCAACCCGAGCATCGTGGCCCACAGCCCCGAGAAAATGGTGGTGTGGGATGCCTGCCTGTCGTTTCTATCGATTTTCATGCAGGTGGAGCGCTACGAGTGGATTACGGTGCGTTACCAGGACCTCACTGGCCAGTGGCACGAAACCCACGCCGGCCGCGAAAACGACCTCGCCGAACTACTCCAGCACGAAATTGACCACCTCGACGGCATCCTCTCCATCGACCGAATGGTAGACGTTAAAACCCTCTGCTCCCGCGAGGAATTCGAGCGCCAATACCGCGCCGACAGCCCGTATGGCCGGTCTTGAGCGAGCCACTTGACGCCTAAATTGTCCTGCTGAACCTGTGTCGCATCGAGCCAGGAGTGCGTTGAGGCCGAAGCATCAGCATTTCGCACGCTGCCAAAGTAACTGTCATGCTGAGCGGAGTGGAGGCATCTCGTGTGGTGTCGTTGCCACGACAGAATGGCTTACCACCCTAGCGAGATGCTTCGTTGCACTGCGCTCAGCATGGCGGATGGTTTCGATAGTTTCGGGTAAGCCAAGATTCATCTGTACCGCCTTACCTTTCGGACAATGGCAAATATCTATTCCCCCTTCGTCGTCTACGATTTACAGGAGCACGCCACACCCGAGCGCAAGTACCGGATTGTGGTGGATCTGTCGGAGATGGACGACTACTACAACGTGTTCGAGAAGCATGGGTACAGCGGCAGCGGCGCTTCATGGGCCGAGCACATCGAAACCATTCTGGAAGAGCACGCACCTGAACTGCTGGATCATGTGGAGCTGGCCGGCGAAGGCGAAATCTTCCGTGCGTATGCGGATAGCCGCGCCACGGCCGAGCAATTTCTGCGCTTAGTGCACCCCATTTTCGGCGACCTTGGCAGTTTAAATAAGTACCTCAGTCAAACCGACCCCGGCGACTTTTTTGAATGAAGAGACTTTTCTTGAACTAGCATTTACTCTACCCAATGGTCGCCCCGACTACACCACCGCAATTCACATTCAACCCGAATGCCTACCAAGTGGGCCTTTTCGAGCAACAAGACATCGTATGTGAGTGTTGCCAGCAACCACGGGCGTACAACTATGCCGGGCCAATATACTGCGTAGCCGATGTCGAGGAGTTGTGCCCTTGGTGTATTGCGGATGGCTCAGCAGCGCGAAAATGGGACGCAGAATTTCAGGACTGGGTTTCGGTAGAAGGCCACGACCCAAACCCAACCGGCGCCGCGGCCGCACCTATCAATTCGGCTTCGCTGGATGAGGTGCTGTTTCGGTCGCCAGCTTATAACTCCTGGCAGCAAGGCGTGTGGCTGACGCACTGCCAGGACATGTGCGTATTTCTAGGCTATGTGGGCGGCAACGACATTCGGCCCTTGCTCGATGAATTGCGGCCAGATTTGAGAGCGTGGCCTAATGAAGACTTTCTGCTGCGTAATCTCTCGGCCGATGGTAGCCTGACCGGCTACCTATTTCAGTGCCGCCATTGTGGCCAGCACCGCCTGCATATCGACTGCAATTAAGTAGCTTCCGCCCTTCCATTATCTGCTCCCTGTTATGCCCGAATCCGCTGCTGCCCGCTGGAAACTGGTGCTCGGCTCTGCCGCTGACGCCGACAACCAAACGCCCTTCTCGCCCGACTACCAGGGCATGGACCAGGTGCTAACCGCCCTCTACGATGAGCAGGAAGGCAAAGAACGCAAAGCCGGCCTTGGTGGCTCAGCGCCGCGCGTCAGCCGCTGGCTCGGCGACATCCGTACTTACTTCCCCTCCGACGTGGTAGCCGTCATGCAGCGCGACGCCATGGACCGCCTAGGCTTGCAGCAGCTCCTGATGGAGCCCGAAATCCTGCGCACCGTACAAGCCGACGTGCACTTGGTGGGCACGCTCCTATCGTTAAGCCGGGTGATGCCGCAGAAGGTGAAGCACACGGCCCGCGAAGTGGTGCGCAAAGTGGTGCAGGAGCTGGAGCAGAAACTCTCGAACCCGCTGCGGCAAGCCGTGCAAGGCGCCCTCAGCCGGGCTGTGCGCAACCCCCGCCCCCGCTACCGCGAAATCGACTGGGGCGCGACTATTCGGGTGAACCTGAAGCACTACCAGCCAGCCCAGCGCACCATTATTCCGGAGCGGCTTGTGGGCTTCGGGCGGCGCGGGCAGGCGCTCAAGGAAATCGTGCTGTGCCTCGACCAGAGCGGCTCGATGGCCTCGTCGGTGGTGTATGCGGGCGTGTTTGGGGCGGTACTGGCTTCAATTAAAGCCGTGAAAACGCACATGGTGGTGTACGACACGTCCGTGGCAGACCTTACCCAAAACCTCCATGACCCGGTAGACATCCTGTTTGGCGTGCAGCTGGGCGGCGGCAACGACACTCCCCTAGCGTTGCGTTACTGTGAGCAGCTCATTACTCGCCCCACCGATACCATTCTCATTCTAATCAGTGACTTGTACGAGGGCGCTGGCGAGGCCGAGATGATTAAGCGGGCCGCGGCCCTCAAAGCAGCTGGCGTAACGGTGGTGGTACTGCTGGCCCTGAGCGACGACGGCACCCCCAGCTTCGACCGTGGCGCGGCAGAGAAAATGGGGGCCTTGGGCATCCCCAGTTTCGCCTGCACGCCGGCAAAGTTTCCGGAGCTGATGGCGGCGGCCATTCAGGGACGGGAGTTGAAGGTATGAGGTGAAATACAGTCTTCGCTTTGCGGCCCGCTGAGTTACCCCATCATGCTTAGGTTCAGCAACCTATTATGTTATGGTGGAGGCTAGGCAAATGGCAGTGAAATGCTACTAGAGTCGCACGCAACGTAACAGCCAAAAGCTAGGGCAGAGAGTGTACATTCGCCTTTAAGCCCATGCTTTTGCCGCTCCAAGCCTCTATGAAACCTGCTGCTCTCCTCTTTGCCCTGCTCTTGTCTTCCGTCGTGCAAGCCCAGAACCCTCCAAGCAAAACCACCCTCTTCGACGCAGGATGGCGCTTCCACCGCGGCGGCGCGCAGGGAGCCGAAAAAGCAGGCTTCAACGACGCCACGTGGAAACCCGTGGACCTACCCCACGACTGGAGCATCGAGGACCTACCGGGCACTGCTTCTCCCTTCAACCCCGATGCCATTAGCCAGGCCAATGGGGGCTTTACCACCGGCGGTACGGGCTGGTACCGCAAAACCTTTGTGCTACCCGCCACGCAAAAAGGCCAACGCATCCAACTGCAGTTCGACGGCGTGTATATGAACGCGGAGGTCTGGGTGAACGGCCAGTCGATGGGGCCGCATCCTTACGGCTACACCAGTTTCTGGTACGATGTGACCGACAAAGTGAAGTTTGGAAGCCCTAACCTGGTGGCGGTAGAAGTGAAAAACGAAGGCCAGAACAGCCGGTGGTATTCGGGTTCGGGCATCTACCGGCACGTGTGGCTTACGGTGCAGGGGCCGGTGCACATTGCCCAGTGGGGTACGTTCCTGTCTGCCCCGCAAATCACGGCCGCTTCGGCGCAAGTGCAAGCGGAAACCGAGGTGGTCAATCAGAGCAGCCAAGCCGCCCAGTTCACGCTCCTTACGCGCCTGCGCAGCCCCCAGGGCCAGGAAGTGGCCCGCACCGAAACCAAGCAAACCGTAACGGCCGGCGCCACGGCCACCGTACAACAAACGCTGGCCGTGCAGACGCCCGAGCGGTGGTCGGTGGACAAGCCCGCTCTCTACACCGCCGTAACGGAAGTCTACCAGGGCAAGCAGTTGCTCGACCAAGCAGAGACGCGCTTCGGCATCCGCACCATTTCGTTTGACACGCAAAACGGGTTTCGCCTGAACGGCCAGACCATGAAGCTGAAAGGCGGGTGCTTTCACCACGACAACGGCCCCCTGGGGTCGAAGGCGTACGACCGGGCCGAGGAGCGCAAAATCGAACTGCTGAAAGCCAGCGGCTACAACGCCATCCGCTGTTCCCATAACCCGCCTTCGCCGGCCTTACTTGCCGCCTGCGACCGGCTGGGTATGCTCGTCATCGATGAAGCCTTCGACCAGTGGCGCGAACCCAAAAACCCCTACGACTACAACCTCTACTTCGATAAGTGGTGGCAAACCGACGTGGCCAGCATGGTGCGCCGCGACCGAAACCACCCGAGCATCATTCTGTGGAGCCTCGGCAACGAAATACCCGAACGCAGTAAACCCGAAGGCGCCAAAACCGCCCGCCAGCTAGCCGACTTCATCCGCACCCTCGACACCAGCCGCCCCATCACGGCTGCCGTTAACGGCCTCGCCCCCGATAAAGACCCGTTCTTCGCCACCCTCGACGTGGCCGGCTACAACTACGCCGCCGGCGGCGACCATCACCAACAAGACGTTTACGCCCAAGACCACGCCCGCGTGCCCAACCGGGTGATGTACGGCGCAGAAACCTATCCGCTTGAAGCGTTCGACAGTTGGATGAAGACCCTAGATCATCCGTACGTGGTGGGCGACTTTGTGTGGACGGCCGTGGATTATATCGGCGAAGCCAGCATTGGCTGGCTCGGCTACTGGCAATACCAATCGTTCTATCCTTGGAACCTAGCTTTCTGCGGCGACATCGATATTTGCGGCTGGAAACGTCCGCAGTCGTTTTACCGGGATGCACTGTGGAAAGAGAATCAAGTTTCGCTCTTCGTGAAGCCTCCCACGCCTTCTTTCCCCACCAACCCCAACAAGGAAGAGTGGAGCAAATGGGAGTGGCGCGACGTAGTAGCCGACTGGAACTGGCCGGGCCAGGAAAACAAGCCCCTGACCGTGGAAGTGTATTCTTCCTGCGAACAGGTGGAGTTGCTGCTCAACGGCAAGAGCCTCGGCACCAAGCCCACCAACCGCTCCACCCAGTTCACCGCCACCTGGACCGTGCCCTACCAAGCGGGCGAGCTGAAAGCCATTGGCCGCAAGGGTACCAAGCAAGTGGGTTCCGCCGAACTACGCACAGCCACCCAACCCACCCGCCTAACTCTCGCCGCCGACCGCACCACCATCAAAGCCGATGGCCAAGACCTAAGCTACATCACCGTGGAGCTAACCGATAGCAAAGGCGTCCGCAACCCCAAAGCGGAAAACGTCCTCAAGTTCCAATTAACGGGCCCCGGCACCATCATTGGGGTCGGCAACGCGAATCCTATCAGCACTGAGAGCTACCAACGCCCCCAGCGCAACGCCTGGCAAGGACGGGCACTGGTTGTGGTAAAGTCCAGCGAACAAGCCGGCAAACTCACCCTCCGAGCCACTGCGGAGGGCCTACCAGCCGCCGAAGTGACTATCGAAGCCCGTTAGGCTACTGCACCCTAAAGAAAGGGTCTGGGCAGCTTGCCCAGGCCCTTTCCTTAGCTGGATGTAATCTACGCAAACGTCACCACCCATACCCATTCGTTTCGCTCCCAAGCCGTAGGATAAATCGAGTTGAGCAGGGCACGAAAAGCGGCGACTGGGCTGTCGTACCACCGGTAGTGGCCAGGCACATCCGGGTCAGGCTCCACTCCACCCCACTGCAGGTGGCCAGCCACTTCCCGCTCTTGCACGCCTTCTGCCAGAGCATCTGCATCTGTGAGGTTACGGACCTGCTCTGCACGAATTGACTTTACTTTTATCACGAGGGACGCGTCTTCCTGAACTTGTAGAAGCTCTCCAGGCCGGCCAAAGGGGCAAGGGATACGAGGTAGCCAGCCGGGCGAATCAGGCTGGGTGCTTTCGAATAGCGCTCCTTCCTCTCCTAAGCTATGGTAGCGGTACCAATTGGGGTGCAGTTGCAGGGGTAGATGGGGCGCGAACCGCCGGCGGGTAACCGTTTTATAACCTGCCTGCACCGCCGCTAGCATGGCGGCATTAAAGGAAATGACACGCATAACTTCAGTGTGTAAACTGTTGGTACTATTGCCTCCGTGGGCAAACCTCAAGGAGTGCATGGTGCGATGGTAAGAGGCAATTGCCCCGCTAACTTGGCATAATCCTTCGTTCCTGCTGCCCCACCCGGCTTATCTGTCAACAGTAACAGGTAGCGGCTGCAACTGAAAAGCAAGCCACGCTGCTGCCTAGCAGCTATTGCCAATGCACAGGAGAGTACCGCTTTGTATAAAACTATTATTATATCTTATCTTCCGCTTGTGCTGTCTGAGGCAGGTTTTTCACTTCCCTGCTGCTTATCACCTACCACAATTCACCCGAACAAGTTGGCTTCTACCGTGCGTAACTTCTTTGTTTCCAACGCTAACAGTAGTTGACCCAGAGATACCTTTCATCCTACCTTTTCAGTACCTACCGATTCCGAATTAATCCGTTGCCTATGAAACTTCCATTACCCTTTAATGCCGCTTTTGTTGTCGTGCTGTCTCTGTTGCTGCTTTCTGCTTCGGCTGAGGCTCAGCAGCGCCCCAAACAAGGAAAAGCCCCCAAAGGCACGGCCGTAGTGTACGACACCGCATTGTACAATGGGCTACGGTGGCGCTCCATTGGGCCCTACCGCGGTGGGCGGGCCGGCACCGTTACGGGCGTGCCCGGCAATCCCAACTTGTATTACATGGGAACGGCTGGAGGCGGGGTGTGGCGCACAACCGATGGCGGCGGCACCTGGGGCAATATATCCGACCGCTACTTTGGTGGCTCGGTAGGAGCCGTGGCCGTCAGTGAGTCAGACCCGAACGTGTTGTATGCCGGCGAGGGCGAGCAAACCGTACGCGGCAATGTATCCTCGGGCTTTGGCGTGTGGAAGTCGCAGGATGCGGGGCAGACGTGGGTGCACGTGGGGCTGAAGGATTCGCGTCATATCGGGCGCATTCGCATCCACCCCAAAAACCCAGATATTGTGTACGTAGCGGCGATAGGCAACCTGTATGCGCCCAACGAAATGCGTGGCGTATACCGCACGAAAGATGGTGGCAAGAACTGGGAGCGGGTGCTCTTCGCCAGCAAAGAAGCGGGTGCCGTAGACCTGCTTTTAGACCCGGCCAACCCACGGATTCTCTACGCTAGCACCTGGAACGTGCGGCGCACGCCCTACAGCTTCTCCTCCGGCGGACCAGGCTCGGGGCTGTGGAAAAGCACAAACGGGGGAGATACATGGCAGGAGATTTCCCGCAACGAAGGACTCCCAGTTGGCACGTTGGGCATCATAGGCGTGGCGGTTTCGCCGGTAAACTCCAGCCGAGTCTGGGCGCTGGTAGAAGCGGAAAAGGGCGGCTTGTTCCGTTCCGATGACGGAGGGATGCACTGGCAGAAGCTCTCAGATGATCGGAACCTGCGCCAGCGAGCCTGGTACTACACGCGCCTGTATGCCGACCCTAAAGATGCCGAGATACTCTACGTGCTGAACGTGTCGTATCATAAGAGCAAAGATGGGGGCCGCACCTTCCAGGCCGCGGATGCTCCGCATGGCGACCACCACGATTTGTGGATTGCGCCCGAAAACCCGAACCGCATGGTAATGGCCGACGACGGCGGCGCCCAAGTCAGCACAGACGGGGGCCTGAACTGGACCACGTACCACAACCAACCTACCGGTCAGTTTTACCGGGTGGTAACCGACAACCATTTTCCGTACCGCATCTACGGGGCGCAGCAGGACAACTCGACGGTGCGCATTCCTCACCGCACAACAGGGCAGGCCATTGAGGAACGCGACTGGGAACCAACCGCCGGGGGCGAGAGTGCTCACCTCGCCGTCGATCCGTTGAATCCTGATATCGTATATGGAGGCAGCTACGACGGATTTCTGTCCCGAGTGGACCATAGTACCCAGCAGGAGCGCACCATAGACGTGTGGCCCGACAACCCCATGGGGCACGGCGCCGAGGGCATGAAGTACCGGTTTCAATGGAATTTTCCCCTGTTGTTTTCCCCGCACGACCCCAAAAAGCTGTACACGGGCTCCAACCAGTTGCACGTCACGACCAACGAAGGTCAATCATGGGAAATACTTAGTCCTGACCTGACGCGCAACGATCCAAAAACGCTAGGGCCCTCGGGCGGCCCCATTACCAAGGACAACACGGCTGTGGAATACTACGGCACCATCTTCGCCATTGCCGAATCTGCGGCCGAGAAAGGCGTTATTTGGACGGGCTCCGACGATGGCCTACTGCATATAACCCGCGACAACGGCAAAACCTGGGCGAAAGTGCAACCCAAGGGCATGCCCGAGTGGATCCAGATCAACAGCATCGATGCGCACCCAACCCTCAAAGGAGCTGCTTATGTAGCGGCCACGCTGTACAAGTCTGGCGACTTCCAACCGTATCTGTACAAGACCACCGACTACGGACAGACCTGGACAAAAATCACCACTGGCATTCCCGCTACGCATTTCACCCGCGTCATACGCGCCGATCCTAAACGCCCAGGACTGCTCTATGCCGGCACGGAATACGGCATGTATATCTCCTTCAACGATGGCAAGCACTGGCAGCCTTTTCAACTGAACCTGCCGCCGACCCCCATCACGGATCTTACCCTTAAGAACGACAACCTGATTGTGGCTACCCAGGGCCGAGGGTTCTGGCTGCTCGACGACGTAACGCCCCTGCACCAGCTCAGTGCGGCGGTGGCCACCAGCAAGTTTCACTTATACACTCCCACGCCAAGCTACAAAATGGAGGGCCGGGGCACCGCCACAATTCCCGCAACTGCGGGCCAAAACCATCCAGGGGGCGTTTTGCTGTACTACTACTTGGCTGAAAAGCAGGATTCGACCAGTGCTATGAAACTGGAAATTCTGGATGCGAATGGCAAGCTGATTCGCACATTCGCCAACACCGACCGGGACCTGAAAGGCAAAACCCTCACGAAAGAAGAAAGAGCCAAGGCGAAAAAAGAACTACTGCCCACCCGCAAGGGACTGAACCGCTACGTGTGGGACCTGCGCTACCCCGACGCCAGCCAGTTTGAAGGACTTATTCTGTGGGGTGGCGGAACCCAAGGCCCGAAAGCCGTGCCGGGCACCTACAAAGCACGCCTGACGCTAAACCAGCAGACTCAGGAAACCACCTTCACGGTACTCCCCGATCCGCGCAGCAAAGCCACTCCCCAAGACCTTCAGGCGCAGTTCAGCTTCTTGCAAGAAGTGCAGCAGAAGCTTACTGAAACCCACGATGCTATCCGGGATATCCGGACCATTCGCGGGCAGCTCAGTACCATTACGGGGCCGTTGAAAGACCACGCAAATGCCAAGGATGTGCTGGAACTAGCGGGAGATATCGAGAAAAAAATCACTCAGATCGAAGAGGTGCTGTACCAGACCAAAAACAAAAGCGGCCAAGACCCCCTGAACTTTCCCATCCGACTGAACAACAAACTAGCCAACCTGGTCGGTCAGGCCAGCACCGGCGATTATCGGCCTACGGAGCAGGCCATAGCAGTTAAGAAAGAAGTGACAGAGCAAATAACTCAGCAACTCACGCAATTCAAAACACTTAAAGAGCAGGAAATTCCGGCCTTGAATAAGCTCATTCGGGACAAGAATGTGGATGCCATTACGCTACCCAAGCCGTCCCCGCCCCCCGCGTCCAGCAGTCTGTAGGCTGGCGGTCTTGCTCCCTTCCGAGCGTAAGATGGGCCAGCGCTTACGGGGCCTTACCGAGCCCTGGCTTATCTGAACGGCGCAAGAATATGTAAGTAAAGCGCAAGAATTGGGCGTTCAACTAGGATGGGTTGGAAGACCTTTGGGGCAGCCAAACGGAATCAATTTATACCCTCTTCCTTTATGCAACCCCTCACTTCCAACTCCCTGGATACCTACTCCGACGAGCAATTACTTAAACACCTACCCGGCTTTACCAACCACTACGCGACCGTCAACGGCGTACGGCTTCACTACGTGGAAGGCGGCCAGGGTCCCGCATTGGTATGCCTGCCGGGTTGGCCACAGACTTGGTTTTCCTATCACCCTATTGCGGCGGAACTGGCTCAACACCACCGGGTCATCATCGTTGATATTCGCGGTATGGGCAGCTCCGACAAACCCGCCACCGGTTACGACAAAAAGACCATGGCTCAGGATATTTACGAGCTGCTGCGCTACCTGGGGCTGGAGAAAGCTTCGCTGCTAGGGCACGACATTGGGGGCATGGTAGCCGCCAGCTTTGGGTTCAACTACCCGCAGGCTACCGACAAACTTATCTTGGCCGACGGAGCGCACCCTAGCGAAGGCATGCGGCAGATGCCCATGTTGCCAGCCCCCGGGGCCTTTGCCGATAAAATGGACGGGCAGCAGCCCTATGTATGGTGGATGGCCTTCAACCAGGTGAAGGAATTGCCCGAGCAACTGCTGGCCGGACGGTTTGAATACCTCTTGGAATACCTGTTCCGCTACGTGATGCTAGACGAGAGTCGGATGTCGGCCTTCGATCGGGCGGTGTACGCGGCCGTTTACAACCAGCCCGAGAATATTCGGGCGGCCAATGCCTGGTACCAAGCGTTGGAGCAAGACATTGCCGACGCCAACACGTATGAACGTCTTTCCATGCCGGTGCTGGGTATTGGAAGCCACGTGTCGTACAGTTATCTACAGATGAGCTTGCCTTACATGGCCGAAAACGTCGAGGTAATCGGTATTCTGGACAGCGGCCACTATATGTTCGAGGAAAAACCAGCCCAAGTACTAGCCGCTGTTTTAAGCTTTCTGCAGCCGTTCGCCAACTGAAAAAGTAGCGTCCGAGAAACAAGGGGAGCATAGTCAAGCTCCCCCTGTTTCTCGGACGCTACTTTTTCTTTGGTCAGTTAATTCCTTATACGGTCCTACCGTTCAGCAGGACCGTTTTTTGTGCTTCAGGCACCGGCGGGAGCGACACAAGCAAGTGATGAGGCAGCCACTTCCTTTGCGCACTGTTGGCCTCACCGACGATATACCTACTGGGCTGGAACCAACCTCAAACAACTTGATAGCAAGGACTTGCAACCTGCCCCATCAATGTATCACATAACCTGGCCACCTAGCTGGCGCTTCAAGCATTGGTAGGCAACGTGTATGTTCACTTAACAACGTACCCCTCAAGCAAGCGAAGATTTCTACTGGCTATCCAACTGAAACCGCTCGAAGGTGGCAGTGGCGGCAACGGGGCCGTGGGCTAGCACGCCGACCCGTATGCCCCGGTCCCAGGGCGGCAAGTACGTGCCGTTAATGGCCGCAGCACCGGCGGCGGGCATGGCCTGCCAGGTTTTGCCGTTGTCGGCGCTGTAATCGAAGCGAAACTGGTTGCCGCTTTCAGCGCGCATGCGAAAGGTTAGGGTTGAGGCGGTGGGCAGTTTCATTTCACTGATCGTTTTCTGCTTGCCTTTTTCCAGTTGCCAGAGTTGCAACTTGCCCCCGCCGGCTGTCAGGGCCAATGTATTTTCCGGGTCGCCGTGAGCAGCAATGCCGGCTACGGTGCCAGCAGGTAAGGTGCCGGGGTTCAGGAGCGTAGTAGTGGCGGTGTAATCGGCGGTAGTGGTATGCTGGCCCAACACGGCGCCGCTGTGTTGCGGACGGGCAGTGAGTTGCAGTTGACCGCTGCGCACTGCTACTGTAGGCCGCTCTTCCACTGGCCACTGCCACGATGGCAACAACGTGGGGCCATCAAATTCGTCGTTTAGGTCGCGAGCAGCTGCTGCGGGAGCAGGATTGGTGGGTACGGAGCCACCGCGGAACTCGGGCCAACCGTCGGCGTTCCAGGTGAACTCGCTGAGTACGCCTTGGCGGCCCACAAACTCGAAGCTGCGGGTGTCGTAGGCGTGGTGCAGCATGTACCACCGGTCGCCACGGTTGAACACGGTACCGTGACCGGGGCAGGCCCACTTGTCGTTTTTGGTGAGAATGGGGTTCTTCTCGTACTTCTCCCAGGGCCCGAGCAGGCTCTTAGCTCGCGCAATCCCGGTGCCATAGGTGCACGTATGCCCGCAACAGCCATTGGCGGCATAAAAGGCGTAAAAATAGTCGTTGCGCTTGATCATCGACACGCCTTCCACGAGGTTGCCTTCCCAGGGCGCCGTATTGCGAAACAGCTCTTTTTTCTCGCCCAGCAAGGCCGTGTGCTCGTCGTTGAGGCGTTGCGCCCAGATGGGGGTTGGCAGGTTGCGGCTGTTGCCATCTTCCTTCCAAATCAGGTACAGCTCACCTTTCTCGTCGCGCATCGGGAAGCCATCAATCGAGCCAACCTCCTGCCCTACTAATGGGCCCAGGTCGCGGTACGGGCCAGCGGGGCTATCGGCCACGGCCACGCCCACGGCCAGGTTGCCGCCTTTCTTGTGGGCGGTGTAGTAGATGTAGGTTTTGTCGCCTTCCTGGCTGATTTCGGGCGCCCAGAAATAGTAGTCGGCCCAGTCGGGCAGCTCATTGGGAAACACGTGGCCCGCCAGTTCCCAATCGGTTAGGTTGGTTGACTTCAGCAGCGGGAACACCGGCCCCCAGTTCGACGAGGTAGCCGTGGCCCAGTAGGTGTCGCCTACTTTGGTGATGGATGGGTCGGGAAAGTCGCCGGCCAGTACCGGGTTGACAATGGAAATAGCAGGTTCATCTGCTTCCGCTTTTGCTTCGGCGGTGTCGGAAGTAGGCGTGCTGACGGAGGTAGTCTTGGTATCCTGGCAGGCCCCGAGCATCGTCAGGGACAGGCCTAGCACAAGGCAAGTGGTTTTGCTTAACGCCATAGAGGGCAACGGTTACGGGGTAGGTTGAGGGGGTGGAACGGTTGTTTCGGGCTTATTCGCCGGCGGGCTCGGGCAATGGTACGCCAATTGGCACGGGCGAATCGAAATTGGGTGTGCCATCGGGGTTCCAGGTGAACTTCTGCATCCGGGGGCTGCGCGCATCGCCGCACCCTTTGTTGGGCTCGGCGTTGGCGTGGTAGAGAATCCAGTCTTCCTGCCCGTTTTTCGACTTGAAAAACGTGTTGTGTCCTGGCCCATAGACCTTGTTGGCCGGGTCTTGAGAGAATACAGGCTGGCTGGATTTCGTCCAGGCAGTAGGGTCCATGGGGTCGGCGGTGCTAGAGGCCGTGAGCAGGCCCAGCGCGTAAGCATCGGTGCTACAATGGCTGGCCGAATACACCAAGAACGTTTTGTCGTTGTGCTTCAGCACTTCGGGGCCTTCGTTCACCTTAGGGTCGCCCATGGTTTCCCAGGTGAGTTGGGGGCGGCTAAGCTGCACCCGCGGCCCGGTCAGGGTCCAGGGGTTGCTCATCTGGCAGATGTAGAGGCGTTGCTCCACCGAGGCCGGCTCCTGCCCCGACCACACCAAATACCGCTTGCCGTTCTGCTCGAGGATGGTGCCATCAATGGCCCACAGGTCCTGGCCGGGCACCGCAATTTGGCCTTTCTCCACCCAGGTACCCGTGGTGGGGTCGGCGGCGGCGTTTTCCAGCACCCACATGCGCTGGCCGCCACAGCAGTTGCCGGGGCCCGCCGTGAAATACACGTACCATTTGCCATCGAGGAAGTGGATTTCCGGAGCCCAGATGTCCCGGGAGGTAGCCCCCGTGGCGGGCGGCGTCCAGATTACCTTGCTCGGCGCCGACCCTAACTCCGACATCTTCGCCGTTTTCCACAAGGTCAGGTTGCGGCCCGTGGTGTGCATGTAGTAGTAGAAGCCATCCTTTTCGTACACCCACGGGTCGGGGCCGGACGCGAGTAGCGGGTTGGTGTAGGTGGTAGTGGGCGTAACGGGCCCAGTGGGCACGGTGGCGGATGGATTATTTTCTTTGGCGCAAGACCAAAGCGCGACGAGCAGTGCCGCGGCTAGGGATTTATAAAGCGGGTTGGGAAGCATGGCAGGCAGAGGCAGGCAGACAAGTTCGACAAAGTAAGCTAAACAACGAGTTGAGCAGGCTACCACTGAACTAAACAGCCGCCCCGACCAGGGCCGGAGCGGCTGCCAAGTAAGGTGAGCCCGCAGTAGGTTTACCAGTTATCGTTTTGCGTGAGCTTGTTCAAATCGACTTCCGACTGTGGCAGTGGCAGCAAGCGCGAGCGGTCCACCCGGAACGTATTGAAGTCGGGGTCACGCGCCTTCAACTGATCAACACTAGTTTGGTTGTCGAGCAGGCCCCAGCGCTGCAAGTCAAACCACCGTACGCCTTCACCCGTCAGCTCGGTAATGCGCTCATGCATGAGCTGCATCCGCAGGCTTTCGCGGGTGAAGCTAGCCGTCAGGGGGGCCAGACCCGAACGTTCGCGCACCTGGTTGATAAAGGGAATGGCTGCGGCCGTCTGGCCCTGTTCGTTGAGGGCTTCGGCGTGTAACAGCAGCACGTCGGCGTAGCGCAGCACCCGCTGGTTGATAGGCGAGTCGAAGTCCTCGAACGTCCGATAATAATCAGTCTGGTACTTGCGCCAGTACACGCGGGCGCGGTTACGGGCGTCCTTGCCGTAGCGGGTCAGAAAGCCAGTGCCATAGGCCAGCGTATCGGCATCGACGGGCAGGGAACTCGCAAACTGGGTCTGGTCGAGGCGGTTATAGAACACTGTAGCGGCCAGGCGCGGGTCGCGCTGCCCGTTGGCGGCGGGTTCCCGCAGAAACTCGCGCACCACCCAAGGCCGAACTTCGCCATCGTTGAAACCGAAGCCCGGCACGCCCCAGAACTGCGAGCGTTGCCCGCCCTGCGACGAGGTGGCATCGGGGCCGCCACCGGAGTCGTTGCCGCCTTTCTTCTCGTCGGAGAACTGCACTTCGAAAATGGATTCCGGGTTATTTTCAGTGGTATGCCGGAAGTTGCTGGTATAAGGGACGCCCTCTACCCGGTATAGGTTTGAGTTGATTACCTGCGCAAACTGCGTCTGCGCATCAGCCCAGCGCTTGTTTTGCATGTAGGCTTTGCCAAGCAGCGTAGTGGCCGCGCCTTTGGTGGCCCGCCCGGCATCGGTCGCCGGATACGTAGCGGGCAGGTCGGTTTGGGCAGCTTGCAGGTCACTGATGATTTGGTCCCACACTTGCGCCTCGGTGCCCTGTGGGAACGACTGGTTCAGGCCGGTGGAGTATTGCAGCGCCAGCGGCACTTTGCCGTAAAGCGACACCAGGTTGAAGTACGACAAGGCTCGCAGGAACTTGGCTTCGGCCACAATGCGCTTCTGTAGCCCCGCGTCCATGCCCTGAATGGTAGGCACCCGGTCGATTACCTGGTTGCAGCGGAAGATAGTGCGGTAATGGTCGCGCCAGATGTTGTTCGACACCTCGAAGTCGTAGTTCACCTGAATGAAGTGGGTGAAATCGGCCAGTTCGCCCCAGGGGCTTTGACTGAAGCCGGTATCGTCGCGCAAATCGAAGGCAAAGTTGAGCCAGCGGCGGTACATGCCCAGGCCTTGCAAGCCCGCGTAGCAGGCCACAGAGCCTTTCACGGCATCGTCGGAAGTTTTCCACGACAGTTCGGTGAGGGGCAGGTTGGGGTTGGACTGATCGAGCAGGTCTTTCTCGCAGGCCGTGGCGCTCAGCAGCAACGTGCCTGCCAAGCTTAGCCGTATTAGGAAAGTATTTTTCATGTCAATGACTGATTGAAAAGTAGAAATTGAGGGTGGCGCTTGGATTGGAGCGCCTACCTTTTGACAGGTTTAGAAACCTGCCTGAATGCCCAGCGTGAAGGAGCGCAGGTTGGGGTAAGAGCCTTCATCTACGCCACGAGCCAGGTTGTTGCCGATGGTGTTGAAGGCGCCGCTGCCCACGGTTTCGGGGTCGTAGCCGGTGTAATCGGTTATGGTGAACAGGTTTTGGGCGGTGGCCACAACGCGCAGCGAGGCCACGTATTTGGTGCGCTCCAGCGCTGCTTTAGGCACTGAGAAGGCCAATTGCAGGTTCTTCAGGCGCAGGTACGAACCGTCCTCCAGCCAGCGCGTCGAGTTGAAGCGGGCGTTGCTACCAGCGGCATCCGCGTTCTGCGGGCCGCCCGACTTGATGGCCCGCGGCGTGGTGGTGGAGGGGTTGGTGGGCGTCCAGGGGCTGAAGTCAGCGCGGTAGTTGCTGTTGTCCGCAGTGTTGTCGGTCAGGAAGCGGGACAGGTTCATCACGTCGTTGCCTTGCACGCCCTGGAAGAAGGCAGTCAAATCGAAGGCGCCGTAGCCTACGTTTAGGTTCAGGCCGTATTGCAGCTTGGGGAATACCCGGCCCACGTGGGCGCGGTCCTTATCGGTGATATTGCCGTCGCCGTCGAGGTCCTTGTAACGCACGTCGCCTGGCGCCCGCCCCGCTGGGATATTGGTTTCACCGGTCTGATAGATGCCGTCGAATTGGTAGAGGTAGAACGA
This sequence comes from Hymenobacter tibetensis, assembly GCF_022827545.1. Taxonomy (NCBI): domain Bacteria; kingdom Pseudomonadati; phylum Bacteroidota; class Cytophagia; order Cytophagales; family Hymenobacteraceae; genus Hymenobacter; species Hymenobacter tibetensis. The sequence goes on from NZ_CP094669.1 coordinate 2,971,798, forward strand.
GCCGATTTCGTAGCCCACTTCGGTGCGAGTGATGTCGCGGGGGCCGCCATTAAAGAAGTTGGGCGCGCCACTTCCTTCCGCACCGGTGGTGCCCAGATCGAGCACGGTGTTTTTCAGCGTGGTTAGGTTAGCCGTGACGCCGTAGCGGAAGGGTTGGCGGTTGTCGCTGTAGCCCAGCACGGCTTCCAAGCCCTTGTTTTCAAGCTTGCCTAAGTTGCGGTAGGGGTTGTCGCCGGCGTTGCCCAACAGTAGTGGTACGGGCGGGTTGATGAGCGCATTGTTGGTTTGCGACACATAGTAATCAGCCGATAACGTCAGCCGATCTTCCAAAAAGCCAATGTCGAAGCCCACGTTGGTGGTGCGGCGGTCTTCCCACAGAATGCCTTCGCTGGCGTAACCGGTTTGGATGGCTCCGTTTTGAATCACGCCGCCCAGCACGTAGTTGGCATTGTTGTTAAGAAAGCCCTGCGAAACGTAGGATCCGCCGTAGGCCCCACTAAGCAAGTCGTTGCCAAGGCGGCCGTAAGAAGCCCGAAGCTTGAGGTCGGAAATAGCGGCAACACCCTCAAAGAAGCTTTCTTTCGACACTCGCCAACCTGCGGAAGCCGCACCGAAGTTGCCCCAACGCCTGCCCTCCTCGAAGCGCGACGAACCGTCGCGGCGGAACGCAGCCGTCAGCAAGTAGCGCTGGTTGTAGTCGTAGGTAGCTTGCGCAAAAAACGACTGTTTGCCCCACACGTACGATGTGCCAATGGCCTGGGGCGTTGTGGTACCGGCGCTTAGCTCCCAGAAATAGTTGGGGCCGGTGCCGTATCCGAAGTTCACGCCCCGTGTGAAATCCTGCTGAAAACGCTGCTGGCTGTAGCCGCCTACCACCGTCAGATTATGGTCGCCGAAGCTCTTATCGAAAGTCAGCGTGTGTTCGGCCATGCCGAAGAATTCGTTGCCCTGGTTTTCGCCGAAGTTCGACAGCTGGGTGATGTCATTCTGCCGCCAGATACCGTACTTCCGCTTCTGCTGGTCGTGGAAAGCGTGAAACTCGGTGGCCAAATTGAGGCGGTAGCGCAGGAAATCGAAAATATCCACTTCGCCGTACACGTTGCCCTGCAAGCGGTTGGAGGTACCCGTGTCGTTCAGCAGATTTTGGGAGGCAATAGGGTTGAGTCCAAATGTGCTGGCGTTGCCATTGCCGATGCCAAAGCCGCCTGCCACCGTGGGGTCGTACACGGGGTTGACGGGCAGCATCTGCACCACGTTGTAGAACGGCGAGCCGTAGTTGGGAATGACGTTTAGGCGCGTTTGATTGGTGCGCGAGAGCATGGCGTTTTCGCCGAACCGGAACCGCCCGCGGGTAAAGCCGGTGTTTACCCGGAAGCTGTAGCGCTCAAACTTCGGCCCTTGCACCGTGCCCGTCTGATTGAAGTAGCCCCCCGATACATTGAAGGTTGAGTTTGGCCCCCCGCCCGAAAAGCCTAGGTTGTAATCCTGAATCGCGCCCTGCTTGAAAAACTCCTCCTGCCAGTCGGTATCAATGCCGGGCAGGGTGGCGGCGTAGGGCTGACGCGTCAGTCCGGCATTTTCATACGCCTGGTTGTTGATGGTTGCCCACTGGGCCGCGTTCATCAAGTCGAGGCGCTTTACCAGGTTTTGCACCCCGGCCGTGGCATTGAAGTTGACAGCCGTAGTGCCGGATTTGCCTTTCTTGGTGGTGATAATAATCACGCCGTTGGCACCCGAGGCACCGTACGGGGCCAGTGCAGCCGCGTCTTTCAGCACCTGCACCGACTCCACATCGGCGGGGTTGAAGTCGCGCTGGCCGCCTTGGCTTTGCACCCACAGCCCGTCTATCACATAGAGCGGACCACTGCCGCTGGCAATGGTACCCAGCCCTCGGATGTTGATGTTGGGCGCCTGCCCCGGCTGTCCGGAGTTGGTGACCTGCACGCCTGGCAAGCGGCCCTGAATAGCCTCACCAACCGACGCAACTGGGGCCCGGCGCACGTCCTGGGCACTCACAGTGGCTACCGAGCCGGTTACGTTCTGGCGCTCCTGCGTGAGGTAGCCCACTACCACTACCTCGTTGAGGGCTTTGGCGTCGGGGGCCAAGGGCGTGTCGATGGTGGTGCGGCCACTCACTGGAACTTCTTTGGCCGTGTAGCCTACGTAGGAAAACACCAGCGTCGCATTATCGGGTACCCCCGCGAGGGTGTAGCTACCGTTGACATCAGTTTGCGCGCCGTTGGAGGTGCCTTTTACCAGCACGTTTACGCCGGGTATGCCCTCCCCTTTCTCGTCGGTCACGCGGCCGGTCACGGTTATGTCGGGAAGCGGAGTTGCTTCGGAAGAAGCCGCTGACCGTTCGTTACTAGTAGAAGGGGTTGCTGCCACTGCCAAGGGCAGACAGCACAGCAAAGCAGGCAAAGCGTAGCGCTGAGGCTTAGGTACGGGGTGTTTCATGGGAATTTTGAATTGGGTTATAGAAAGAAATCAGCACTCAGGTGCAAACGATTGGGGAAAACGCATTGACATAGGTAAAGGCAAAAACAAAAGAAGAAAAAGACAACTTGTACGTTTTCCCTCTCACCACGCACTCAACCGCACGCACTACCGTGGAGCTTCGGGAAGCTAGCTCAGTCAGACGCGTCCAATGTAGCGGTTTTCACTTATTTATTGTGCTTAGATGATGTTTGCTGGTATTTAAATACTAAATCGCAGACGCACCTTGGCCCTACTTGGGCGGTCATTGGCAAAGGCCGGCGAGCACGCCACCGAATGCTAACCTTTCTAGGTAGCTAAATCATATATATTTTTTCATATTTGTGCGAATAGTTGAAAATGAACCCTCTTTTATTTACACATTTTCAATTTACTGTTCCATCCGCTGCATTTCTGTACAGTAGCCGATTGTAGCAGAACAGTATTTCTAGCTTTACTTAGCGCACTTTCGTTGTAGCCCCTCATGACTCCTAGCTCCTCGCCTTCCCGCCGGTCTTTTCTGCGTACCACTGCTTTAGGGCTCGTTTCTTTGCCTCTGCTGCTAGATTCCTGTACTAGCGCGCCAGCCAAGGAAGCCACCTACACCAACCCGGTGTACCCACACTCCTTCCCCGACCCATTTGTGCTGCAGCACGAAGGCCAATACTATGCTTTCGGCACCACCGGCCAAGGCCGCACCAGCCCCGATAACCGAATCTTCACGGTTCTTACTTCCCCCGACTTGGTGACCTGGAAGCCAGCAGGCGGTGCCCTAGTGCCCCCAGTGGGTGCCGAGGGCGCCGACTTTTGGGCGCCGGAGGTGGTCTTTCATGAGGGCACATTCTACATGTACTACTCCATGGGCGGCGGCGCCATAGCCGCCACCGTGGGCCACCGCCTGCACGTGGCAACCAGCAAAAATCCGGCAGGGCCCTACGAAATGGCAGCTCTGCTTGATGTGCCCGAAAGCAAGTTCACCATCGACGCCCACCCCTACCGCGACACCGACGGCCAGTGGTACCTATTCTACGCCCGCGACTTCATCGACACCGATAACGGCTACCTCCCCGGCACCGGCCTGGCGGTGGATAAGCTGGTGGGAATGACGCGCCTGGCCGGCGAGAGCCGCACCGTCATGCGGGCCCGCCACCCCTGGACGGTGTTTGAGAAGAACCGCACCATGCCGCTCTACGACAACCGCACCTTCGCCGAATGGCACACCCTGGAAGGGCCTTTCCTGCGGCGCCACGAAGGCAAATACTACTGCTTCTACAGCGGCGCCAACTTCCTCACCGACCGGTACGGCGTCGATTACTGCGTGGCTGACTCCATCCTCGGGCCCTACTCCGACGCCGGTGCCGAAAACGGCGCCCGGGTTTTGCACCAGGTACCCGGCAAAGTGCGCGGCCCCGGCCACCATTCCCACACCATGGGCCCCGATGGCAAAACCGAGTTTCTGATCTACCACGCCTGGGACAAGGGCATGAAAGAGCGGCAGCTCTGCATCGACCGGCTGGATTGGACGGCGCAAGGCCCCCGTGCTGTGGGCCCCACCTACACGCCGCAGCCGCAGCCATAGCGGGGCAGAGCAAGACAACCACCCACGGTACGCCCTAGCCCAAGTCGCCGCGCAAGCGGCGGCTTTACTGTATAGCAGCCCTACTGTGCTCCGGCATCGTAGGGCTCACTTTTTTTAGTCCCTAGATCAGATGCAGAAGACCATGGAGTTTTGCAGTTCGTCGCCGTCGTAAACCGTTGCAATTCCCACTTTAGTGGGGTTGGGGTCCAGGAGGGCGGCGTTGTGTTTCGGCGAATGTTGGTAAGCGCGCAGTATCTGGGCTTCTATGCTGCGCAGATTGCTGGAGCGCATACCCCGAAACCGCACGCAGTTCTCGAAACCGTAGCTAACAAACCCACTCGCCTTTTCGAATTGGTGCCCTACAGCGGCTAATCGTTGCCGCGGAGTAGCGTACTGCGGGTGAAAGTGGCCGTGCGTACGATGCGTGATGTTATAGATGGCCTGAAGACGAGCCGCCCGGCAAGCAGTTTCACTTAGCACCAGTGGCCGCAACCCCGCCCGCAGCCGATAGCTGTTCAGCTGCTGAAGCAAGGTGGGCGTAGTGCGTACATCGGTCCAGTTGACGGCTGGCGCAGCGGAGGCAGCCAGCGCGGGAGCAGCAGCCTTGCTGATAACGGTGAAGCAAGAAAAAAGCAAACAAGCGAGGAATTTCATGGGCGCTCCGCGGCGAAAGGTAAGAGGTAAAAGCAATCTGCCAGTCAGCTGGCATGGCAGGGGATACTTCTGGTTGCTGGGTTTCCCAAGCACGCGCAATACCAGCCACCGCTTGCGGCCAAGGAGTTGCCCGCACTGCGGAAGTCAAGCTGCTCGCAAGGCACACTTCGCTCAGCCAGAGAGCAGCAGGCTTCTGCTACAGCTCCAGTTGAAGAGAGATAGTGCTACTTGATAGGCTAGTACTTAGGTCAGCGGCAACAGCTAAAGTAGATGCTTCGCCTTGCTGCTAACCGAACGTTCAGGTAAGCGGATTGCCGCAGCCTAGACGCCGACTGAAACGGTACTTTTCAATAGAATAAAAATGCGCCAACCTATGCCTAACTGATGAGCAATTGAGTGCGCGACAGGGGCAAGCAAAGCTCGGCCCCCTCTGCCTTCCACACCAAAACGCTTGGGCGCTGTCGTTTAGTACAACACCCATGCCAAATAGCGCAGTTAGGCATTGAAAGGCACTTAGCGTTGGTACTATATAGTAATTGTGTGTTCCCGAACTCGGTAGTACCCACCTAGCTGCCCCAGTTACCAGAGGCGGTCTGGGACTTGCCAGATGCTCAATGCAGTGCGTTCAGCAGCACGCACGAAAAAAGCCCGTACTCCACTCTGCATTAGCGAGGGAATACGGGCTTCTTTAAGCGTGCTGCCGCTGCTAGAAAGAGCGGTGCACTGCGGGGGCTTTACATGATGCTGATGGCATAGCCGCCGCCAGGCGCGCAGAGCTGCGAGAGTTTCGTCTTGCTGGTGACAGAGACTTTGCGAATCTGATAGGCTTGCGGGTTCTTTTCGTAGTGGGCGTCTTTGGCGTCGGCGTAGATGGTAGCCGTGTATTTTTTGCCGGCGGGCAGGAAGTTCAAGTTGATTTTAGAGGTGCGACCCTGCTCGTCGCAGGTGCTGCCCACAAACCACTTGTCTTGGCCTTTGGCTTTGCGGGCGTAGGTGATGTAGTCGCCGGGCTCGGCTTCCAATACCTTGGTGTCGTCCCAATCCACGGCTACGTCTTTGATGAACTGGAAGGCGTCGAGGTGCTTGTTGTAGGTTTCGGGCAAGTCGGCGGCCATTTGCAGGGGGCTGTACATGGTCACGTAGAGGGCCAGCTGCCGGGCCAGGGTGCTGTGCACGAACGACGTGTTCTGCGGATTGTAGGCGCTGACCTTAGTTTGGAAGATGCCCGGCGTGTAGTCCATGGGGCCACCAATGAGGCGCGTGAAGGGCAGAATGGTGGTGTGGTCGGCGTTGTTGCCGCCGAAGGCCTCGTACTCGGTGCCGCGGGCCGCTTCGTTGCCAATCAGGTTTGGGTAGGTGCGGGCCAGGCCGGTTGGGCGCACAGCTTCGTGGCCATTCACCATGATTTTATGCTCGGCCGCTTTTTCCAGCACGTACTGGTAGTGGTTGTTCACCCACTGGTCGTAGTGGTGGTGACCTAGCGGCACAATGTCGCCGACGTAGCCGGTTTTCACGGCGTTGTAGCCGTACTTGTTCATGAACTGAAACGCCGAATCCAAGTGCCGCTCGTAGTTGCGCACCGAGCCGGAGGTTTCGTGGTGCATGATGATCTTCACGTTTTTGCTGGCGGCGTAGCGGTTCAGTTCCACCACATCGAAGTCGGGATAGGGCGTCACAAAGTCAAACACATAGTCTTTGTGCTTACCGAACCAGTCTTCCCAGCCCGTGTTCCATCCTTCCACCAACACGGCGTCGAAACCGTGTTTGGCGGCAAAGTCGATGTACTCTTTCACGTGGGCGTTGTTGGCGCCGTGGGTGCCGTTGGGCTTCACCTTCGAATAGTCGATGGAGTCGAGCTTGATGTTTTCCTGGTTGGTGTACGACCACGTGCTCTTGCCCGTAATCATTTCCCACCACACGCCCACGTACTTCACAGGCTTGATCCAAGAAGTGTCCTTGAACTTGGTGGGCTCGTTGAGGTTCAGCACCAGCTTGGAATCCAAAATATCACCCGCTTTGTCGCTCACAATTACAGTGCGCCAGGGCGAGTTGGCCGGGGTCTGAATCAGGCCCTTGTCGCCCACGGCGTCGGGCGTCAGGTGCGACTCCAGCACGAAGTTCTTGTCGTCCAGCTCTAAGTGCATGGCCGAGTAGTCGATTAGTGCCGCCTCGTGGATGTTGATGTACAGGCCGTCTTTGCTTTTGAGCATAAGCGGCGTTTGTACTCCCGTGGCTGAAAAAGGTGTCTGAGAGGCGTTGGGCGTCGTAGCCGCTTTCATCTTGCCCCGTATTTCCGACAAATTGGAAGTGACGGTGCTGTACTCCTGCGTGTCGTAGTCGCCGGGCAGCCAGAAGGCTTTGTGGTCACCAGCCAGAGCAAACTGGGTGCGCTCTTCTTTAATGGTGAAGTAGTCGAGCTTGGGCTGGCGGGGAAACTCGTAGCGGAAGCCCAGACCGTCGTCGAACACCCGGAAACGCACCAGCATGGTACGGCTACTGGTTGCCTGCGTCAGGGTCACGGCCAGCTCGTTGTAGTGGTTACGAATGGTTTTCACCTCGCCCCACACGGGTTGCCAGGTATCGTTGAAGGTAGCCGTTTTGGTGCCGGCCACCGCAAAGCCGTTGGTGAGCGAAGGCGCGGTTTTTAGCTCCAAGCCCAGCGTGCTGGTTTTCAGCACCGGGCGGCCTTTGTAGGTAAGCTGGTAGGTCGGAACGCCGTCGGCCTGCAAGGCGAACGTGAGCGTCAGCTGGCCATTGGGCGACTTAACGCTTTGCGCCTGGGTGGTCTGCCAAAGCAAACACAACCCCAGAAACAGCACCGTACGGCTGGCTCGTCCGAAAGAAATAGCAAGCAAAGAAAAGGAAGAGTGCTTCATGTGGGAAAAGAAATGAAGTAATAGGGTGACAACAAGCAGGCGGTTGATGGGCGAAATAGATGAAGCTCAGACAGCTGAAATGAAGTGGCAGCTTTCGGCAGTACTGCGCCGGTATAGAACCCTGCGGCCTCTTTCAAACAAAGAACAGCAGTTGCCCTCTTCTGCTTTTCAGAACAACTCCTAGGCTATCTGAAAGCCAGAATGGGCACGGGTTGCACTACCTAAAAAAGCGTTTTTTAGTACGTTCTCAAGCACAGTAGCCGCCGGGCCCTACGTGTTTTGTAGCGCCCAGCGGCTATGGTGTTTAGGTGTGCTTAGTAGCCAGTGTTCTGCTTCAGGTTGGGGTTGGCAACCAAATCAGTATTGGGCAACGGGAACACCGTGCGGAACGGCTCGATGTCCTTGCCAGCAACTACCCCTCCCTTAAACGGCCAGTTGTAGCCGGTGGCGTACTTACCAAACCGAATAAGGTCGGTGCGGCGGTGGCCTTCCCAGTACAGCTCCCGGCCGCGCTCATCCAGAATATCCTGCAAGCTCACCGCAGCCAAGGGCGTTGCATTCGAGCGGGCTCGCACTGCATTTACCTGCGCCAGCGCCGTGCCGGCCGCGCCACCCGTACCGCCGCGCAATATGGCTTCGGCGTACATCAGCTGCACATCAGCCAGACGAAACAGCGGATAGTCGGTATCCACAAAGTCGCCGTTGCCGGCGGGCGGGAAACCAGAGCCGGGTAGACCGGTCGAGGTAACGTTGCGCCACTTCGTGGAGGCGTACCCATCGTTGAACGACGAGATGCTGTTGATTTGCTTGGTTTGGCCGGCCGTGTAAAACAAAGCCCGTGTATCGGTGCTGGTAGCGCCGCCAGGGAATAGGTCTACGAGGTTGCTTTTAGCCCGAATGCCGTACCAGCCCCCGTTTACGCCGGCTTCGGTGGCCGACATGCTACCCCCTACCGAAGCGTGCACCAAAAACGTGGTGTTGCCAAAGCTCTGGGTGCGCACACCGTCGTTGACTACGGGCAAGATGATTTCATTACGCGCAGCCGACGTGTTGTTGTCGGCTAGAAATAGGAACCGATAGGTGGGCGACAATTGGTAGCCCGCCGAGGGGGCCAGCACTTTGTTGGCGTACGTTACGGCCTCGGTGTTGCGAGCCGTACCAGTGTACACTTGGGCGTTCAGGTATAGCTTGGTGAGTAGCGTCCAGCAGCAGGCCTGGTCGGCGCGGGCGTAACCGGGCTGGCGCGGGGCGCCCAGGGTGCCCTCAATGGCTTTCAGCTCGGATTCAACGAAGGCGAACAAGTCGGCGCGGGATATTTGCGCGGGCAGCGCCCCGCTGCCCACCTGGAACGTTTCGTCGGCGAAGGGCACACTGCCAAATAGGTCGAGGGCATGGTAGTAGCTCAGGGCTCGCAGAAACCGCACCTCGGCCCGGTATTGGCGCACTTGGTCGGCGCTGGCACCCGTGATGCCGCGGCTGGCTAGTTGCTCGTCGGTGGTGTTGCGCAGGAAATCGTTGCAGCCCGACACCTGGAAGAAAATTTTCTCATACATGCCCCGGATAAACTGATTATCAGCATTCCAGGTGTTGGCATTGAGTTCGGGCAACCCAGCGTCGCCCCAGGCAATAATGGCCTCGTCGCTGGTTAACTCCTGCATCTTCCAGTAAGCACGCAGGTAGTTGGCATAATCCGTCGGGATGAACGAGAGGTCGGCGCGGTCGACACCGCCGTTTTGCCCGCTCACCGAGAGCGTGGCGTAGAGGCGAGCCAGCACCTGCTGAATCTGCTCGGGGTCGCGGTACACTACCTCGGGACTAGCCAGATAGCTCGGCGACTGATCGAGGTCTTTGGAGCAGGAAAACGCAACCGGGGCCAGCACGGCGGCTAGAGCCAGCACGCGCAAACGGCGATTTATATAGGTAGGAAACATGGCAGAGCGAAAAGAAAGTGGGAATTAGAAGCCCAGGTTTAGACCGACCGTGATGGTGCGCGCCCGGGGGTAGATGGTGTTGTCGACACCGGTGTTAACTTCCGGATCCAACCCTTTGTAGTCGGTAATCAGGAACAGGTTCTGCGCCGCCAACGACACGTTGAAGGTGGTGCCTTTGCGCACCAACTCCCCGAAATCGTAGCCCACGGTTACGTTTTGCAACCGCAGGAACGAAGCGTCTTCCACGTAGTAGTCGGACAGGAACTGGTTGCTGGCGTTTTGCGTGAAGCCAGAGTACAGCAGTTCTTCCCCCGAGTTGCGGATAAAGCCGTTGGAATTTTGGGAGAAAAGCGAGCGGGAACGTTGGTTGTTGTAGAGGTAGCCGCCCAGGTTGGAACGGAACGTGAAAGCTAAGCTAGCCTTGGCATAGGTCAGGTTGCCCCCGAAACCGAGGATGGCCTTGGGGCGCGGCGACTTGTAGCGGTACAGGTCGCGGCTATCCACAGTACCGTCGTTGTTGCGGTCTACAAATTCGTTGAGTAGCGGCTTGCCATCGGTGCCGTACTTCTGCTCATACACGTAGAAGGCGCCCTCCTGATAGCCCACCGTGTTGATTTGGGCGTTCTGGTTGGGCTCGCCATCGAAGTTGTAGATGGAGCTGTTGCTCACCACTACCCCTACCGCGTTCGGCGAGTCGGAGTTGGTTAGTTTGGTGAGTTCGTTGCGGTTGAAGGTGGCATTGGCGTTCAAGCTCAGATTCAGCTGGTCGCCTTTCACCGCATCCACGTTCACGGCCACTTCCACGCCTTTGTTGGTCAACGACCCCACGTTGATGGTACCGGCGTTGGTTTGGTTGGTCAAAGCCGCTAGGAACACGGTGTTGAGCAGGTCTTTGGTATCGCGCTTGTACACATCCACCGAACCGTAGACGCGGCCCCCAAAGAAGCCGTAATCAATGCCCGCATTGTAGGTGGTGGTAGTTTCCCACTTGCGGTTCAGGTCGTAGAACTCGGCCCGCAAGGTGCGGTAGTAGTTGCTGCCCTGCGGATACTGCGAAAGGTTGGAACTGAGCGAGTAGAAAGGCAAGTAACCGTAGAGGTTGCCGCTACCCGTTCCAATATCCTGCTGCCCGGTCTGTCCCACGCCAAAGCGGATTTTCAGGTCGGAAATGGTGGTAGACTCTTTCAAAAAATCTTCGCCCTTGATGCGCCAGGCCACTGCACCGGAAGGGAAATAGCCCCAGCGGTTATCGGGCGAGAAGCGCGACGAGCCGTCGGCCCGCAGCGTACCCGTCACCAAGTACCGGTCGTTGATGTTCAGGTTGGCGCGGCCGTAGTACGACAGCAGGTTGTACTGATCGGTGAAGCTAAGCTGGTTGTCGTAGGTGCGCTCGGCGGCCACGTACACCGTACCATCGGCCCGGTTGTCGTCGAAGCGGTACTGCTCGTTTTGGAATTGCTGCCAGGAGTATCCGCCCAGCACTTCCAGCTTCGCTTTGCCGAAGTCGCGGTTGTACTTGGCGTAGGTTTCCAGCAGCGTGTTGTTGAGCCCCTGCTTGTACTCGCGGTTAATGCCACCACGCAGGAAATCAGAACCGGCGGCACCCGGCACGAACAAGGTTCCGTCGCTGCGCTGCACGTCGTAGCCCAGGTTCACGTTGGCCGACAACCCCGCCACGAACGGCAGCTTGTAATCCAACTGAATATTACCAATGCTGCGTTTGACGGTGCTCAAATCTTCGCGCTGCTTGATAAGGCCCACGGGGTTGCGCGGAGCCAACGTGCGAATGTTGCCATTGTCGGTGAACTCGAAGAAGCCCCCAAACGGGGAATCCGCCGCATACACCGGCTGGGTCGGATCAAAATACACGGCCCGGTTCACAGCGTCCTGCGCCGAGAAATTGTTCTTGATAAGCGAACCTTTGATGTTGATATCAATGCGGAGGTTGTCGTCGAGCAACAAAGGCGTCACGCCCACCGAGCCGGAATAGCGCTTCAAACTGTTGTCGAGCAACAGGCCCTGCTGGTTGAGGTAGCCCCCCGATACGCGGAAGGGCACTTTGCCCGCCGAACCAATCAAGCTCACCGTGTTGTCGGTGGTGTAGGCGGTGCGGAAAATCTCTTTCTGCCAATCGGTGCTGGCCGTGCCGAGCGTGGCTTTCTGCTGGTCGTTGCCGTACTGGTCTACCGTCGCGCGGAACTCACTGGCCAACAGCACAGGCACAAAATCAGCGGGCTTGGCCAACGAGTGCTGCGTGGATACGTTCACCCGCAGCGCCTCGCCCTGCAAGCCGCGCTTGGTGGTCACGATAATCACCCCATTCGACGCCCGCGAGCCGTAAATGGCGGTCGAAGAAGCGTCTTTCAGCACCGTAATGCTCTCAATGTCGTTGGGGTTAATCAACGACAAGGGGTTGCTGTTGCCGGCTAAGCTGGTGTTGTCGACGGGCACGCCGTCAATCACAACTAGGGGCGAGTTGGACGCATTCAACGATGAGCCGCCCCGAATACGAATATCGGTGGTTGCTCCTGGTGCGCCACTGGCCGTCGTGATTTGCACACCAGCCACTTTGCCTTGAATTAGCTGCTCGGGGGTAGTTACCTGCCCTTTCACAAACTGCTTCTCGTCGATCTGTTCAACAGCACCGGTTACGTCTTGCCGGCGTTGCGAGCCATACCCAATTACTACGGCTTCGCTGAGCAAGGTGGTGTTTTCAGCTAGCGTAGCCACGGGCACCGCCGTAGTGCCACCTTCCGTGACGATAATGGGGGTGCGGTTGGCTTTGAATCCCACGTAGGAAGTGACGAGGGTATACGAACCGGCTGGTACGTTGGCAATGGAATAGGCTCCGGTACCGTCGGTGCTGGCGCCGAGGGAGGTGCCTTCCAGCACCACCGTCACGCCGGGCAACCCTTCGCCGCTGGCATCAACTACTCGGCCCGTGATGGTGCCACCAGCAACTGGCGCCGTAGCAAGCAGGGACACATTGACTGCCAGGCCAGCTGGATTAGCGGCCGCAATGCCGGGCAGGAAAACGCTACCAAGCGTGGGCAGCAGAGCCCACTGGAGCGGTCTGGCCCGCCGGGGTACTGGTATTGAAAAAGGCATGCGTTGTGGGAATTAGGTAAGTGATTTGAAAAGATTGTTTGTCGTTGAAGCCCACAAACCCGAGTGGAATAGCTGGATTGGTAGTGTGAGCGAAGAGCAGCAGATAGCCTTGCGGTCAAGCAAATCAGGCTGAAGGATGTATTGTAAATCGACGCTTCTCCACTGCAAGGCAACGGGGTATGAATTCGTCTTCAAGGCACGTGCAAAGGATTGCATTAGTGTGACTTCAAAGCAGTGGCTTGATAGAAGCACGGAGCACTAGGCCAATGTCGGGGCGCAAAGCGCGAGCTCAGCTATCAGAAGCTGCCCGTTGCCACAACTAAGCGGCGAAGCGCCTCACAGCGTGTAGGCGCTTCATTGCCAGACGTTAAGGGCAAGACGGCAAATCAACTGGCATGGCCAGTACAGCTGCATTCGGGGCGTTCATACTTTTAGGGGTGAATGGGGATACAAATAAAGCCCAGCAAGCCCCCCAAGAGTTAGAACACAAATTGCCGTTTTTAGCACTAAATTGTTGTCGCTTTAGCTTAAAACCGTGTACTAGCTTACATATTCACAAAAAAGTGCCGATGAAGATTGTCCGTGAACACATTGAGCCTGATGCAGAAAGCTCGTTTCGCCTCCTGTTCACCCCCTGCATAACCGATATTTTCTTCTGGCATTACCATCCCGAATACGAGTTGGTGTACATCGAGGGCGCCAATGGCACACGCCACGTTGGCGACCATATTTCGCGCTACGAGGGCAGTGACTTGGTGTTTATCGGGCCGAATATTCCGCACCTGAATTTCGACTACGGCGTCGCGACGGAGCCTAAAAAAGTAGTGGTTCAGCTAAAGGACCATTTCTTGGGTGATGCATTCAAACAAACCCCTGAGTTTGCGGCTATCACGCAACTGTTTGAACGCGCCCGATTTGGTGTTTCCTTTCATGGCCATACCAAAGACCTAATTGGCCGGCAGCTAGCGCAACTGCCCGACCTCCCGCCATTTGAGCGGCTACTGACCCTGCTCCGCATATTCCAACAGCTGGCCACTAGCAACGACCACACACTGCTGCACGGCTCCGCCGTTACGAGCACCTACAACCTACAGGAGCAGCAGCGCATTCAGCGCGTGAGCGAAATGGTAGCGGAGCACTACCCGCGCAAAATTGAAATTCGGGAGGTAGCCGCCCTTACCAACCTGACGGAAGCCGCTTTTTGTCGCTATTTCAAGCGCATTACCCGGCTCACTTTCACGCAGTTTTTAAATCAATACCGGGTACACCAGGCCCAAAAGCTGCTATTGCAAGACACAACCGTTTCGGAGGCTTGCTTTGCTTGCGGCTTCGAGAATCTATCCTATTTCACCAAAACCTTTAAACGGGTAACCGGCGAGAATCCCTTGCAATTCAAAAAGCGCCTGCAAGCCTGAGGCAAACACATACAACAATTATTTAAACCACATTACACAATTACAAACTTATCATGCCTAACACCCATCCTACCATTGAACTATATAAAAATATAGTTGACAGTATTGTAACTTCAGCAGAATTGAGAGACGAAGCAATGACTAAGCTCAAACAAGCCATTGAAGATCCTCAATCATTTTATAATGCAGATAGAGAATTTATTCTATCTGGACGTGGGTTAAGCTATCCGGAGGATGTTGAGTTAACTTCTAAATTTGTTTTGATTGATATGTTGATAGAAAACAATCAAATGATAGAAATTGATTGGAAGGAAGCCGAAGAAGAAATTCGCTTGCAATTGAACGAAGTGCTCAAAGCTAAGAATTATGGTTTTCAACTATCAAAGAATAATCTATATGAAGACAACATTGATACTTATGAAATATTATTTTCTATTAATGATGAAGAATTAGAGCCATTAGGTTATGCTATAGAAATGTTAGATATAGATTCTGACAGCTATGTGCTGACAGTTATACCGCTAAACATACAAGAAAAAGCAAATGGATTGTTTGAAAATATCAAATAAAAAAACTTACCTACCATTTTATCTAGCACAATACCTAAGCCCTTTCAAAGTTCATAAATAATTCATCTTATCTAAAAAATACTATCAGACAATATTCATTGTTTTCATGAGGCTATTTTTTATTTTTGTTTTTACACTCACCTCATACTTGATTTACGGACAGTCTTATAATCCTGCTTCTAAAAAGCTATATCAAGAAGCCTACCTGATCATTAAATCCGACACTGCCTTTCAAAAATTCCGCGGAAGCAGTTCTTGCGTGGCTGTGTTTGACAGTATTGTCCACCTAAATCAGCTGAATTTTGCAGAGGAGCTTGGGAGGAAGTGGAAATACTCCGGTTACAAAAAAATGAATCGGCTACACGACTCTTTGAGTACACTAGATGCGTCAGGCTATCATAAGCCTTATTTCTCGCGGCTAACAGCTCGATTGACTTCTACTTCTGGCACTGATAAAGGCTGTATGGTTGTTATGTTTTCGCGCCTGAGCAATGACATGCTGCTGGCAGAAGTCAGTAACAACCAAGATGGAGGTCCAAGCGTGCGAAGTATTCTTTCGTTGTTCGATCAGTCGATAATCTACCTATTTCTAATTGGCCCTGACAGCAAAATCCAACAGTACTACACGCAGTTTGTTAGCTACAACTAATCTGTTACGAGCAGGCTCATTCTTAAAAATCTCTCCGACCTTCGGCCACCTATTTCCCGTTTTCGTTGTTATCAACGAATGCACAAGACCACTCTGTTGACTGAACAACCTACTTATACCGACCCTTACGCCATCGAGAAAGAGCTGCGTAAGGTGCAGGCCCTCATGAAGCTGGAACAGCAAGAGGACCTAGAGCAATTCAAACTCAAAAACGCCAAGGCCAGCATTGCCGAACGCCAACAGCGCGGCTTGACCTGGTATCCCGTCCAAATCATCAAAGAAGACATCGGCTTCGGTGGCAAATTGGTGCTAGAGCTAGAACGCCCGGCTTCGCAGAAAGGCCTGCACCTGTTTCAGGTGGGCAAGAACGCGGCCTTGTTTGGCAACGTACCCGGCCGCTCTGGCTCCGACCGGCCCACGCTCAACGGCGTGATTACGGCCGTAAAGCGCAATAAAATCCTGCTGGCCACCACCAAAGAAGACCTCCCCGATTGGGTGGACGAAGGCAAGCTCGGCGTGGACCTAACCTTCGACGAGGTCAGCTACCGCGAGATGGAGTACGCCTTGGGCAAAGTGATGGGCGCCTTCGATGGGCGCTTGGCCGAGTTGCGCAACGTGCTGCTCGGCGCCAAACCCGCGCAGTTCCGCCCCGAAAACGAAGCCACGCTCTACTACCCGAGCCCGCTCAACGAGTCGCAGCTGGCGGCTGTGCGGCACGTGCTGGCGGCCAAGGACGTAGCCATCATTCACGGCCCGCCCGGCACCGGCAAAACCACCACGCTGGTGCAAGCCATTATGGAAACCACCCGGCGCGAGCGGCGGGTGCTAGTGTGCGCCCCCAGCAACACAGCTGTGGACTTGCTGACAGAGAAACTGGCTGAGCGCGGCGTGAACGTAATCCGGATGGGCAACCCTTCCCGGGTATCGGACTTGCTGCTCGAGCACACGCTCGATGCTCAGATTATGGCACACAAAAGCTACCCCGAGCTTAAAAGCATGCGCCAGACCGCCGAGCAGTACCGCGAAGTAGCCGGCAAGTTCAAGCGCCACTTCGGGTGGGAAGAACGGGAAGAGCGCCGCGCCCTCAAAGAGCAGGCCCACCTGATGCTGCAAGACTCCGACAACTTGGAGCGCTACATCACCGAGGACTTGCTGGATAAAGTGCAGGTAATCACCTGCACGCTAGTGGGCGCCAGCAACCGTGCCATCCGCCACCTCACTTACGAAACCATTTTCATCGACGAGGCTGCGCAAGCGCTGGAACCAGGCTGCTGGATTCCGATAACCAAAGGCAACCGCGTGGTGCTGGCCGGCGACCATCAGCAGCTGCCACCTACCATCAAGAGCGAAAAAGCCGGAGCCTTGCGCGAAACGCTGTTCGAGAAGTGTATCCGGCGCCAGCCCGAAACGGCCCGCATGCTGCAAGTGCAATACCGCATGCACGAGCAGATCATGGAATTTAGCTCCGAACAGTTCTATGACGGCAAGCTACAAGCCGCCCCCACCGTGGCCCACGCCGACCTGCCCGACTACGACATTCGCTTTGCCCCCGACCAAGCCGTGGAGTTTCTGGACACCGCTGGTTTTGGCTTCCAGGAGCTAGGAATTGCCGAAAGCCGCTCTATTGCCAACCCCGAGGAAGCCGATCTGCTGCTCAAGCGCTTGGCACAACTCTTAGAGCCCTACGATGCCGCTGACCATACCGAAGACCTATTGACCATCGGCGTTATTGCCCCCTACCGCGCCCAGATCAACTACCTTAAGGACGCCATCGAAGAGAACAACGAGTTGGCGGGCCTCATGGAGCACCGCATGCTGAGCGTTGGCACTGTTGACTCATTCCAGGGCCAGGAGCGCGACATCATTGCCATTAGCCTTACCCGCAGCAACACCCAGGGCGACATCGGCTTTCTGAGCGACATCCGCCGCATGAACGTAGGCATGACCCGCGCCCGCAAGAAGCTCCTCATCGTCGGCGATTCGTCCACACTCGGCTCACACCCGTTCTACAAGGCCTTCCTTGATTACACGGAAAGTATTGGGGCGTATAGAACTGCTTGGGAATTGCAATAAAAGAGGCCTCTCTCCTAGCTCACTCTTCAGAAGTGGATGGCAGCTAGATCCTAATTTTTAGCGCTATTACTGACAACATAAAAGGCCCGCTGGTTATTCAGCGGGCCTTTTATATTATAAATGATATTAGCATGAGCAATCAGTTGCTCTCCTCGTAGCGTGAAAAAACGAGGAATGAAGCGCTTTTTACTGCACCTCAATCACCGACATAGTGTGGGGAGCGTCGGACTTTTTGTTGACGAAGTTCTTCTCGGGCTTGTCGAAGTCGGAAACGTAGAGGCGGTTGCCTTTAAGGAGCACTTCGGCGGGTTGGTCCAGGAGGCCGTTGGTACCGTCGGTGTCGCCGTTTTGGGCTAGCGTCGTGACGGTGTTGTTTTTGAGGTTGACGACTTCAATGGCGTTTTCGCGGGAGTTGCAGAGGTAGGCTTTGTCGGTTTTGCGGTCGATGATGAGGCCGTCGACGCAAGTTATTTTCTTGCCCTTGAGCGTCAGAGCCTCTTTTTTGGTGAGGGTACCGTCGGGCTTCATCGTCATCTTATAGAAGGTACCGTCGCCGAACGAGCCGGTGTAGAAATTGCCTTTGCTGTCGTAATCGAGGCCGTCGGCTCCGTTATCGACGCCGGTTTCGTTGACTTGGGTGGTGAAGGTGGTTAGTACGTGCGGGTCCATGGTTTTGGGCTTCAGGTGCACTATCCCCTTGTTCAGCTCGGCCAAGGTAAAGACCAGTACGGCACTGCCTTTGTCGTTGTCGGACATATCCCACTGGCTGTCGGTCACGTAGATTTTGTTGCCTTTCCAGACCACGGCATTGGCCAGCGCAAAGTTGTCGACCACCGTTTCTACGGTGCCGGGCTTGCCGTTGGTCACACGTACGCGCATCAATCGGGATTTAAAATCCTTGCTGTTTTCGTACTGGTTTTCGGCGTAGTAGAGGTTGCCATCTGGGCCGAACGCCAAGTCCATGGGGGCGGCTTTCTTGGTGGTGGGCTCGACGGGCAGGTTGCTCAGGTAGGGCTTGAGGCTGGTATCGGTCATCTCCATAAGTACCGCCGGCTTCGAGTTGTCGGCTAAATTGGGCACGGATAGGATGATGCTGCCATTGGGTGCCAGCGTTAAGCCGTCGGGGGTGTTGTGGGCGTCGTCGAGGGTATGCAGCAGCTTTGGGCTGCCAATAGTAGCTATAGTATCCGTGGCGGCGCCAGACGTGGTAGAGTCGCCGGGCATATCGGGCTGTTCGGGTGTGGTGGGCGTTTCGGTGGTGGTGTTGGACTGGCAGCTAGCTAGCAGAGCGCCGCTTAAGAGCAGCGAGAGAAGTTTGGGTTTCATTGTGTGGTGTGCGCAAGCATCAGAGTAGAACGATTTTGATGCTGTGCTTAACGGGCTGCCGGTAAGCTCGTTAGTAGATGCCAAAATTTTACTTCCTTAAAACCCATTCGTTCGGGTTAGAGTATCACCCTTGGAAAGCTAGAATTATCGGCCATTTCCGTAACTAGCCGCCCGAATTCCATTTCCAACCCCACACCAGGACTCACCCGTCCCCCTGCAGTATGGCTCAAATCAGCGAAAACAAAGTCGTCACCATCACCTACGACCTCAGCGTGACCGATGACAACCAGGAAAAAGTGCTCGTAGAATCAGCCGAAGCGGATGCGCCCATGGTGTTCCTGTTCGGCCAGAGCGGCTTACCAGAAGAGTTCGAGCGCCAGCTCGACGGCAAGCAAGCTGGCGACTCCTTCACCTTCTCCCTCACCCCCGAGCAAGCCTACGGCGAGTACGACGAGCAAGCCGTGGTTGACATCCCGAAGAACGTATTTGAAATCGACGGCCAGGTAGACCAGGAGATGCTGCAAGTCGGCAACTTCCTCCCCATGGCCGACAACCAAGGCCACCACATGCAAGGCAAAGTGGTAGAAATTGGCCCCGACAGCGTAAAAATGGACTTCAACCACCCGCTCGCTGGTATGGTGATGCACTTCGACGGCAAAGTAGCCGAGGTGCGCGAAGCCACGCAAGAAGAGCTAGACCACGGCCACGTCCACGGTGAAGGCGGCCACGCCCACTAGGCTGTTACTTATCTGCTGATACAAAAAACGGGGCCTCTTGGCCCCGTTTTTTGTTGCTAAAGTCCGCTCTCCGGGTCTCTACTGCTATTTTCAGCTTTTACCGCTGCCCGCAGTTCCGGCCAAAACTCCCGAAAATCCGCTTCGTAGGCGGGCAGTTCTGCCAAAAACGCGGCGGCGCCTGTAGCCAGCACGGACCCGGATGGTGCGCGGCGGCTTAGTCCCAGCAAGGCCCGCTCTAGGCCTAGAGGATACGCGTAGCCGCTAAGCCAATCGTCGCGGCGCATGTAGTAGAGGGTTTGCTGTAGGCGCTCTGGCAACTCTTGGCGGCGGGCGTGGAGTAAGGCGTAATGACGTTGGGCGAAGGCTGCCAGCGGCTCGGTAGGGTCGTAGTGGTAATGTGAGAAGTCGCGGGCTAGTAGGTGGTCGAAACCGACATCGGAAACGACGCCCGCCCATTTGCCAAGGCCTGATTCGCGCAAGCGGGCGGTGGTCCGGCGCACAAGCGGATGCGCATCGGTGAACGAGTCGATGAAGCGGTGCAGGCGGATGCCACGTTGCACGGCCGGCGGATACGCTTCCAGCGCAGCACGACCCCGCACGGCTTCGGCGGCAAAATTGCCAACTACTACGTCAGGATAATTTGGCGCGGCGGGCGTATCGGAGAGAACTAGGTGGGCCAGGAAGTTCATGAAGTAGTTGTGGACTGCTGCTAGTTGAAGGTAAACTACTTGTTTACACGTACTGCTTAACAAGCAACCACCAACAATCAGCTGCCAAAATAACCTTCGCGGAGCAGAGCCGTATCCCTAAGCTCCAACCTACACTACCAAAACTCTGAAATTATGGCCGAGCAAGTTGCCGTTAGTCACGATGTAACTGAGCTGATCAAGCGCATCAAGGACATCAAGATTGCCATGCTGACTACTGCCGAGCAAGATGGCACCCTTCATAGTCGTCCGATGTACACCCAAGAGCCGCAAAACGACGGCACATTGTGGTTCTACACAGAAAAGGACTCCGCTAAGATTTTCGAAGTAAAAAAAGATCAGCACGTAAGCCTGAACTATTCCAAGCCTGAGGATAACCTTTACGTGGCCGTTTCCGGCACAGCAACGGTTACCACAAACTCCGAGCTTATCAAGAAATACTGGTCGGAAGGTCTGCGGGCTTGGTTCCCAAATGGTCCAGAAGATCCGAATATCGCCTTGTTGCGCATTGACATTGTGCGGGGCGAGTATTGGGACCAGCCGAGCAACGTACTTGTACGCGCTTTCGGCTACGCAAAAGCCGTAATAACTGGCGAGCGGTACCAGCCCACCGGCGACGAACACACCCAAGTGAAACCCTAAGTAATTTTCTGCCCTCCAACGCGAAGCTCTGCTTTGCTGTCTAGCCCTTCGATTTGTGAACTATAGTCGTGCGGCGGGCAACGAAGTAGAGCTTTGTGCTACCAACCCAAACCCACCAACAACCCAACCCTAACTGTCTTTCTGAGCTATCTACGAAGGGGCGGAAGCAATTCCGTCCCTTCTTTGTTGTTTTCGGGCATGCGTGTTGTGGCGTACAAGTTGTTGTGCCCTACTTCTGTTTGCTCCGCGCTAGCTGATAAAAGCGAAAGCGCGCTTCACATCAAAGCTGCTGCCCTTGCTTACCACTCTTACCTTATTCACGCTTCAGCCTAACCAGAAACGGTGGGGATTGGCTCAGATGGGCACTTCGCCGCCGCAGTTGCAAAAGGTATCCGGCCTGCGCTTTTTCAAGCTGGCGGGTAGTGGCAATGCCAACGGCTTCGGGCTCTGGCCGAATTTGCACCGCTACGGCTTTATGGCGGTGTGGGACTCGGCAGCAGCAGCAGCAGCCTTTTTTCAGGAGCATGCCTTGTGGCAGGAATATCGTCAGCGCAGCGTTGAAACCTGGACGCTGGATTTGGCACCGCTGAAGTCGCACGGCCTTTGGGATGGCACGAATCCGTTTGACTACGAAACGCTAGACTTAGCTCCCGCCGACGATGCCCCTGTAGCCGTACTAACCCGCGCTTCTATCCGGTGGCAGAAAACCTGGCGCTTCTGGCAATATGTAGCCCCCACTAGTGCGGCCGTAGCCCACGCCGACGGTGTGCGGGCCGCCATTGGCCTTGGCGAGTTGCCCATCATTCGCCAAGCCACGTTCAGCGTGTGGGAATCAGCCCAAAAGATGCAGCAATACGCCTACCGCGACGCCACTCACCGCGAAGTTATCAAGCTCACGCGTCAAGAAAAGTGGTACGGCGAGGAGCTATTCGCCCGCTTCCAAGTGCTGCGCAGCGAGGGCACATTAGATGGCAAGAACCCGCTGGATATGCTGCAAGCAACAGTTTAAGCTCGTCTAAACTACCTTATTTTAATACTAGAAGGTTAGTTCCCCTCCTTAGATAAGGAGGGGTCAAGGGTGGTTGATATTTATTGAACGATCCATAAGAACGTCATGCAGAGCGCAGCGAAGCATCTCGCGTGCTGACGTTGCCATGCTAACTCAACGATTCGAGCGAGATGCTTCGCTGCGCTCTGCATGACGTTCGAGATAAACAATGGTAAGTCCCCCCTAACCCCTCCTCATCTGAGACGGGGAACTAGACTTTAGCTCTAGAAAAGCTGGTTTGTGGTGAATTGATGACATAGCTCCAACCTCTCTTTCACCCATCCGTTCTGGAAAATACCCTTCCGTTTTGGTAGGGTTTCAAACACCTCCTGATGTTACATCAGGAGGTGTTTTTATTTTATAATATTGATTATCAATTATTTAAACAAATTATAGAAAGAAAGGTAGGACGCGGCATTGGTCTTGGATTCTGGTATCCATCACCAATTCACCAACACTCCTATGAACACGCTACTACCTACCGATCAACCGACCAGCTTGCCGAAGTGGCAGCAGCCCGAAAAAGTGGCCGGGTGGGTCTTTCTGGCTGGCCTTGTGGGGGCCGGCGTGTATAGCTGGGGCGTCATCGTGCCCTACCTCGTCGACATTGTGTTCGACACTGTGAAGCTTGGGATTGGGCTTGGGGTGCTGTTTGCCTTGTTTCTGCTGATTACCAACAAGCGGGTGAAGGCGGGGCTGTGGTACGCCGGGCAGCGCATCTTCCGCACGGCGGCGGGCATCTTCGTCAATACCGACCCCATCGGTATCATGGAGGACTACATCCGGAACACCGAGAAGGAGGCCCGCAACATGGAGGGTGAGGTCGGCCACATCGAAGGCGCCCACGAGCTGGTAAAGCGCAAGCTGACCGACAACCAGAACCAGATGCAGGAGTACCTAGCCTTGGCTGCCTCGGCCACCCGCCAGGGCGAAAAAGACGCCTCCGACAGCTACGCTTCCCGTGCCGCCCAACTCCAGGACTACAACCAGCGCCTCACGCCCATGCTCACCACCACGGCCAACGTGAGCCTGGTAATGCGCCAGATCCTGAAAGCGGCTCTGCGCCAAATCGACAACAGCAAGTTCAAAGTCGGTTTGCTGAAAGACGAATACGCCCTGGTAAAGCGCACCAGCTCGGGCATGCGGGCCGCCATGAACATCCTGCGCGGAGACCCCGACAAGAAGTATTTCTTCGACCTCGCCACCGACCGGGTAGCCCAGGACATGGCCGCGCAGCTCGGCCAGATCAAGCAGGCCATGCGCTACTCGCAGGAGTTCGTCAAGGAAATGGACATCCAGAACGGCGTGATGAGCGAAAAAGGCCAGCGCCTGCTCGGCATGTATCAGAAAGGCGAGTTCAGCGCCATCATGGACGAAAAGCCCCAAGCCCCACAGTCACCCAACCAAATCCGCAGAGCCTCCAATGATGCCTATTCTAGCTTGCTTGACTAGCTTTTTGCTGATGACCCTGGTGCTAGCGGGCCTCAACACCTTCTTCCCCGCAGCGCCTCTCAGCCAGCTCCGCCCCGCGCCCACGGTAGCGCCTCACACGCCGCTTGTCTTCGCCATGCCGGCACCTAAAGCAGCTCTTGTAGCAGCGTGGCGCCCCACTTTTCCCCAATTCTAACTCCTGACTTCTAGCTTTTTCCATACCATGACTACTCGCGGTAAAATTGTAATTGGCCTGCTCATCGTAGTGGCCCTCTATTTCGGCATCAACAAAGTGGTTTCCAGTGGTGCCGTGTTCAAGAAAGCCGACACGCAGTCGGTGCTACTCAACTCCATTGAGCTGCCCATCGCCGCTGGTAGCGGCAACCGGGCCAACATTGCGGTGCCACTGGCTGACCTGCCCGGCACCACGCCCACCGAAAAAGGCACGCCCATCACGTGGGAAGTAATGGCCTGGAACTCGCAAATGGCTGGTATGCTGGCCAACGGCGGCCCCCGCACCACCCAAGGCTCGGCCATGGCCGCCAACGGTGTTGACCTTCAGATTGTGCGCCAAGACGACGTAGCCAAAATGCAGGCCGACCTAGTGAAGAATGCCGCCGACCTCGACGCTAACCCTAGCACGCCCGGCCTGATTGTGAGCATCATGGGTGACGGACTGCCCGGCTTCTCGGCGGTGCAGGAGCAGCTCAAGAAAGTGGGCACGCAGCTCCAAATCATTCCCTACTCGGTGGGCAAATCGTTCGGCGAAGACAAGCTGATGGGCCCGAAAGAGTGGCTCGACAACCCCAAGCTGGCCGTGGGCAAAACCATTGCCTGCTACCTGCGCGACGGTGACCAGAACATTGCCCTGAAGTGGTGCGCCGACAACGGCCTCAAAGTCAACCCCGACGAAACCACCTACGACCCCGAAGCCGTGAACTTCATGTCGGCCTCTGACTTCCTGGTAGCTGCCGAAAAGTACATCGTGGGCAAGCCTGAGCAGCGCACCAAAGTGGTAAACGGCAAAAATACCGGCGTGAAAATCGACGTGGTAGCCGATGCCGTAGCCACCTGGACGCCCGGCGACGTGAACATTGCCAAGCAGAAAGGCGGCCTGGTGAGCATCGTGTCCACCAAAGACTACTCCAACCAGATGCCCAACATTATGGTGACTACCAAGCGCTGGTACGACGCCCACCAGAAGGAAGTGGCTGGCCTGATGACCGCCTTCGCCGTAGCCGGCGACCAAGTGAAGTCGCACCCCGAGGCGCTGAAACGGGCCGCTGACATTTCGGCCGACGTGTACGCCGACAAAGACAAAAACGGCGCTTACTGGCTGAAGTATTACAAGGGCGTGAGCGAAGCCGACCGTACTGGCGAAGTGGTGGAACTCGGGGGCAGCAAGGCCTTCAACTTCGCCGACAACCTGGCCTTGTTCGGCCTCGAAGAAGGCGGCACCAACATCTACGCTTCTGTCTACAAAACCTTCGGCGACGTGCAAAGCAAGCTCTACCCCAAGGAGTTGCCCAGCTACGTACCCCTCGACCAGATGCTGGACCTCAGCTTGCTAAAGAACATGCAAACCCAGTACAAAGGCAAAGCCGTGGCCCCCGCCGACCAGCAGAAGTTTGCCGCCGACGA
This sequence comes from Hymenobacter tibetensis, assembly GCF_022827545.1. Lineage (NCBI taxonomy): Bacteria > Pseudomonadati > Bacteroidota > Cytophagia > Cytophagales > Hymenobacteraceae > Hymenobacter > Hymenobacter tibetensis. Next base: position 2,996,659 of record NZ_CP094669.1, read on the forward strand.
TGAAATCCGCCGCAACGTGAGCAAGCGAGCCTGGAACATCGAGTTCAACACCGGCCAAAGCTCCTTCACGCCCGCCGCCGAGCAGCAGCTCAACCAACTCTTCGACGACCTGGTAGTGGCCGGCAACCTGAAAGTAGCCGTGCACGGCCACACCGACAACGTCGGCGACCCGCAAAAGAACCAGCAACTCTCCGAAGACCGCGCCATGTCCGTGCGCGAGTGGCTGCAACAGAAAAGCACCAGCGCCTTCCCCGAAGGCCGCGTGCAGGTCTACGCCCACGGCGCCACCGAGCCCGTCGAAAGCAACGCCACCCCCACCGGCAAAGCCAAAAACCGCCGGGTAGAAGTGGTATTGGGTAACTAAGTGGACCTCACCCCCCCCCGTGGCTCCCCCTCTCCTCAGGGAGAGGGGAGCCACGGGGGCGCTAGCGCTGCATGAGTACTTGTCCTATCTGATTCGCATAAACCATTCACATCTAAAAAGCCTTCGTCAGGCTCCCCCTCTCCCTGAGGAGAGGGGGCCGGGGGGTGAGGTTGACGTATGAAAAATCTATTCATCCCGAATGCTCAGCCGCGTCAGTCGGTTTTCCTGACCATGGTGGCGTGTCAGGGGCTGGTGCTGTTGGTGCTGTGGCTGCTGTATCCGCTCAAGCTGTTCCCAACGCTCGGCGAAGTGCTGACCGCCTTTCAGGACTTGGTGCGCACGCAGGGTTTGATTCAGGAGCTGTGGGCCAGCTTGGTAACGGCCATTCAGGCAGTGGGTATAGCGACGGTGCTGGCCCTGTTCATCTCCTACCTCACGGCGCTGCCGTTCTTTCGGCCCCTGGCCTACGCCGCCACCAAGCTGCGCTACCTCACCCTCACGGGCCTCACGTTTTTCATGGCTCTCATGCTTAGCTCGGGTCACCAAGTGAAGCTGTCGGTGCTGGTGTTCGGGGCCACGGTGTACTTCGTGACGGGCATGACCAGCGTGATTCTGACCACCACGCAAGAGGAAATGGACCACGCCCGCACCCTCGGCATGAGCGAGTGGCGCAGCTTTTTCGAGGTGATTGTGCTCGGCAAGCTCGATGATATGCTGGAAGTGGTCCGCCAGAACTTCGCCATCATCTGGACCATGATTACGCTGGTCGAGACGCTTTACCAGTCGGAAGGCGGCATTGGGCTCCTGCTTTACAAGCAAAACCGCTACCTGCACCTGGCCGGCGTTGTGTCCATCCAACTGGTTATTCTGGCCGTGGGTGCGTTGCAAGACTACCTATTCGTACTCCTGCGCCGCGTGTTCTTCCCCTATTCAAGTCTTAGCACTGCGCGCTAAAACGGCAGTAAAGCCCCCTTATTAACGTCCGCATTTGCGTATCCTTTCTCCATCTGTCATCCTGAGCTTGTGAAGGACCTTCTCACAATAAAACGGCAGGCAATGCAATGTCTCGTTCGGCGGGCATAAGGTCCTTCGCAAGCTCAGGATGACAGATGGGAATTGGATAGACAGAAAAGGATGGCCAATGAAGTTCAGCATGATGCTCTTTTCTCACAGACTCACCCCTCACCACTTCACAAATTCACCACTCGTGACTCCTCTACCCTACAACTACAAAGAACCGGTCCTCACGCTGCAAGGCGTATCGATGACGTTCAACGGGGAAGTTGTTCTGCGCGACATCAATGCACAGGTCCTTGACGTGACCCGGCCGGGCATGAACCAGGGGCAGGTCGTGGGGTTCTACGGCCGCTCCGGCATCGGCAAATCGGTGCTGTGCCGCATCATGGCCGGGCTGCTGGCCCCGAGCAGCGGCACGGTGCACGTGGGCGTCGAGCAGTTGCCGGTGCAGCCGGGCATGGTGGGACTCGTGCAGCAGCGCTACCCCCTCTTCGACCACCGCACCCTCCACGACAACCTGCTGGTGGCCGCCCTCCGCAAACACGCCCCCGACGAGGCGCAGCGCCAAGTAACTTCCTACCTCGACCGGTTTTGCCTCACGCCGCACCGCAAGAAGTACCCGGCGCACCTCTCCGGCGGCCAACGCCAGCGCGCCGCCATTGCCCAACAACTGCTCTGCTCCGAGCACCTCATCCTGCTCGACGAGCCCTTCTCCGGTCTCGACGTGGCCATGATCGACGAGGTCAAGAAAATCATCCTCGAAGTCACGACCATGGACGAGCTCAACACCGTCGTCATCGTCTCCCACGATATTGCCACCACCACCGCCCTCGCCGACCGGCTGTGGCTGCTCGGCTACGAGCGTGACGCCACCGGCCAGCTCATCCCCGGCGCTACCATCACCCAACAGCACCAATACAACCTCGCCGAAATGGGTTTAGCCTGGCACAAAAACGTGGAAGCCGAACCCGAATTCGCGCAGTTCGTGGAGGAGATTAAGAGCGAGATTCGGGGGAGTTAATAATCCCACCTTGCATATTTCCCCTTCAAAGCATTTTCAGCTGCATACTTTAAGCTGGTATCATTAATTAGCTGACTTTCCAGCAGAAATTCACGGACTAACAATGGCTTCCAACCTGCACTAGCTATTGCCACCCAATATCTAAGTCCAGATTGGTCTCCCGGATATCCTCGAACACCATCCACAAATTCAGGTTTCCTAGCTACATCAATTATATCCTGCACAATTGAGTCATCGGGCACCAATTTAAGCAATGCTATTGCCCGAAGCGCACCGTAGATAATCTTTGGGTTCTGTGTTTGCAAAATCTCTTTCCACGCATCTTTAAGTGGTTTTTCAAGTAACGAGAGGCGCATTATTGCATCGCCCAAAGCCATATAGAGAATGGTTGCATCAAAGTCACGATGCGCAAATTCCCATAAAAAAGGCAGTGCAGAATGATGCTTGACCACACCAAGAGCAATTATCAAATGGTATTGAGTTGACCAAGTGCGCTTGTCCTTAATCTCTTTTTGCAATGCACTAAATATTACTTCTCCGGATTCAGCAAGGCCAAGTTTTCGCAGTCTTTTGGCTCCCGATTCTCTTTTGAGTGCTTTCGAGCTACTCAGTAATTTAACAGCTTCAGCAAGCTTCAAAGAAACTTCAGGCATACAGAGAATAAAATAATCGACGTCATCAAAACTAGACATAATAATGCGTCACTCTTTATCAGGATCAGCTTGCATTGCTGACCTGCCGCAGTCTGACGTTCTTTGAGTGCCCAATTCATCCTTCCTCTCCACAAAATGCCCTCCGGAACACTCCTACTCATTGACGACGAACCGCGCTTGCGCCAACTCTTGGCGCGGGTCTTGGAACTGGAAGGCTACACGATTCTGCAAGCCCCCGACGCCCGGCGCGGCCTGGAACTGCTGGAACAACACGCCGCCGACGTGCTGGTAGTAGTGTCCGATGTGAAGCTGCCCGATGCCAACGGCGTGGAGCTGCTGCCCCGCCTCAAGGCCAAAGCGCCCGACATGGAAGTGATACTGCTCACCGCCTTCGGCACCATTCCCGATGGTGTGAAGGCCATGAAGCAGGGCGCCTTCGACTACCTCACCAAAGGCGACTTCGAGCAGCAACTAGTAGTAGTAGTAGATCGGGCCGCCGAAAAAGCGCGCCTGCGCCGCCGGGTGGCCGAATTGGAGCGCAAAATGGGTCAGCGGCACAGCTTCAGCTCCATGATTGGCTCGTCGGGGGCGCTGCGGCGGGCCCAAACCATGGGCGAGCAAGTGGCAGTGACGGATAGCACCGTGCTGCTGGAAGGACCCACGGGTTCGGGCAAGGAGCTGTTTGCGCAAGCCATCCACGAGGCGAGTCCGCGCCGGTCGAAGGCCTTTGTGGCGGTGAATTGCAGCGCGTTTCCGCGGGAGTTGCTGGAATCCGAGCTGTTTGGATACAAGAAAGGCGCCTTTACGGGGGCGCTGGCCGACAAGAAAGGCTTGCTGGAAGAAGCCAACGGCGGCACCTTGTTTCTCGATGAAATCGGGGAATTGGAGCTGAACGTGCAAGCCAAGTTCCTCCGGGTGCTGGAGTTGCAGCAGTTCACCAAGCTCGGCGACACCAAGCCCACCAACGTGAACGTGCGCCTGGTAGCAGCCACCAACCGCAACCTCAAGCAGGAAGCCGCCGAAGGCCGTTTCCGCCCCGATTTGTACTACCGGCTCTCGGTGTTCACCATCAACGTGCCGCCGCTCAAAGACCGGCCCACCGACGTGCCCGCCCTGGCCGAATACTTCCTCCAATACTTCGCCGCCAAGCTCTGCAAGCGCCTCCCCGGTCTCGATGTGGAATGCCTACGCCTGCTCCAACAGTATCCCTGGCCCGGCAATGTGCGCGAGCTGAAAAACGTGCTGGAACGCGCCGCCATTCTCGCACCCGCCGACCAGCCCCTGGCCGCTGCCTACCTCCCCGACGAGTTTCACGCCCCGCCCGCCCCGCTCAGTTTCACCGATGCCAGCCCCGACGACAATAGCCTCCGCACCGTGGAAGCCCGCCACATTCAACTGCTGCTTCACCGCACTCAAGGCAACAAAACCGAAGCCGCCCGCCAGCTCGGCATCGGCCTAACCACGCTTTACCGCAAAGTGCAGGAATACGGCCTGTAGCGCGTAATTAACGCCCAGCATCCCCTTCATGTGTCATGCAGAGCGCAGCGAAGCATCTCACTTGCTGATGTTGCAATGCTAATCCAGTGTTAGCACGCGAGATGCTTCGCTGCGCTCTGCATGACGCGCTTTTGGTTGACGTGTGCGTGTTTACCGCCAGTTGGTAGCAGCGCTTCAGTTGGCCACGTCTTGGTGTTACTTTTCCATTCCATGACCTTAAAAACCAAAATCCGCCTGAGCATTCTGACCATGTTGGTGTTGCTGCTGGCGTTGGGCGGGTATGCGTTTCAAACCATTCAGCGACTGGAAGGCGGCGCACGCGGCATACAGTTGGCCAACTTCAACTCTGTGGAGTATGGCCTCCAGATGCTGCGAGCCGTGGAACAGTTGGAACAGGAGCCAACGGCGGCCGCCCCGCTAGAGCAGTTTCGGCGAGCCCTCACGCGCGAAGCAGCCAATATCACCGAACGGGGCGAACTAGAGCTAGTAGACACGCTCACCCAACACCTAGCGGATTATCAGACCCTAGTGGATGAGCAGGCTCCACTGGCGCAACAGCAGCTCAAGCTGCGTCAGTTGCAAGCCGAGATTCACCGCGTCGTTGACCTCAATACCGTCTCCTTTAACGCCAAAACGCAATCTGCTACCACCAACGCCGCCCGCGCCCGGCAAATGGTCTTGATTTTCATTAGCCTGAGTGCCGCTATTGGCTTGGTGCTAATCGTACGGCTGCCGCGGGAAGTGCTGCGCCCCCTGCGCCGCCTCACTGCCGACGTGGAAGATGTAGCCAGCCCCGGCCCCACCCACCTCGTGCCCATTGCCAAAAACGACGAAGTAGGTGCCGTAGCCTTGGCCCTGAACCGAGCGTTCGGCTACATGCAAGACCAGCGCAGCGCCACCCGCATAGCCTTAGCCACCGAGCGCAACCGCCTGGAAAGCCTGGTCGAGCACCTCGACGAAGGCTTGCTGCTGCTGGATGAAAGCGGCTGCGTACTACTGGCCAACCCCACCGCCCGCCGCCTGCTCGACCGGTCCGCCGCCGACTTGGTTGGGCACAAAGCCGAGGATCTTAGCCGCGAATCGGAACTGCTGCATACGCTGTTTCAGCCGCTGCTCGAACCAATTGCTAAACCTGCCGATGGCAGCGCGCAACCGCCGCTGCTCACGTTCCGGCAGCACGGAGAGGAAGTGTACTACCGGCTCACGGCCAGCCATATCGTGTCGTTCAACAAAGAATTGCGACAAACTGAATTTGCGGGGCACATCTTGTCGTTGCGCAACGTGTCGGAGTTTAAGAAGCTAGACGAAATCAAATCCAACTTCTTAGCCACGGTGTCGCACGAGCTGAAAACGCCGCTGGCCAGCATCAACCTCAGCCTGATGCTGTTGCAAGACGAACGCACCGACCCCGAAGAACGCCTGCGCATCGCCGACGGCATCCGGGAGGAAACCACCCGCTTGCTGGGCATGGTGGGGCAGCTCATCGACGTTTCGCGGCTCGATGCTGGCGCCGGTATCAAGCTCGATGTACGCTCCGTAGCACTAGCCGACGTGGTGGAATACGCCGTGGACACGGTGCAGCCGCAGCTCCAAGACAAGGAACTGTGCCTGGAAACCAACCTGCCGCCCACCCTGCCCGCCGCCCGCGCCGACCTCGAAAAAACTACGTGGGTACTCATCAACCTGCTCGCCAACGCCATCCGCTACTCGCCCCGCGGTGCCCGCCTGACGGTGCAAGCCACTCAACTACCCGGCCACGAACTACAAGTGAGCGTGCAGGACTACGGTCCCGGCATCCCGGCAGAGTACCACGAGCGGATCTTCCAGCGCTTCGCCGAAGTACCCAACCCCGCCGGCCACAAAGGCGGCTCCGGCCTCGGCCTAAGCATCTCCCGCGAGTTCATCAGCACCCAAGGCGGCCGCCTGTGGGTGGAAAGCGCCCCCGGCACCGGCAGCCGCTTTTTGTTCACGCTCCCTGCAGAAAGCAACTGAGCAGCAACATAATAACGCAAAAGGCCTCTACTTGATCTGACATCCGCTTGTCGAAGCATGCCATATGCTTTAGCAACGTTTGCACACGAGCTACCTGAGCGAGCGGACGCTATACTGAACAAGACAAACTCCTTTCTCCCCCGCTATGCAGCGGCCTACTCTAGGTGCCGCTGAAAATGCATTTGCAGGATGGTATCAACCTTGTCTTTCGTCAAAGGCTTGTTGACTAGGCCCGCAATGGGCAGTTCCTGTACGCGCTCCAAGTCGCGGGAGTGCATGGACGTGGTGAGCATCACAACCACGATGGACTGCTGCTGCACCTTGGGTAACTGCGCGTAAGCCTCTAGAAACTCGATACCGTTCATAACTGGCATGTTCACGTCCAACAGAATAAGCGACGGACACTTGCCATCAGGCGCCATGCACGTTTCGTTTAAAGCAGCCAGCGCTTCTCGGCCATTATGTACGGTAAGCAGTTGTTCGGCTACTCCTAAACTCTTTAATAGTAATTCGTTAAGAAAATTAGTTGTTGGGTCGTCATCAACTAACAAGATACTAGGAAGCTTATGCATAAGACAGGTACACAGAATACTCGCCCACGCCGACTAGGGGTCAGCCGCTGAGCTCACAGGTACATACGTGCCTAATCCAAAAAAATATCTTATTACCGCGGAAAAAATACACTAAATGTTGTCCCCACGCCCAATGTGCTTTGCACTCGGATGTGGCCTCCCACGTTTTCCACCATTCGCTTCACCATGTACAGCCCGATACCGGTACCCTCTACATGGTCGTGGAGCCGCTGAAACATGCCAAAAAGCCGGACTTGCTGCGCTTCGTTGAGGCCAAGACCGTTGTCTTGCACTTCCAGCACCGAAAAGCCCTCCACTTGGAAGCAACGAAGCCGCACGTGTGGGGTCCGGTCGGGCGAGTAATATTTCAGCGCGTTGCTAAGCAGGTTGTACACCACGCTTCGCAGATTTTTCTGCGAGAAAGAAATGGTTGGACACTGATCTACATCCACCTCGAACCGGGCCTGGGTCGACTCCAGCAGCGGAGCCAGATCCAAGCGTACTTCCTGGGCTACGGCAGCCAGGTCCACGGTCTGGGAAGGCTGGATCTGCTCTTTTTGCAGTTTCGTAACGTCGGTTAGGTGGTGGATGGTTTTTTGGAACCGCTCCACCGCGCCCTGCATCATTTCCAGAATGGGCAACACCTGCTCATCGGCAGCCCCCATTTCGGGCAAATGCTGCAGGAGCGCATGCAACAGGCCTTCGATATTGGCAATGGGAGCCCGCAAATCGTGGGAAGCTGTGTAAATGAAGTTGTCGAGGTCGACATTAGTGCGCGTGAGTTGCTGGTTGGTGTCGGACAGCTCTTCGTTGGTGGCTTGCAGTTCTTCGTTGATGGCCGCTAGTTCCTCGTTCAAATCTTGCACCTGCTGGCGGCTAAGCACCTGGTCGGTGACGTCGGCAACCATGGAGTAGAAGCCCACCACTTTGCCGTCTTGGCGGTCGGGGACGTAGTTGGTGCGGATGTAGCGGATGAAATCGTCGCGGTAAAACATGCGCGTTTCGAAGTCGAGTCGCTCCCCAGCCATGGCCCGGTCGACGTACGGTTTCACCTCGTGGTACGCCCTGTCGCCGAGCACCTCCCGAACTGGGCGCCCCAGCATGTCTTCGGGGTTGCGCTTGAACCAGATTTCGTAGCCCCGGTTTACAAACTGGTATTTTTCTTCGTGGTCGATGTACCCGATCAGCACGGGCAAGGCGTCGGTAATGAGTTGGAGCCGCCGCTGGTTTTGCTCGCGCTGCTGGCGGGCCAACACCTGCTCCCCCACTTCGTAGGCAAACACCGAAATGCCCACTATCTGCCCATTTTCCCGGTAAGCCTGGTACGTAAAATTAAAGTAGTTGACTTTAGGAGGCCGGTTGCCTGGCTGGTCGATGACGAGCTGCAACTCGTTGCCATAGAACGTTTCGCCCGTCTGGTACACGTTGTCAAGCAGGGCCACAAATCCCTGCGCAAGCGCATCCGGCTGGATTTCGGCGATGGTACGTCCCCGCATTTCACGGTTCGGAAACAGCTGCTGATACGCTTCGTTGTGGTATTCAACCCGGTGTTCTGGCCCGCGCAACAGCACAATACAAGCCGGCGTCTGCTCGAATACTTGATAGAACGTTTCGCGTTCCTGGGCAATGCGCTGCAATCCGCTCAGCACCTCGGCTTGCAAGGCATCGATTCGCTGGCGGTCCAGCACCTGCTCCGTTATTTCAAAGGCAAATACCAGAATTCCATCTATCTGGCCCTGCTCATTGTAGCGGGCCTGCTGAATGTAGTTGAAATACCGGTCTTCCAGTACCCCATCGGTGGAGCGCTGCATGGGAATAAGCAGCGCCGGTTCTTGGTGCGTTTCGCCGGTTTGATATACCTGCCGGAGTGTTTGATACACCGCATGGCCCCGGATTTCTGGCATGGCTTCCAATATGGGCCTGCCTTCCAGTTTTCGCCCCAGAAAGAGCCGCTGATACTCTGGGTTCACTAGTTCAAACACCAAATCGGGCCCGTCCAACACACAGATGGCAGCGGGTGCCTGCATAAAGAACCGCTCTAAGCGGGCCCGCTGCCGCTCCACCTCATTTTGGACCTGTTGTACTTGCTGGGTGCGCTCCAGTACGCGGCTCTCCAAGTCGATGTTAAGTTCGAGCAAGGCCTGCTCCGTGAGCTGCAACTCGGCCATATTGGCCCTGATTTCTTCGTTGGCCGCAGACAACTCTTCGTTGGCACTAGCCAATTCAGTGTTTAGTTGTTCCACTTGCTGGCGGCTCTGCTCGACCTGCTGGCGGCTCTGCACCTGTTCGGTCACGTCGTAGGCAAAGTTGAGGATGCCGTTGACGGTACCGTCTGCGTCGCGCAGAGCTTGTAGAAACAGGTTGTAGTAGCGCTGTTCTAGGTGGCCGGTATTGGTAGTGTCCACCCACGTCTCGATTTCAACGCCACTGAACATCTCCCCAGTCTGGTATACTTGGTCGAAGAGCTCAAAGAACTGTTGGCCTTCCAGATCGGGCATAGCTTCGCGGAAGGTCCGGCCGTGAAGCCTACGCTTTGGAAACAGCTGCTGGTAGCGCGGATTAACCAGCTGATACATGTGGTCGGGCCCGCGAAAGGTGGCGATACTAGCGGGTAGTTCTTCCAAAATATGGAAGAGGCGCTGGCGTTGCTCTTCGGCCTCGGCTTGCGCTACTTCCGTGGTCTGGGCCGTAAGCATCAGCGCCTGATTGGCGGCTTCCAGCTGCTGGTTTAGCCGCTGAAGCTGCGCCTCGTTGCGCTCGATGCCGCGCCGTGCTTTCACTTGCGCCGTCACTTCGTAGGCAAGCACCAAGATTCCGTCAACAACTCCCTCTAGGTTGCGCGTTGCCTGGTAGATGAAATTGTAATAGTTCTCGCCTAGGCTGCCGGAATTGTCGTGGTCGATTTGCACCAGCATTTCGTGGGCATAAAACGTTTCGCCCGTACGGTACACGCTGTCGAGCAGGCCGAAGATGGGCTGCCCAGCTAGCTCGGGCATCGCCACTGCAATGGGCATACCCAGCAATGGCCGTTCTCCCACCAATTGTTGGTACAGCGGATTAACCAGCTTGAACACGTGCTCGGGCCCTTCGAAAATGCAAATCATGGCCGGAGCCTGCATCAAAATGCTGTGCAACTGCTGACGTTGCCGTTCGGCGTCGGCGCGGGCTTCTTGCTCGCGGGCTTGGCTTTCACGGAGCGCCTGCTCTACAGCCGAACGGTCTTGGTCGGAAGTATCCGAAAAGCTGACGACTAGCAGGCCCCCGCTGCGTTGGGCCGCCAGATGAAAATAATTATCGAGCTTATCGTGCTGGTAGTTTAGGTTGTATCTGTCCGCTTTGCCCGTTTCAAAGCTGGACCGATAGAAGTCGAAAATACCAGCGTCCTTCGCGTTTGGATATAAAGTTAGAAACGTCTGCGCGGGCTGTTCGGGCAACTGCAACATCCGCTGGGCGGCCGGGTTGAGGCGCACATAGGCCAAGTCCGTCATGGTCTGGCCATCGGGCGCGTACACGGGCCGGAACAAGATAAAGCCTGTCAAGGACACCTCCATCAGAACGTGTAGCAACTCGTCGGGCGCAGATGATTCGGAAGGCAGCGGAGTACTAGAATCGGGCATAGCGGGAACACAGAAAGCCAGCTAACAAGCGCGGCAGACGACGTACGGGCGAGAAAGATACCAGCGTAAATACAATATCAAGGTGAAGAATACAACCGCGCAGCTTGCTTCAGTGTTTGGAATTAGCCCTTCCCGGCATTTCGCTGTAATTTCGCCGCCTGTTGATTGTTGCCGGTTGCTTGTTACTTGTTGATGGGGGCTTCATCGCCACATAAGGACATCAACAGCTAGCAACCAACTACCAATCAACAACCAGCAAATAACAACCAACAACTCATGCCCGGTTACAGTCCCCAGGAAATCGAGAAGAAGTGGCAGGCCCACTGGCAAGCGCACCATACGTTTAAGGCGGACAACAGTTCCGACAAGCCGAAATTCTACGCGCTGGACATGTTTCCGTACCCCAGCGGCGCAGGCCTGCACGTCGGGCACCCGCTCGGCTACATTGCCTCTGATATTGTGTCGCGCTACAAGCGCCTGCGCGGCTACAACGTGCTGCACCCCATGGGCTTCGACTCGTTTGGCTTGCCCGCCGAGCAGTACGCCATCCAGACTGGTCAGCACCCGGCCGTTACCACCGAAAAGAACATCGACACCTACATCCGGCAGCTTAGCTCGCTGGGGTTCAGCTACGATTGGAGCCGCGAAATCCGCACCTCCGACCCCGCCTACTACAAGTGGACGCAGTGGATTTTCCTGAAGCTGTTCAATAGCTGGTACAACCTCGACACCAACCGCGCCGAGCCTCTTAAAACCCTGCTCGACAAGTTTGCCGAAAACGGCAGCGAAGGTATCCGGGCGGCCGGCGACGACGAGGAGCGGCACAGCTTCACGGCCGGTCAGTGGCAGATGATGAGCGAAAAGCAGCGCCTTACGGCCGTGCATCCCTACCGCCTCGCCTACCAGCAAGACACCTTCGTGAACTGGTGCGCCGGCCTAGGCACGGTGCTGTCCAACGACGAAGTGAAAGACGGCCTGTCAGAACGCGGCGGCTTCCCCGTGGAGCGCCGCTTGATGCCGCAGTGGAACCTACGCATCACCGCCTATGCCGACCGTCTGCTCCAAGGCCTCGATACGCTCGACTGGCCCGATGCCGTGAAGGAAATGCAGCGCAACTGGATTGGCCGCAGCATTGGGGCCGAAGTGACGTTCCCGGTGCAACACCACGCCAGTGCCCAAATCAAGGTATATACCACCCGCGTGGACACCATCTACGGCGCGACGTTCCTGGTGCTGGCGCCTGAGCACGAGCTGGTGAAAGAACTGACCACGCCAGAGCAGCAACAGACGATTACCGACTACATCGACGCCACCAAACGCCGCTCGGAGCGCGACCGGATGGCCGACGTAAAGGCCGTTTCGGGTGCTTTCACGGGGGCGTATGCTCTCAATCCGGTGTCTAATGAGCCCGTGCCGATCTGGATTGCCGATTACGTGCTGGCGGGTTATGGCACCGGCGCCGTAATGGCCGTGCCCTCCGGCGACCAGCGCGACTACCTGTTTGCCAAGCACTTCGACCTGCCCATCGTGCAGGTAACCGATGCGCAGCAAGGCCTCGACGAGCAGGCTGACCCTACCAAGGAAGGCCGCTACATCAACTCCGGTATCATCGACGGCCTCGGCTATAAAGAAGCCACCGCCAAGCTCATTGCCTTCCTCGAAGAGAAAGGCCTCGGCAAAGGCAAAACCAACTTCCGTATTCGCGATGCCATTTTTGGTCGTCAGCGCTATTGGGGCGAGCCGATTCCGATCTACTACAAAGACGGCGTGGCCTACGGCGTAGCCGAAGCCGATTTGCCGCTGGTGCTGCCAGAAATCGACGAGTACAAGCCCACCGAAACCGGGGAGCCACCGCTGGGCCGCGCTAAAGACTGGAAGTACAAAGACCAGTACGACTACGAGCTGAGCACTATGCCCGGCTGGGCCGGCTCTAGCTGGTACTACCTGCGCTACATGGACCCGCACAACGCCGAGCGGTTTGTGGGCGAAGAAGCGGAGAAGTATTGGCAGAATGTGGACCTCTACCTCGGCGGCGCCGAACACGCTACTGGTCACCTGCTTTATTCCCGCTTCTGGCACCTTTTCCTCAAGGATTTGGGCCTCGTGTCAGCGCCCGAACCATTCCAGAAGCTCATCAACCAAGGCATGATCTTGGGCCGCTCGAACTTCGTGTACCGGATCAACGGCACTAACACGTTCGTTACGCTCGGTAAGAAAGACCAGCATCAAACCACTGCGCTCCATGTCGATGTGAACATTGTACACAACGATGTACTAGATACCGAAGCCTTTAAAAAGTCGCGCCCTGACTATAATAGCGCTGAGTTTATCCTCGAAGATGATGGCCGCTACGTAAGTGGTTGGGAAGTCGAGAAGATGTCGAAGGCCAAATTCAACGTGGTCAACCCCGACGTGCTGGTAAGCCAGTACGGGGCCGATGCGTTGCGCGTATACGAAATGTTCTTGGGGCCGCTGGAGCAGTTCAAGCCATGGAACACCAACGGCATGAGCGGCGTGGGCGGCTTCCTCAAGAAGTTCTGGCGTCTCTATCACCCTGCCGACGGCGCCTTTGCCGTAACCGACGAAGCCCCAAAACCAGCTGAATTGAAGGCCTTACACAAGGCCATCAAGAAGGTAGAAGAAGACATCGAGCGGTTCAGCTTCAACACCACCGTCAGCGCCTTGATGATTACGGTGAACGAGCTGACGGCCCTCGAATGCCACAAACGCGCCATTCTGGAACCGCTGGTGGTTATCCTTTCGCCCTACGCGCCGCACTTGGCGGAGGAGCTATGGCAGTTGCTCGGCCACGAAGCTGGTAGCATCAGTTCGGCCACGTACCCAGAGTTCAAAGAGGAATTCCTGGTGGAAGACACCGTCAACTACCCGGTAGCCATCAACGGCAAAGTGCGCGAGCAGCTCCAATTCGCTGCCACCGCCACCGCCGCCGACATTGAAGCCGCCGTGTTAGGCTCCGACTTCCTGGCTCGGTTCGGCGACGGCAAAACCGCCAAGAAGGTCATCGTGGTGCCTGGCCGCATGGTGAACGTGGTGGTATAACTCCTGCGACGCCATCAACACCTACTAACAAGGTCCGTCAGAAGCTCTGACGGACCTTTTTGTTGCCCGGTTCGGTGCATGCTACCTAGGGGCGTGTAGGCAGGTGGTGATAAAGACCATCATATCATAGTGAGCTAAAACCCACTTCTAGTCTACTATGCACATAGCCTGCTTAGCAGAGTACAGCAGTTTACATACGTTGTCGTCGCGAAAAGCGGGCGTTGCGCTGGGCCGCTCCTATTACGCCAATACAGGTTAGAGCAGGTATTTTAGGCGTGCAGTCTAGAAATCCAGATGTACAAGCTAGCTTCCCCAAGCTCAGGCAGACTACAAAGCGTGTGTACTAAAGAGTAAGCTTTGATTCTTTGCATATGACAACACTGGCTACACCCATTTCCAAACCCACTTTTGCCGAGGCGTTGCGCTTCTGGCTGAAGCTAGGCTTTATCAGTTTCGGTGGACCAGCCGGCCAGATTGCCATCATGCACACGGTGCTGGTGGAAGAAAAGCGCTGGATTTCCGACGCCAAGTTTTTGCATGCTCTCAACTATTGTATGCTCCTACCCGGCCCCGAAGCCCAACAGCTAGCCACCTACATTGGCTGGCTGCTGCACGGCACCCGCGGTGGGCTGGCCGCGGGCATTCTGTTTGTGCTGCCGTCGGCCTTTATTTTACTGGCCTTGAGCTTGTTGTACGTGACGGTGGGCAAACTGGCGGCATTGCAAGGCGTGTTTGGCGGGCTCAAGCCAGCCGTAGTGGCCATTATTCTGCTGGCCGTGCTGAAGATCGGGCAGAAATCATTGCTGACGCCCCTGCACTACGCGGTGGCAGCGGCCAGCTTTGTGAGTATTTTCTGGCTGCACGTACCTTTCCCACTGCTTATTCTGGGGGCGGCAGTGGTGGCGCTGCTGGCTCGCAAGTTTTTCCCGGCTCCAACTGCTACTGCCTCTGCGCAAGCGCAGGCAACCAAACAGGAAGACAACTACTTCCTGACTACGCGCACAGTGGTGCCGGGCACTGGGTTTTCGCTGCCGCGGCTGTTGCGCCAGTTTGCAACGGCCGTGGGGTTGTGGCTGCTACCCTTGGGCATGCTGTACCTATGCGTGCCTGAGTTCCCGTTTTGGCGTACTCTCAGCTCGTTTTTCACCCAGGCTGCTTTGGTGACATTTGGGGGAGCCTACGCGGTGCTACCGCACGTGGCGCAAGTAAGCGTGGAGAAGCTGCAATGGCTCACGCAAGGCCAGATGCTGGATGGGCTGGCGCTTGGCGAAACCACACCGGGCCCTCTGATTATGGTGCTGGCGTTCGTAGGGTTTATGGGCGGCTACACCCATTTTGGCGGTTCGCTGGGCATGGGCGCGCTGGCGCTGTTCACCACTTCCTACTACACGTTTCTACCTTCTTTCATCTTTATTCTTATGGGCGCCCCCCTTATTGAACGCACGCAGCACAACACTCAACTGAAGGCTGTACTGGGCGTTATCACCGCCGCGGTGGTGGGGGTCGTGTTGAACCTAGCTGTTTACCTGGGCCAGGCAGTGTTGTTTCCTGCAGGCCGCCTTGGTGTAGCCTTTCTACATTGGCCTAGTCTGGTGTGGCTGCTCGTGTCGTTGGGGGCGCTGTATCGGTTCAAGGTGAACATGATACTTTGGATTGGAATCAGCGCTGCCGTGGGACTGTTGTACTACGGTTTGTCTGCCTTCAGCTTATAAGTTAAGCCTGCCTGTTGAAGTAGCCCCGCTTGTCTGGTTGGCAAAGCTCTACGAGCCCGCAAGCTGACAGTGATAGATGTACGCCACCTACGTTTCAATTAACCTCGCATGCTATTCCTGTGCTGCCACAACCGTGGCCATGCCATCTGACTAGCTGGTGGCTGCGCGCTGTCCTCAACCAACTCAGCACAAGCATTACCCTAGGGCGGGCACTACGGTAGTTGCATAAGCCACTCTTGCGCCATCTCTTCGCTATCAAACATACGGTAAGTCATGGCGGCCGCTTTGGCCTCGCTCACTACCTGGCTGACCGAGAGACGGGCAAATACATCATGCGGCAGTATAACGGCACCGTATACGTCTGAGCCCTGGTTGCTGCGCGTCAACCAGTAGTTTACAATCCACTGGCTTTCTTCCGGCGTGAAGAGGTTCATTAGGCGTTGGTCGCCCAACAGCTTGTTCCAGCTTCGGCGCTGTAGTAGCTGCCCGGCATGCCGCAGGAACGCTTGTAGTTCAGACAGATTGCGCTTCCCGGCATGGAATTCCACCACCGCATAGCCCTGTGGATGCTCTAAAATACGGCCGACTGGATTTTCGAAATAGATACGAACACCAATGAAGGGTAGCATAACAGTAGACGGAACAGTAGAATAGGGAAAACAAAATTAAATTATTCTTATCATATATAATTTAATTTCTAAGAAACCTTACACTATTATTCGTCTTAAGTGAGGCTGGATTGTCGCCGAAGACAGATACCATCTTCACAATCAGCGAGAAATAAGGTATGCTGTTATTATGCTAACTGTCTTTCGTACGTAGCCTACCACCTGCGTTTAAATTTGCTGTTTGTAGCGCACTGGCGTAGCTGCGGTTGTTACACAGCCAGTTTTTGCGGAAAGTGCTCTTTTAATAGTT
This sequence comes from Hymenobacter tibetensis, assembly GCF_022827545.1. NCBI lineage: Bacteria > Pseudomonadati > Bacteroidota > Cytophagia > Cytophagales > Hymenobacteraceae > Hymenobacter > Hymenobacter tibetensis. The sequence continues at coordinate 3,013,082 of NZ_CP094669.1, forward strand.
GCTGCACCTTTTCCCGAGTCAGGGGCTTGCTTAGAAACCCCTGCAAGGGCATTTCCTGCAACCGCATTACGTCTCGCGGGTTGAGAGAAGTAGTGAGCATCATAATCACTACCGTCTGTTTGTTGACGAAATCCAGTTCTTGGTAGGCCTCTAAAAACTCGAATCCGTTCATGACGGGCATATTGATATCAAGCAGGATTAGAGCCGGGCAGTTGTTGGTGTTGCCTTGTTCTCGGAGGATGCACAGCGCCTGCTGCCCATTTTCAGCCACCAGCACCTGATGAGCCACCGATAAGTCGGCTAGTAATAGGTTGTTAAGGAAATTGGTGGTTTTGTCGTCGTCAACTAACAGGATGCAGGAAAGCTTCTCCATAAGAACTTTTAAAATGAGTTGGGATAGGACAACAGGCTAACAGCGAAAAAAGATACGGAACGTAAATTCCATGCTTGTATATCTATCCACTTCTAGATGCACCGCCACCATTACTGTCGCGCTTCCTTCTTCCAGAAAATCCACTTGTGCTTATCCCGTAGTGCCAGCTACAGCACCTAGCAAACTTGACTGTGCCCTCCAGTAGCTGTTCTCAGCCACTGCCAGCTTACGTCGACCATAGCGTATGCGCTTCTACCATAGGCGCGCTTTCGCGCACACTAGCACCGCTCTGGCAGGTGCAGTTGTTTCTCTACTTACACAATAGTGTAGCGAAGACAACCTGTAAACAGGCTCTTTTACTACAATCGGCCTTCGCACGGCAGATAGTCTCAGGTTCTTTTAGTGGCCGTAGAAAGCGGTTTACCTGTAGTTGTGGCAGCCTTTATACTACGGGGTTCGGGCGCGGCGCGGGGTCTTGGTCGAGGCCGCAACGCTCCATAAAGGGATTGGTGAACACCCGGCGCGTGGGCGCATCAAGCAGCCGCTGACGGCAGCCAAGCCACTGGTTTACGGCTGCATTTCCGTACATCCGGCGTACTAAAGCCGGGGTCAGATTGAAGTTGATTTTGCCCCAATGCAGCGTAAAAGCAATACCCAGTTCTTCCAGACGAGCCCATATCCGTTCCAGGAACTTGCGGGTTGTTTTGCCTTCTACCCCGTCAAATTCTAGCACCGCCGTTACGGGGAAGCGCGTGAAGCCAAGCGTGGCACGAGTGCCTTTCACAAACCGCAACCCCAGCACCCCAGGAAACGGCGTGTGTTTGTTGAGCGCCTGAATTTCGGCTAGCACGCGGGGAACCTCGTGGTTGGCGATGCCAATGGCGGCGCTGGCGGCTTTGCCTCGGATATTGGTGTTATCGAAGGTTTCGCTCATCGTGCCCGCCGTGCCATTGGTATTCTCGAAAGCCAACGGATAGAGTCGGTTTACCAGTGCCGGCACCAAGGCTGCGCTTAGATTGCCTAAATGGTCGAGCACAGTTTCAATCAAGCCCAGCGTGCTGTCGCCGTAGGTGAAGCCCGGAGCGGGAGACGGCCGGCGGGGGTAGTTGGGGCGGTAGGGCGCTTTAAAAAGCAGCTGCACAAACACGCCGTGTCCCGGATTGGCGCCCGTGACATCGAACTGGTGGGGGTTGATAATGATGGTGAGGTGATACGGCTGCCGGGTGGAGTCAGTGAGTGGCAAGGGCAGCCAGGGATGCAGGCCTGTCAGGTCCAGGTGCGTCATGAGGCGCTGCACGGCCGGGCCATAGGGCACGCGGTAGGCACTGAAATCTTCCAGTAAAAACAGCGGTTCCACTTCCAACAGCACACCATGAATGAAACCGAAGCTCCCGAAACTCACCAGCGCAGCATTGAACAGTTCATCGTCGCGGCACACTTCCGTAACGCCGAGCCAGTCCGTGAACTTCGCCGACGCCACCGGGTACGATGCCCGTTCCAGCCACACGTGCTTGTTGGCTCCCGTTACGAGGTGCAAGCCTACGACCGTTTCTGGAACGGCCCCGAAGCGGAAGGCCCCGCCGTGCGTACCCGTTGATAAAGCGCCGGCTATGCTCTGTCCGTTGCTGGCCCCGGAGGCACGAATCGACTTGTTGCGGGGTTCCAGTTGCTGCTCCAGGCCCACAATGCTCATGCCGCACTCCGTGAAGAATAAGTTGTCGGCGGTGCGCCCGGCGGTTTGGTAGGCCGGCGCCACCATGGCCGGCTTTAGGGCGAATGACTGCCGCAGGGCCATCGTGTCCACTAGCCCGCCATCCGTAACTGCCACTTCCGAAAACGACCAGCCTTTGCCTAACGCCCGCAGCCGCACGTTGTGGTCGATGCCGTAGCGTATCAGCCACTGGAAATTGGCCGTGGTTTGGCGGTACTGCTCCTGGCTGGTGGGCAGATTGGGGATACGCAGCTTGAAGCAGGCGCTGGACGTCAGGCGTTGCGTGAAGTTTTCGTGGCGGTTGGTCCACTCCGCCATCGGGTGCGCTTCTATTCCGTTGGGCAAGTTCATGGGCGAACAGAAACGTGAAGTGGAACGCCAGGAGCTACAGTTGGACCAAGCCCCAGCGTATCGACTGGGGGCGTGTAGGGCGCACAACACCAGCTTACGCGCTGCTTGGTTACCACGCCCACCGTCACGAGGGAGAGCAGGAAGTTGCCGAAAGAGGTTTTCACCGTCACGCCGTTCAGGTGCGCAAAGCGTGGGTCGCAGGGCGGGCGAAGGTCGGTGGGCTGCTTGAGGCCCCAGAAGTAGGCTGTAACTAGTTGCGTGCTGTTAGGGTCGTTTGCCGCTGTATCACAGTCGTGCCCCGTGACAATGCGGGTGGTCATGCAGCCTGATAAAGTGCCCACTAGCACCAAGCCGGTAACGGTTGCGAACTGAGTCATATCCCATATTTATATAGTATAATTTATATATTTATTCAACTAGATACAACAGCTACTAAAAATATAAAAGCCACATCCCTAACCTGCCTTGGTTCGGATAACGTGGCTTTTTTGATGTTTTGCGGCCGGCAGAAATGCCGTGGCGCATTCCGGTAGCGGAATTGAAAGAGGGTTATCCCGACGAGTCGTCTTTTTCGACTCGCTGAGACACCTACAAGCAGGTTGTAAGAAGACGAAGCTAGCAGCCTCCCCGTGTCCTAGACCTTACCGTGGCAAGTTGTTAGCTCTCGTGCTGTGCCAGTTCCTCGCGCAGCTTTTTCGGCAAGGAAGCGCGCACCAAGTCGTATGAGTGGTCGATAAGTTCCCAAAGCTGACCGTTCGGAACACCGGTCCCAATGAGTACTGTGTTCCAATGCTTCTTGTTCATATGGAAGCCAGGCAACACATACTCATGCTGCTCCCGCAGTTCCACAGCGCGCTCTGGGTCACACTTCAGGTTGATACTCCCAAACGTATTGATGTCGGTAAGGGCAAACACTTTGCCCCCGACTTTAAACACCAGCGTATCGGGGCCGAAGGGAGTTTCTTCGGTCACGCCGGCTTTTAGTAGGCAATAGTCGCGGAAATCTTCAATGTTCATTTTTCAGCTAACAGCTTTTGGTGGTTCGTGTCTCAAACGGGTGCCCACGCAAATCGGTTTGAATGGCTTTTCTATTCAGGCAAGTTACGGCCCCTGCTGAGCACCCAGCTGACCATGGCACTTATAGCAACTAAACTAAACACCAATTAGTATAGCAGTCCAACTATTAAAGCTTTTCCATCCTTTTTTCAGTCCCACTCCGAATGCTCCGTTTTCTTCCTTCAACCAATCGTCGTTCTCCACTGGCTGCATTGGGACTATTGTTTGTCTTGGCCTTTAGCAGCTGTGGCATTTCCGAGCAAGTACAGCAAGCCAAAGCGTTCAAAGGCGCGCAGATACGCCTAGCGTCCGTGGATCAAGCCACCGTGGCCGGCATCGACGTCACCCAAATCCGGCAGCCCAGCGACGTGAGCACCGTGGACAAGGCCCGGCTGGTGGCCGCTTACGCTGCTGGCAATATCCCTTTGCGCATGCGCGTAAACCTGGAAATCCGCAACCCCAACGACGAGGTAGCCGCCCTCAACGAGCTGGATTATGTTGCTCTCATCGATGGCAAGCAGGTAGCTACCGGCCGCTCCACTGAGCGCATAGAGGTAGCTGCTGGCGGCACCACCATTGCCCCGCTCACGCTGGAAAGCAACCTGCGCGAAGCCGTAGGGGAAGAGTCGGGCGAGGCGCTGGCAAACCTGATATTTGGTTTAGCTGATCGTGACCGTCAGCCCGTGCGCCTAACTATGCGCGTTCGGCCCACGTTTATTACCAGCAGTGGCCGCCGCATTACGCCAGCGGGCTACATCGACCTAGATAAAGAGTTTACCACCACCGAGGTGCTCAATGCCATAGACCGGCGCGACTCGCTCAAGAAACGCCCCTAACGCTGAGCAAGGATGTGAGCGGCATGTACGTTTCGCGCTGCTTCCTCACTTGCCACGCCTTCCTACGGCCTATTACTTGAAAGCCCTCCTGACCATGCTAGTCGGGAGGGCTTTATTGCTTGTATGGAAAACGGGAACGGCTAATCTCACCTCGTAGCGGAGCGACCACGCCCGGTAGGCTGACGAGGCACAAGCCAAACAACTTAGGCTAACGAAGAAACCAACGGTAGAGAAGCACCAGGAAGCCAACCAGGAACATCGCCATGGAGAGCTTATTGATGAAGTGCATAGTCCGCAGGTTGAAATTGGTGGTGCGGTTTGGGTCGTTCTTACGGAAGAAATAACCGAAAACGGGACCAAGGTTAAACAGGCCTTTCATGCGCATGATTCAAGTCTTGTGGTATGCTGATATAACACTCCGAGGCCCGGAATGATTTACTTTTCGCCCTATATTTTCAAATAATTACATAGACCTATCAAGTCGTTACAAGCCACATAACCGTCTTATTTTCAACACAATATACTATTGTCATACTGGTGTAGCAGACAAGATTCAAGGCTTCGTCTGCTAGCGGTACAGCTCCTCAATTCGTTGCTGATTGTTCTGGCTGATGATTTTGCGCTTCACCTTCAAGGTCGGTGTCAACTCCCCCGATTCCACACTCCACACTACGGGCAACAGTGCCACTTTCTTGATTTGCTCCCATTGCGCGAAGGCCACATTTGTTTGCTGCACTAGTTGCTCGTAGAGATGCTGCACTTGGGTATGCGCGGCCAATGCGGCATCGGGTAGGTCGGCGGGCAGGTTGTGGGTTTGGGCCCAGGCCCGCAGCTCAGCGAAGGCAGGCACCACCAAGCAGGCCGCAAACTTCCGGCCCTCCCCCACTACCATCACCTGCTCCACGAGCGGCGACTCCGACAGCCGCGACTCCAGGGGCTGCGGGGCCACGTACTTGCCGTTCGAGGTTTTGAACATCTCTTTTTTGCGGTCGGTAATTTTCAGAAACCGTCCTTGCACCAACTCGCCAATGTCGCCGGTATGCAGCCAGCCCTCAGCGTCGATGGTTTCGGCCGTGAGGTCGGGGCGGTTGTAGTAGCCTTGCATGACGGAAGGCGAACGGGTCAGGATTTCTCCGTCCGGGGCCAGCTTCACTTCCACCCCCGGAATCACGGGCCCTACTGCACCAATGAGGTTGCCGCTGGCTTCAGGCTGGCTGGCAGCAATAACCGGCGAGGTTTCCGTCATCCCGTAGCCCTCCATCACCCGGATACCGGCCGCCCAAAACACCCGTGCCAGCCGAGGCTGCAAAGCCCCACCCCCGCTCACAATGTAGCAAACTTGCCCACCCATGGCTTCGCGCCACTTACTGAAGATAAGCTTGTTGGCCAGGGCTAATTGTGCGTTGTACCAGGCACCCTGGTCTTTTTGCGTGTCGTAGCGCAGACCCAAGTTCAGAGCCCAGAAAAACAGCTTTTTCTTGGCGCCAGTTAGCTCGTGGCCTTTCGCTACAATCTTGTCGTAGATTTTTTCCAGCAAGCGAGGCACCGTAGTGAACACCTGCGGCTGCACTTCCCGTAGGTTGTCGGCAATGAGCTCCACGCTCTCGGCGTACCAGACACTGAAACCCAACAGCAGATACAGGAACGTGGCCGTGCGCTCGAAAATGTGGCTTAGGGGCAGGAAGCTCAATGCCTTTTGCCCGGGCGGCAACGGCAGGTAGCTGGTCAGGTTTTCGCAGTTGAAGAGAATGTTGCGGTGACTGAGCATCACACCTTTGGGCCGCCCGGTGGTGCCAGAGGTATAGATGAGCGTTAGCAAATCGTCGGGCTGCACGGCGGCTTTCAGCGCGGTAAGGGGGGCAGTGTCAGCAGACTGCCCCAGGGCCAGCAGTTCGGTGAAAGAGCGGGTACCGGCCAGCTTTTCAAACGTGAAGATGTGGCGTGGCCCCTCGGTTAGCGTTCGGGTTGCTTCCTGCACCCGAGCCAGCAGTTTCTCGTTTTCCACCAGCACCACCTGCACTCCCGCGTCTTGGAAGATGTGCCGATAGTCTTCCACCGTGATGGTGGGGTACATGGGTACGCTTACGGCTCCTAGCTGCGCAATACCAAAGTCAGCTATGACCCATTCGGGCCGGTTGGCAGAAATAATGGCCACTTTGTCGTTGGGGCCTATGCCGAGTTGTAGCAGCCCCAGGCTCACCTGGTTGCTAAGCTCCTGTACCCGCGCCGCACTCAGTGGCTGCCAGGTACCTGCCTTCTTTTCCACCAAGCAGTCTGCCTGTGGCGTGGTGGCAGCTAAATGGGCAAGCAGGTCAAAGGTGCGGCGGATTTCCATGGAGGGGTGCAATGAGGCAGGAAGCAGAGCGGTTGCTCCTACAATATTAATCTGGTGGGCGCCAATAGTGCTACCACGCCATAATGTTGCTACGGCTGCGTGCTGTTTGTAGCAGGTAATGCGCCTGAACACAGCGGGTACGCGTCTGATTGCGCGCCGCAACGTTGGGATATGGTTAGTGTCCTTGGTTCAGTTTAACTTCCACCCCATGAAACACTTCCTACTTTTCGGCCTGCTTGTGTCCGCTACGTCTGCTTCGGCCCAAACGCCAGCCGCCGAAACCGAAGCCGTCAAGAAAACCATCCAGACGTTTTTTGAGGGCATGCGCAACGGGGACAGCACGGTGGTACGGTCCACGTTTGCTCCTGGCGCGGTTTTTCACACCATTGCCAACCGCAACGGCACCACCCAGCTTCTGCCCGAAAACCCATCGGAGTTTGTGAAAGCCGTAGGCAAGCCGCACAAGGAAGTGTGGGACGAGCGTATCACCTTCGATAAAGTACTGATTGATGCCAACCTAGCCAGCGTCTGGACTCCCTACGAATTTTACCTCGGCAACACCTTCAGCCACTGCGGCTACAATTCGTTTCAGTTAGTGAAGCTGGCCAGCGGCTGGAAGATTGCGCACGTCATCGACACCCGGCGCAAAGACAAGTGCAAGTGAGGCTTGGTGGTTGCTGGTTAATCCCAACGAAAGACCTTTGCTGGCCCCTCGCCAGGGCCATTAGAGCAGCTAAATATTAACGGCATCAAGAGTTGACTACGCATCCATCACCCACTAACTCCCAACAATCCGCCAATCCGCATTAGAAAGCCGGTATGCGGCGAAGCGGCGAGTCATCTGTTTTCCAGTAGTCCAACTCATACAGCTCCCCTTCTTGATCTAGGTAAAGGGAAACGAATGCCAACACCCCATCCTCATCCAGGAACTGGGTGCTGGCTATTCGTTCTCCTAGCTGGCGGTTTGGCTGGGTGCCAACAAACCGTAGGGGCCCGTTTTCACCCGTATGCAGCTCCTCTACCTCCACCGTGTGGAGCAATGCCAACAGGCGTTCCACCCGAGGTTTACCACGGAGCATGAAAATGAGCATGCCAAGCTCAGGCAGTTTCAGCGAACGTCTGGCCATGGGCTGGAAACGGCGGCAGCTAGGTCACCTGCCGCACCCTCCACTGGTGTATACGGGCTAGGCCGGATTTGCAGCGTTGGGAAACGCTAGTATAGTGGCGGCGTTCAGCTCCCTCAGGTCCGACACCACCCGGTCGGCCAAGCGCAGGTCCTGGCCGGTGGAATGTTCACTACGGTAGCCAATGCAGTACATGCCCGCAGCTTTGGCGGCCGCTACGCCGTTGGCAGCATCCTCAAGTACCAGGCAGCCAGGGGGCGGCGTACCCGCTAGCTCGGCGGCATGCAGAAAGATGGCCGGGTTAGGTTTCGACTCGGTGAAATCTTCGCCGCTCACCAGGTGCGCAAAGAATGGATATAGCCCAAACCGATTGAATACGCGGGCAATGGTGTCTTTGGAGGCCGAGGAAGCCAATACTAGCGGCACGCCGTGCTGGTGCAGGTCTTCAACCAACTGCCGCGCTCCGGGCAGCAAATCCAGCTCCGTCGATTCGTCGAAAGACTTACCGAACAGTTCCCGCTTGCGGCTCATCAGGGCGTCCACTTCCTGGGGCAGATCGAACTTCTGCTTTAGCCGCTGATAGATGTTGCGGGTGGAGGAACCCAGAAACGGGGCATAGTCCTCGGCCGTCATGGTAATGCCTAGCTCGGCGAAGTGGCGAAAGAAAGCGTCGTGGTGTAGCGGCTCGGTGTCAACCAGCACGCCATCCATATCGAAAATTACGGTGCGAATCATGCAGAAAAGTAGGGAGGCCCGGCCAAAGGTAGCGCATAGACGCGTGGGCTGAATGGTGCTGCTGGAAACGGATAGGCTCTACGGACTGCCACCGCCAGCACACATGCCGCTCCCCTAACCCTGAATACCCCACGAGAACGTCATGCTGCGCCACACGAGGCATCTGCTGTGCTAAGAATAGATGCTCGGACAACGACTGGCTTACTTCTTCACCAACGCCTTGATATCGGGCACTTCCAACACTGACTTGGGAGCCCCATGCTGCGCCACCCGAATCATGGCCTGCCCTACTGCCGCTAGTGTGGATACGTAATTGGGTGCTACCGTGCGCAACACCGGATACAGCCACCCTATCAAGTTGTAGTAGCCCTTTATGTTTTGCTGCCCCGGCGTGGCACGCATAAACGCAGGCCGGAACATATAGGCCTGTTTGAAGCCCAGTTTCAGTAAGTTGTTTTCGGTCTCGCCTTTCACGCGGGCCCACATCTGGCTGCTTTTCAGCGTGCTGTCTGTGCCTGCCCCCGATACAAAGCAGAACGTCAGGTCGGGGTTGCGAGGCAGCAGGGTTTCAGCAAAGCGCATCGTCAGGTCATAAGTGAGGCGGCGGTACTCCGGCTCCTTCATCCCCACCGACGACACGCCCAAGCAGAAAAAACAGGCGTTGTAACCCTTAAGTTGGTCTTGGATGGGCGTAAGATCGTGGAAATCAGTGTGTGTGATTTCACGCAGCTTTGGGTGCGTATGGCCGCTGGGCTTGCGGCTAACGGACAGCACCTGTTCCACCTCGGGGTCGTTTAAACATTCCAGTAGCACGCCCTCTCCCACCATGCCGGTGGTTCCGGTCAATATCACGCGTAGTTTCATGTGATGGGCAGACGGATGAGCAGCCGGAATGTTTTATAGCAGTAAAGCCGATAACTTTTAAGAAAGTGCTGACATTAAGTTGCTCTTATCTATATCACTCTTGCTGTCCAGATTGATGCAAACCACTTTGCTGATAACCAACTCCTCATGGCAAGCCACATTTACAGCAAACCATATTCCCTCTTTGAAGTCATCATGCCAAGTCGTCATTGGAGCATAAATGCTACTATGCTCCACACCTTGCCATATTATTCCCTCATCAAAACTATCGTGAATCAACTCACAGGCTTTACCCGCTGTACAGATATAAGCTGGTTTGTGGGCAATGCACTCATCTACAAAAGCAATGATAACCTCCTTATCAGGATCGTCACCAATTGCGAATAACAACCAACTGCTTTCAAAGACCTTACTATTCCAATCTACTTTGCCTTCTGTTGTGAAGTAGTAGATATCCCTGCCATTTTGCTGGCCTACATAATTCATTTATCTCTGTTAGTGGCTATGCTATGCGAGCAACAGGTATTGTAATGCTACGCTTTACTGAAGCGGAAGAGATGCCCTGGCAAGCGCAGCATGACAAACGTAAGGATACATACCTACCCCAATACCGGCTCTTCCAGCACTTCTTTCTCGATCCAGCGGCCGTCTTCGCGCATGAGTTCGATGAGTTCGTCCACGGCTTGTTCTTCGGGCACGGCCTTCTTGATGACCTCTTGGCCGCGGTAGAGGGCAATTTTGCCTTTGCCCACGCCCACGTAGCCGTAATCGGCGTCGGCCATTTCGCCGGGGCCGTTCACGATGCAGCCCATAATGCCGATTTTCACGCCCTTGAGGTGGTCGGTGCGCTTGCGGATCATGGCGGTGGTTTCCTGCAGGTCGAATAGGGTACGGCCGCAGCTGGGGCAGCTGATGTACTCGGTTTTGGACATGCGGGTGCGCGCCGCTTGCAGGATGCCGAAGCTGAGTTGGTTGAGTTGGTCGATGTCGCGCAACCAGTGTTCCTGCTCTTGCTCGGGCAGCAAGTCGGTGCAAAGGGCAATGCCATCACCAAGGCCGTCGATGAGCAGGCCGCCCACGTCGGTGGCGGCATCAAGCTGCGTTTGGGCTGGGTTCTCCAGGGTGTAGAGGCGGCGAACTATTACTGGGCAGGTCACACCGTAGTCCAACAAATCAAAGAAGGCGCGCCGCATCTCGGGCATGGCGTGGGCGTTGGTGCTGCTTAGCACCAGCACTACGCGGGTTTCGGTGCGCAACTGGGCCAGCAGCTCGGCATCCAGCGTACTCAACTCCACCACCAGGAAATTGAGTTGCGGGTGCAGCTTTGGAAAGTCGGCCAGATAAATATCAACGGTGAGCAAGGGAAAATGGTCGAGGCGCTGGCCGCCATCCACCCAGGCGCTGTGCGTTACAATCTCCTTGAGGCCGTTGGGCAGCATAAACGGCACGGGCCGCTCCCCGGTATAGATGAAGTCGGCCCCCAAGTCGCTCATTTGGAACTTGTCGAGAAACGAGGAATACAAGTGCCCGGCAGCGCGCAAATCGGCGTACTCCAGCTTCGGCAGGCGCGAAAGGTCGGCTACGACGCGCGGCACGTTCAGCCCCCCGATGTTGAGCACCTCGTGCGTGATGCGCCGATGGTACTGGAACGGGTCGAGCGGCTCCGCTTCCAGCAGCGGCCGAATCGATTGGGCCTCCTGGGCGCGGTTGGTGTAACGGTTGATAAGGGCTCTAGCTACGGGGGCTTCGGCTTCGGGGGCTTCGGTGAGGCTCACGCGCACGGTGTCGCCGAGGCCGTCTTCGAGCAGCGTACCAATGCCCACGGCCGATTTGATGCGGCCGTCCTCGGCTTCGCCGGCTTCGGTTACGCCAAGGTGCAGCGGGTAGGGTTGCAGGCCTTCTTCGTCGAGCTTCTGCACCAACAAGCGGTAGGCTTGCACCATCACCTGCGTGTTGGAGGCTTTCATGCTCAGCACCACGTTGTAGTAATTTTCTTCTTCGCAAAGGCGCAGAAACTCCAGCGCGGACTCTACCATGCCCAGCGGCGTATCGCCGTAGCGGCTCAGAATCCGGTCGGACAGGGAACCGTGGTTGGTACCGATGCGCATGGCGGTGCCGTACTGCTTGCAAATCTGAACCAAGGGCCGGAACCGCTCCCGAATGCGCTCCACCTCGGCGTGGTAGGTGGCGTCGGTGTACTCGATGAAGTCGAACTTCTTTTTGTCGGCGTAGTTGCCGGGGTTCACGCGCACTTTCTCTACAATGCGGGCTGCTAGCTCGGCTGCGTTGGGCGTGAAGTGGATATCGGCAATCAGGGGCACGGTGCAGCCCCGCTTGCGCAACTCTTTTTTAATTTCCAGCAGGTTTTGCGCCTCCTTCATGCTAGGCGCCGTGATTCGCACGTACTCGCACCCGGCCTCCACCATGCGCAATGTCTGCTCCACTGAACCCAGGGTGTCCATGGTATCGACGGTGGTCATGCTCTGCACCCGGATTGGGTGGAGCCCCCCCATGGGCAAATCCCCTAGTTGAACTTCGCGGGAAAGGCGGCGCTTGTATTCGGTGAGGCTAGGGCAATAGGTCTTGTTCATAACCCGAAGGGAACTGTTTCTTGGAATAACAAAGGTACGGAAGGTTCGTTGTTGACTGGCAGCAGAATGAGTGCCAAGCGGCTATTCGTAACGCATCTCTTTTACGCTCCCTCAGCCAAGCCCGGAGTGCAGGGGTAGTGCCACCGCCGCAACTTCTGGCGCCACGAACTGTCTATAGAAAAATATTGCTCCCTTACTTTCTCATGAAGCATTTGAAACTCTTTCCCCTAGCCGCGGCGCTGCTCTTCGCGCTGCCGAGCCAGGCCCAGCAAGTTGCCCTCATCAAACTACCCGAGCTGCAAAAACGCCTCAGCCGCAAAACAGACACCACATACGTCATCAACTTCTGGGCCACGTGGTGCGCGCCCTGCGTGAAGGAGCTGCCCTACTTCGAGCAAGTGAACACCACCTACGCCAAGCAAAAGGTGAAGGTGCTGCTGATAAGCATGGACTATGCCTCCCAACTCGACAAAAAAGTGAAGCCCTTCGTGCTGAAGCGCGGGCTGAAGTCGGAAGTGGTGCTGCTCAACGAAGCTGATCCCAACACCTGGATGGACAAGGTGGACGGCAAATGGTCGGGGGCGCTGCCCTTTACGCTGATGATCAACAACAGCAAGCAGAAACGAGTGGCTTACGAAAAGGAATTCACTCAGCCAGAGCTAACGGCGGCCTTACAGAAGTTTCTCCAGTGATTTTCAGTACCGCTTTTCGTCTTTCACTTCTACCTCTCCTCTCTATGAAAAAGCTAGTTCCTTTTCTGGCTGCCTGCCTGTTGCTGGTGCTGAGCAGCTACGTTCGGCCGATGGCGGGCTATCAGGTTGGTGATAAAGCCGCCGACTTCAAGCTCAAAAACGTGGATGGCAAGCTGGTGTCATTGGCCGACAACAAGACGGCGAAGGGCTACATCGTGGTGTTCACCTGCAACACCTGCCCCTACGCCCAAGCCTACGAAAGCCGCATTATTGCGCTGCATCAGAAATACGCCAGCCAAGGCTACCCCGTCGTAGCCATCAACCCCAACGACCCCGCCCTTGCCCCCGGCGACTCTTTTGCGGCCATGCAGGCACAAGCGAAAAGCAAGAAGTATCCTTTCCCCTACCTCTTAGATGAAACGCAGCAGGTTGCCCAATCGTACGGAGCCACCCGCACGCCCCACCTCTACGTCCTGACCCGCCAGGGTACCGGCAACGAGTTCAAGGTGAGCTACATCGGCGCCATCGACGACAACTCGGAAGACGCCACGCGGGTGAAAACCAAGTACGTGGAAAATGCCATGACCGAAATCCTGGCCGGCAAGCCCGCTACTACGGGTTCCACCAAAGCCATCGGCTGCTCCATAAAATGGCGTAAGGCGTAGTTAGGTTAGCTCCAACACAAAACGAAGCTCCGGCTTCCGCAGCACACACGAGGCGAGTATCGGCTGCAAACGCCAAATGGCGCGGCAACTGCTAGTCAGCTTGTGGGGGCGGGGGCCGGAGCTTCGTGCGTGTACAGGTGCGGAGACTACTCAGCAGCGCGTTTGAATACGCCTTCCAGCGAGTCAATCTGCACGCCGGGCTTTTCGTCGAGGGCGGCATTTATCATGGCGTTGGCTACTTCCCGGCCGTGGATGGGGCGGTAGGGAGCCAACCCAGGCACGCGCGCCAACAAGGCGGCCAACGGCAACGCGATGCGCTCGGCTAGCCGGGGCTCGGGGCGGTTTCCGGCCAGCATACCAGGCTGGATAATGCGGATGCGTTGGAACGGCAGGCGCTTGATGGAGCGCTCCAATTCGCCTTTCATGCGCATGTAGAAAACAAACGCGTCGGGGTCGGCAGAGGCAGATGAAACCAACACGTAGGTTTTAACGCCATTTTGCGCGGCGGCTTCGGCGGCCCGGTATTGGTACGTGTAGTCTACTTTGTATTGCGCGTGGTGGCTGCCGGCTTGTCGCAAGGTGGTGCCCAGCGTTGAAAACAGGACATCACCGGCCAGCAGGTGCTGCCACTTTTCGGGCTCATCGAAGTTCACAATGTGCTCCTCCAGCTTCGCCGGATTCTTGAACCCGGTGGGCCGACGCACAAATATCTTGATAGTGGCAAACCGGTTGTCGGAAAGCAACTGCCGCAAAAGGTAGTTGCCAACAAGACCGGTGGCCCCAATTAGTAAAGCAGTTTTCATGAGGCGTGCAAAGATGTTTTGGAGTGGTAGGCAGGCTGCTTTCTAGGAAAGCACAGAACGGACAGCGCAACACGGTTGAGCTTGTACGCAAGCTCAGCATTTTCCGCTTGTTTTTGCTTGCCTTTCTGCGCTTTCCGGGCTTCTCCCACCGCTACGCTATACCGAAGGCACCTCCTGTTGCTCGTGCGTGAGCAGCACTATTTTGCCGATGTGCTCACTGCTTTCCAGAAGCTGGTGCGCGGCCGCGGCTTCGGCCAGCGGAAACGTGCGGTAGAGCACCGGCCGAAACTGTTTCTGGAGTAGCAAGGGCCATACGTGGCGTTCCACTTCGGCAGCAAGGGCGGCTTTGAATGCAGCGGAGCGCGGCCGCAACGTGCTGCCGCTGATAGTAAGGCGACGGCGCATAACGTCCAGCGCATTGAATTCGGCCGTTCCGCCCCGCATGGCGTTGATATATACCAGGCGGCCATCGTCGCGGAGCAGCCGCAGGTTTTTAGGAGTGTAGTCACCGCCTATCATATCCAGCACCACGTCGGCGCCGCCCATGGCCTGCACTTCCACCTCGAAATCTTGTTCTTTGTAGTTGACCACCACATCGGCGCCTAAAGCCCGCACTGCTGCCGCTTTGGCGCTGCTACCCACTGTAGCGGCTACGGTGCTGCCCAGCGCATGCGCCAGCTGCACCGCCGTGATACCAATGCCACTGCTGCCACCGTGCACCAGCAGCGTTTCGCCGGGTTGGAGCAGCCCCCGCTGAAACACGTTGTGCCACACCGTAAATACCGTTTCGGGCAAGCTAGCGGCTTCAGCGAAGCTCCACCCGGCGGGCAACGGCAGGCAATGCCGCGCATCCACTACGGCGTACTCGGCGTAGCCCCCAGAAGCCAACAATGCACACACTTGGGCGCCGGGTTGCCAGCGCGTGACACTGGCACCGCTCCGCTCCACGATGCCAGCTACTTCCAGCCCCGGCACTGTGCCGCTGACATCCCCAGAGCCAGCGTACTTGCCTTGCCGAAGCAATACATCCGGACGATTTACGCCCGCTGCCTGCACCCGAATTAGAATCTCGTGGGCCGCGGGCTCCGGAATGGGCTGGGAGGTAAGATGCAGCACTTCGGGCCCGCCGGGTGCACTGATGACAATAGAATTCATGAGCAAGAAATAGCGCGAAAGAACAGCGTTGCGTATGCAGCTATGCCGCGGCGGCCGTGGGCACCACTACCCACCATTGCACGATACGCGAAGTGGTAGCGCCGCGCTGCTTTCCTGCCGCATTTTCTGTTTATTGCCTTCCATGAAGAAGCTGAGCCTACTCCCGCATATTGTTCGCACTGCCAGCCAGCTTACGGGTATGGCCGCTTGGCAGACCGGCCGCTTGTTTCGTAAAGCCGCAGCTTCGGCCCTCGATTCCATTCAAGAAGTGTTGCGGGCGGAAGTGAAAAAAGGCAATGCCAAGCTCGTCGTTGACTTTCTGACCGATAAAGCCCTGCCCACTGCCCGCGCGTTGCTGCTGGAACGCATGGCCGCCCGGCTGCTGATTCGCCTGGGGCTTCGCGGCGCTCTGGCTTCCAGCGTCGTCGGCTGGATTTTGCCTTTCGTGTTAGAGCAGATGGTACGGGTTGGGCAGCGCACTGGCCTTTTCGATAAGATTCGCGCCAATCCTACCGTACAAGACAGCCTACTTCGCCTAGAAGAGCTACGCCAAGCCGTTTGGAAACGGCTGGCCCCCGACCACGGCACCGGCGTGCAGCTCCTAGACGATGACGCCGAGCTACCCCGTGAGTTGCCAGCTTGAAAATATGCACAGGTCACGCTGTTGAAAGCCCCTCATGCTGCGCTGGCCGAAGCATGAGGGGCTTTATGCGTTTGAAACCTGCTCTCAGTGGACTGCCTAGGCAGGCTGGTTGACGGCAATTACTCTTGCTATACTTCCAAGCCTATACTTCTACGCGGGTGCTCTATCTTTTCTATTTGCCAGCCCGAGTGAAGTCAGACGTGACAAAGAGGAACATAGGGGAAGGAATGTCGATAGACTGGCCGGTGGGCCGCAACTTTCCTGTTTTCTGGTCGACGTGGTAGGTGAAGACGTTGTTGGAATTTTGGTTGCCTACTAGTAGCAAACGGCCAGCTGGGTCGAGCGTGAAATTGCGTGGGGTTTTGCCTTGCGTGCTCTCGTGCTGAAGCAAGGTTAGGTTGCTGCCGTCAATACCAAACACAGCAATGCTGTTGTGGCCGCGGTTGGAAGCGTACAAAAACTTGCCGTTGGGCGAAACGTGGATGTCGGCACAGGAGTTGTCGCCCACAAAGCCCGCGGGCAGCGTCGAAACGGTTTGCAGTTCGCGGAAAGTGCCTTGAGCGGCGTCGTAGGCCAGGGCCGTTACCGTGGAGTTCAGCTCGTTGATGAGGTAGGCACTACGGCCATTGGGATGAAACGTGAGGTGGCGCGGCCCGGCCCCGGGCTTGGCAGTGAAGGCGGGTTCCGGCTTGGCAGTCAGCTTGCCGGTGGCCGGCTCCACCTGATAGCTGTACACTTTGTCGGTGCCCAGATCCACAGCAAAGGCATACTTGTTGGCGGGGTCAGGGAGGAAGCAATGGGCATGGGGCATATTCTGGTTTTTGTGCGGGCCGCTGCCTTGGTGCTGGTTCATGCCCGTTGGGGCGCCCACTTTGCCATCAGCCGCCACGGGCAGCACGCTCACGTTACCGCCCATATAGTTGGCCACCAGCACCGCTTTTTCCGTGCGGTCGAGGCTGATGTAGCAAGGCGAGCCCCCCTGCGAAGGCTCTTGGCTGAGCAGCGTGAGGCCGCCCGTCTGTTGGTTGATTGCAAACGCACTAACCGCCCCGCTTTTCGCGCCCCGGAACTCGCTGGTTTCGTTGACCGTGTATAAGTGCTGCCGCTTGGCGTCCAGGGTCAGGTACGTGGGGCTCGCGCCGCCCTTCAAGCCGCTCACTTGCGTCAGCGCCCCGGTGGTTGGGTCGAGCCGATACAGGAAAATCGTATTCTCGGTTTCCGAATTCACATTGGTCCCGATATACACCAGATACCCTGGTGCATCAGGGGTACTTGGCACTATGCGCGCGCAACCAACCAGCGAGAAGGAAGCCAGCACTAGGCCAAAGCCGGTATTCTTAAGAAAACTACGACGCGAATACAAGTTGCGAATCATGAAAACAAGGGTAGCAAGTGGGACGTTATGCTGCCAGCCAGGTTGTGGCTCCGCTAGGTGTTGCCCGGCAGCAGGGCAAACTACAAAATTCCCTAACCCGCTCGTCTATTCCTTGCAAACCTCCCTTCCCGACTAGGGAT
This sequence comes from Hymenobacter tibetensis, assembly GCF_022827545.1. Taxonomy (NCBI): domain Bacteria; kingdom Pseudomonadati; phylum Bacteroidota; class Cytophagia; order Cytophagales; family Hymenobacteraceae; genus Hymenobacter; species Hymenobacter tibetensis. The sequence goes on from NZ_CP094669.1 coordinate 3,030,531, forward strand.
AGAAATGCGTTTCCACCCCTTGTATTCTAGGTTTGGGTTGTATTGCATAGTAGGTTTGCGCGCACTCCCTTTACCGATACGCACTTATGAAAGGCTTCATTTTCGATTTGAATGGTACCATGATCCACGACATGGAGTATCATACAAGAGCCTGGCAACACCTGTTCAACCACGACTTGGGCGGCAATTTCACCTGGGAAGAAGTTAAGCCCCAGATGTATGGCAAAAACCAGGAGGTACTGGTACGGATGTTTGGCGCCGACCGCTTTACGGAAGCAGAAATGGATCGTCTGTCGCTGGAAAAGGAAAAGCGCTACCAGCAGGAGTTTCTTCCGCACTTGCAGCTGCTGCCCGGTTTGCCGGCTTTTCTGGAGCAAGCCTACCAGCAGAACATCCCCATGGCAATTGGATCGGCCGCTATTCCCTTCAACATCGATTTTGTACTCGATACCTTACATATCCGGCACTACTTCAGCACCATTGTCAGCGCCGACGACGTTGTCTTAAGCAAACCGCACCCCGAAACTTTCCTTAAGGCCGCAACCCAATTGGGAGTGCCGCCCACCGAATGCGTGGTATTCGAAGACGTTCCGAAAGGCGCTGAAGCCGCTCACAATGCGGGCATGAAAGCTGTAGTGCTAACCACCACGCACGAAGCGCATGAATTCACGCACCTGCCCAACGTGTTGCATTTTGCTGCCGACTTCAACGACGAGTTTATGAAGACGCTCTTGTAAGTAAAGTCCTTGCAGCCAAGTAGTACTGCGCAAGCGCCGGGCTACTGACACACAGCAATAGGAGCTAGCAACCCGGCACCCGTGCTTTGTTTCTGCTACCAACTAGCATTAAATCGACAATTCTTTGCACCGCTTGGGAATTGTTCGTATATATAGTTGCGTTCTGCACTATCTTACCCGCTTTCACACCATCCGTTTGCTCATGGAAAATGCAGTTGCAGTAGCTAATTACTTCGTCAGGAAGTCGTTGGATTCAGGCATTCCTGTCACGCCCATGAAGCTTGTGAAGCTCGTGTACGTAGCACACGGCTGGTATTTGGGCCTAACGGGGGAGCCACTGATTGCCGAAGGAGTGCAAGCATGGAAATATGGCCCGGTAGTGCCTTCGGTATACGACAATTTCAAAATGTACGGGGGGTCTCCCATCACGGAGCCAGCCGGTACGCTAAGCACCAACGGCCAGAGCGTGTACTACACCCTGAGCCGACCTGAACTGGCCGCCTTCCTCGACAAAATTTGGGAAGAGTACAAAGACTACTCCGCCGTGGAACTATCGGCGCTGACGCACCAAGAGCGTACGCCCTGGTTTGATACGTGGCACAACAAGGGCGGTAAAGCCAACCGGGCAGTGCCCATTGCCAACGATGCCATTCAGTCGCACTACCAGATTCTAGCGAGTGCCAACGTCGCCTAACCCCAAGCCCACCCCCGATCTGAACGCCATTCAGGCCGAAAAACGTCCTACCCGCCGCGGCGCGCTGCAGGCTGCCGAGCAGGAAAAAGACTGGTTTGAAGAAGACAAACGCAAAGGCAAGCATCGCCGCGACCAGCAAGCGCGCAATCTGCTGCATTGGGTCCTGTTGGTCCTGCTGGTAGTAGCCGGTATTATCCTGCTAGTGGGTCTGGTTATTCGGGCCTGCCACGTGTTCTTACCTCCCGAGCAGTTTTGGCTCAACAAAGAGCAACTGGAGTTCATCGACCATCTTTTCCAGCTAGCTGGCTCCGGCTTCCTGGGTGGTTTAATGACGAGGTATTTAACTCGCAACATAGAAGACTAGAAACCGGTCCGCAGGCAAGCAGTCATTGACTTCTTATGCTAGAAGCGAGACGAACTTGCCCGCCATGACGAGCCCCTCCGCTTGCCCTGCTTGCTGCTACCCGCAGCACGTGCCTCTTCTCGCTTAACCTTGTATACCAGGCCTCTTTCAGGCAAGTAGTGCACGAAAATCGATTACGGATATCTTCCTATATACTGGACTTTCACTAGGAAGGTATGGGTCAAGGTGGTTAAGTTTGACTGGCGGCAGGAGCCTTACATGGAGTTATCTATCCGGGAAATTATAGTCCTACTGCACTTCGTTTTATTTGCCGCGCAGATTTCCGGCTATTCGCAGCATGAAAACAGAAATACGTAATCCTTTTGGCGCAATATACCTTACTGTTGAGTTTCACGAGGCCAGTAACTTAGTGTATAACAATTGGTTTGGTTACCAGACCTACCCTGGTATTATAGCGGGTGCCAACACCAGCCTCAAAATTATAGTGGAGCATCAGTGCCCTTACCTACTCAACGACAACAGCCTGGTAGTAGGGCCCTGGGACCACGCGCTAGAATGGCTCACCACCGGTTGGGCCCCACGGGCGGTGAAAGGTGGTTTAACCCATTTCGCTCACGTAGTAAGTCCGGAGTCCTTTGCCGCCTTCTCGGCCCACAACTTACATATGGAAATCAGCGAAAAGCTGCACATGCGCATCTTCGATAGCGTTATCGAGGGGTTAGAGTGGTTGCGTGCTGCTCAGCGTAAGTTGTCCCATTGAGTTCAAATGATTACAACCCCACTTGTCCCCTACTACTGCTACTGTTGGCAAGAATATTACTCTGGCATCTTACTTGTACCTGGTTAGCTCAACCTCATACATAATTCCTGCTATCTATCTATTTCTCAATTCAACAGGTAAAGCCCCGGTTCCTTTCATTATCATTCTAGTGTCTGCGCTATTTTAGGATCTATTGTAGCGGTACGCTTACAGCTTACAGCTTGCAGCAGGCAATACATAACAAAGGTGCCGTTACTGCTGCATGCAGTAGGCATAACTATTTTGTGCTTCTACTCTTTTCTTACCCTATTTCACAGCGCCACCTAATACTCCTGTGTATCCTAGCCTTTCTGACCTTGAACCTAGGCAACATGGTTTTCCTATTCAGAGTCTGCAGATGGCCGGACACAACCGGCTGAACTACCGAACTATCCTTCTACCCTTCACTTATTTCTTGTTAGATATGCTTCGTCTTTTACCACTCCTCACCCTATGCCTACTCTTATTTGCCACGGCCTGTGAAAAGGATAACGTAGCAGAACCTCCTTTAGAAGGGCGTTGGAATCACAAAAGCATGATGGTCTACGTTTGTGATAAGCAGGGCAACGCGTTGGAGACTCATCCTGGCATATCGCCCACTCCCTACTACCTGGTACTGACTTCCTCAACACAGGAGCGCTTCGACTTACCCGGTGATGTACCGCGGGGCTCGACGACGTTCACTCGCCAAGACAACCAGCTTACCTTTGCCGACGGCCGCCAGCTATTTATCGTGGAACTAACGTCCCGGCGGCTGACGCTGCATGATAAGAACGGCGGTCCTTCGCTCATCACTCCAGGCGACCATATGGAAGTGGATTATATCTACGAACGATGAGGGAAATATGCCCTTTGTGGTCCTCTCAACATCAAAATCAGGCTCATCTTACTTCTTGTCTTGTGAGCAGCCGCAACAAACTGGCTGCTCTGCCTCTGACTAAAGCCTCTCTTACTGTTCCTATGCGAACCCACCCCCATCATAACCTCTCAGCATGCCCATAGAACTAACAAACGGGTTCGGTAAGGTCTATCTCACCATTGAGCACGATGCCGCCAACCAGTGGGTCTACAACAACTGGATTGGCTATCAGACCTACATCGGCATTATTGCTGGCGCCGATGCCTGCCTGCACCCCCTAGGCGAAAACCGCTGCCCCTACCTACTCAACGACAACCGCCAGGTTATCGGCCCCTGGAACCACGCCGTGGAATGGCTAGCCACCGACTGGGCCCCGCGGGCCAGCCGGCAGGGCCTTACCCACTTCGCCCACGTCGTTAGTCCCGAGTCACTGGCCGCTACGTCAGCCGAGGCAATGTACCTCGGCATCAACGGCCAGATTCAGATGCGCATGTTCTCGGAAATAGACGAGGCCCAGGCGTGGCTGCGCGAAGCCCAAAAACATGCCACTACCCCCTGATGCTATAGCCGCTCACGAGGCGGGTGTTGCAGAGAGGGAGTGTAACTGGCTGAGTTGAGTTAAGCAAATTAGCCGCCTGCTTTCGGAACAACCCATTTTACAATATTAAATAGGGGAGCCGCTTGGGGCTTCTGCATTCTACAGTAGCTTAACAGAGAAACAGAAAAGGCCTTCTGCGTATTGCAGAAGGCCTTTTTGCTAGAACCCGAAAATTCAGGCAACAAAAAGTCGCCCCCACCCGGAAGCATTATGCTTACTAGAAAGTGTCTTTCTAGCATGTGAAAGCACTTTTCCAAAAATGGGGCAAATTCGGGGGCGAACTACAACAACTAAGCCGTCGCCTCTTCTTTTGCTCATCCTTCTTGGGTAGCTGCTAGCTTGTAGCCTGAAGAGACGTTTTTTTGCCGCACCCAGTGCAACTTTTTCTCGAGGCTGAGGCTCTCACTAGTACACCCTCAATCTCGTCTTTGCCATGAAAAAAGTACTCTTGCTTTCCCTCTCTCTGGCTTCGCTCGTCTCTTGCCAAAAAGAAGACTCGGCAGAATTTAAAGTCGGTGCTTACCCCCAAACGTGGCAGTTGGTCAAATCCACGTCATCCTGGACGAACACCGTCGTGACGGGAGCTAACCTGCCTTACCAAGAAAAGTACGTCTTCCAGGCTGACAGCACCTTCACCAAAACGCGCCAGGAAGGGGATCAGACCACGGAGGCTAGCGGCACGTTTTCTGTGCGCACCTTTTCGGATGGTCAGTATGCGACCCTCACCTATCCCGAGGCCAGCAACCTCATTGGCTCTTGCACCACCATATCGTTGAAAGAGCACCTCGCTCTCAAATCCAATGATACTATTCGGAATACGTGGGAAGCCTGTGATGGTCCTCGACTCGAATATAAGAGAGTGAACTAGGATTACGCGTGGCACAAGCGGCTGGGTAAAATACATGGTGAAACAAGCGCCGAACAACGTTAAACGAGGCTTGAACAGTTCTTATTCATTACCCTATTCATACCGATTCCTAGCGTGACCACAAAAAAGGCCCTAGCGCATTGCTAAGGGCTTTTTTATTCTTTGTGCGGCAGATTGCGGGGCAGTTTTTGTTGAATGCTGTCACTTCGTATAACCTCAGTGGCTGTTGCAAAAGCCTGGCACGCAGAAAAAGGCTACGTAAACAGCCGATTTCTGCCCACTGAACAGCTAATACTCTTTTATTTCTAGGCCACGATGTAGGAGTAGTGACTTTTGCAACAGCCACGTTAGATATTGGACTAGCCCTGAAAGAGTGGCGGTTTGAATGTTGCTTAAGTTAGAGACTAATTACATCATTTTATAAATACTACATTCCGGGTGGATCCATGGGGTAATAAGCCATGAAGAAGAACCCAAGAAGGGCCACTAACATTACAAGGCCGATGAGCAGCGTAAGCCCCAGTAAAAGTATTGAGCCAATAGTCCAAGAACTGTGTCTATATAGGCGATAGCATAACACTAGACTAGCTACACTATAAAGCCCGATCGGTGTAACAAGGAAGAACAGAAAGTCTCGTTCCAGCATCTATAATGAATCAGACGTGCGCTTCTTGATAAGATACGACTCGCTGGCTCTGGGTTTATTAACCGTCCTACATACGCATTCCTGTAATACGTTCTAACACGATGAAGATAGCAGCTTAAGCCCGTAACGGTTGTTGAACGGTCTTCCAGTAGGTCCTCCTACCTGTTTGCCATTTTACAAAGTGTCTATATATAATGTCATGTTCATATGGCTACTAAAACCGCTGTCCTAGTTGACCTTCTTATACGTTTCGTACTCCTAGTCGAAATCGAATAATTGCTGCACCACCTGTTGCTCACTTGTCCATCCGCTCATTCTGCCGGCGTTGCTCTTCGAGCAGTTACTGCAGCAATTGCACCGACTGGCCCAAACTGGTTACTCCAACCCTCGACATAGCCGCGCAGGCGTTTGTTCTCCAGCCACTCCTCGACCTGTATTCCTTTGGGGGTAGGCGCGCATTCACTCCGGAATCATGTACTCGCTCTCATGCACGAGGCCTGCAACAGCGAAGCCTTCCTAATCCAGCAGCTTACCGTTGCCCGACACCGTCAACCGGTTCAAGTCCAACCAACATCGAATTCGGTGGTATCTCTAGGACTTGGATAATAGTCAGCTACCAGATGAGTTTCAGTTCAGCCAGATACATCAGACTATCCTCTATATTTCATTTATCTTGTTTTCCATCTTACCTATCTCTTCTATCGTATCCCGTGCACATCACATTGCTATGCTGCTTGGCAGCCTGTATAGTCCCGCTAGCCAGCCAAGCGCAGGACATTGCTCCTACCACTTACCACCCCTTCTATGTAGGAGTGGGAGCTAATCTGGGCTCTTATTATCTAAGGTGGGGAGGAGGGTATATCCGCGAGCCTTTTAGCTTCTCCCCGTCCCTGGCTGTTGGCATTGCAATAAAACCTGACTGGGCGCTGCAGGCAAGAGTTACGGCGTACGAACAGAGCCGTAGCAGCAACTACTCCTATGTTGGCAGCGGCCTTGACCCCAGAAAAGGAAAAACAACATATGTTGCCACCACCTACCGTAACCGAATTGTAGTGGTGCCTCTGCTCCTGCGCTCTACCTTGACGCGGGATGTAACGCGGCGCTTACAAGTGGATGTGCTGCTGGGCGTTACGTTAATCAGCACTAGAATACGTAGTTCTGGAGTATCAAAAGACAGCGTCGATACTGTAATCTTATCCTCTAGTGAGAACTCTTCTGCCTTGAATAAACCCCTAACCTTTGGAGCGGGCCTGCGCTACAAGCTAACCTCAAACGTAGAACTAGCCACTGAAGTGCTATCCAGTCTTCATTATGCTTTTCTCGGTTTTCAGCCGAACGCCAATATGCAATTGGAGTTGCGTTACCGTTTCGGCCCCTTAAAGAAAAGTTAGACTACCCGCAGGTTACTATAGTCGGGTGTGGTATTGATAACGTCCGTATCGCAGCTGAGTAGGTGCAAGTTCACGTTGTCGGTGAAGTGGGTAACATAAGCAGAGAGCATTTTACTATTTTGCTTCTATGAAGCTTCCCCTAAGCCTGCGGGCTACTCCAGTTTCCGTAGTACCACTACTGGAAACGCCTGACTTGCTACTCCGAGGTCCCCACCCCAACGACTTGGCCGATGCCGTGACCATGCACGCTGAGCCTGCCTTTTACCGCTTCCTAGGCAACAAGCCCCACTCCCACGAGGAGGTATGGCGCCGTCTACTGGGTCAGCTCGGTCACTGGGCCATGCTGGGGTATGGTTCGTGGGCTATTGAAGAGAAGATCACCGGCCGCTATATCGGCACTATTGGGTTCTTCGACTTTCAGCGTGAACTCACGCCCTCCATCAGCGGCACGCCCGAGGCCGGCTGGGTGCTGACGCCACGCGTGCACGGCAAAGGATACGCTAGTCAGGCATTGCAAGCTGCACTGCATTGGGCTGATACGCACCTTGGCGCCGAGCGCATCACGTGCATTATCGACCCAGGTAACGCGGCCTCTCTGCGCCTAGCTGGCAAATTCAACTTCCAGGAAGTTGCCCGTACCACCTACCATAATGATCCAATAGTCTTGCTGGAGCGACGCCGTTGAGTTCACCTAGGTAAGCCTTGGCAGGTTGCTATAGCCGGGGAGAATGCAACCTTGCGCGGCCCCTGTGACTCCTACCTCCAACAACTTGTGTTACGACCTATTCCACGCTTTTACTCCAACCACATGAATCGCATTATCCGCTTGACCCTATTCGTGCTTAGCCCCCTGCTTTGCTGCTTCCAATGCGAAAAGGAGTCACCTTATGTAGCATGTGCCCCGGAAGAAATACAAGCCGTGACCACCCAGGAAATAGCCCCCGTTCACTTCACTCCGCAAGCCAATACACGACTAGAGACCAGGGCTTTTCAGGTAAATTCTCTAGCGGAACTAACTGCTATTGTTCCGGCCGACCAATTACAAGGGCTGAACATTGATTTCGCTCTTTATACGCTGGTTGGGGGCGTGTCCCACCGCTCGGGCGGGATCAGCGTGACCTCGCAACAGGTAACGCAGGACTGTCGGGATGGGTACACGTATTCTGCTCGCTTAGCAGACAGTCCTACGTTAAGCCCAACCAATCTCTTATTCGGAGTCCTGATTCCGAAGCTGCCGAAAGGAACCATGATTTCGTACGAGCTCCAAGCTTACGAATAATCAGTTGCTGAACACCTAATAAAAGGGCCCTCGTGCGGATTGCACAGGGCCTTTTTATTAGGTGCTTTAAGACCAGCATTACACGACGAGTAGGCCACTGTAGTCGATACTGGCGTTGATGACGTCAGTGCCACAGGAGAGCATATGTAGGTCCAGGTTGTCTGTGAACTGGATGTATGGTGCGCCGGAAAGTTCTTGTTACGCTCACTAACCTTCACTTTCATAATACGGCCTTTATTATCCTGGCTTACCGGAGCCAGCAGCATGTCTTGTACCACATCCTTGCAGTTCACCTTGTTGAAGAGCATCCTCAACAGCTCAGGGTCCCGCTCGGCCAGCAGAGCCTGGGCGAGCTGATAGCGTGTAGAGTGGTCAGGGATACGCCCCAGGGCAAAGAGACGCAAACGCCAGCCCCCGAGCCCGCAGGCCCCATACGAACTGCTCGTTGAGGGTATAAGCACTATCCGGCTATCGGGCATTACCATTCCTCATCACTAAGAAACTCCACTTCCTTTTTCAGGTGAGGCGCATAGTAGCGACAGAACTCATCCAAGAGGTCGTCGATTGAGGCGGGATACTTGACGTAGAGCCCCTTTAGGAATCCGTATTCGCGCTTGTCCACGTGGGGCTATCGGCAGGAGTTCTTCAGGAATCTGATACTCAGGGAGGCCGAAGCCGATGAGCGCCACTAGATGCTCTAAGTTCATCACGCGGCCGATGCACACGTTGTTGCGCATAGTGGTAGTCGCCTCGTAAACCGCGCGCATGGCGGTATCGATGGCGCTAATGGGCAGGTCCTATCCCGAAATTTCAGCGCTTTGCTGCTCCCAAGGTGTACGTAGGATGATACCTTGACGGCCTCGGAAATGCGCGCCTAGGTTCTGTAACCTAGCGTGGCTTAATAGAAAAGGCCTTCTGCGTATTGCAGAAGGCCTTTTTACTAGGACCTAAAATTCAGGCAACAAAAAAAGCCGCCCCCACCCGGAAACGGCTTTTTTGAAATCGATGCGCGGAGAAAATTCCCACCCAACTCCGGCCCGATTCTGACCCTAGTTTAGTGCCGGAACAAAAGTTCGCGGTACTTTACCAGGGGCCAGTCCTCATCGGCCACCAGCAACTCCAGCTTGTCGGCGGAGCGGCGAATGGTGTCGAAATGTGCTCTGACGTTGTCGCAATAGGCTAGTGCCCGTTCGCGGGTATCGTCAATCTTGTTGGCTACTTTACGAGCATTTACCATCTCATCCACAGTGGTTTTAATGATGGTAATGTGACGCGAAATAGTTTTGATAGTATCTACGGTTACCTGTGAATCGGCATCGTCGAGTCCTAGTTCGCGCAGGCCCCGTACGTTGTTGATTAACTTGGTTTGGTAGGCTACCGCAGTAGGAATGATGTGGTTTATGGCCAAATCACCCATTACGCGGCTTTCAATTTGAATCTTCTTGATGTACTCCTCCAGCAGAATTTCGTGCCGAGCGTGGAGCTCAACGTGCGAGAAGATGTGGTGGCGCTCGAACAAAGATAATGCTTCTTCCGTTACCAGCGCATCTAATGCTTGTGGAGTTGTGGGTACATTGGCCAGACCCCGCTTGGCGGCCTCTTCTTTCCACTCGTCAGAGTAGCCGTTTCCTTCAAAACGGATGTTCTTCGAGCTGATCACGTACTCCCGCAGCACCTCTACAATAGCTACCTCTTTTTTCTTGCCTTGCTCGATGAGCCTGTCAACTGACGTTTTGAAGTCGATCAGTTGCTCTGCTACAATGGCATTAAGCGTCGTCATGGCCGACGAGCAGTTTGCCGATGATCCTACGGCACGCAGCTCGAACTTGTTGCCGGTGAAGGCGAAAGGCGATGTACGGTTACGGTCGGTATTGTCTAGCAGGATGGCTGGAATCTTGTCGATACCAAGCTTCAAGTAGATATTGTCACCTTTGTCGAGCGGCAGTTTCGCTGTGCGCTCCAACTCGTCTAGTACCGAATCCAGCATAGAGCCCACAAACACCGACATGATAGCTGGAGGTGCTTCGTTGGCGCCAAGGCGGTGGTCATTGGAGGCGGAGGCAATGCTAGAACGCAGCAAGTCACCGTAGGTATGCACAGCCTTGATTGTGCTGATGAAAAACGCCAGGAACTGGAGGTTTTCTTTGGGCCGGCGACCAGGGGCGAGCAAATTCACACCCGTATCGGTGCTCATTGCCCAGTTGTTGTGCTTGCCCGAGCCGTTCACACCGGCGAATGGCTTTTCGTGTAGCAGCGCCCGGAAGTTGTGGCGGTCAGCCGTCCGCTCCATGATATCCATCAGGAGTTGGTTGTGGTCGACAGCTAGATTGGCGTCTTCGAAGGTAGGCGCGCACTCGAACTGGTGCGGAGCTACTTCGTTATGACGGGTACGCAACGGAATACCTAGCTTGGTTGACTCTTCTTCGAAGTCCAGCATGAAAGCATGTACCCGAGCTGGAATAGAGCCGAAGTAGTGGTCTTCCAGCTGCTGGCCTTTAGCCGGAGCGTGGCCAAACAGCGTGCGACCGGTCATTACGAGGTCGGGACGAGCTGCGTACAATGCCTTGTCAACTAGGAAGTACTCCTGCTCGATACCCAGCGTGGTGTGCACGCGGTTTACATCTTTATCAAAGTAATGACATACATCAACGGCTGCTCTTTCCAAAGCGGCCAGCGACTTAAGCAATGGCGCTTTGTAGTCTAGGGCTTCGCCGGTGTAGGCCACAAAGATGGTGGGGATACACAGCGTTTTGGCACCAGCCGTTTCAATGATGAAAGCAGGCGAAGTGGGGTCCCAAGCCGTGTAGCCACGCGCCTCGAAGGTGTTGCGAATACCTCCGTTCGGGAACGAAGAGGCATCTGGCTCTTGCTGTACCAGCGCTGAGCCCTTGAAATTCTCGATCGGACGGCCGTCCGAATTCAAGTCAAAGAACGAATCGTGCTTCTCGGCAGTAGCGCCCGTCAGCGGCTGAAACCAGTGGGTGTAGTGCGTCGCACCTTTGGCCATGGCCCAGGTTTTCATGGCTGAAGCCACGGCATCGGCTACACTGTGCTCTACGGGTGAGCTTTGCTTGATGGCGGCTTGCAGTTTCTTGAAATACTCTCCGGGCATTGTAGCCCGCATAGCTTCAAGATTGAAGACGTTTTTACCGAATGTGTCAGAGCGACGCTCTCCATTGCCCTCTATTATCAGCGGTTTACGCTGGTCAACTAACTCGAGTGCTTTGAAGCGAAGAATTGCCATGTAAGGGTGAGAGGGTTAGAATGAGCGTTTTTGATGATGGCAAATGTGAAGCGCATTTTTTGCTTTTCCAAACGCACCCCTCTGAATTATTGAAGTTATTTTTCAAATATGATTAGTTTTTCTGCCCACCCCCCTTTCAAAACAGCTGGACACATAGAATTTTAAGGAAAATTTCAGCGAACAGGGTAAACAGACAATAGCGTGGTCAGCAAGTAAAAGTGAGTCAGTGGTCACTTCATCAAGCTCGACACTTCCACTCCGTTACCGCACGTAGTTCCGCCCAAATGCTGGGTCGTCGGCATTACCTTTGCGGCGTGAAAAACCGATTTGACTTTCAGTGGCGTTATTTCTTGTTCTGGCTAGCCTTCTTTGTGGCAGCCAAGGCGCTATTTCTACTGTATCACTTCTCGAAAACCACATCCTTATCTGGCAGCACTCTTGCGGGCATATTTGCCTATGGGCTACGGCTCGATGCTTCCGCTACAGCTTACTTAAGTGTTGTGCCGTTTGTGGTTTTCATACTAGGTAGCCTGTTAGGCCGGCGCTTTCCGTTTGCGTTTCTGGTTAAGGGCTACACTGCCGTGGTGGGTCTGCTGGTGGCGTTGCTGAGCGTAGCCGACTTGGAACTCTACCGAGTTTGGGGGTTTCGGTTGGATGCTACGCCACTGCAATATTTGGATTCTCCCACTGAAATGGCCGCCTCGGCGGGCAGCGCGCCGGTAATGCAGCTTGGGCTATGCTTACTTGGGCTGGCGGCGGCTGGCATCGTGCTATACAACAAGATAATAGGAAAAATACCCGCCCTCCCTAGCCACATTGGCCGGGGCCGGGCAGCGCTGGCCGGTCTGTTGTATACTGCGTTGCTGGTGGTACCCTTGCGAGGGGGCTTGCAGCAGATTCCCATCAACCAGAGCGACGTATACTTTTCTTCTATCCTGTTTGCCAACCACGCCGCCGTAAACCTACCCTGGAACGTAGCCAATTCCTGGCGCTTGCGCGATACCAACACCAGCCGCTACCAGTTCCTACCCGATTCCACTGCTACCCGCCTAGTACAACCGCTGTACACCTACATCAGTCCGGCCTCTGATTCGGCCACCCATGCGCTGCTACGCAGTCCTCGGCCCAACGTGCTGTTTGTTATCCTGGAAAGCTTCACTTCCAAGTTGATAGGGAGTGTAGGCGGCGAAGTTGGCGTAACACCCAACCTGGACAGCCTCGCTCGCACAGGGGTGGTGTTCAACAATATAGTTGCGGCCGGCGACCGGAGCCAGAAGGGCCTGGTGGCATTGCTCTCAGGCTTCCCGAACCAGCCGAATAACAGCATCATAAAGTACCCTCGCAAAACGGAACGGTTGGCGCATCTGTGTCAGTCGTTGAAACCGGCCGGGTATCACTCCTCCTACTACTACGGCGGCGAACTGGCCTTTGCCAATATGAAGAGCTACCTCGTAACGGCCGGCTACGAACGGTTTACGGAGCGGGGCGATTTTCCTAAAAGCCAGCAAAACTCGAAATGGGGTGCCCACGACCATATCCTGTTCGAGCGGGTACTGCAAGATTTCAAAACCCAACAACAGCCCTTCTTCAGCACCATTTTCACGCTGAGTAGCCACGAACCCTTCGAGATACCCATTCCAAGCAAGTTTCCGGGTTCCGATGAAACGGCGCTTTTCCGCAATTCAGTTTACTACACCGATTGGGCCTTGGGCCGCTTTCTACAGGAGGCCCGCCGCCAGCCCTGGTATGATAATACGTTGCTCGTGTTGGCAGCCGACCACGGCCATGGGCTGCCGGGCGGCAATTCGGTGGAAGACCCCGCTAAATTCCGCATTCCGTTGATATTGGCGGGCGGAGCGCTACGCCCAGAAGCGCGCGGCCGCGTGATAACCGCATTAGGCTCCCAAACCGATGTGGCGGCCACTCTCTTGGCGCAGTTGCAACTACCCGCCACCGCCTACCGCTGGAGCCGCGACCTGCTCCGCCCGGTAGCTCAGCCTTCGGCGTTCTACTGTTACACCGATGGTTTTGGCTTCTTCACGCCAAAGGGTGTTGTTATTTTCGATAACGTTTCTCGCCGCGAAATGAGCCGGGGTGCCGGCGTAACCGACGCGCAGCTTCAGCAAGGCCAAGCGTACGAGCAGTTGACGTACTCAGACTATTTGGCGAAGTAGCTCTTGGCTGAGGCTTACGGCGTTGTCTGCATCCAAGGCGTGTTGCAAAGTTCTTTACGTAGGCTGGTTGCTGCTAGCAGACCACCCGTAGCCGGGCACGCGCTTCTAGCTTAGGAGTGGCTGCGACAAGTCAGCCGGGGGCTTCTAGTTTCAACGCACTATCACCGGCAGTTGTAATAAAGCTTGAAAGCAGAGCCGTATCGCAGGAGAGCACAGGATAGAGGCTTCCCCTAAAAGCAAGTTCTTTCCAGCACTGGGCCGCAGTGACCTATCCATGCTAACCTAGTTTACCCGTCAATATAAGTGGAGATGCTTTTTCGCCTACGCTGTTTGCTGTTTCTGATTTTAATTTCTATTGCCACGCAGGCACAACAAAAACCTGCTGGCAAGCTAGCCCCCAAGCCCTTGTTTCGGGACCCTATCTTTGATGGTGCCGCCGATCCGGTTCTTATCTGGAATAAGAAGGAGAAGAAATGGTTTATGTTTTATACCAACCGCCGGGCCACCGACACCACGGCCACCGGGGTAACGTGGGTGCACGGCACGCGCATCGGTATTGCCGAATCGGCGGACGGCGGCGCCACCTGGCGTTACCGCGACACGGCGAACATCAACTACCGGCCTACCTCGCAGTACACGCACTGGGCCCCCGATGTGGTGGAAGCCAACGGCACTTACCATATGTTTCTGACCTATGTGCCCGGCATTTTCACCGATTGGAATCACCCGCGCAGTATCCTGCACCTTACCAGCCCAGATTTGCTGAATTGGAAATACGAATCGAGCTTGGCGCTAACTACCGACAAAGTAATTGATGCCAGCGTGTACCGCCTACCCGACGGCACCTGGCGCATGTGGTACAACAACGAGCGGGACGGCAAGAGCATTTATTACGCCGATAGCCCAGACCTCTACAACTGGCAAGACAAAGGCAAAGCGCTAACCGAGCGGGGCGAAGGCCCCAAGGTATTTCAGTGGCAGGGCCGCTACTGGATGATTATTGACAAATGGAAAGGCTTGGGCGTGTACAGCTCCACGGACCTAAAGCAGTGGCAGCCCCAGCCCGGACGCCTCCTCGAACTTCCTGGGCAGGGGCCGTTTGACCAAGCTATTGGCGGCCATCCGGATGTAGTCGTGCAGGGCGACCGGGCCTATTTATTCTATTTCACTCATCCAGGCCGCACCCAAACCGCTGCCGCCGCTACGGGCGGGCTGGATGCCAAGCGGAGCTTGATTCAGGTGGTGGAGCTACACTACCAAGGCGGCAAGCTCACTGCTGACCGCGACCAGCCAACGTACTTGAAGCTGGCTCCAACAGCTTCCAACAAGCGCATTCAACACTAGCAACGCAAGGAGTACTTGATAGCATACCCAAACCGGTAGTAAATTGGAAACGCTTAGCGTTTCTATTCATGACCGAGTTGCTCTTTGTTTATAATGCCGACAGCGGATTGCTGAACGCCGCCGTGGACTTCTTCCATAAAACCCTCTCGCCGGCCACCTACACTTGCTCGTTGTGCGCCACAACGTACGGCCCCCGCGGGATGCGCCCCGACTGGAAGGAATTTGTAGCGCAGTTGCCGGTGCAGTCCACGTTTATGCACCGCGACGAACTGCGCAAAAAACACCCGGAGTTGATTCAACACAAGCTGCCCGCCGCGTTCCGCCGGGATAATGGCGGCTCGTGGCGCCTATTTCTGACAAGTTACGAACTAGACCACAGCAACCTGCCTGCCCTGATGCAACTAGTCCGTGCGCAGCTGTCTGCTCCTACTAGCCCAGCTAAGTAGCGCAACTTCACGCGCAACTAACTATTGCTCGTAGCGCTGTTGTATCTTTGCGGTCTTGTTCGTGAAAATCCGTGGAAACCAGAAAAGTTGCCTTTTATACGTTGGGCTGTAAGCTCAACTTCTCGGAAACGTCGGCCATTGGTCGGCAGTTTGAGGAGCACGGCTTCGAAAAAGTAGCCTTCGAAGACGCGGCCGACATTTACGTCATCAATACCTGCTCGGTCACCGACCACGCCGACCGGAAGTGCCGGAAGGTGGTGAAGGAAGCGCTGAAGCACAATCCGGAAGCCTTCGTGACGGTGGTGGGCTGCTATGCGCAGCTGAAGCCTCAGGAAATTGCCAGCATCCCGGGGGTGCATGCCGTGCTGGGCGCCGCCGAAAAGTTTCAGTTGGTAGAGACGCTGGCGGGCTTCCGCAAGCCGGAGGCGGGCTCGCCGGGCCGGGTGTACGCCTCCCCTATTTCAGCAGCCACTGAATTCCACGCCGCCCACTCCTTCGGCGACCGGACCCGCACCTTCCTGAAGGTGCAGGATGGCTGCGACTACTCCTGCTCGTTTTGCACCATACCGTTGGCCCGCGGCAACAGCCGCTCCGACTCGGTGCAGAGTGTGGTAGAGCGGGTGCAAAAGTTAGCCGAAACCGGGGTCAAGGAAATCGTGCTGACGGGCGTGAACCTGGGCGACTTTGGCTTGCAGGGGCCGGAACGGGAGCGGAAAGAAAACTTCTACGACTTGGTGCAGGCTCTGGACGAGGTGGAAGGCATTGAGCGGTTTCGTATCAGCAGCTGTGAGCCCAATTTACTGTCGGATGAGATTATCCGGTTTGTGGCGCGTTCCAAGCGTTTTATGCCGCATTTCCACATTCCCTTGCAGTCAGGCTCCAACAAGATTTTGGGACTGATGCGCCGCCGCTACCGCCGCGAACTGTACGTGGAGCGGGTGCGCTTAATCAAAGAAGTGATGCCGCACGCCTGCATTGGGGTGGATGTAATAGTGGGTTTTCCGGGCGAGACTGAAGCTGACTTCTTGGAAACCTATGCGTTTCTGAACGAGCTGGACGTAAGCTACCTGCACGTCTTCCCGTACTCCGAGCGCGAAAACACGCTAGCCCCCACCCTGCCTGGCCGCGTGCAGGACCGTCACCGTCATGAGCGTACCACTCAGCTGCGTAGCCTCTCGGAGAAGAAGAAGCGCCATTTCTACGAACAGCAAATAGGCCTTGCAACAGCCGTGCTTTTCGAAGACGACGTGACCAACGGCCAGATGGAAGGCTTCACGCCGAATTACATCCGCGTGACGGCCAAGTATGACCCACTGCTGGTGGGCGAGTTGAAGCGCTTGCGCCTGACAGCTGTGAACCCGCAGAACCTAATGGAAGCCGAAGAGCTAGGCATAGAAGTGTTTCAGCACTAGCGTGAGTTAGCGGGCCGCATTGTGCCTGGCTATACAGTCAAAAGCCCCGGCGCCACAGGAGTGGCGCCGGGGCTTTCTTATTGTCTAACGCTCATTAATAGTGTGCTACCTTGGCGACAACTGCCGCTGCATAAGGTCTAGCATTTGCTGCATGAGGCGCTGCTGTTCTTGCAAATGCTGATTGCGCAGCTCAGCCATAGCAAGCTGATGCGCCATTTGCTGGGTGTAGAGAGCCGGCTGCCACGCGGCTTCAGCAGGAACGGAAGCAGCTACCGGAGCCGGTGGTGGTGTAGATGCTGCTGGTAAAGCCACTTCGGGAGTAGGAACAACGGATACAGAAGCAGGAACCGTGGCCTCAGGAGCGGCAGGCGTGGCGGGTTCTTGCAGTGTTGCCGGAGAGCTGGTTATGGGTGCCTGGCTGCTGGGCGCAGAAACTGGTTCGGTATCTCTACTCTCGGCAGCAGCTCCTGCTGCGTCCGGCACGGGCACGGGACTTTTCGCTTTGGCAGAGCTAGCAGTAACGGGGGCGGCTGTGGGCAGGGAAGTATCTGAAAGTATCATAGGCCCAGCGCCTAACATAAGCCAGTCTCTTGATACATTTGGATATACTTTAAACACAGAACTCAAAAGGTCAAACCCGGGCTTATTACGTTCATCAACAAGGTGTTGGATTACAGTAGCAGTTTTGCCTATCGAAGACGCAAAGGCATTTTTCGATATTCCCAAATGAGAAATAAGCTGAACAAATCGCTGGCCGATGGTTTCAGATTCAATCATATACAAATGTTGTTAACTACGCAAATGTATATAAAACATTCCAACAACCACCATTGCTTGCGCGCGCAGCTTTTTACTTCTCTATGCCCTCGCCAATCCAAGCAGAGGCAAAAGATTGACAAACCAAGCGGAACATCACCAGATTTATGCGCCAACCCCAGTAGCTCATTGCTCTCATAGTGCCCACCGCTCGCGTCATCGTAATTGAAGCTGAAGGCTCCTCTCCTCCTTCCGAGCGAGCTTGTTAAATTAGCGCATCTAGGCTGCGACGGGCGTGGCTAGCCGGGCCCAGCTTTTGAAATTCCGTGGGGGTTAGGCCGGTTACCTGCCGGAACTGCCGCGACAAATGGGCCGGACTGCTGTAGCTTAGCTGCTGCGCAATTTCAGTCATGCTCAGCTCGTCGTAGCCAATCAATTCTTTCGCTCGTTCCACTTTCTGCCGGATGATGAACTTCTCGATGGTCAGGCCTTCGTGGGTGGAGAATAGGTGCGAGAGGTAGTGATAGTCGCGGCCTAGCTGCTCGGACAAGTACGCCGAATAGTTGAGGAGGCGTGGCCCGGGCGGCGGGTAGTGAATAAGCGCCACGACCAAGGTTTTGATGCGCTCAACCAGCTGCTCTTGCGGGTCAACGAGCAAGGCAAAGCCCTGCTTCTGCAAGCTGCCCGCTATGCTTTCCAAATCCGGCGGCGCCCCATTAGGGCTGGAAACGTCGGCCTCACCCAAGGCCACGCGGTGCACCTGCAAGCCCAGCGTGGCTAGCTCCTCTCCCACCACCCGAACGCACTGCGGGCACACCATGTTTTTTATCAGCAGCCGGTGAGTTCCGGGTGGGGGCAGGATGTGCGCAGCACTCAAGTCGTTTTTCATTGGACGCCAGTTTTATTTCACTACTAAGCTACCGCGCAGCATGCCCATACCGCAGGTGAAAGCATACGTGCCGACTTTTTCGGGCAGTAGTTCCACCAGCGTCGTTTTGAAGGCCGGCAGTTCGCGGCGGACGCTGAAGTCGGGAAACAGCACTTCCTCGGAGCAGCTATTTTCTTCGTCGCGGTAGAAGTGTAGCTGCACGGGCTTGCCACACTCCACCTCTATGACGTCGGGCGTGTAGCCGCCTTTCACATTGATGGCCACTTCTTGCACGCCACCGGAAGAGGAGACGGCGCTAACCACTTGCCGAGTGGAAAAGAAGAAGTACCAGACCACAAAGGCTGCCAACGCGAGGCCCGCCAGGGTAACGATAATTTCGGGAGCATCCATAGCGGTGAGGGTGATTAGCGGTGAGAAAACGAACGCAGACGCAGCGAGTTGGTAAGCACCGACACCGAGCTTAACGCCATGGCTCCGGCTGCCAGCATGGGCGAAAGTAGGATGCCGAAGAACGGATACAGCAGCCCAGCGGCCACGGGAATGCCCAGCGTGTTGTAGATAAAAGCGAAAAACAGGTTTTGCTTGATGGTACGAATCGTTTGGCGCGACAGCTCAATGGCCGTAACTACCCCGCTCAGATCAGAGCGCATCAGGGTGATGCCGGCGGCTTCCATGGCGACGTCGGTACCAGCGCCCATGGCTAACCCGATATCGGCCTGGGCCAGCGCGGGTGCATCGTTGATACCGTCGCCGACCATGGCGACGGTGCGACCCTCGGCTTGCAGCTCTTTCACTTTGCTGGCTTTGTCTTGGGGCAGCACCTCCGCGAAGTAGCGCTTAATCCCGACCTGGCCGGCCACCTGGGCGGCAGTTTGCGGGTTGTCGCCGGTCATCATGACCACTTCAATACCCATGGCTTGCAACCGCTGGATGGCCGCCGCAGAGCTTTCGCGCACCGTATCGGCCACCCCTATCAGACCGGCGGCCTGACCTTCGGTAGCCACGTAAAGCACGGTTTTAGCTTGCGCCAACAACTGTTGCGCCTGCTGTTCTAGCGCTGGCGTTAGGCGCACGCCGGCTTCGTTCAGCAAGCGCAAGTTGCCAACAAGTACAGCTTGCCCGCTAATGGTAGCAACCGCTCCTTTGCCTTCCACCGCCCGGAACGCAGTAGCTGGCAGAGCGGCCACTTGCTGGGTCTCAGCATAACGCACTACGGCTTCCGCCAGCGGGTGCTCCGATTGACGCTCAACGGCTGCTACCAGTTCTAGTAGCGCAGTGGCATCCTGACCGGCCGCGGGCACGAAATCCGTTACGGCTGGCTCGCCACGGGTGATGGTGCCGGTTTTGTCTAGCAGCACCGTGTTCACCTGATGCGCCTTTTCCAAGGCTTCCGCATTCCGAATTAACACGCCGTGCTCGGCTCCCTTGCCGGTAGCTACCATGATAGCCGTGGGCGTGGCCAGACCAAGCGCACACGGACAGGCAATGATGAGTACGGCCACGAAATTGACCAGCGCCAACGGCAAGCGCGCCTCCACTGGCGCCAAATCGAACCAAACCACGAACGTCAGGATAGCAATAACTACCACCGTGGGCACGAAGATGGCGCTTACCTTGTCGGCCAGGCGTTGGATGGGGGCGCGGCTACCTTGGGCGTCCTCTACCAGCTTCACAATCTGGGCAAGCATGGTATCGGCCCCCACTTTGGTGACTTGAAAACGAAAGGAACCCGTTTTATTGAGGGTGGCTCCGAACACCGCGTCGCCGGGTTTCTTGTCCACGGGCAGGCTCTCCCCCGTGAGCATGGCCTCGTCTACGGCCGAGTGCCCTTCCGTAACGAGGCCATCGGTGGCTACTTTCTCGCCGGGGCGCACCACTATCAGGTCGCCTAGCTGTACCTGTTCGATGGGCACATCCACTTCCTGACCGCCGGGGCGCACGACGCAGGCTGTTTTGGCCTGCAACCCTATTAGCGCCCGGATAGCGGCCGAAGTCTGGGTCTTAGCCCGCAGCTCCAGCACTTTACCCAGCAGAATCAGGGCAATAATGGTGGCGGTGGTGTCATAATACACTTCGGGCATGATGCCGCGGCGCATAAAGAAACCAGGCACGATGGTGGCCGCGAGGCTATACAGAAAAGCTGCGCCAGTGCCTACCGCAATAAGCGTGTCCATGTTGGCGGCCCGGTGCTTGAAGCCATTCCAGGCCGAGCTATAAAACTCCCGGCCGCTGTAGAACAGCACGGGCAGGGTAAGCAGCAACAAGCTGTAGTTGAGCCACTGCATGTTGACCTGTTGCATCAGCGCGGGCCACAGCATCAGCATGCTCAGCGGCATAATCAGGAGGGCCAAGCCCGCGGCCACCCAGAAGCGCTGCTTGAGCTTCAGATAGGCCAGGGCTTTCTGACGGTCGATTTCTGCGTTGCGCTCGGCCGCGCTAGTATCGGGAACACGCTCTATCACGCCATAACCGGCGTTTACCACGGCTTCTTTTAGGGAAGTGGGGCTGGCTTGCGTAGGTACATAGTCTATAGTGGCTTTTTCGGTGGCGAAATTGACCACGGCCCGTTGTACGCCGGGGGTGCGGGTCAACGATTTTTCCACGAAGGCCGCGCACGAAGCGCAGGTCATGCCTTCAATATCGAGGGTTTCGGTTTTCGTAGTAGGTTCCATGATGGGATAGCAACAAAGTAGAGTTCCGGCACCTACTCCTATGATAAATCGGGGCGCGGAATTACACTACAAAGGAACGGCTGGCTGGGGCACGAGTTGGTACGGAATCTTTCGGAAATCTTGCATAATTAGCACGCCAGCTACCAGCCAGCAGCTTATAAAATACTGCCGCTAGCTGGCATAATTTTGCGCTTCCCGATGCGCAAAAACTAGTCGCAGCTACTCAGAAACCGACGTTAAAGTGATAATCAGTGCGGTTTTCCAGTATACTTCCAGACAGGCACCCCGCGTTGGAAACTCTTTCTTTGAAAACTTAGTAGAGGCTGTAGCTCTTCTATTTCTTTGGAGAAGCCTACTTTTGCGCCTACTTACCGCACACCATGTTTCGTAGTCTGTTCCTTTTCCGACGCTTGCTGGCGACGTCCTTCCTGGTCGTCTTCGTCAACGTGTTCGTGGGACAGTGCTGGTGTGCGAGCCTAGCTTCGGCTGCTACGCCTTCAGGGGCCGTGGCCAAGTCGGTAGCGCCAACGAAGAGCGCCCATGCGGGGTGCCATGGCATGGCTTCCAAGAAAGCGCAGCACAAAGCCCGGCACGCGCAGAAGCCCTGCCACTCGACCCGGAAGCATGACTGCTGCAAAGACAAGTCGGCATCCCTGCTCTCGTCGCTGACGGCACCCGCGGGGAAGCACCTCTTCACTCCGGCCCCGGCCTTGCTGCCGGCTGGCACCGAGTTCTTTTTCCGGCCCGCAACGGGCCATTGGGACCGTACGGGCGTGGTTATGCTGGTGCTCCGCGAGCATCTGCCGCCCAAAATCCCGGACATTCGCATTTTTATTCAGTCCCTGACGGTCTGATGGTTATCACGCGCTGAGGCTCGCCCCGGCATAGCTGTGCTATGTCTGGGGTGGGCCTTTGCTTTTGCGTGTCCGCTTGGCGCCTTGGTCGCGCCTCCCCCACTTTTCCTGGTTTTCTCTTTCCACGAAGCAGGTCAGTTGGCGACGCCGCTGGTTGGTTTCCGCACCTAGTTGCTGTGGGCTCTGCTACGCACTTCGCGTGGGTTAGCTGGCGTGCCAGCCTTGTACCCAGACTTGCTAGCGCCACGCGCAGCAAAGTGCTAGGCGGCTGCACGCTTCCTTGGATATTCATTCCCCACTTCTGTTTTATGTACCGCATTTCCGTTTTCGTGCTGGCCCTTGCCAGCTTGTTTGCCACCGCTAGCTGCTCCTCGGATTCCGCTTCGAGCAGCGCCACCAACACCGTCACGACGCCCACCGAAGGGCCCGCTGAGGGCACCGCCGACCACGCCGGAGGCCACATTTACTCCTGCCCCATGCACCCCGAAGTGACCAGCACCAAAGCCGGTGACAAGTGCCCCAAGTGCGGCATGAACCTGGAGCATACCGACAAAGTCCTGAACGGCAAGTCGTATAGCATGAAGCTGGTGCCCACCCCTACGCAGCTCACCGCAGGCCAACCCGCCACGCTGGCATTCACACCCCAAGAAACCGGCAACGAAGCCGCGCCGGTGCCGCTGGCTGTGGTGCACGAAAAGAAAATCCACCTCATCATCGTCAGCAAAGACCTCGGGCAGTTCTACCATGAGCACCCCGAGTACACTGCCCAAGGCGACTACAAGGTGCAATACACCTTCCCAAAAGGCGGCGAGTACGTGCTGTTTCAGGATTACACGCCGGCTGGCGCTGGCCATCAGTTAGGCCGCCAGCCCATCACGGTAAAGGGCACGGCCTACACGCCCGTCAAGTTCAAGAACGACGACATGCAGTGGGACCAGGACGGCTACCAGGCCACCCTCTCGTTCGATAAAGCCCTGACCGTAGGCCAGCCGCTGGGCATGAAAATCAACATCACTAAGGGCGGGCAACCCGTTACCGACCTCGACAACTACCTCGGCGCCTTAGGTCACGTGGTGGTCATCAGCGAAGACACCGAGCAGTACCTGCACGTGCACCCCAACGAGCAGGCCGACAAGGGCCCTAGTATCGGCTTCAACACCAATTTCGAGAAGCCCGGTCTCTACCGCGTGTTCCTGCAGTTCAACCACGGTGGCAAGATTCACACCGGCGACTTCACTATCAACGTGAAGGCCTAGCCAGCCGGCGCAACGCCTTCCCTCTTTCACCTCTACTTCCTCGCAATTCCAATGAAAGCCTTGTCTTTTATCCTCGCTGCCCTTAGCTCAGGCGGGCTGCTGCTTGCCAGTTGCAACAACGAAAAAGCACCTGCTACCACTGCCACAAGTGAAGTACCTGCCGCCGATACCGCAGCTTCCGGCACCATGGCTGGCATGGACCACTCGGCTATGAGCCACGGCGCGGCGGCTAGTACCTCGCCCCTAGTGGCTTCTATGAACGAGATGATGGCCAAGATGGAGGCTGTCAAGATGATGGGCAACACCGACCACGATTTTGCCCACCATATGCTCGAACACCACCGGGGCGCGGTGGCCATGGCCGATATCGAGCTGCGCGACGGCAAGGATGCCACTATGCGCCAAATGGCCTCAACGATAAAAGCCAATCAGCAACAGGAAATTGGGGCGCTGGAAGCCGTAGCTACCCGCCTTGACAACGCCCCCACCAACTACAATCCTCAGAACCCCAACGACCCGTTCACGGCCCAGATGAAAGCCTCCATGGACGACATGATGAAGAACATGCCCACTACAGTAGCGGACCCCGACATGAACTTCAACATGCTCATGACCGTGCACCACCAGAGTGCCGTGGACATGGCTCAGGCAGAGCTAGTGCACGGCCGCGACACCAAGCTCAAGGCTATGGCCCTGAAGATGGTGGAGGAACAGCAGAAAGAAATCAGTGCTTTCAAAGCCTGGCACGCCCAAAACGCGTCGAAGATGTAAGCCGAGGAGTTCCCGCGGCAGCATCTGTGGCGGGAGCTTACGTGAAAGGCGCAGGCGGCATTCCCTGTTGTTGGATGTGGCAGCTCCGAGCCAGCCGCACCGTAGAACGGCAGCCACCACGGGTGGCGAACCGGTAGCGAATTACTAAACTGAGTGTATGAAGGACCTTGAAATACAAGGATTTGGTAGGGTATGGTTTCTCGTGCTGGCACTCCTCGGAGCCACGCTGGCACCTGTACGGGCGCAAACCACCGTTCGCCTGGACAGTGCCGAAGCCCAGGCGTTGCGGCGGCACCCGCGCCTACGACAGTCCGACCAGGAACTAGCCGAGCAACGCGCCCTCAAGCGGGGCTCGTTTGCGCCTGCCAATCCGGACTTCCTGTTTTCGGCTCCTACGGGGGAGCGGTGGGCCCCGGGCGTAGTACAAACCATCGACCTGCCCAACGTGTATCGGCGGCAGGCCCAGGTGGCACAGGCCGGTATCACGCTGGCCGAGCGCAACCGCGAGGTAAGCCGTGCCAGCGTCCTGCGCGACACGCGGTTAGCGTATTTGAGTTTGCAATTCACCGAAGCGCAAGTGCGCCAACTCGCCTACCAGGATAGCCTCTACCAAGCGTTGCGGCTAGCCACGGAGCGGCTGTTTGCGGCCGGCGAAGTCACCTCCCTGCAGCGCATCAGCACCGACGCGGAAGCCCGCCAGATTACGGTGCAGCGGCAACAAGCTGTAGCCGACCAGCAAGCCGCTCAGCGCCGACTGGGCCTGCTACTGGGTACGCCCACCGCGGGCCTGGTCACCAGCACCGATCTGCGCCAGACGGGCCCTGTGCTGGCTCAAACCGGGGCCGCGCTGCTGGGCAGCCTTCCGGCCGAGGACAGCAGCGCCCTGGTACGCAGCCCAGCTTTGGCCTACGCCACTCAGAATGTGGAGCTTAGCCAGTCCGGCATTAGCTTGGTGCGGGCCCGGCGCACCCCAGCCCTCACGGTGGGCTACCAGAACCAGGCCTACGAAAACTCGGTGGTGAAGTACCGCTTTCAGTTTGGGGTATCGTTGCCCATTTGGTTTTGGACCTACCGCTCGCAGCTGCAAGCGGCTACGGCCCGCTCGGAAGCCGCTGGCTACCAGCTGCAAACCCAGCGGCTGGAGCTAAGCACCCAGTACCAGCAGGCGCTGGCCGACACGCGCAAATTCTCGTCTTCGCTTACTTACTACGAGCAGACGGGAGTGCCCCAGGCCGCGGCCATTATCAGCCAATCCCAACGGCTGTTTCGGGCCGGGGAAATCAGCTACCTGGTGTTGATTCAGAGTTTGAACCAGGCCTTTACCATCCAGAATACCTACCTGACCACCATCCGCGACTATCGGCAGGCCCTGGTGGAACTTAACTACCTGCGGGGCGAATAATATGAAACAGCTCGTAATGCTACTGCTGGGCTTGCTGCTCGCCGGCAACGCCCACGCCCACGGCGGCGAAGACCACGGTGCCGGGGCCCAAGCCGCCACTCCGGCGGGGGCCACCTCTTTCTCGGTGGCGGCGCTATCCGAACAGTTCGAAGTGCTTTTGCGCTACGAGCCGCTAACCGCCGGCCAACCCGCCGACCTGCGCCTGTTCGTTTCAGACTACGCCACCAACGCGCCCATCAAAGGCGCCAAGCTGACCTTAACCAACCCGGAAGACGCCACCCTTAAATGGGCAGTAATTGAGCAGGAACCGGGCATGTATCTGGCGGAAGGCGAGTTTCCAGTGAACAAGCCCTACAGCTTCGCCCTCAACATAATAGCCGGCGAAAAGGCCGATTTACTGCTACTGGAAGGCATCAAGGTGGGCGAAAAGCTGCCGGTAGCGGCCACTCCGCCCACTGCTCCCTCTGTGTTTTCCTGGAAAATACTGCTGGCCCTGGTAGGCGCTTTTGCTCTTGGCATGGCCCTTACCGCCCTGTTGCTGTGGCGCCGACGCCCTCAGCCGCCCGTTTCCACGCCTACTCCTCTTGTGTATGAAAAGCAAGCATAAATTCCTAGCGGCTACGGCCGCGGCCGGGCTGGTGCTGGCGGTGTTGCTGCCGCCCCCGGCCCCGGTATTGGGCCACGACGGTGAAGACCACAGCGGCCAAGCGCAAGCCAACACCGGGCAGGCCCTCGCCAACGAGGTGGTGCTGCCCAAGGAAAGCCAGTTTCTATTTGAAGTGCGCACCAGTCTGGCCAGCTACTCGAACACCTACAGCCGCGCCACACTTTACGGCACCGTATCAGCAGCGGCAGGCGGCGAAGGCCGTATTGTGGTGCCTCAAACCGGCCGCCTTGTTCGCTTGGCCGCCCGGGTCGGGCAGCCGGTACGGGCCGGGCAGACCCTGGCCGTTCTCGAGCAAACCCTGGATGCCACCCAGCAAATCGGCCTCAGCACCGAGCGGGCCAACGCTCAGGCCGAGCTGCGGGCCGCTCAGCAAGACTATGCCCGCCTGCAAAGCATTGCCGACATTGCCGCCCACAAAGATGTAGTAGCCGCCGAGCTTCGCCTGCGCCAAGCCCGCCAGAATGCGGCCATCCTCAACGGGCAGGCCCAACAGCGGCGCGTCAGCATCACGTCGCCCATTAGCGGCACCGTAGACGTGTTCAGTTTGGCGGTGGGCCAGCAGGTCAATCAGGGCGAGGAGCTGTTCCGCGTGCTTAATCCCGGCAAGCTGCGGGTGGAAGCCCAGGTATTCACCCAAGACCTGGCGAAAATCACCCCCGATGCGCAGTTTCAAGTGGAGGGGTTGCAGGGCCAGGCGGGCGTACCGGCGCGGTTGGTGGTATTCAGCAATGCCATCAACCCCGTCAACCAAGCCCGCCAGCTGGTTTTGGAGTTGGATGGCACCGCCGGCAGCGCCTACCGCGCGGGCCAGGCGGTGAACGTGCAGGTGGTAGGCCAGAGTGGCGGGGGCCAGAAGCAACTAGTGGTGCCCACCACGGCCCTAACCGACCTGAACGGCAAGCCTGCAGTGTTCGTGCACACCACGCCCGAGCACTTCAACATTCGCTACGTGCAGCCCGGCGCCGTTAGTGGCGAGCAAACGGTGCTGCTACAGGGCGAGGTAAACGAAAACGACCGGGTGGTGACCAACGGCACCTACCAGCTCAAATCCATCTACCTCAACCAATAGCCTCTGCACGGTGCCTTGCTGCCCTTGGTGCCACCTCCTCCCAACTGAACCACGCTGACGCTGCCCCTGCAGCCCATCCAGTGGATCGTTGAAAGCTTCCTTTATGCTCGATCAAATCATTCGCTTTGCCCTGCAAAACCGCCTGCTACTGTTGGCTTTTGCCGTGGGCCTGCTCGTGGCGGGCACCTACACCGCCCGCCAGCTCCCCGTAGACGTGCTGCCTGACCTGGACCGTCCGCGCGTGACTGTGTTCCTTGAAGCGGCGGGCATGGCGCCGGAAGAGGTAGAGGCACTTGTTACGCTGCCCGTAGAAACCGCTCTGAACGGGGCCACCGGCGTATCGGCGGTGCGCTCCAACTCGGCTATCGGGCTGGGCATGGTGTTCGTGGAGTTCGACTACGGCACCGATATTTTCACGGCCCGCCAGATTGTAAGTGAGAAGCTGCAAACCGTGGGCGAGCAGCTACCCACGGGCATCACGCCGGTGCTGGGGCCTATTTCGTCGGTGATGGGTCAGATTATGCTGGTGGGCCTCTCGGGCGGACAGCAAACCAACGCGGCCGACCTCCGCACGCTAGCCAACTACACCGTGCGCCAGCGCCTGCTCTCCATCCCCGGCGTGGCTCAGGTGATTCCCATCGGCGGCGACAACCTACAGTACCAAGTGCTTCTCGACATGCCCCGCCTCAACGCCACCGGCCTGACCGTGACGCAGGTGGAAGAGGCCCTACGTAACTCCAACCTGAACACCACCGGCAACTTTTTCGACCGCAACGGCTCGGAAGTGCTGATCCGCAACCTTGGCCGCCTGCGCTCGGTGCAGGACATCGAGAACATCATTGTGGGCTACCGTGCTCAGTCGCCGATACGGGTGGCGGACGTGGCCCGCGTGGATTTTGGGGCCCGCTTCAAGCGCGGCGACGGCAGCGTAAACGGCCAGCCGGCCGTTATTCTCAGCATCGAGAAGCAGCCGGGCGCGGCCACCGTAGGCCTCACGGAGGCCGTGGAAAAGGCGTTGGTGGAGCTAAAACCTTCACTGCCCAAGGATGTGCAGCTGAACACCCGCCTGTTCAAGCAGTCGGAGTTTATCGAGTCGTCGATTACCAACGTGGAAGAGGCGTTGCGCGACGGGGCCATTCTGGTGGTTATTGTGCTGTTTGCCTTTCTGCTGAACGTGCGCACCACGTTTATCTCCCTAGTAGCCATTCCCTTGTCGTTGCTCGTAACGGCGCTGGTATTCCGCTTCGCGGGCATCAGCATCAACACCATGACCCTGGGCGGCCTGGCCATCGCCATTGGCGAGCTGGTGGACGACGCCATCGTGGACGTGGAAAACGTGTACCGCCGCCTGCGCGAAAACCGCCAGCTGCTGCAGCCCCGGCCGGTATTGCAGGTGATTTATTCGGCTTCCAGCGAAGTGCGCAACTCCATCGTGTACGCCACCATCATTGTGGTGCTGGTGTTTTTGCCCCTGTTTGCGCTGGAAGGCATGGAAGGCCGCATTTTCGCGCCCCTCGGCATTGCCTATATCACCAGCATCGTGGCTTCGCTGTTCGTATCGCTGACCGTGACGCCGGTGCTCTGCTACTACCTGCTGCCCCGCATGAAGCAGATGAGCCACGTGGAAACGGATGGCGGGCTGGTGCGTTGGCTGAAGAAAAAAGATGCGCGGTTACTGCATTGGGGCCTCGCGCACCCCAAGCTGATTCTCTCCACCACGGCGTTGCTGTTTGTGATGGCCGCCGCCCTGGTGCCCTTCTTCGGCACCGAGTTTCTGCCGCCCTTCAACGAAGGCTCCCTGACCGTCAACTTTTCGGCCCCGGCCGGCACCTCCCTCACCGAATCCAACAAGCTCGGCACCTTGGGCGAACAGCAGATGCTAAAGATTCCGGAAGTGGCCTACACCGCCCGCCGTACCGGCCGCGCCGAACTGGACGAGCACGCGGAGTCGGTCAACAACTCGGAAATCGAAGTGGCTTTCAAGACCGAAGCCGAGTTGAAGAAAGAAGGCAAAACCATGCGCAGCCGCGACGAAATTCTGGCCGACATGCGCACCAAGCTGGCGTTGATAACCGGAGTGAACGTGAACATCGGCCAGCCCATATCGCACCGCCTCGACCACCTTTTGTCGGGTGTGCGGGCGCAGGTGGCCATTAAAGTTTTCGGCAACGACCTGCTGGAACTGCGCCGCTACGCCAACGACGTGCGCGCGGCCGCAGCCACCGTGCCCGGCGTGGTAGACCTGCAAGTAGAGAAACAGGTGCAGATTCCGCAGCTGCTTGTTCGCCCCCGCGACCAAGCGCTGCGCGCCTACGGCATGGAACGCGGCGAAGTGGTGCGCGACCTGGAAACGCTGTTTCAGGGCTCGGTAGTGTCGCAGATGCTCGACGGGCAGAAGCGCTTCGACTTGGTGGTGAAGCTACCGGAAGCGCAGCGCAACGACATAGCGGCCATCAGCCAGACCCGGATAGAAACCCCAAGCGGGGCCCTGATTCCGGTAAGTGAAGTGGCCGACGTGAGCTACGAGCCCGGTCCCAACACCATCAACCACGAAAACACCCAACGCCGCATTACCATCTCGCTGAACGTGGCCGAGCGCGACTTAGGCTCGACGGTAAAAGAGATTCAGCAGAAAGTGAGTGCGCAGGTGCAGTTGCCGGCGGGCTACTACCTCACCTACGGCGGGCAGTTTGAGAGCCAGCAGTCGGCCTCGCAGAAGATTCTGTGGCTGAGCTTGTTTTCGTTGGCAGGTATTTTTCTGGTGCTGTACTCGCACTTCAAGTCCACGTACATGGTGGGCCAAATCATGCTCAACATTCCGCTGGCGCTGATTGGCTCGGTGGTGGCGGTGCTGCTTACCGGCGGCACGTTCAGCATCGCCTCGTTGGTGGGGTTCATTACGCTCACCGGCATTGCTTCGCGCAACGGCATCATGATGATTTCCCACTACATCCATCTGGTAGAGCACGAAGGCGAAAAGTTCGGCCTGCCGATGATTGTGCGCGGCTCATTGGAACGGCTGGTGCCGGTGCTGATGACAGCCTTGGTGGCGGCGCTGGCTTTGGTGCCCTTAACCCTGACCAAGGATGCGCCGGGCAAGGAAATTCTCTACCCCGTAGCCACCGTTATCCTCGGCGGCCTGCTCAGCTCCACCTTCCTCGACATCATCGTGACACCCGTAGTGTTCTGGCTGGTTGGGGAAAAAGCACTGGCGCAATACTTCGCCTCCCGCCAAGAAAAGGGCCTCGACCCGCATCCACAAGAGCTGGATGCCCAACCCCTTACACCCCCTACCGACTTAAATCCCGTGCAGCCTGCGGTGTAGGCAACGGGGTTCGGGCGGTGTTTGGAGCCGCTGAAAATCATGCAAGTCCCAGGCGCAATCCTGTACCGTTACGGCGGCACACGCCGGTACTTTTGGGCGTTTACTTTATAGCCTGCCTACCTGCGGGCGGTTCCAAACGCAACTCTCATGAAAACGCTCCACTTCAAAACCAACATCAACTGTGGCGGCTGTATAAAAGCCGTTACACCCACCCTGAACGGCGAAAAAGCCATTGCCTCCTGGCAAGTGGACACCGCAACCCCCAATAAGATTCTGACAGTACAAACCGATTTAAGCGAAAATCAGCTGGTAGCCCTCATAGAGGAGGCTGGCTTTAAAGCCGAAACAGTATAACGCACCGGGAAATCACGCAACCGGTGGTTCCAGCTTTGGAGCAGCGCATTGTGCTGCTACTGAGGCTGGAACTTTACTTTTAAGAAACTACCTGTGCTGGCATACAAGGAGCCTTTCTTTAGCTAGTTCTATATGAGAGCAACGAAATGCTATTTTTGCCCGCCCGGCCTCCTTGCTGGTTGCTGGCAGGCGCGGCCGATACCGCTATACTGCGCCTTTCTTGCTTGCGCATTTCTCTTGAAAGGCCACTTCCTTCTATGAAAACAACCAACGCCTATCTGCTAACAGCTCTGTGCTGTGCTGCCCTAAGCTGTGCGCCTTCCCGGCCCGGCACCAGTACTTCCGACACCCTGCCGGCAACCTCCTTGCAGCCGTATGGCCGAACTTCCATCAACGGCCAGCAGTTGGAGCTGATCAGTTCGGCGGTGCATTTCGGGTTTAGCTTCGAGGGCGAGCAGTGCCAGGTCTTTGCCTCCCTACCCAACGGCCAAGGCCATAATTACCTGCAATACGAGCTGGATGGCGTATATCAGAAGCGCATCAGACTGACCGGCGACTCGAAAGAACCCTTGGTTATAGCAGCTCCTGGCGCAGGCAAGCACACCGTTTGGATCTACAAAG
Organism: Hymenobacter tibetensis; assembly: GCF_022827545.1. Taxonomy (NCBI): domain Bacteria; kingdom Pseudomonadati; phylum Bacteroidota; class Cytophagia; order Cytophagales; family Hymenobacteraceae; genus Hymenobacter; species Hymenobacter tibetensis. The sequence goes on from NZ_CP094669.1 coordinate 3,062,022, forward strand.
CCACCGAAGCGCACACGGGCGCTATTGCCATTGAGAAAGTGGTAGGCAACAACATAAAGTCGTTGCAGAAGCCGCAGGCGCCGGTCATCGAGTTTATCGGCAACAGCATTACGTGCGGGGCCGCCGCCGACCCGTCGGAAACGCCTTGCGGCACCGGCCAATACCACGACCAACACAACGCCTACATGGCCTATGGCCCACGAGTAGCCCGCGCCCTTAAAACCAACTTTGTGCTAAGCAGCGTTTCAGGCATTGGCATATACCGCAACTGGAACAGCCTTGGTCCTACCATGCCGGAGGTCTACGAAAAGGTTGATTTTCAAGCCACCAACCCGCAGCGCTGGAACTTCAGCACCGTTACGCCCACCGTGGTCAGCATTGCGCTCGGCACCAACGACTTCAGCAACGGCGACGGTAAGAAAGAGCGGTTGCCCTTTGACTCGGCTAGTTTCGTGGGGCGCTACGTGGAATTCGTAGATCTAGTGAAGTCCAAATACCCCAAGGTCCGAATCGCGCTGCTCAGCAGCGCCATGGTCAACGGCAAAAACCGCACGACTCTCCAAAACTGCCTCACCGCCGTCAAGCAGCAAGCCGATACCAGGCATCCAACCGACCAACCGGTAGCGCTGTATTTCTTTCACCCCATGCAGGCCCGTGGCTGCGGCGGCCACCCCAACGTGGAAGACCACGCCATCCTGGCTCAAGAGTTGACCCCGTTCTTTAAAAAGCTAGTGCCGTAGAATAACCTCGCTTAAACTCACCTACTATCAACAACAAGGGCCGTTTCCACAGGAAACGGCCCTTGTTGTTGATAGTAGGTGAGCTTTGAACCTATTAGGAAAGAAGCCCTGTCATTTCGACGTAGGAGGAATCTGGGTTATTTACTCCAACGGCTTCACTCAGATTCCTCCTGCGTCGGAATGACAGGGCTTATTCGGATAAGCTCTTACTTCATATCGTATTTGCCGCGAAACTTACGGTTCAGGTATAGCTGCTTGTTTTCCGGGCTGAAGGCTCGGCCGTCGATGTAGGCGCGGGTGATGTTGTTGGTGCGCATGTCCAACAGGTCGCCCTGGCTAACCACGAGGGTGGCGCTTTTGCCATTTTCGAGGCTGCCGTAGTCTTTGTCGAGGCCCAGGATGCGGGCGGGGCTTAGGGTTACGGCCGTTAGGGCTTGCTCGGGGGTGAGGCCGTGGCCAGCGGCCGTGCCGGCAATAAAGGCCAGGTTGCGGGAGCCGGCCGTTTCCATGCTGCCCTCATAGTCGAGGCAAAAGCGGATACCAGCCTGCTGCAGCATGTTGGGCAGTTTATAGGGCAAATCGTAGTCGTCGCCGGGGCGGCGAGGCAGCGCGTGGGTGCGCGAGAGGACCACCGCAATGTCGTTTTGCTTCAGAAAATCCAGCATCATCCAGGCGTCACGGGCCCCGATAACGGCCACTTTCGTTACGCCCAGGCGCTTAGCAAAGCTGACGGCCTCGATGATTTCCTTGCCGTAATCAGCATGGATAAACAACGTTTTGGACCCGTCGAAAAGGCCGCTCAACGCCGACAGGCGCAGGTTTTCCCGGCGGCCCGGCGCCAGGTTCTTGTAGGCCGAAGCTTCCGTGAACATCTGCTCTAGTTCCCGCAGCTGGGCTTGGCGGTCCTTGTTGCGCTTTTCCAACACCTTTTCGTCTTCGGCGGGGCTGAGTTTGAGCGCCATCAAAGGCCAGTTCAAATGGATACCATCATCAGGACGGACGGCGGCATCCTGCCAGTTCCAAGCGTCGAGCTGCACGATGCTGCTTTGGCCGGAAAGCACGCCGCCCCGGGGCGTAATCTGGGCCAGCAGCACCCCATTGGTTCGTACCGTCGGGATGATGTCGGAATCGGTATTGTAGGCAATCAGGGAGCGGACGTTGGGGTTCATGTTGCCCACTTCCTGCTCGTCCACCGTCGCCCGGATGGATTCGGTTTCAGTGAGCCCGAGCGTGGTATTGGGCAGAATCAGGCCGGGGTACACTTCCTGGCCTTTCACGTCAATCACCTCGTAGCCAGCGCGCTGCGTGAAGCCGCTCTGGTTGCCGGCGTACGTGATACGGCCTTTGTCGAAAGCCACAGCGGCGTCGGGCACTACCGTGCCATTGCCGACGTGCAGGTTGCCGCCCACCAGCAGGATAGGTTTGCTCTGCGGGGCCGCAGGGGTTGGTACTTGCGCGGCGGCCGTATGCGCGGCAAGCAGGCTGAAGTAGAAAAGTAGCTGTTTCATGGTTGCTGTTCTGGGCGTAATCGGATTCCTCTTCTAAGCTTAAGCCAAGATTGAAGAGGGCCGGTCGTTCTACTTGTCTAGTTCTTTATCGGTGCCTTCCGTGTCGCAATGGAAGTGGCCGGTGGCCTTGGCAGTTGGCGTTTGAGTGGGCGCACCGCCTTTCTTAGCCGCCAGCATTTTCTGGATGATGCGCAACCGCTCCCGCTCCATTTCCTGGCGCGCCACCTTGTCTGACTCAATGTCGAAAAACTGCCGTCCATCCACGAAGGTGCGTTCAGCGTGCGCATAAATGCTTAGCGGATGCGTGCTCCACAGCACTACATCGGCATCCTTGCCTTCCTTGATGCTGCCCATCTTGTTGTCGACGTGCAGCATTTTGGCCGGGTTGATGGTCACCAGCTTCAGCGCTTCTTCTTCCGACAAGCCCCCGTATTTCACCGTTTTGGCTGCTTCCTGGTTGAGGCGGCGGCTCATTTCGGCATCGTCGGAGTTGATGGCTACTACAAGGCCGGCATCGTGCATGATGGCGGCGTTGTACGGAATAGCGTCGCGCACTTCGTTTTTGTAGCCCCACCAGTCGGCGAAGGTGCTAGCAGCGGCACCGTGGGCCTTCATTTTGTCGGCCACTTTGTAGCCTTCCAGAATGTGGGTGAAGGTATTCACCTTGAAGCCCAGGCGGTCGGCCACGTTGAGAAGCATGTTAATTTCGCTTTGCACGTAGCTATGGCAGGTAATAAAGCGCTTGTTGTTCAGGATTTCCACCAGCGCATCCAGTTCCAGGTCACGGCGCGGGGCTTCGGTTTTCTTCTGCTTACCTTTGCCCAGCTTGTTGTAGGCAGCCCACTCCTTCTCGTACTCCCTGGCCCGCGTGAAGGCATCCACAAACACCTGCTCCACGCCCATCCGCGACTGTGGAAAGCGCAGCACGTTGGCTTCCCCAGCGTTGGATTGCTTCACGTTTTCGCCGAGCGCAAACTTGATAAACGGATCAGCACCAGCCACTTTCAACCCTTCGGGAGCCGCACCCCACCTGAGCTTGATCAGCTGCGACTGCCCCCCAATAGGGTTGGCCGAGCCGTGCAGCAGTTGGGAGGCGGTTACGCCACCGGCCAAATCACGGTACAAGTCCACGTCTTCGGGGTCGAGCACGTCGCCGATGCGCACTTCCGACGTTACGGCTTGCGTGCCTTCGTTCACCCCGCCAATGATACCAATGTGCGAGTGCTCATCAATGATGCCCGGCGTCAGGTGCTTGCCGGTGCCGTCGATAATGCGCGCATCCTTGGCCGACAAGCTTTTGCCCACCTTCGAGATTTTACCGCCCACCAACAGCACGTCAGTGTTTTCCAACTTGCCCGCAGCCTCGCTGGTCCACACGGTCGCATTCTTAATTAGCACCGTTTCCTGCTGCGGCATGGCCGCCCGCCCGTAGGCCGCAAACGGATACAGAATAGCACCTATCTGCACCGGCTCAGGCGCTTTGGCAGAATCGCGCTTGGCGGCGCGGCTGGCGGCTTCTTGCCGCTGTGCTGTCCACTTTACCTGAAAGGCATCTACCTGGCCATCGCCCCTGAACTGACGAGTTTCAGGCGTATAGTAGCCACTCAGCCGTATTGCTTCCGCCTTTTTATCTTTCTTGGAAGGGAAAACGATGGTCGCTAGCTCACCATTTACACTAATGCTGCCTTTTAAGGTGTCTCCCGGAGCGGTTACTACTTTCAATTGTGGCGCTTCTGGCTTGCCCTCCACAATCATAGCCATATCTGCCCCTAGTTTAAATTCGTTTGCTTTCACCTTGTCAGCAGTAACAAGTTGGAGCGCATACACCCCGCGGTAATCAGCAGGCAGCGTGCTGAGTTGGTACCGCTCGCCCTGCACCCAGTTGTCGAGCAGCACGTTGTCGTCCGCGAAAAGGCGCGTTGAACACACCAGAAAATTGGCTATCAGGCCGGGCTTGAGGCTACCTACTTGGTTTTGCGCCTTTACCAGCTCGGCTGGCGTGGCGGTCAGGGCTCGTAGGGCTTGTTCTTCGGTAAAGCCGTACTGAATGGCTTTGCGCAGATTGGGCAGAAATTTCTTTTTGTCCTTCAAGTCGGCGGCCGACAAGGCAATGGTCACGCCGGCTTTGGTAAGCAAGGCGGCGTTGGCAGGAGCCATTTCCCAGTGCTTCAACTCTTCTAGCGAAATGCGCGAAGCATCGTACACGTCATCGACGTTGTAGGCATCAGGGAAATTGAGGCTGATAATAAACGAAGCACCCGTCGCCTTCATATCCGCCACGCGCTGGTACTCGTCGCCGCGGCCCCTGATGATGTACTGGGTCTTGAACTCGTCGCCTAGCTTGTCGGCTCGCAAGGCGTTCAGCTTGTCGCTCACCTCGAAAATCTGGGGTAGCGGCTGCTGCTCTTGCCACGCCCGGAGCGAAAGGTTTTGCTCTTTGCCGGGGTTGCGCTGGTTCCAATCGGCGTCTAGGTAGGTCTGGCGGAGCAGCGCAATGCTGCCCATCAGGGAGCCGGGGTAGTTTTGGGTGCTGGTGCCTTTATCAAATGAATACCCAGCGGCGGCAATTGGGTTGAGCAACACCTCGTTTTCACGGTGGCCAGCTGTGGCTAGCGTGACCAGGGCCGCCGTCCCGCGGGCAATACCATCGGGCTGTTGGGTGAGCACGGCTCCAAAGCCCATTTTGCGGTAGACATCGGCTTGCTCGTCGTTGACTTTGAACTCGTTGGCAGCAACGGTCTCCGGGTGAATGGCCTGGTTCCAGTCGTAGGCGCCCCCTTTTTTGCTTTCAAACTGCGGTGGTGGCCGGCGGCCAGTCCGCTCGGGCAGCTTCACGTCGGGCAAGCCATAATTAGCAGCCAAATCCACGAAGCCAGGGTAGATGTACTTGCCCTTTAGGTCTTGGACCACGGCCCCGGCCGGAATCTTCACCTTGTTCCCAACGGCTTCCACCCGGCCGTCTCGAATAACGAGCGTCGCGTCGGTGAGCTTGGTTTTGTAGTCGGTGAAGATGGTGGCGTGGGTGAAAGCGTACAGGCCTGGCCGCTGGTCGTAAACGCCGTTGCGCGGATACGTACTCGGCTGAGCGTAAGCACTAAGGCCACCAAGCAGCAAGCCGCCCGCTAGCCCCAATCTAGGAGTAAAAGTTTGCATTCAGTTGTAGTTGGAAGAACAATGCTAGCCTGTGGTGATGCAGGCACTATTTCAAATGTAGAGAATTAGCCTTTCGCTGATTGGCCTTTTAGCCTCCAACATCTAAATAAAAGCTAAAACGATATAAGAATAGTGGGCAATAGTGACGAGAAGGTCGCTTCTGTTGCAGATATTGCCTTCTCGCGCTGAGTCAAACTACCTAGCGTCGTTGAGGCGGCATTCATATAGCTTGCTCAAGAAGTATTTCCTGAAAGCAGCAAGTAATCCTTGCGTTATCTATCTCCGCAAACCTACAAGGTGCATGAAACATACAGCTACTTACCTCTTACTACTTGGCATACTTTGCTTGTCGTCGGGGCCAGTACAAAAGGAAAAGCCAGACCGCAGCAATCCGCTTAAAGCACAGGCTACCAAGAACATCCAAAGCGCCTACCCCGAGTACCGCAAGATTGCGCTGCAAATCTGGGAGTATGCCGAGGTTGGGTACAAGGAAACCCAGAGTTCCGCCCTGCTCCAGCAAACCCTGCGTGACCAGGGCTTCGCCGTTGAAGCGGGCGTAGCTGATATTCCAACTGCTTTCGTGGCTACCTATGGCAGCGGCAAGCCAGTCATTGGCATTCTGGCGGAGTTCGATGCCCTCCCCGGCTTGTCGCAGCAGGCCACCGCCGAGAAAAAGCCGGTGGCGGGCAAAGACGCCGGCCACGGCTGCGGGCACAACCTGTTTGGCACGGCCAGTGTAGCCGCCGGAATTGAGTTGAAGAAGCTGATTGAGGCGCGCAAACTCAAGGGCACCATCAAGGTATATGGCACGCCCGCGGAAGAAGGCGGCAGCGGCAAAGTGTACATGGTGCGGGCCGGCCTGTTCCGTGAGGTAGATGCGGTAGTGCATTGGCACCCAGGCAGCGAGAACCGCGCGATGATGAACAACTACCTGGCAAACTCCTCGGCCAAATTCCGGTTTCGTGGGGTTTCGGCGCACGCAGCTATGGCGCCGGAACGCGGCCGGAGCGCCCTGGATGCCGTGGAAGCCATGAATACCATGGTCAACATGATGCGCGAACATATTCCGCAGGAAACGCGCATTCACTACGTCATCACCAGCGGCGGCAAAGCGCCCAACGTCGTGCCCGACTACGCGGAAGTGTATTACTATGTGCGGCATCCCAAGAAAGACGACGTCAAAGAAATCTTCGAGCGAGTAGTGAAAGCCGCCCAGGGCGCCGCGCTAGGCACCGGCACCACCATGGAATACGAGGTGATTGGTGGCACCCATGATCTGCTGCTCAATGAAACCCTGGCCAGGGCGTTGCAGCGCAACCTCGAACAAGTGGGTGGGGTAAGCTACAGTGCCGAGGAAAGCGAGTTCGGCAAGAAAATCCAAAGCTCCCTAGGCTTCACGGTGCCCGCCCTCACCGCGGCTGCCACAGTAGGCAAGTTTGAAACCCGGGAAGGCGGCGGCAGCACCGACGTCGGGGACGTAAGCTATGTAGTGCCCACCGTAGGACTGGAAGCCGCCACCTGGGTACCCGGCACCCCGGCCCACAGCTGGCAAGCCGTTGCCTGCGACGGCACCGAGGTAGGGACCAAAGGCATGATGGTGGCCGCCAAAACCATGACCATGACGGCCATTGACTTGTTTACTTCGCCCGAACTGCTGCGCCAAGCCCAGCAGGAGTTCAAGCAGGATGTGGGCACTTACATCTACAAGCCCTTGCTAGGTGACCGTAAGCCGGCCCTCACCTACCGCGACTAGCTGTTGCTACCAAGGCCTAGGAAGTGGCAGTTAAAAGTTTACCTGCGCCTGCAGGCGTAGCAAGCCACCGCGCTGCCGGTTGCTGGGGCGCTGAAAATCCTCGAATCGGCGCGAAGAAAGCGTGTACATGGTCACCAACTCGAAGCTGCTAAACGGCTGCCATTCCACCCCTAGTTCGGCTTCGCGTACGGTGTAGCTGCGGGCATCACGCTCATGCTTCTTACCGCCATCGTAGTACTGCAGGCGCAGAAACGGATAGAACTGTTGCTGTTGGTACTGCAGACGGTAGTTAAGCATTACGTAGCCGCCATGCAGGGGCTGCGTTTCTATGCTGTCTGTCTGCGGGTTGAACTCGGGGCCCCGGCCGGCATTGTACTCGGCCTGTACTCCAAAGGGCTGCGGATACAGCACGAACGTAGCCGCCACGCGCTGATCCAGGTAGTTCATGTCGGGGCGGTGCTTCACGCCTGCTGATAGTTGGTCTTTGGCTACTGCATATTGGCCACTATACGCCTGCAAGGCGGGCTCTATGATCTGCTGGCCCACCACCAGCGGATACGAAAGGCGAGCCACCACATGGCGCTCGTTGTTAAGTTCGGGGCGGTTGGAAGTTTGTCCGTTGAATACGCCCACTCCCAGTACGCCATAGTCACCAGAGCCTTTCAGCCCATCTTTTACCAGCCGGGAAAAACGCTGGCGCACTGCTGTAGGCGCCCAGTAAAACATAACGCCCAAGTCCCGCTCGTTGGAAAGCGCACTGTTCAGCGCGTCGTTGCGGTCGAGCGGCAGCCGGTTCTGGCTGGACTGCATGTTTTCGAAGCCGTAGGGCACCTTGCTTTGGCCTATCCGCAACCGAAATCGGTTGACCTTATCGAGACCCAAGTCCAGGTAGGCATCGCGCAGCTGACCGAAGTTGACGGTGGTGCTGCCGCTGGGGGCACTGGCAAAATCATGCTGCAAATAGAAGTAAGCCCGTTCGTGCAACTGCCCGTAGAGAATCAGGCGCACCCGGCGCAGCGAAAACCCACCGTTGTTGCCCCACGACCTGTCACATTGTTCACACGACAGATCGGGGTTGGTTTCAAGCAACCGGTTGTAGCGTGCCTGCATGTAGCCGCGAATAGCGAAGCTCTCAAACCATTTTTTGGTGGTTGCGGGAGCCTGCGCTACCGAGTCAGCAGTCTGTCCGTAGGCTTGTCCTACTACGAAAGCAAGAGCAAGGAGTAACAATTTCTTCATGAAATGATAATGCTAGCACAAAGTGCGGCATTAACTATTACCTCGATGTTACCCCTGTGTTACGCCAATGTTACCAATCCTAAATGCAGCTTTTCACCCCGTTCCCGCCTGGTTACGCTCAGGTTTCACTCTTGTTTTTTTCTCTGAATTGAAAATGGTAGGGCAAAAGAAAAAGGAGAAGCTACTCGCTTCTCCTTTTTCTTGCATTGTTAGGAGCCGTTGGCAGCCTCCCGTTCTCCGCTATTCGTAGCGCAGACTCTCAATTGGGTCGAGGCCGGCAGCTTTACTGGCTGGGTAATAGCCTGAGGCTAACCCAACCGTAACGCAGATAATCAAGCCTAAGGTCATCCAGAACCACGGCACTAGGAAGGTACCTTCACCTACAAACAAAGACACCGCGTTGCCCATGGATACGCCCAGAATAATGCCCAGTATCCCACCCATCAGGCAGATAACGATGGCCTCAATCAGGAACTGCTGTCGGATTTGAAAAGCCGTTGCCCCGAGCGCCTTACGGATACCTATCTCCCGCGTGCGCTCCGTCACCGACACCATCATAATGTTCATAAGGGCAATACTGGCCCCGAGTAACGTAATAAAACCAACCCCAAACCCACCCATTTTCAGACCTCCCGACAGGTTATCGAGCGTAGCGGCCATAGAGTCGGAGCGCTCTACGTCAAAGCTATCTTCTTGCCCCAAAGGGTCGTGCCGCACGGCGCGCATAATGCCGGTAGCTTGGCCCGTCAAGTAATTAAGCTCTTCGGGACGAGGCGTGGCGGTTTTTACATCGAAGGTGAGGGCGCGCTGGCGAGGCAATTGGTTGCCGGTTTCCAGCGGGATGAGCACCAGGCGGTCGGCGCCGCCTCCTTGGCCCGTACTGCCGCTTTTTTCGAGCATGCCTACTACCAGAAAGCGGCGGCCCAGCAAGTATACGTACTTGCCCAACGGGCTTTCGGCGGGGTACAGTTTCTCTTTAATTTCGGCCCCTACAATGGCTACATTGGTTCCGTTCTCCAGTTCCAGAGGCGAAAAGGCGCGCCCCGCCCCCAGGTTGTAGCTTTGAATCTGCAGGTAGTTTTCGTCACCGGCTACTACCTGCACGTTAGGGTTGGTTTTCTGCCCGTTGGCCTTCACTTCAGCACTACCCGAAATGAATGCCGAGATACCAACCTGCGCTTCGTCGCCCAGTGCTTGTTTGTATTTCTTTGCTTGCAGCAAACTGATAGGCGGGTAAATTCGGCCCTGTACGCCCCCTCGCCGAAACCGGTTGGTATAGCCCTTCGCCTTCATCTCGAAAGAATTGGCGCCCAGACTTGCAAAAGTCTGGTTCAAAGAATACTTCATGGCATCAATAGCCGTTAGAATGCCCACCAAGGCCATAATCCCGATACTGACGATAAGGGCTGTTAGGACGGTCCGCAGCAAATTGCTGTGAATGGAACGGAAAGCCTCCTTGATGTTTTCTAGCAAGTGCATAACGACAGGACAAAAAGGCGCGGGCGGCGCAGAACCCGACTCAGCTTAACGTCTTCCAAAGCCGTTCAAGAAGCAGTAGGGACACGCAATGTAGCGCGTTTTCAGCACATACAGGGCCCTCCTTCCTTGCTTTGAAAATGAGGATCAATATTTGATTATTTTAATTTTATAGTTTCTCGAATAGGTCCTAGTTTCCTGCGTAATTCCTTTAAATTTAACTGATCAGAAAACCTGCAACGGCGCTTTTTTATTTAGTTTTTGTCAACTTACCATGCGTCTGCAGTTCCTTTCACCTTTCGCTATATGACCTTCCCTCGTTTTTTCCTTGTGCTGCTGCTGGTAGTTGGGGTGGCGGCGCCTACCATGGTGCGCGCCAACCATGTGCTTATTCCCATGGACCAAGCACAGAAAGAGCATCTGAAGGCCTACGGTATTGCTTACTGGCTGCTTACCAAGCAAGTGGAGGTGGACTGGCTACTTAATTACCGCGGCGGGTCCTTTGCCTGTGAGGTAGCAACCGGGGTGGAAAACGAGTTGGCTGTGCGCAACGTCTCCTACCAGGTTATCAGCGAAGCGCAGTACACCAGCATCCTGTCGGAAATAGCTGACCCGAACGCCAATATGGATGTCATGAAGCTAGAGAAAGTACCTAAGATTGCCGTGTACACGCCCAAAGGCAAGCAGCCCTGGGACGACGCCGTAACCATGGTACTAGGATACGCCGAAATTCCGTACGACCAGATATACGACGACGACGTGCTGGACGGCAAGCTGCCCAAGTACGACTGGCTACACCTGCACCACGAGGATTTTACGGGCCAGAACGGTAAGTTTTATGCCATGTACCGCAACCGCCCCTGGTATCAGCAGCAAATTCGGGAGGCCGAAGCCGCCGCCAAACGCCACGGCTTCACCAAGACTTCGCAAATGAAGGCGGCCGTCGTGACCAAAATGCAGGAGTTTGTTGCGGGAGGTGGCTTTCAGTTTGCCATGTGCTCTGCCACTGATACCTATGACATTGCGTTGGCGGGCTTGGGCGTGGACATGGCCGAAAGTATGTACGACGGCGACCCGGCCGACCCCGCCGCACAAAGCAAGCTCAACTTCAACCGCACCTTGGCTTTCAAAGACTTCCAGATTGTGCGCGACCCGTACCAGTACGAGTTCAGCAACATCGACATGGATATGCGCGAACGGGGCGTGTACGAAGACAACGACTTCTTTCAGCTCTTCACCTTCTCGGCCAAGTATGACCCTGTGCCCACCATGCTCACCCAGAACCACGAGAAAACCATTAAGGGGTTCATGGGCCAGACAACTGCGTTCCGCAAAACCCTCATCAAGTCCGACGTAGTAATAATGGGCGACAACAAAGCCTCGGGCGAGGTACGCTACATGCATGGCACCCTGGGTAAAGGCACTTGGACTTTCTATGGCGGCCACGACCCTGAAGACTACCAGCATATGGTGGAAGAAGAGCCTACCGACTTGGCCTTGCACCCTAATTCGCCAGGTTACCGTCTGATTTTGAACAACGTCCTGTTTCCAGCTGCCAAAAAGAAGAAACAAAAGACCTGATATCCCATTGCCTTCATGGGCCGTTCCATTGATAAAAAAGGAACCTGGGTTTGCATTTATCGGCCAACCCAGGTTCCTTTTTTGCTCTCTTCCTGTCTCCTATTTCCAACCATAACAGCCTGCGGCAGCAAAGCTGAACGAATACACTACATCCTCGCTGGCATTTGCTTGCCAGCGGCAACTACGCCGGGTGATAGTTCGGAATAGCAGTACCAAAGCTGGTTAGTGGTAGTATCAACATGCGTGAAACCCCTCTGTAATTCACTGGCCAACTGCTCGTTCCTTGTAATGATTCAGCATATAAGAACAGCTGTGCAGATAACATTTCGGGAACATTGCTGTCTTCTTGAACAGCTAGCGCAGCATGCGTGAGGATAAGGTATTGGTACGGAATACTAGAAAAGGACAGCACAAACGTCATTTCTAACGTACTTTCCCAAAGCCCGGCAGTGCTGCCTGCTAGCCGTGTGCGGCGTAATGCCGTGGCATGGTGTATCTCGTTCTAAACCAACCTCTATGAATTCCGAGCAAACCAACTACGGTCTATCTATTAGCCAAGAAGAGCTGAACGTTCCGGAACCATTCGTTAACCCACTACCCCGCGCTGTATTGCGCCTTAACACCCACGTCCTACTCGATGGCGACTGGCGCTTCGCCCTCGACCTTGAAGATACCGGCTTACGCGACGGCTGGCATTTGGGGCATTACTACGAGCACCGAGCCCAGTGGCCAGGCTCTGTGGAAGAGCATATAGCGCAGGCGCACGGTCAGCAGGAGCCCGCCACCTGGCACGACAGTGTGGTGGCGTGGTACGAACGGGAGTTTACGCTCCCTGAAGTAGCAGAATCTCTCAACCGCTCCATGCTTCAGCTCACCTTTGGAGCCTGCGGCTACGAAACCCGGGTGTGGCTCAATGGCCGCTTGCTACGCACCATAGAAGGCGAGGAAATTCACTACGGCGAGTACACATCTTTCTCGTACGAGCTGCAAGCCGAGCATCTGCGCCCGGTCAACCGCCTCACGGTGCGCGTAGCCGACACGCTGGATGCCGAGACGCCGCGGGGCAAGCAAGAGTCGCACGTGTACAAGCGGGGCGGCATTTGGTACCAGACTTCCACTGGCGCAGTGCGCAGCATCTGGCTGGAAATGGTGGAACGCAACCGTCTTCGCTCCCGGGTAGGGGTAGTAAGCGTGGTAGAAGACCAGTTGGTGCGGTTCACCGTTACGCCCCGCATACATGACCCTGGGCATTACACTTTGCGCCTGCAAGTGTTCGAGCGCAACGCCCAACCAAACACGCCCCCGTTAGCTACATCCGACTTCAAGCTGAACCTGGAGGCGGGCCAACGACAACAGCGTGTGGTGATGGAAGTACCCGACGCTCGGTTATGGTCGCCGGAAGCGCCCAACCTGTACCGGTTGGTTGCTCAGCTCATCGACGAGGAAGGCTACGCCGCCCAAATCGAAACGTATTTCGGACTGCGAAAAATAGAAGCTCGTGGCCGGTATGTGTACCTCAACAACGAGCCTGTTTACTTAGATGGCATTCTGTATCAGCCTGGTACGGCCACCTATGCAGAAGTACGGCGCCATATGTATGCCATGAAGGAGCTTGGCTGCAACTTGGTGCGCGTACATATTGCCGGCGTCGATCCACGCATCTACAACCTAGCCGACGAGCTAGGGCTGTTGCTGTGGGTGGAGGTGCCGAGCCCGCACAGTTCCACCGCTCGTAGCCGCGAAAACCATCGTGCCGAATTAATGCGCATGCTCACGCTTATTGGCACGCATCCGTCGGTGGTTATTTGGAGCTTGTACAACGAAGACTGGGGCGCCCAGGACATTGCCACCAATCCCGAAACGCGCCGCTACATCGTGGACATGTACCATTACCTGCAACTCGCGCACCCGCAGTTCTTGGTAGTCGACAATGATGGCTGGCACCATATCTCTCACGAAGGACGCTTGAAGTCTGACTTGCTTACGGCACATTTGTATACGCCTGATTTGCGCCGCTGGCAGGAATTGCTCGACCGGTTGGTACAGGGCGAACTAGAAGGTACTGCAGCTTTCCCCCTCGTCGTCGGCGACCCATTTTTCTACCGCAAGCAGGTGCCGCTGCTGGTCAGCGAATGGGGCGGCTTCGGCTTCCCCGACTACGGTGGCCCGAAAGACGCCGAGAGCCGCGCCGAAGACATCCGCCTCTTCAAACAAGAACTCCGCGCCCGTCCCATTGCCGGCGACGTGTACACGCAGGCCACCAACATTGAAGATGAGCGCAACGGCATCATCGACGTACACACCGGCACCCTAACCGTGCCACCAGGCTTGCTGAATTCCCGGACTCCGAAAACAACCGAAGAGCCGGAAGTGGGCCACTAAGTATCACACACAAAAGCGCCGCCTTGCAGCTAGTTGCAAGGCGGCGCTTTTGTGTGCTTGTTATAAACAAGTTACGCGCACATGTCTTGTCATTCCGACGCAGGAGGAATTTAGGTCACGCCGCTCAACAAGTGGACTTAGATTGTTCCTGCGTCGGAATGACAATGATTAGTTTGAGGAATGATAGCCATTGTGAGAAAAAGGGTAATCCAAGGATTAGTGCATCCGGTCGTCGCGGACAGGCAGATTGGTTACAATTTCGCCTTCTATCTTTAGCAGTTCCTGCAGACGAGCTTCCACATCTTTCGGATCGCAGTACTCCTTAGCAAGGTCCACGTAGCTCACAAAGTGACCGGCCTCCGACACCATCAGCTCATAGTAGAATTTGCTTAGCTCGGGGTCCGGAATGTGCTTCCAAAGCAGCTTGAACCGCTCACAGCTGCGGGCTTCAATGAGAGCCGACACAAGTAGTTGATCTAGAAGCTGCCGCTCACGCGGCCCGCCTTTGCGCACATGGGCCAGCAGTTGTACCACGTACTCGTCGCGGCGGGGGCGCCCGAGCTGGTAGCCTCGCTTACGCAGTTCCAGCAGTACCCGCTCGAAATGGCTCCACTCTTCGGCCACCAAATCGGTTAGCTCGTCTACGAGCCGAGTTTTCTCGGGATAGTGGATAATCATGCTGATGCCGGTGCTAGCCGCTTTCTGTTCGCACCACGCATGGTCAACGAGAATGTCCTCGATGTTCTTGCTTGCAATGTCTACCCACCGCGGATCGGTATTGAGCTTGAGTTTGAGGATGGTTTTTTCTTGATTCTGAGATTCCATAGAGGAGAGGCGTAAGAACAGCTTGGCAAAAAGGCGCTTTCGAGATTAGTAGCAAGATGCCCTTACCAAACAACCAATACAGCATAATCAGTCGAAAAACTGCCAGCGAATTCCAATCTGAAACCGCCGGGGCAGCGTGGTGTAATAAGGTGTCACAAAGAACCCGTCGCGCTGCAAACCTTGGTTCAGATAAGCCACTTTCAGGAACACAGCCACCGTACGAATATCGGCAGTTAGAAACGCATCTGCCACGGCAAAATTAGCTGCCGTGAATCCGTTCTGCACATAAAACTGCTGGGTGCTAGGGCTGTAGTCGTAGGGTTTCCAGCTAGATTGGTAGTACACCTCCGCTCCTATTTGCCCAAACAACGCATTCTTGAACACGGAGCCTTGGTAGTATATTTTGCTATTGGTAATTAGGCCAGGAATGCGAATTCCCTCCACGTCGTCTTCCCCACCAGTAGTTGCGTGCGCTTGGTTATCGAAGAACAGTTTTCCGACATTAAAACGGTGGCGCACTGAAGCAGTGAGCACACGCTGCCCTAAAGGGTCCGAGGTTTGCTCCGGCTCTCCCAATTCATTGTAATACACCAAGTTGGTGATGTTGACGATAGCACCCGATGCTTCCAACCGATGCTGCCCTAACGTTTGGTCCAAGCGTACCGTTAGTTGCTGCACGTTTGTATTTTTAAGACCTAGCCCATCATCGTAAGTGTACTTTGCTTCGTTGAACTTTTGGCCCCAGCGGTAGTGATTACCGCTGAATTGCTGCTGAGTAAGGGTTGGGGAGTAACTGCTAATCAAAACCTCTCCCGTTAAAGGACCTAGGCGCGCAAGTCCACGCGCCCAGTACTCTCCAAATTTGCTACCTTGATCGGGCTTAGGCAAAGCGTACTCGCCAACTGTTTCAATAGCAAATATTTTGTAGCGGAAGTTGGCTGTACCTCCCAGAAATATGTTGCTATACGGTTCTGAGTCGTTAGGAAGAGGGTTAATTGGATCCTCGATGCGACGATGCGTAGAAAGTGAAACTCCCCGATGACGAGCGTAGATGCGGTAATTCACTAGTTCATTGCGCCCCAATACGCCAACTGTGTTTTCCACCTGTCGAAGCTCGGCTTTGTCGTTGGTGCCTGCCCGGCTCAGCAGTGCCACCGGATAAAACAGCAGGTCCCTGTTGCTCGCTTGCCCCTGTGGCACTCGCCCAAAATCATCTAGAAAGCGGTTCCGCTGCCGGCGAAAGTCCACGATGTGATAGGCAGTGAGCCCGCGTCCAATCAGGCGATACGACTGCACAAACCGAATGCCGTCGCGGTGTTCGGTATTAGCGGCCTCCGTCAGACGGGAGATTTCCTCGTCGTAGCCAAAAAGCTGCTCTGGTACCGTGTCGGCTGGTTGCTGCGTAGTAGCGGCTTGGTAGTAGGCACCACCCGATTCGGCCGCTTGGTGCCGTACGTTGCTGTAGTTGAACAAGGCACGGTAGCGTTCATCCGTGCTTTGAAACCGTGCAAAAAGCAAGAAGTTGGTATGCTCTACCAGCCCGCTTCTGGATATAGCATTGTATAGCTTGTTGGAAGCAAAACGCTCATAGGCGAGCCCTACACTTGCATTCTTATTAATGCTGCGGGTGTACGAAAGCTCGAACACCTGCTCGCCGAAGCTTCCTTGAATAAAGCGAAAGAAGGTGTAGGGCGATTTGGTGTCGTAGTAAGGAATGGTGGCTGGGTCGCGGGCATACCGATCAAAGACATTGCGGCCGAGCCGGTAGCCGAGCTGCGTGTTGGTACGCCACAATAGCGGCCGGGCAGCGGTGCCCACAAGGCCTAAATCCTGATAGAAAGTGCTGTCGTGGTACCAATTACGAGACGAGGGGAAATTGGTAAGCGTCGTGTCAATGATGCGGCCTTCGGTCCGGTCGCGCAGTATGTCGTCTTCGTAGATAACGCGAGTGGTACGGGCACCGTACAGCACCTTCGTGGAATCGTCGAGGATTTGGGCCTGCACCGGCACGGCACGGCCTAGCAGCACGAATAGCAAGATGGAGAGCAATGCCCACTGGCAACGTCCAAGCCGGGCAACCAGAACCGTTGGGTGGCCGAACGGCCAGCGTTTAAAAATCACGGAGAGCAAAAAGTCAGACAACAGCTTGGGGCTGAATAGCGGCTGGAAGCAGCTGGCGCAGACGGTTCGCCCCATCGGCCAGAAACTCCACGGCAATTGGAATGTAGAAAACGGGCAAACCAACCATTTCCGTATGCAAGGTGGGGTCGAGCAAGCGGGTGGCATCTTTCTGGGTGGTAAAAATACGGCAACCTGGGCCGCAATACGCCTTCACCGCTGCAATTTCCTGTGCAGTGAAAACATGGTGGTCGGCAAATACCGCATGGTGCACAATGCGGTAGCCCGCACCCACCAGATAGTCGCGCAATGGACCAGGCTGCGCAATGCCCGTAAGCAGCACGATTTCCGAAGAATACGCAGTGGCATTCGATGCTTCGGCTACCACTTCCGACAGTGGCACGGGCGCTCCATACGTGTAGACACTGAACAACACGGGTATTTCTGGCCGACTGTAGCGCCAAATCTGACGTTCTATTTCCTGCCGTTGAGTTGTCGTTAGCGCAGGGTCGCACTTCGTGACTATCACCACATCGGCGCGGGCCGCCCCCGCCCGGCTTTCCCGCAAACGTCCCGCAGGCAGCATATAGTCCGTATAGAACGGGCGCTGCTGCTCGGTTAGCAACACGCTGAAGTCGGGGCGTACCCGGCGGTGCTGGTAGGCATCATCAAGGACCACACTAGTGCTTGTAGAACACTGCCGAAGCAAGGTACGCAAGCCTGTTAGTCGGTCTTCACACACGGCTACGGGCACTACTCCTTGAAAGTGTTGGAATTGCTGCAATGGCTCGTCGCCAAGGGTAGCGGCCGTATCGGTGGGGCTGGCCAGGCGAAAGCCGCGGGTACGGCGGCCGTACCCGCGGCTCAAAATGGCAGGTTGCTGCCCTAGTCGGCGCAGTTCCTCCACCACCCACGCTACGTGCGGGGTTTTGCCGGTGCCTCCTACCCGTAAGTTGCCGACACTGATAACGGGCACCTCTCCAAACCGTACCGACTCTTTCCACCCTTTGTTGTACAGCCAATTGCGTACGGCCATGATGCCGGCATATAGCCAAGCCAAAGGCAAGAGCAACAGAAGTAGCAGGCGGTGCATACAGACAAAGTTAGCGGACCGAACCTAACAGGAACCCGTACCTACGGATAATCAACTGAATTCACGCTATGCTTTCCTTCGCCGACCGGCTGCTGCACTTCCTTGCTACTTTCCCGGCCCCGCCGCTTCTGCCCGACGAAGTAGTGGCCTTCAACCCATATCAGGATGCCACCGTGGCAAACTTGATGGCGCAGTTCGGGCAGAAGTTTTACACCGGCCACCGCCCCCGCGTAGCGCTGTTAGGCATCAACCCTGGACGGTTTGGGGCCGGCCGGACGGGAGTTGCTTTCACCGACCCTGCCACGCTGGCTGCTGTGTGTGGCATTCCGAACGAGTTGCCGCAGCACCCCGAGCTAAGCAGCCAATTTGTATACCGTGTGGTGGCGGAGCTAGGCGGGCCAGCCGCATTCTACCAGGATTTCTACCTAGGCTCCCTGTATCCGCTGGTGCTGTTACGCCACGGCAAAAACTACAATTACTACGATTCGAAAACGCTGACCACCGCTCTGGAGCCAGATATTCGCCGTTCCTTGCAACGGCAGGTAGAAGAATTGGGCCTAGCACGCACGGCAGCCGTATGTTTGGGCCGGCGCAACGGCCTGCTGTTCGAAAAGCTGAACCAAGAGCTAAAGCTTTTCGACACTATTCGCGTACTCGACCATCCACGCTATCTGATGCAATACAAGCGCCGCGAGCTGCCGACGCACGTCGCGCACTACGTCGACGTGTTGGCAGCTTGCCGAAATCAAGCACAAGAGTAGAACTTGTATCACCCAAGTACCACGCAGCAGCAAATCCGTATTCCTTTCTGCCCTTCTCGTTCGTCAACCTATGCCCACCGTCGCTGATCTTGCCCGAGTATTAGAAGCTGCGGCTCCCCTCGCCTACCAGGAGTCTTATGACAACGCAGGCCTGCAATGCGGCGACCCGCACATGGAAGTGCGAGGTGTCCTTATCACGCTCGACTGCACGCCAGCTGTCGTAGAAGAAGCCTTGAACCGGGGCTGCAACGTAATAGTAGCGCACCATCCCCTGATTTTTCGTCCCTTAAAGCGTATTACGGGGGCCAATGAAGTGGAGCAGACACTGCTCAAGGCTATTAAAAACGATATAGCCCTGTACGCCGCTCACACCAACCTCGACAACGTGTATCACGGCGTGAACCGTAAGCTGGCCGACAAGCTTGGCCTCATCAACCTCCGCATCCTCGACCCTAAGCCCGGCTTATTAGCCAAGCTCGTTACGTATGTGCCACCTACACACACCGAAGCCGTACTGGCCGCCTTGTACGCTGCCGGAGCAGGCCAGATTGGCGACTACTCCGCGTGCAGCTTTCAGATGGAAGGCACCGGTACTTTTACGCCGGGTATCGGTACTCATCCGTTTCAAGGAGCAGTTGGCCAACCCGAAACGACAGCGGAGGTACGCATAGAAGTCTTACTGCCCCTGCATATCCAAAATGCCGCATTGCGGGCCCTACGTCAGGCACATCCGTATGAAGAAGTGGCCTATGAAATCATCAAGCTGGAAAACATCCACCAGGAAGTAGGCTCGGGCATGGTGGGTGAATTGCCGGAAGCCGTAAGCCCAGCGGCGTTTCGGGCGCAGTTGAAGGAGGCGCTCTTAGTGCCCGTCGTTAAGCACACTGCGTTCGAGAAACCCATCAAGAAAGTGGCCGTGTGCGGTGGTGCGGGTAGCTTTCTGATTAACCGGGCCCGCGCTGCCGGGGCCGACGCCTACGTAACCGGCGACTTGAAGTACCACGAGTACTTTCAGGCGGAAGGGCAGCTGATGCTCTGTGATGTAGGGCATTTTGAAAGCGAACAATTTACCGGCGAACTATTCCAGAATTTGCTTGCGTCAACCTTTGGTGGTACTTTTGCGCTCTTGATTGCAAAGACCCATACCAACCCCGTCTACTATGACTTCTAAAACCGTCGCTACTGCCCCGGCCGATGTTCCCGTTGCCAGCAAGCTGGAAGCTCTGCTCAACCTGCAACGCATTGACTCGCAGCTCGACGAAATCCGGCGCGTGCGGGGCGATTTGCCCGAAGAAGTGCGTGATCTGGAAGACGAAATTGCCGGCTATGAGGTGCGCGTAAGCAAATTCGATGAGGAAATTTCCGGCCTCAACGACCAGATAAAGCAGCGCAAGCAAAACGCCAAAGACGCCGAAGGCCTCATCAAGCGCTACGAAGACCAGCAGCAAAACGTCCGCAACAACCGCGAGTACGAGGCTATTGCCAAAGAAATCGAGCTGCAAAAGCTGGAAATTCAGATTTCCGAAAAGAAAATCAAAGAAGCTCAATACCAAATTGAGTTGAAAAACTCCGACATCGCTGGCACCAAGCAGCGGCTGGAAGAGCGGAAGAAAGACCTTGCCAACAAACGGAGCGAGTTGGAAGTGATTGTGGGAGAAAGTGAGGCCGACGAGAAGAAACTCATGGACGAGCGGGGCCAAGCCACGCAACCCGTGGAAGACCGTCTGCTGACTGCTTATACTCGTATCCGCGGCAACGTGCGCAACGGCCTAGCCGTGGTAACGGTAAAGCGTGATGCCTGCGGTGGCTGCTTCAACACAGTGCCCCCACAGCGCCAGGCCGACATTATTTCGCACAAAAAAATCATCGTGTGCGAACACTGCGGCCGGGTACTGGCTGATGTAGAAGCCCGCATTTCCTAATCCTTCGGTTGGAATTATTGATCTTGAAAAGAACGGCCCTCGTGCCGTTCTTTTTTTGCTTATGAAATGTCCTCCAGCGGGTAGCCAAATGCTTTGTGCCAAGACGCTGTGCCTGAGTATCCTGTTGGCCTTCAGCTCCGCGTTTTTTTGCGAAGTAGTGGGCGCTCCTGCATGGCATAGGCATCAGTCTGAAGCTAGTGGCGTGGCTACTCTCACCGCGCGGCAGGCGCGCGCATACGCGGAGGTGCTGAAGATGCGCCCAGAGGCGGCCCGTACCCTACTGAAAGGCACTCCAACAGAATCTGCGGGCACCCTGCTAGTTCATGATTGTCTGGATATTACCGAGTTGATGATTAGCCAAGATGCCCGGCGCTACCAGGCTATCATCAACGCCCAAGATAAACGGTTGGAGACACTAGAAAAGGCGGAAGGCAATGGGTCCCTATACCAGTATACGCGTGCCGAAATCCGCCTGCACCAAGCGGCGGCGCAAGTAGCTTTTGGGCACGAGATACAGGGGGCGTGGAACATGCGGCAAGCCTATCAGGAGATGCAAGGCACGGTAAAGCGCTATCCAGCCTACTTGCCAGCCCGCAAAACGTTGGGCATGATGCAATTCTTTATCGGCTCGCTACCGGAAGGCTACCGCTGGTTTTTGAAGCTGCTGGGGCTTTCTGGCAGCATACCAGCGGGACTAGCCAACTTGCGGGCGGCGGCCCATAATCCCAACGATTTCCAAACAGAAGCACAAATCATGTTGGCGCTGGTAGAGGAAACCTACTACAAGAAGCCCACCGAAGCCTTGCAACTCGTTGGCCGCCTAGCCCAACAACAACCCGACAATCTACTGTTTGCTTACCTGTTGATTAGTCTTAACAAGAAACAGCATCGTACCGAAGCGGCGTTGACTGCCTATCGTGCCCGCCCGATTGGTGCTGGCTATGTGCCGCTGCCCTACCTCCGACACATGGCGGCCGACTTGCTGCTCTACCAAGGACAGTACAGTGCCTCACGCCGCGAAAACGAGCTTTTTCTGAAAGAATTTCGAGGGGCTCACTACCGTAAAGACGCGTACTTCAAGCTTTACCTCGCGGCATGGTTCTCCCACGATGCCGTTGCGGCCGAGCAATTTCGCCGGCAGATCGACACGGGAGGACGCACCGTGGTAGAGGAAGACACCTATGCGCAGCGTTTCTTCGACGACCAACAACCGCTCAACCGCCACCTTACCCGCGCCCGGCTGCAGATTGATGGCGGCTACTACCGCGAGGCCCTAACCACGCTCGACGACTTTCAAGCCACCAACGCCACCTCTCTGCGCGACCGGTTAGAAGAACCGTACCGTCGGGCCCGCGCCTGGCAGGGCCTAGGCCAACTGGACTCGGCCCGCTTGCTTTTTGCTCGTACCATTGCGCTAGCGGGCACGGCACCTTACTACTTCGCTCCACAGTCGGCTTTGCAATTAGGGTATCTGTATCAGGCAGAAGGGCAGCGCACCACGGCTAAACTGTATTTCGAGAAGGCCTTGAGTTATCCTAAGCACGAGTACAAGAACAGCACCGACACCAAAGCCAAATTAGCCTTGGCAGAACTGAAGTAGATACCCTGCCAGCCTCTCAGCCATAGTGCGTTCCAAACCTGTTGCCTGACAACTACCGTCTACTCCCTAGCCACACCCCTTACAGTCGCCGTTGGCGCCTCGTATCTTCGCTTCGTGCTAACTGTTCCGCTCACCACCTTGCCTCCCGACTTTCGTCTTCGTGCCTTGCATTGGGGCAGCCGCTTTGCGCACTGTGCCTACTTCGAGCCCAATGAGTTACCGTATCCTGGCGGTGCCTTTGCCCGAATGTTGGCTATTGCAACAGAGGCTACCGACACCCCTAGCACCCTGGCGGAACTGCGAGAATGGCTACGCGGCAACCAAGCTGCTACGCCGGTGTGTGGCTTTATCACGTACGATGTAAAAAACGAAATTGAAGCTCTAACCAGCAACAACTACGCGGAACTAAGCTGGCCCAACCTGCACTTCTTCCGGCCGCAAACCTGGTTGCACTGGCACGAAGATCAATTGGAGATTTATGGCCGTACAGAGAATGTGTTAGAGGAGATTTTGTCGGCTCCACTCCCAACACCAAGCTTGCCTGAGGTGCCGGTGTTGCGCCCACGCATGCCGAAACCAGAGTACCTGCAAGCGGTAGCTGCTATCCGGGAAGATATTTTGAACGGGGAAGTGTACGAGTTGAATCTGTGCCAGGAGTTCTACGCCGAGCAGGTGCAGTTACATCCGGTTGAGGTTTTTATGCAGCTCAACGAGGCCTCGCCTACTCCTTTTGCTGGTTTTTATCGTTGGCACGACCATTATTTATTGTGCGCTTCGCCCGAACGGTTTCTGGCCTGCCGCCCACCTACGCTTCTGTCCCAACCCATCAAAGGCACCATCCGGCGCGGCGCCACCCCCGAGGCCGATGAACTACAACGCCTTACGCTCCTGCACGACGAAAAGGAGCGCGCCGAGAACCTTATGATTGTGGACCTGGTCCGCAACGACCTTGCCCGCGTAGCGCAGACGGGCTCCGTTCAGGTACCAGAACTGTTTGGGCTATACCCTTTTCGCCACGTGTGGCAGATGATTTCAACGGTGCAAGCAGAACTTCGGCCGGCCGTTGACTTGGTAGATATCCTGCACGCCACCTTCCCAATGGGCTCCATGACTGGGGCTCCAAAAATTCGGGCCATGCAACTCATCGAGCACTATGAGCGCAGCCGCCGCGGCTTGTACAGCGGTAGCATCGGCTACGTGTCACCCACCGGCGAGTTCGAATTCAACGTGGTTATTCGCAGCTTGCAATACCGCGCCGACACCGGCTACCTCAGCTTCCAGGTGGGTTCTGCCATCACTTACGACTCCGTGCCGGAACGCGAGTACGAAGAATGTTTGCTGAAAGCACAGGCAATACTGGAAGTAGTAGGAACCGTGATTCAATGAAACAAGCGGGCTTGTTGTTTCAACTACTTGAACGACACCACCTCGCTAATTCACCGAAAGGCAAGCTCTGCCATTCTGTCATTTTCACCCCAAAACAGCTACCTTTGCGGTTCTCCCGAACGTGAAGCTGACGCCGCGACGAACACCATGTCTCAACCGCTGATTACCCTAGATTTCCTCGATACCCTGCCTACTCCCACCCCTGACGCTATTACGCACGCGGATAGCCCGTCGGGCGCGGTGCGGGTGAGCCCGGCCACCGAAACTGGCCGCAAACGCAAGCTCTACATTGAGAGCTACGGATGCCAAATGAATTTTTCCGACTCCGAAATTGTGTCCAGCATCCTTTTCAACGAGGGCTTCGACACCACCGAGCAGCTGGAAGGTGCTGATTTGGTGCTCCTCAACACGTGCTCTATCCGCGAGAAAGCCGAGCAGACCGTACGGATGCGCCTCTCGCAGATAAACGGCCACAAAAAGCGCAATCCTGGTCTACTTGTGGGCGTATTAGGGTGCATGGCGGAGCGCCTGAAAAGCAAATTCCTAGAAGAAGAGAAGTTAGTGGACTTGGTGGTTGGCCCCGATGCCTACCGCGATCTGCCGCAGCTTATTCAGCAGGTGGATGGTGGGCAGAAAGCCGTAAACGTGCTGCTAAGCCGCGAAGAAACCTATGCCGATATCACGCCGGTACGCCTGAACTCCAACGGCATCACGGCCTTCATCAGCATCATGCGCGGCTGCGACAACATGTGCTCCTTCTGCGTGGTCCCCTTCACACGGGGCCGGGAGCGCAGCCGCGATGCCCATAGCATCATCCGGGAAGCGCAGGACTTGGTAGCAGCTGGCTATAAAGAGGTTACGCTACTTGGCCAGAACGTAGACTCCTATAAGTGGGCTTCAGAAGATGGTAACGAGCACGTCAACTTTGCGCAACTGTTGGAGCGCGTAGCGTTGGTTAGCCCAGCCCTGCGAGTCCGCTTCTCCACCTCGCACCCCAAAGACATAACCGACGAGGTGTTGCATACCATGGCGCGCCACGACAACATCTGCAAGTACATCCACCTTCCAGCCCAAAGTGGCAACTCACGGGTGTTGGCCCTCATGAACCGCACCTACGACCGGGCATGGTACGAAGAGCGGGTGCATGCCATCCGCCGAATTTTGGGCGAAGAGTGCGCTATTTCCACTGACATGATTTCGGGCTTCTGCTCGGAAACCGAGGAAGAGCATCGGGATACGCTGAGCCTTATGGAGTTCGTGAAGTACGATATGGCCTACATGTTCTTCTATTCGGAGCGCCCCGGCACGCTGGCCGCCCGGAAGCTGGAAGATGACGTGCCACTGCTGGTAAAGAAGCGGCGCCTACAGGAAGTTATCGACTTGCAGCAGCAACACAGCCGCCTACGCAACCAGTTGGCTATTGGCAAGGTGCACCGTGTATTGGTTGAGAACTTCTCGAAGCGCAGCCAGGAACACCTCAGCGGCCGCAACAGCCAGAACCAAGTGGTTATTTTCCCAAAAAAGCACTACCAGAAAGGCGATTATGTGGATGTACTGGTGCACAGCGGTTCGGCTAGTACATTGCTAGGCGAGGCTGTATAGCGGTACCTGCGTTATTGAGCTAAAGAACATTGCGTCCCAACAACCGAACGGGTGCTGGCATTGCCAGGCGTAACGGAAGGCTATTGCACCAAAGAGACACTCGAGAAACAGACCGCATAGTCCGTTTGTCGCTAGTTTTTACGATCCAAACCCTTCAGAAACGTTGAAGCTTGAAGGAACTGCCGGTTACGATGAGCATTCTATATAAGAACTTTGCTCTTCTGGCAAGGCACATGCAGCTATTATGTTTGGCTATTACTTGAGTGGCCCGACACGTTTGCCTATTCTAACCGGGCATGCCATGCCGTTTAGCCAGTGCGGATAAAATAAATCACCGCAATTTTCGTCTTCCCCACGAAAACCCACTTCCGACCTTGACACCTTCAGAAATACAAAGCATAAAACAACGGTTCGGCATCATTGGCAACGCGCCAACACTGAACTACGCCATTCAGGTGGCAACCCAAGTGGCGCCTACCGATATGACGGTGCTGATTACTGGTGAGAGTGGCTCCGGTAAGGAGTCATTTTCTAAAATCATTCATGCGCTTTCCCCCCGCAAGCACGGTCAGTTCATTGCCATTAACTGCGGTGCCATCCCTGAAGGAACCATTGACTCGGAACTGTTCGGACACGAGAAAGGCTCGTTTACGGGTGCCCAGGAAGCACGCAAAGGCTACTTCGAGGTAACCAACGGTGGCACCATCTTCCTTGACGAAATTGGGGAGATGCCGCTAGGCACACAGGCACGTTTGCTACGGGTGCTGGAAAACGGTGAGTTTATTCGAGTTGGGTCCAGCAAAGTGCAGAAAACTGACGTGCGTGTAGTAGCAGCTACCAACGTAAATTTGCTGGATGCCGTGCGCGAAGGCCGCTTTCGTGAAGACCTGTACTACCGCCTGAATACAGTGCCTATCATAGTTCCACCACTACGTGAGCGGGGCGACGACATCTATCTATTATTCAGAAAGTTTGCTACTGATTTTGCTGACCGTTATCGGGTAAAACCAGTGTCGTTGACGCCGGATGCTGTGCAGGATTTACAGCGCTTCCGCTTCCCCGGCAATATTCGGCAACTTAAGAACGTGGCCGAGCAAATGTCGGTGCTGGAAACCGACCGGGAGGTGGACGCGCGTCGTCTGCGCCAGTACCTACCCGCCGACCAAAGCAGCCGCTTACCCATGCTTTTGCACGCGGCCGGCGCAGCCACCGATGGGGCCGGCAACACGTACTCTGAGCGTGACTTGCTGTACAAGGTGCTCTTCGATATGCGCCGCGACATGACGGACCTCAAGAAGCTGGTGCTGGATATGGCTACTGGTCAGCGCCCCCAGGAAACGCAGGAAATGCTGCGCCAAAACAGCCACCTGTTTACCAACTTAACTCCAGCCCCCTACGATGGCGGTCCACGGCCCTTACGGCAGCCTTCTGCTGATGGAGGAGCGACAGAATATATCCTCACGCCCAATTCAGTGGATGATACCACTGACTACGAGGAAGATGTGCAGCGGGTAGAAGATATTCCGCACGAAACCGAAGAGGAAACTCTCTCGCTAGAGGCGAAAGAGAAAGAGATGATTATGAAGGCGCTGAAAAAACACCACAACAAGCGCAAATACGCCGCCCACGACCTGGGTATTTCCGAACGCACCCTGTATCGCAAACTCAAGCAGTATGACCTGGAACAAGCGTAGTGGCCCAAAGAGCCTAAGCAGTTGGATGTTGAGCTTTTCGTTGGTATTCCTGCTGGCACTGACTGGCTGCTCCGTCTATTCTTTTAGCGGCACCAACATCGACCCTTCTGTGAAGAGCATTTCTATCTCCACCTTCCAGAATACATCCAACAATGGTCCTTCTTCTTTGTCGCAACGCTTCACCGAAGACTTCAAAGACTACTTCCAGCGCAATACGTCCATCAAGCAGGTGCCTCGGGACGGAGACTTACAGTTTGAAGGTGAGATAATTGCATTCGATTATGCACCCGCGGCTATCCAGCAGCAGGACGGCCGCGACCAGGCCGGTGTAAACCGCCTGACCATTCAAGTACGCGTGAAATTCACTAACACCAAGGACCCTACCCAGGATTTCGAGCAGACCTTCCAGCAGCCCGAAGACTTTCCGGCCACGCAGGATATTGCCAGCATCAACAACGACCCCGCTGCTGTGCGCCGGGTCACGCAACGAATCATCACAGACGTATTCAACAAGTCGGTAGCCAACTGGTGAGTTGTCGGCTGAATGGTTTAATTACCGTATCCTTGCCGATTGAAACGTAGCAGCCAGCGGCCGCTACGTTTCTCACTTGTTGATTGCACGCTAGCCGTCAACAACTTACTTGTCAACCCACTCAGGCTTCTATTCTATGACCCGCGCGTCGCTGTTGCATATTCTCAACCACGTGGGCAGTATTTCAGAAACTGAAATTCGGGAGCTAGAGCAGTTGGCAGCGGCTTTTCCTTACTGCCAGACGGCCCACATACTGCTCGCGAAAGCAGCCCACGACCAGGGCAGCATGCTAGCCAGCCAGCGTCTGCGACGAGCAGCCACCTACGCTGCCGACCGCCAACTGCTACGGCAACTGTTAGAGCAACCAGCCCCTGCCACCGTCGAGTTATCGGCTCCCAAGGAATTGCCCGCAGAAGCTAGTTTGCCGGCTTCCGCCTCCGGTGCAGGTAGTTCCACCGCTTTTTTTCAGTCGCTGGTAACAGAAGACGTCCAGCCGTTGGAGCCTCAGGAAGAAGTGGAAACAATGGCGGAAGAAGAGGTTGTACCAGTGGCTACCCCTCTTGATTCGCTGCCCGAATCCACTATTCCTGCATCTGAGCCGACAAATGCGGAGTTACCCATCGAGGAAAACCAAGAGTTGGCGTTAGAGTCCCTTCCAGTCACTCCCACTGCAGCTGAAAGCTTGGTAGAGCCAGTAGAGCAGTTGGAGCCTCAGGAGTTTACCACGCCACTCTATCCCTCTGAAGCAACAGAGGCCCCAGCGGTTCTGGCTGCAGATGAGCAAGTAGAAGAGGTAGAACTAGCTGCGCCAAACGAGTCGGATAGCGAAGATTTCGCTACGGAACCCACTGCCAATGAAGAAGCACTTGCTATTGCAGTAAAGCAGCCTGTTCATTCCGAATTGGAAGTTGAGGCTGCTCCGGCTATCGACTCGGAAGAAGCCTTGCCAGCAGTTGCCCCCCCTATCCGCCCACCAGCTGAAGTGGGCTCTTCACGTTTCGAGTTCGGGCTAACAGAACCCAGCAAACTCCCCGTTCCCATTTTGTATCAGTTGCCGGGACTCGAGGAAGAAGATACTAGCACCACTCCAAACCAAGAAGCTCCGCTGGCAGCCACGGCGTTGGCCCCACCTTTCCGGGCAGACATTGATCTGGGGTACGCTTTGTTGGAAGGGGGCAGCCGCTTTGGGTATGCCCTTCAGCTGCAAGACGATGAACTGACGCTTCCTCTGCCCGCAACCAGTTTCTTTCCGCCCGATGCGCTCTTGCATGAACACGCGGTTAGTGTCAGCAAGCTTCAGCCTGCGCCGGCAGCGCCATCGACCTTCGATCTTATTAACCGATTCCTGAAGGTACAGCCCCGCCTCAAGTCGCCAGGAGTATTGCCGCTCGTAAATGAGCAGACCGATTTGGCGGCTCGAAGCACGCACGCGCAACCAGCTTTAGCCTCTGAAAGCCTCGCCAAAATATTGGTAAAACAAGGCAAAAAGGACCGGGCTATCGAAATATATGAACAGCTAATGGTGCGTCAGCCGGAAAAAAGCGCGTACTTTGCCGACCAAATTCAACAACTGAAAACTCTCGAATAGATGTACATTACGCTCATTGTTATCATTCTTATCGTGTGTTTCTTGCTGGCCGTTGTAGTACTGGCTCAGAACCCCAAGGGCGGTGGATTGTCGAGCCAGTTTGGTTCGGGTGGTGCTGCAAACCTGATGGGCGTGAAACGCACGGGCGACTTGCTAGAGCGCCTCACGTGGGGCTTCGCTATCGGCTTGATGGTTCTGACGCTCGGCACGCATGTACTCAATGGCACCTCAGCCGGCACCGGCCCGGTACGAAGCGTAAACCAGCGCAAAGCTCTCGAAACTCGTTTGCCAGCTGCGCCTGCACCCGCTATTCCTGGAGCAGCAGCACCCGGTGGCGCGGCAGCCCCGGCCGGTCAGCAGCCTGCATCGGCTCCGGCTAGTCCTCCACCAGCACAGTAGTACTCCCATCTGTATTTCTTAGGAGAGAGCTTTCCAGAAGGGAAGCTCTTTTTTTATGCCCTTTTGGTGCTGGCTGTGCTAGTATGCAAGCGAGCTTGTTACTATAACGAGGCGCAGCCGCCCTGTCAGGTCTGGCAGGCTTTGTACATAATCCTGACGCAATGCGCCTTTTTAGTGTTCATTCTGTCAGGTTTCGCCGGGCTGGCATAGGAAGTGAGGGGAGGCGGACACCACCTTGTTTCAAGTAAACCTTTCAACCAAAACGTACAATATGTCGCTTAGCATGAAACCGCTGGCTGACCGCGTAATTATCGCGCCTGCCGCCGCCGAGGAGAAAACCAAGTCGGGTATTATTATCCCCGATACGGCCAAGGAGAAGCCACAGCGCGGCGAAGTAGTAGCCGTAGGCGAAGGCAAAGTGGCCGATAGCGGCACCACCATCCAGCCTCAAGTAAAAGTTGGCGACCAAGTGCTCTACGGCAAGTATGCCGGCACCGAAATCACCATCGACGGCCAAGACTACCTCATTATGCGGGAGTCGGATATTTTCGCCGTAATCTAAGCCCCATTCCTTTCTCCCCTGATTTCAAACATCCGAACTTAAGATGGCTAAGAACATCCAATTCGATACCGACGGCCGTGACAAGCTGAAGCGTGGCGTAGACAAACTGGCTAACGCCGTGAAAGTAACCCTCGGCCCGAAAGGCCGCAACGTGGTTATCGACAAGAAATTCGGCGCCCCAACCATCACCAAAGACGGTGTGACGGTAGCCAAAGAAATTGAATTGAGCGACCCAATCGAGAACATGGGTGCCCAGTTGGTGAAGGAAGTAGCTTCCAAAACCGCTGATCAGGCAGGTGACGGTACTACTACCGCTACTGTTCTGGCGCAGGCTATCTATGCTGCTGGTTCCAAGAACGTAGCTGCTGGTGCCAACCCGATGGACCTGAAGCGCGGCATCGACAAAGCTGTACAAGCTGTAGTTGCCAACCTGAAGACCCAGTCGAAGAAAATTGAAAACTCTTCGGAAATCGCCCAAGTAGGTGCTATTTCGGCCAACAACGACATGGAAATCGGCCAGATGATTGCCGATGCCATGGACAAAGTAGGCAAGGAAGGCGTTATCACGGTAGAAGAAGCGCGTGGTACTGAAACCGAAGTGAAAACGGTGGAAGGCATGCAGTTCGACCGTGGCTACTTGTCTCCTTACTTCGTTACCAATCCAGAGAAGATGGAAGTCGAGCTCGACTCGCCTTACATCCTGATCTACGACAAGAAGGTGAGCACCATGAAGGAGTTGCTGCCTGTGTTGGAGCAAGTTGTTCAGACTGGCAAGCCCCTCGTTATTGTATCGGAAGACGTTGACGGCGAAGCACTTGCTACCTTGGTAGTAAACAAGCTCCGCGGCTCGTTGAAGATTGCTGCTGTAAAAGCCCCTGGCTTCGGCGACCGTCGGAAGGCGATGCTGGAAGACATTGCGGTCCTGACGGGCGGTACGGTTATTTCCGAAGAGCGTGGCTACAAGCTCGATAGCGCTACCCTCGACTACTTGGGTACGGCTGAGAAGATCATCATTGACAAAGACAACACCACGATTGTCAATGGCAAAGGTGACAAAGACGGCATCACCAGCCGTATCAACCAGATTAAAGCTCAAATCGAAACCACTACTTCGGACTACGACAAGGAGAAGTTGCAAGAGCGTCTCGCCAAGCTGTCGGGCGGTGTAGCTATCCTCTACATCGGTGCTTCTACCGAAGTGGAAATGAAAGAGAAGAAAGACCGTGTTGACGATGCCCTGCATGCTACTCGCGCCGCCGTTGAGGAAGGTGTAGTACCAGGTGGTGGTGTTGCATTGGTGCGCGCCCTCGACGCCCTCGAAGGTGTAAACACCCTCAACCTCGACGAGCGCACTGGTGTGAACATCATCCGCACGGCTCTCGAAGCACCGCTTCGCACTATCGTGGGCAACGCCGGTGGCGAAGGCTCAGTAGTAGTGCAGAAAGTGCGCGAAGGCAAAGGTGACTACGGTTACAACGCCCGCGAAGACAAGTACGAAAACCTGATGGCGGCCGGTATCCTCGACCCCACTAAGGTAACGCGCTTGGCCTTGGAGAATGCCGCTTCTATTGCTGGTTTGCTCCTAACCACTGAGTGTGTGATTTCCGATGAGCCAGAAGCCGAGAAAGAGCATAGCCATGGCGGTGCTCCAGGCGGCATGGGTGGCATGGGCGGCATGATGTAAGACATCACCGTCTGACTTAGCTCAGATACTAAAAAGCCCCACTGGAAAGATTCCAGTGGGGCTTTTTTATGCTTAGTGGCAACGTACTCAGCTTAAGTATTCAGAAAGAAACAGCTTACGATGTACTGTTTCGTCTGCACACGATGAGCAGGAATAACAGACAAGGACTTACCCCCGCCCGTGCATCATGTGGAAGAGCTTCTTAGCAATGGCAATAAGAATCAACCCGGCTAGAATAACGAAGCCGGCAATCAAGCCAAACACTTTCAAGGCGCCTAGCTCTTCAACGTAGGCAGCAATGTAGCCCCCGGCAATCTGCGCCACAAAGGGAGCAAGAAACCACACACCCATTAGCATGGAGGTAAGAGCCGCAGGTGACAGGCGCGACACCATGGAAAGGCCCACTGGAGACAAGCACAACTCCCCTACTGTGTGGAAGAAATACGTTGCGAGTAGCCACCAGATACTGGCTTTGATGGTCTGGTCGGCAATATCACCGCCCCGTTGCATCACTGCACCTACCATAAATAGGAAGCCTACTCCTAGCAGCACCATTCCCAGGCCCATTTTCACAGGAATGCTCAAGTCTCGGCCACGACGGCCCAGATATACCCAAAGCGCCGCGACTGGCGCGCCTAGCAATACAATGAATCCTGCGTTGACCGACTGAAACCACGAAGTTGGAATCAAGAAGCCCCCTACCTCACGGTCGATAAATTTGTCTGTGTACAAGGTCAGAGAAGAACCCGCTTGCTCGAAACCGGCCCAGAAGAACACCACAAACAGCGTAATAATGAAGATTACAGCCATACGGTCCGTCTCCTCCTTTGTGAGTGGGGCCTTGGTTATAGTTTTGTCTTCGTTGCGACCTTCTGGATACATACCCGTGTCTCCCAAAAAGCGCGTTCCCAACAAGTTAAATGCTAACTGGCCGAGCAACATGCCGATACCAGCAGCAAGAAAGCCGTAGCGGAAGCCATAGCTTGCCACCTGCTCTATGCCATTTACCACGGTTTTGGTGGCAAACAAGTCCTCCGCAAAGTAGCCGCATACCAGAGGCGCTAGAAAGGCCCCCGTGTTGATGCCCATGTAGAAGATTGTGAAGGCTGCGTCGCGGCGAGGGTCGCCTTGTTCGTACAGCTTGCCTACAATCGTTGAGATATTAGGCTTAAAAAAGCCATTCCCCAGAATTAGCAGCAACAAGCCTAGCAATGTTGGCCAAGGCAACCCAAAAAAGACGCCTTGAGTTGACAGGCTCGGCTGCATAAACAAAAAGAACTGCCCAACGGCCATCGTCAGACCACCTATAAGGATAGCTCTGCGTTGGCCGATGTACTTGTCGGCAAGCCAACCACCAATAATGGGCGTCAGGTATACGAAGCCAGTAAAGTAGCCATAAATCAGAGAAGCACTAGCGGCATTAATGCCCAGGCCACCTTCTAAAGCAGTTTTTGACAGGTAAAGCATGAGAAGGCCCCGCATACCGTAGTAGCTGAACCGCTCCCACATTTCCGTGAAGAAAAGCAGATAAAGTCCAGGGGGGTGGCCCTGCTGCGTGTTAGGTTGCTCCCGCACAGCGGAGGTAGTTTGCATGAAGAAGAATGAGGTGAGTGAGGGAAAAGGCTGCTGGCTGCAACCAGACGGTAGTTGGTAAAGCTACAAAACTTTGTTTACGAACACGCGTTAGTTTAGCAAGGTAAAACCAGCGAAAATTCGCTAGTAATTTCTCCGGAAACGTTTGCGGCTCGTGTTTTTCCTATATTTTTGTTGTCAGATTCCCCATCTACCTCTAAAACCCCCCACCCTGTTCCCGCCCAGTATGACGAATTCCGCCGCCACTGTCCTCACTCGCCTACGACCCTTGGGTTTCACGGAAGTCACTCAAATACACCTCAACCTTACGCCCGATGAACTGGTGCAACAAGCACTACATCGGCAGGAAGGTGTCCTGACTGATACTGGAGCTTTAATGGCCGACACCGGCACGTTTACGGGCCGTTCGCCCAAAGACCGGTTTATTGTTCGAGATGCCAACACGGCCGACAGTGTGTGGTGGGGCGACATCAACATCCCCTTCGACGCTGAGAAATTCGATCAGCTGCACCAAAAGATGGTGGCGTACCTGGCCGACAAGGAGCTTTACGTTCGTGAAGCCTATGCTGGCGCCAACCCCGATTACCAGCTCAAGTTGCGCGTGGTGAACGAGCTAGCTTGGCACAACTTATTCTGCTACAACATGTTCTTGCGCCCTGAGCCCGGCGCAGACACCAGTTGGACGCCGGATTTCTCTATTATCTGTGCTCCTGGTTTTGAGGCCGATCCGGCGGTAGATGGCACGCGGCAGAAAAACTTTGCCATCATCAACTTCTCGAAGAAGATGATTTTGCTGGGTGGCACGGGCTACGCCGGTGAAATGAAGAAGGGCATTTTCGGAGTACTCAATTATCTCCTTCCGCACCAGATGCACACGCTACCCATGCACTGCTCGGCCAATGTGGGTAGAGACGGCGACACCGCTATTTTCTTCGGCCTCTCCGGCACCGGAAAAACCACGCTTTCCGCCGACCCTAACCGGGGCCTTGTAGGCGACGATGAGCACGGCTGGACACCAGATGCCGGCATATTCAACTTTGAGGGTGGCTGCTACGCCAAGGTTATCGACCTGAGCGCGGAGAAAGAGCCGGAAATATGGAATGCCATTCGCGCTGGTGCTATTGTAGAAAACACTCGCTTCATTCCTGGCACCACTACCGTCGACTACGCCAACAAATCGGTGACGGAAAACACTCGTACGGCTTACCCTATTCATTTCATCCCGAATGCCATTGAGCCCTCGGTAGCCGATGCCCCCAAGAATATTTTCTTCTTGACAGCCGATGCCTTCGGGGTGCTCCCTCCTATCAGCCGCCTAGACAAGAGCCACGCCATGTATCATTTCATGTCGGGCTACACGGCCAAAGTAGCGGGCACCGAAATGGGCATTACGGAGCCGCAAACCACATTCTCGGCGTGTTTTGGGGCCGTGTTCCTGCCTCTGCACCCAACCAAATACGCCGAAATGCTCGGCAAGAAAATGGATGAGAACCCGGATGTGAATGTGTGGCTGATAAACACCGGCTGGACAGGTGGTTCCTACGGCGTGGGTTCTCGCATGAAACTAAGCTACACGCGGGCCATGATTACGGCAGCGCTCGACGGGGAATTAACTAACGTGGAATTCAGCACCCACCCTATTTTCGGTGTGTCGGTACCTGCTTATGTGCCCAACGTTCCCGACCATATTCTCGATCCACGTGACACGTGGGCTGACAAAGAGGGCTATGATAGAACCGCCGCTGACTTAGCTACCAAGTTTGTTGAGAATTTCAAGAAGTACGCAGATTTCGCAAACGCTGAAATATTGGCGGGTGCTCCCAAGGCAGAACTGGTTGCTAGCGTATAAAGTAGATAGCCGCTCATAGTGAAAGCCCCGTTGGTATTAAGCCCGCGGGGCTTTTTCGTTGTAGTAGCTGTTGTCTAGTTTATGGCCCACTGCAATAAACCATTGACGCAAGGCAGGATATACTGTGGCATCAGTTTGAATTTCTTTTCCGCTGTCATTTGGCATTTGCTCGCATCCAAAGCAAATGTGAACTGTAGTCTGCACTAGTCATAGGAACATACCTATTGCTTGCCGTTGAGGGTAGATGAGCAAGAGTAAGACAACCCGCCCAAAGTTGGGTTTTATGGGCTAATTTTGCGGCTTCAATGTACCCTTTACTCTTCTGTATTCATGCGCAAGCGCTTCCTGCCAGTTGTACTGCTGTTGCTCACTCCTCTCCACTTATGGGCCTGGGGAGTAGACGGGCACCGCGCCATTGGCAAAATTGCCGAGAATCACCTGTCCCGTCGTACTAAAAAGGAAATTCAGAAGCTGTTGGGCACTGAAACCCTGCCACTGGTTAGCACGTGGCCCGACGAAATTCGCTACTACCCGGAATTCAAAGAAACGGCTCCTTGGCACTACGTGAACACGGCATCTGGCCTGAACCACGACCAATACGTGCAGCAACTCAAAGCCCAAACAGAGCCTAACGCTTACAGTGCGCTGATAACGCAGCTGGGAATTTTGAAGGACTCCAAGAAGACGCAGCCGGAACGTTTGGCAGCTCTCAAGTTTGTGGTTCATATCGTGGGCGATGTGCATCAGCCCCTGCACGCGGGCCATGCCGAGGACAAAGGCGGCAATGATATCAAGCTGAAGTACCGCGGCAAGGACACCAACCTGCACAGCCTCTGGGATAGTGGCCTACTTGACTATCAAGGGCTTACCTACACCGAAATAGCGGGCCAGTACGAGCACCACCTGCGCGGCCAGCAAGTGAAGGCTTGGCAGAAAGACGCGCCAGAGCAGTGGCTGTGGGAGTCATATCAGGCCAGCGAGAAGATATATGGAGATGCCCCCGCCAACGGTGACGTCGACTACAAGTACTATCCTGCTCACGCCGAGCTGATGAAACTGCGCATCGAGCAGGCCGGCGTACGCTTAGCAGCTATTCTAAACGAAACCCTCAAGTAAGTGGTAGCGCCGTAAGCAAGCCAGCAGCCTAGCTGCTCTTTCTGGCTACGCAAGCCCTGCTGGCTCTGGCTGGCAGGGTTTTCTGTTTCAACTGCGCATCCCTCTATCTTTGCCTTATGCCGCACACTTTCTATGCTCCCGACCTAGCGGGCACCACCTACACGCTACCTGAAGACGAAAGCAAACACGCAGTGCGGGTGCTGCGCCTAACCACAGGCGAGACTGTAGAGTTGGTAAATGGCCGCGGCGGCGTCTTTCGGGCCGAAGTGGAGGCCGCCGATGCGAAGCGCTGCCGGTTGCGCGTGGTTGAGGGACAACAGGTGCCGCGCCGTTCCTACTTTGTGCACGTAGCCGTGGCCCCCACCAAAAACCTCGACCGGATGGAGTGGCTGGTGGAAAAGGCTACTGAGATAGGGGTCGACAGGTTATCGTTTCTGCGCTGTGCCCGTTCCGAGCGGCGTGAGCTCAAGCTGGACCGCCTGCACAAAATTGCGGTTAGCGCCCTCAAGCAATCAGGTCAGGCGTGGCTGCCAGAAATGGATGAGCTGGCGGACTTCGCGGCGTTTTTACCCACTGTGGCCGGCGACACTACGTTTATTGCGCATTTAGAAGAGGGAGAGCGGACGCCACTGGCTCGCGTAGCTGCCGCTGCCAGTGGCTGCTGCGTTCTTATTGGCCCGGAGGGCGACTTTACCCCACAAGAAATTGAAGCCGCCTTTGCCCGTGGTATTCGCCCGGTTACGCTCGGAGCCTCACGGTTGCGCACTGAAACCGCCGCGCTGGCCGCCGTCCACACCGTGCATGTCGTGCGAGAATAAGTAACTGCACTTGCCGATGCCGTTATTCCGCCTGCAGCGCCGAGCCATCGGCCTGGGAATCGGCGGCCGCTAAACGAGCAGCTTCCTTGGCTAGCTTCTTTTTACGCCAGGGCGCATCTTGCTCCCAATCGCCGGCCATGATGCAGCCGTAGGGCTGAATCTCGTCGATGGTGGTAGCCAAGTTGAAATCCGTAATCTGCTGCTTGACGTCGCTAGCATCCTTGTAGGCGCTAGGCAACTCGGAAATATCAATTTGATTGAAGTAAAACCGAGCGTCAATACCCTGGGTTTCCTCGGCAAAGAGGTCTTCTTTGGTTTGGCCAAGCTTGCTGTATTTGTGGCGGGTGCGGCTCAGGTTTCGGCCGGCCCCGTGGGGCGCGAAGCCTAGGTTGGTGCCGGTGGTGGTGCCTTCCACAATCAGAATAGGTTGGGCCATATTCAGCGGAATGATGCGTGGCCCCGTGATGTCGGGCATAAACTTCGGGTCGAGCGGCGTGGCTCCCTTGGCGTGGTAGTACAAGTCACCGTCGCGAAACACGAAATTATGCTCGTTCCAGTAGCGCTGCTGCACTGCAGCCCCAAGTTCTCTACTAATGGCCTCGTGCAGACATAGGTGATTTTGTTTGGTCCATTTCCGAACAGTTTGCAGCGCCGCCCAGTACTGCGCGCCTTCTTCTGACTCGCTGGGAATCCAAGCGTTGTGCGGGTTGGTTTCCGGCGAAAGCACCTGGCGGAATCGTTCGGCTACTTTCATGCCTTGCGTGTAGAGCGCGGCGCCTACGCCTCGGGAGCCGTGATGAGTCACCAATACTGTGTCGCCGGTAGCACGCGAAATCCCAACGTAAAGAAAGTGGTTGCCATCACCTTGCGTGCCTAGATGCTCGCGGGCGAAGTTGAGGCTGCGCAACGAGTTGAGGAATGGATTGGTGTGAAACTCTGCCTCTATTTCTGCGGGCAACCCAAACTGCCGCTCGGGCGAGCGGCCACCAGGACCGAAATGCGTGATTTGCTGCGCAGTGTCGAGCACGCTTTTAGGGTTCACCTTGCCCAGATTGGTTAGCATCACGGAGCAGCATATATCGGCGCTGTGCATGCCGGGGTGAATGGCATTACGGGTAACCACAATGCCGCCGACCGGAATAGTGCCCAAAGGTCCAGCTGGGCAGGCGTCAGGCATGATGGCGCCGGCCACCACCGTTGGCGTACGCATCAGTTGCTGCATCGACTGCCTCACGTAGTCGATGTTGGCTTGCTCCACCGCCGTGTCGGCCCGAATATTCTCATGAAAAGGCACTGGCTCGTTCAGCAAGGGCAGTTCTGGCGCAGGCCTCATGGTATCGAGGTAGGCCAACAGGGCGTCGCCTTCCAGATGGTGGGCATTGATATGCTCAAGAACTTCCTTGAACCGCTTACCGGGCTTCAACCCCAGCGCTATTAGATCTTTGCCGGTTACCATAAAGGATGGATAGGGTATCGTGACGGAGTAAGTGGTTTATCGATCAGCAAGAAATGAGGGGAACCGCAGCAACCCACCAGATGCCTACGCGCCTTGGAGCACACATCAGGCTCGACAATAATAGACAAACAACTTGAACCGATACTACAAGCCTGAACTTTCTCGGTTATCTATTACTTTGTTTGCTAATACGCCTGTTCTGGGTTGAATATCTTATGCTGAAAAACCTGCTGACTTTTCTGCTTCTGTTTTGTCTTACGGCTGCCGCGCCGCTAGCTCCTAGCTTCCGCATAGCCAAGCTGCACTACGGCGGCGGCGGCGACTGGTACGCCAACAAAACCTCGTTGCCCAACCTGATTCGCTACTGCAACCAGACGTTGCACACCAACATCGCGCCCGACGAGGCTACCGTGGAGCTGGATTCACCGGAGTTGCTGACATACCCGTTCGTGCACATGACGGGCCACGGCAACGTGGCTTTCACCGAAGGCGAGGCAAAAAACCTGCGGCGCTACCTTATTGGCGGGGGCTTTCTGCACATCGACGACAATTACGGCCTCGATAAATTCATCCGGCCTGAAATGAAGAAGGTGTTTCCCGAGCTAGACTTTGTGGAGCTTCCTTTCTCCCACCCGATCTATCATCAGAAGTTCCAGTTCCCGAAGGGATTACCTAAAGTGCATGAGCACGACGCCAAGCGCCCGCAAGGTTTCGGGTTGCTCTACAAAGGACGATTGGTGTGCTTCTACAGCTATGAGTGCGACTTAGGCAACGGCTGGGAAGACCTCGGCACCTATCCCGAAGACACACCCGCTACCCACGATGCCGCTTTGCGTATGGGGGCCAACCTCGTTACGTATGCCTTAACGCAAGACTAACACACCAATCGGTGCTGTTGCTTAGGCCTTCAACAAACTGCGCCCAACGTTAGGTCAAGTTGACCTGACGTTGGGCGCAGTTTGCGTCTGAACAGTTCTGACAACGCTTAAAACCTGCGCTGCAAAATCTCACCCAGCACAAAAGCGGCTCGTAAATCGGCCGGATTCCGTAGCCGGTCGGCTAAACTGCTGGATGGCTGCTCTTTGCGGCGAGTTTGTGTGCGACTCCAATAATCCTCCTGGCCGTGCTGCGTATTGGCGCGGGGCAAAGCGGCGGCTCGCCTGGCTTCATGCAGCGGAACTTCCAACGAGCGGGCTTCTCTGGACTTCTCCAAGGACTTTGGTATCACTGTGGTTTGCTCTAGGCTCCGAGGAACCGGCACTTTTTCCTGGGGGAGCGGTCGGCCGGCTGGGGTGGTTTGCTTATTGGCAGGAACGGCCGGCGCGGACGCCGTGGCTGGATTACCAGCGGTGTTTTGGGCCTGCATCTGCTTGAGCATTTCCTGAAAAGAAGCGGTAGGCAGCGGGGGCACTTTGCCCGTAGACTTCGGCCGTTCGCGTTGCTCACGGGCCATAGCCTCACGGGCTTTTTGGATCATGCGCCACACAAATACGCCAACGCCCAGCAGAATCCAGAGTAGTGTTTGCAGCTTTTCCATACCAAAACGCTAAGGTTAACGAGTGCACGCTTGAGTACCTAAACAGGTTGCCTTCCAGTTGGGCCTGCTTCCACTTAACGAACGCCTTTCTCTGGAAAGCGGCCCGACTTAGTACGATAAAAAGCTTTGATTTTTTCTAGATCAGCTTCGTAGTCGCCGGTGGGGTAAATAGCCGGACCAACCCCCGCTTCCTTTTTCTTGTAATCGAGAAAGCCCAACAGAATAGGCACCCCGGCGCCCAACGCAGCAAAATAGAACCCTTTGCGCCAACGAGGCTGGTAGGCCCGGGTTCCTTCCGGAGTGATAAGGATTACCAGTTCGTCGCGCTCATCGAACAGCTGAACCATGCCGTCTACTAGGCTGTTGTTTTTGCTCCGGTCCACGGCCAGCCCGCCTAAGGAGCGCACCAGGCCACCGAGAAGCGGAATTGTAGTCCACTCTTTTTTGATGGTCAGCCGCACGTCCACGTCCATGAGGAAAAAGGCCGCACGGGCCATAATAAAGTCCCAGTTGCTGGTGTGAGGAGCGGCAATCATCATGCTCTTCTTGATGGTGGGCGGCACTACGCCGTTGAGCTTCCAGCCAGCTACCCAGAAAATTGCTTTAGCGATGTAGTACCAGAACGTAGAGGTTTTGCGCGCAGCCATGCAGAAAATAAGGGCCTGTGTGGGTTCAGGCCGGAAGTAAAGCTAGAAGTAAATGCTTGAATTGCTAAAGCGAGTCACCCGGCTCGCTGGTAGAGCTTCCCTGAAGCAGCGCCGTTAGGGCTGTGGCCTGCGCCATGGTATGCTGATAGCCGATATCGAACAACTCCTGCCCCAACCGGTAGTCGAGTGTACGATACAGGCGCAGTTCTGGTGGTTCCAGCAGCAAATCGCACTGCTGCTTGTTGAGCGTGGTGTTGGCGTTAATGGCCAGGTTGAGAGTGCGCTCCACCAGCGTCCGGAACGTGGTAACGCGCGCCGCCCGGTTGGTGGGGTTGCAATTGACGCCTATCACGCGCAGGCCTTTGCCTAGCAGAGGCTCCACGGGCAAGTTGTTGAGCAATCCGCCGTCTACCAGTTGCCGACCTTCAAACTCAACTGGCCGGTACAGAATAGGCACGGCAGAAGAAGCCAGCAGCGGCGGAATCAGCAGGCCCGCTGAGAAATAAACGGAAACACCCTCGGTCAGGTCAGTGGCTACCAGCGTCAGAGGGCGGTGCAGATCGGCAAAGGTGCACTCCGCGCCCAAGTGCTGCGCCAATAACACCTGCACGGCGTCGAGGCGAAGTAAGCCGTAGCGGCTGAGCGAGAGGCGGGTGAGGCGGGTGAAATTGACGCTGGTGAACAGCCGCAGAATCTCGCGAGGCGCAAAGCCAGCCGCATAAAACGCAGCCGCAATAGCTCCCGACGATACCCCCGATAACTGGGCCAAGGGTAGTTCCAACTTGTCTAGCGCAGCCAGCACACCCAAATGCGCTATCCCCCGCGCCCCTCCGCCCGACAAAGCCAGCCCCAAGGAGTGGGTAGTTGCTGATTGCTCCTGTTTAGTTGGGTCGAACACTAGAACTAAAGCACTTCAGAACCGTGAAAAAATCGTTACAGAAACCGAAAACGCGCTACAGCTTACAGGTCCGATAAGCGCAGCGTCTCGGCCACCCGAATTCCTTTGTCGGTGTGTTGCACAGTGCAGCATTCCACGCTCGGGTCGTGTTCGAGCACCAGCACCCAGTTTTCGTCGGCGGCCCGGCGCAGCACTTGCTCTTTCTCTGTCATCGTCACCAAGGGGCGCATATCGTAGGCCATTACGTAGGGTAAGGGCACGTGGCCAGTACTCGGCAGCAAATCAGCCATGAATACTACTGTGCGCTCTTTATAGCGGATCATGGGCAGCATCATCTTCTCAGTGTGGCCATCGGCGAAGATGATTTCCTGGAAGGCAGGCAATTCGTCCGGCACGCCTGCTGTCGGATTCACAAACTTCAGATGGCCACTCTCCTGAATGGGCAAGATATTCTCCTTCAGAAAGCTCGCTTTTTCACGCGGATTAGGCGTTACGGCGCAATCCCAGTGCGCCTGGTTGCTCCAATACGTGGCATTCGGGAAGGCAAGTTGCAACTTGTCGTCGGGGGTCCGTACCACAGAACCACCACAATGGTCGAAGTGCAGGTGGGTCAGAAATACGTCGGTGATGTCAGAGGCCGTAAAGCCGCGCTGACGCAAGGATTTCTCCAACGTATCGTCGCCGTGCAAGTAAAAGTGCCCCCGAAACTTCTGGTCCTGCTTGTCGCCAATACCATTATCGACGAGGACCAGCCGATTGCCGTCTTCTACGAGCAGGCAGCGCATGGCCCACGTGCACATGTTGTTGTCGTCGGCGGGATTGAGCTTCTGCCACATGCTCTTAGGAACCACGCCAAACATAGCGCCGCCGTCTAGCTTAAACAGTCCTGTATCGAGCGTGTGAAGATGCATCGGTTGCTGATTGAGTGATTAAGTACGCCATGAACTGAGGCTGGAGGACAGGTAAGGATGCCAGGCAACCATTCTACTCCAGTACCACGCCCATGGCCGAGAACTTGTCGATCCGCTGGCTGATACGTTCCTCGTGGGGCAGCGCTTCCAGTTCGTCGAGGGTTTTAAGAATGGTTTTCTTGAGGGCCTGAATCATTTTGGCGGGGTCGGTGTGCGCACCACCTAGCGGCTCCTTCACAATGCCATCCACCAGTTTGGCGCCCAGCATGTCGGTAGCGGTAAGTTTGAGGGCCTCAGCTGCCTGCTCTTTGTAATCCCAGGAGCGCCACAGAATGCTGGAACACGACTCCGGCGAAATCACGGAATACCAAGTGTTTTCCAACATCAGCACCCGGTCACCGATGGCAATGCCCAGGGCTCCTCCGGAAGCTCCTTCGCCGATGATGACGCAGATGACCGGCACTTTTAGCAGAAACATCTCCTTGAGATTACGCGCAATGGCTTCGCCTTGCCCTCTCTCCTCGGCCTCCAGCCCCGGAAATGCCCCCGGTGTATCTATGAGCGTGACGATGGGCTTACCGAACTTTTCAGCCAGCTTCATCAGGCGCAGCGCCTTGCGGTAGCCCTCCGGGTTGGGCATACCGAAGTTGCGAAACTGCCGCTGCTTGGTGTTACGGCCTTTCTGCTGACCGATAAACATCACGGAGCGGCCATTTATTTCACCGAAACCACCTACCATGGCCTTGTCATCGGCCACAGTCCGGTCGCCGTGCAATTCCACGAACTTGTCGCTCATTCCCTCGATGTAATCGAGGGTGTAGGGCCGCTCCGGGTGGCGCGAAAGTTGCACCCGCTGCCACCGGGTAAGGTTGGCGTATGTTTCCTTCTTAAGTGCTCTAATTTTGGCCTCAAGGGCCGTTACGGCGTCCGAAACGTCTACTTGGCTATCGAGAGCCAGTTGTTGCATTTCGCGGAGCTTGCC
Source organism: Hymenobacter tibetensis (assembly GCF_022827545.1). Lineage (NCBI taxonomy): Bacteria > Pseudomonadati > Bacteroidota > Cytophagia > Cytophagales > Hymenobacteraceae > Hymenobacter > Hymenobacter tibetensis. The sequence continues at coordinate 3,105,427 of NZ_CP094669.1, forward strand.
TTCGAGGGCAGCGATGGGTTGTTCGAAATCAAGGAGCATTGGCCGGGAAGGAATGCGTCGGGTTGGTGGTGAGAACAGGAAGGAGGCAAAGGTAAGCGAAGCACCTCACTCGTCACACGCTTGATTGAGGGAGCTACCGAAGAAAGTTTTCTTCCTGATAAACAGGCATAAGAGTGCACAGCAGCCTCTAACTACCGATTTTATTGCCGTTGGGTTGGGAATTGTCGCCGCGCGCTCTACCTTTGCAGCACCTTACCGAAAAGCAACTGGCTTTTTAGGCAAGCGAACTGGTTCGGTAGTTCAGTCGGTTAGAATGCCGCCCTGTCACGGCGGAGGTCGCGGGTTCGAGTCCCGTCCGGACCGCAGCAATGCGAAATAAAAAGCCCCGATGAGTAATGTACTCGTCGGGGCTTTTGCTTTTAATAACCTTCTGGCAGCTTTTGTTTCTTTAGAAGCCTCAGACAACATGCAGCCGGCCCTACCCTTTGCTCTTAACGGCTTGGTTGATTAGCTACGCGAGCGGCAAGGTCTTCGATTTCGGAGCGGCGGACCAGCACGGCTAGCCACTCGGCTGGAATAGCCGCCTCTCCGTAGCAAATTCCAGCCAAACCGCCGGCTACGGCACCAGTCGTGTCGGTATCGTCGCCGAGGTTGACGGCGGCCAGCACGGTTTCGGCGAAGGTATCATGGCGGAGCAGACACCAGAATGCCGCCTCTAGGGTATGCATGACGTATCCGCCGCTACGAATCACTTGCACTGGAAAATCAGCCAGCCGGCCGGTAAGCAGATACTCGAACTGCTTGATTTCAGCAGGTGGTAGGCTTAATTCTTGAAGTTGCGCCGGAACCGTTTGGCAGAGTTGGCTGTAAGCGGCAGTTGGTGTCAGGCCCGCGAGCAGGTAACGTGCCATTTCCATGTACAGAAAACAAGCAATGGCCGAGCGCACATGTCCATGCGTGATGGCCGATACGTCAGAAATCAGGGCGAAACGCTCAGTTAACGGGGCATCTGTTTGGTAGAAAGCCAGCGGCAAAATACGCATCAGAGCCCCATTGCCGTTGCTGTATTCGTCGGTACCCCCAGCTAGTAGTAGGTCATTGTCAGCCTTTAGGCGATTAATGGCCTCACGGGTGGTGATACCGATATCGAAAACACTGCCATGGGGTGTCCAAAAGTTGTGGTAGTACCACCTGCAGCAGTTCTCGGCCACCTTACCGACTGTGAAACCATCGGCTATTGCCTCAGCCAGGCAGAACGTAAGGGAAGCATCATCGGACCAAGTGCCGACGGGTTGGTTATGGGTACCGTAAGCGCGCATATGCACCACCGGGTCGAGGCGGCGGGCCGCGCGGCTTTGAAATTCCACTGGCACGCCCAACGCGTCGCCGACGGCAAGCCCAAGCAATCCAGCACGAAGTTGTAATTCTGAAGCAGCAGACATTTTACTTGCCATAGGTTATATACACACCAGGCTGAATTACAACCTATTTTCTGTTAAGAAGCACCTGATTACGAAGCCAGTGGTAACAACCCTTACTAGAGCAGAGGCAACAGTTCCGGCAAGGCACTGATACGATATGTAGGACCTAGCGGCAAATTGTCGGCTTCCTGGCCGAAGCCATAGCTAGCCCAACAGGAGGCAATGCCACAGTTGCGGGCGAAACGCAGGTCAGGTGCTGTATCACCAATCATGAGCGTGTGGGCAAGACTAACGTTGGGGAACCGAGGCTGAATTACTTGCGTGAACATGGCTGGGTCAGGCTTGAGCGGCAACACCCGGCCGGGCGCATCACCGAGAATCAGGCTGAAATACTGGCGCAGTCCTAGCCGGCTCAGCGAGGTTTCTAGCAGCGGTAAGCCTTTGTTGCTGATAACGATAGACTCTTTACCACTAGCAGCAGCAGTAGTCAAGACTTGCTCCGCTCCCGGAAACACGTTCACCAGTGCCTCCGATTCGGAGTTGTAGATAGCGCGGTACGTATCCACCCAGATGGCTGGCAGCGGCGGTGTACCAGGCGGGTGCAGCCAAAGTAGCATCTCGGTCAGCAACAATCCCCGCCCTACCGCTTCTTCCATCAGGCTCTCATCAGGTGCGGGGTACTCTAATATTTCAAAGGTACGGCGCATCGCGTGCTTGATGGCCTGGCGCGAATCGCATAGGGTACCGTCGTAATCAAATAGCAGCAGAGAGTAAGGCATAGGGCACAAAAGTACAAGGTCGCCCAAGGTAAGACCAAGCGTCAGATACACGCGCCCAAATAACGCAAGCCTGTGCCTCTATGCCACTTCCTACGCTCAAGACAACACCAAGCACACCCTATAACAGCAGCGAACAGCCTCATATTGAAAACAGGCGGCACTCGGCGGCGTACCACTTGCTTAAGCTGCGCACGGGCGTTATGTAGGTAAGCCCGCTACATTCTCGATATGGCTACGCCAGTATTGACCTAATAAGAAATTTTTGTTTGGAACGACGGCTATCAGGCGCAAGAGCTGGCTTCATAGAATAAGACGAAACAGAATTATTTAAAGTTTTCTGGCTGATACACAATTTCTGGCCTCACTCTTGAGTTTATAACAGCATCACACACCTGACCTCTACTTCCTATGATCCGGACTCTGCTGCTGTTTTTTGCCCTGCTACTTGTAAGTGGTGTAGAATCAACCCCGGCCGAAGCGGGCCGTCCTACTGCCTATGCTCGCGCCAAAATGAAAGCCAAGCGGTACACTCACCGCCCCAGCTATAAAATTTACAAAGGCCACCGCAGACGCGGCCATCGTAGCCTGTTCAACTTCAACAAGAGAAGCCAAGCCAAGACCAAGCGCACCCCTACTCGCTCTAGCCGCATTTGAGCAGGCTCTAGCACCCAGGTAGCTTCCAGCTACAAAAAGGTCCTTCTCCCACACTCGGAGAAGGACCTTTGCTATTTGGCAGCTCCGTACCACGCCCGCCGTGTCTGGATCAGCAGTAGCTCCGTGGCGGCTTTGTCGGGGGCTTCGGGCAGGCTGGACGCGGCAAAGGCAGCTTCCACCCGCTCTACTAGGGTTTCTGCTTGCTGCACTAATTCCTCGTACTCGAACTCGCCCCGGCGGATGGCTAGCAAAAACTCCCGGTCGGGGCGACGGACCTGGAGCTGGCTGGTGAGGGCAATTTCCTCGGCCATGCGCAAGAGCCGGAACACGTGCAGCATGTTTTTGGCGTCGTAGTTTTTGCCGTGCTGTACAGTGTTCTGGTACCGCTCGGCATTGCGCTTGGCTACCCACTCGTGGTACTCCCGAAACACCCGGCAGTAGGTGCTGTAGCCGTTGCGGTTGAAACTCAAATACGCCACCGGCTCCTCTCCTTTCGGCACCGCCGACAGCAGCACGTCCTGCGAAGTTTCCGGGTCGCGCACGAGGCCCCGGTAGCCGTGGCGGCCGTTAGGGTCCTCGTCGATGAATAAGGCGTAGAGGTCGGTGAGGTGGGGCACATTGGCTAGGCCGCACTGCGCGGCGCTGAGGCCCTGCCGGGTTAGCCACGGCTGCACTGGCTGCGCGCCGGCGCCTACGGTCACGTAACAGAAATCTAGCACCGATTTCCGGCTTGGGGGCTCGGGATGGTTGATTTTCTTGTTCAAACCTTTGGCTTTACGAATCTGCGCTACGGCATACTCGGCGAAGCTCTGCCGACAAAGCTTGGACAGAAAATTTTCGGCTCGAAATGCCTCGAACAACGGGTGGCGGTATACCACGCAGTCGGCCGGGGTGCCGAGCAGTTCCAGCACGGTGGGGTTGTTTTTGAGTAGCAACTCTACGAAGCGGCGCAGCTCGTAAAACACTTCGTCGTTGGTGGCATTGGCTACCTGCGGCACGTAATCGAGCCCATAAAACTCTTCTTCTGGCAGAATAAACACGCCTTTCAAATCGGTATCGGAGTGAGGCAGATGGGTGCCGTAGGCGCGGCTGCCGCTAATGGCTTCGAAGAGAATAAGGCCGCGCTGGCGCAGGTCGGAAATGGTCATGGGTTGTGCTTTCGGCGCAGGTGCTGAGTTGTGCAACGGAGGCAAAGTTTCGCAGAGGCCGGCGGAAGGTTTAGGAAGAAGCTGGAAGCAAGGTTCGGAACAAGGCGTCTAGCGCGGGCGTAGGGTCGGCCACTCTAGCAATAGGCAGCGTGGCGTGGGCGGCCAGCGCGGCCTCGTATTCCGCTTGCAAGAAATCGACCAGCAGCGCCGGACGAGGCACAGTGGTTTTCTCGTCGGCCGTGGCCTTTCGGGCCAGCAACTCGTCTACCACCTCGTTCAACTCGGGCGGCAGGACCTGCCGCAGCTGCCGGAATTCCATGGGCGGCACCTCGGTGGGTTGCAGCTGAATCCAGCGGGCCGCCAGTGAGGAGCGCAGGGCATAAAAGAGCCGCTTCAAGCGAACATCTGCGGCAACTAAATCGTCTTCTACCCCGCGCCGCATCAACCCGGTGTAGTGGTTCAGCCCGGCCCGCGCGTTCCAGCAACTGGTCAGGTGCGGCGCAAGCTGGGCTTGAAATCCGGCTGCTTCTGCGTACACCACCGGCGACTGTAACCACTCGAAAAGCGCGGCATTAGAACCGCGCAGCAGCTTCAGTGCTTTGCGCAGCTCCCAACCAGCCAAGTCTAGCTCGTCGTCGACCGGAAAGTTGAGCGTGTCGGCGCCGTCGTCGAGCGTTAGGTACCAGTCGGTGGGATGAGCGTAGATGAACCGCACGTCGTAGTCGGAGTTCGGGGAGGGGAAGCCCCAGGCCCGACTGCCCGACTCGCAGGCGTAGAGAATCCGGATGCCGTGGGCGGCTTCGAGCTGGGTAAGGGCGGTTTGGATGCGGGTCAGCATGTAGTAGCCAGCAGTGCGCAGGTAGCAGTAAGGGCGAAAATCCAGTGAAAGTAGCTTGAACCACCGAAAAGGGCTTGCCATACTTGTGCTTAGCCCTACTTTCGTTTGCTTGAACTCTGCTGCTATTGGCTATGCCAGAAAGGCCACCAAACTGCCAATGGTCCTGGCGTTGATACCTTGGAGCTACTCCTGGTGCGACGTAACCGCTGCGGTCCGATAACGAACATGCCAAATTTGGTGACGCACGAAATGACGCACAACGTGCAGCAGCCCAACGACGGCACTTTGCTCGGGGCCGCTATTCGGGAAGGCATGGCCGATTTTGTGACTGAGCTGGTTACTGGCTTCCTTGGTAATAACGCCCGCTTGCACGAGTACGGCAACGCCCACGAGCAGGAGTTGTGGACTGCTTTCCGCCAGGAAATGAACGGCACCTATACCAAGAACTGGCTGGCCAACTCCGAGCAGGAGACGCCCGAAAAACCCTGTGACCTTGGCTACTACGTTGGCTATAAAATCTGCCAGGCGTATTACACCAAAGCGCCCAACAAAAAGCAGGCTGTAGCTGCCATGCTGACTACCAAAGATTTCCGCGTGTTTCTTGCCCAGAGTGGCTATGCATTGAAGTTTCCCTGATAACCCTGTCGGGCGCTCAAGCAGCAGACAAGCCGCCGGAATAAGAGGAAACTTGCGCTGTCTTCCTACCTTACGCCCCTCCATGCGCACTTCTTTAAAGTAAACTTCTTATGAAGTGGATCCTAGTTCCGATGTTGGCCTTGAGCTTTCTGACCACCCCGCTCCTAGCTCAACAAACACCACCAGCCAAGCAGGAAGACCCTTTGCGTACCGACTGGGCTAAACTCGCCCGCTATGCCGCCGCCAATCAGCAGCTACCCGCCCCCGCCGCCAACCGGCCCCGCGTGGTGCTGCTCGGCAACTCCATCACCGATTCCTGGCCCAAAGCCGACCCCACTTTTTTCGCCGACAAAACCTATGACTATGTGGGGCGGGGCATCAGCGGGCAAACTTCACCCCAGATGCTGGTACGCTTTCGGCAGGATGTATTGAACCTGCGCCCTGCCGTAGTGGCCATTCTGGCCGGCACCAATGACGTAGCCGAAAACACCGGCCCCTACGACCCGCAAGCCACCCTCAATAACATCATGTCGATGGCGGAGCTGGCCCGGGCCAATGGGGTGCGGGTAATTCTGTGCTCGGTGCTGCCTGCCACCGAGTTTCCCTGGCGCAAAGGCTTGAGTCCGGGACCTAAGATTGTGGCCCTCAACGAGCAAATAAAAGCCTATGCCCGCCAGCAGCAGTTCACTTACCTCGATTACCACGCCGCCATGGCCGACGCCCAGCAAGGCCTCAACTCTACTCTCGCCACCGACGGCGTGCACCCTACCCTAGCCGGCTATCAGGTGATGGGGCCTCTCTTGCAAAAAGCCGTAGCGGAAACCCTCAAGAAAAAGCAAAAGTAACTTCCTGTTCAACTGACAAGCCTTCGTAGATAGGACCTTAGCAAGTAGATGCTAGTTTCCCTCCCTTCAGAATCCAAGGAAAAATCAGCTTTTAGCTTGTAATCCTAGAAAGCGTTGCGCTTGTCTTTCTCACCCTACGCTATGAACCGCCAACCGACACTACCTGCCTTACTACTGCTCTGCACCACCACATTTTCTGCTCTTGGCCAGACAGTTGCGAAGCATGAAGGCAACCCCGGCGCTGGTAAGCCGCCGCGTTATACCGCTGCTCCCCCGGCCGCTACCATCACCGCCGCCACTATCAGTAAGTACCTGCAAGCCGTTTCCTCGGATGAGATGCAGGGCCGCAAGCCGTTCACCGTGGGCGAAGAACGCAGCACCCAGTACCTGGCCGACCAGTTCAAGCAGCTCGGCCTCAAACCTGGCCCCGATGGCAGCTACTTCCAAGCCGTGCCCATGGTGGAAATTACGGGTACTCCTGCAGCTACCATGCAAATCAAGGGCAAAAGCCAGAACCTGAGCTTCAATTACAAGACTGACTTTGTGGCTTTTACGCAGCGTGAGCAGGAGCAAGTGCCCGTCACGAACTCGCCGCTGGTGTTTGCCGGCTACGGGGTAGTAGCGCCCGAGTACAAGTGGGACGACTACGCCGGCCTCGACGTGAAAGGCAAAACGGTGGTGATCCTCGTCAACGACCCTGGCAACGCCGGCAACGACACCACGTTCTTCAAGGGTAAGGCCATGACCTACTACGGCCGCTGGACCTACAAATACGAGGAAGCTGCTCGCCACGGCGCGGCCGGTGTGCTGATTGTGCACGACACCAAGCCGGCCGCCTACCCCTGGTCGGTGGTGCTGAGTGGGGCCACCAGCCCGAAACTGCGCGCCCAGACGCCCAACAAAGCCGCCGATAAGTGCGCCTTAGAAGGGTGGCTGACCCTAGACGCTGCCAAGAAACTATTCCAGGCCGCCGGCCAGAACTACGACCAGCTCTACGCGGCGGCCAATAAGCCCGGCTTCCGCCCCCGCCCCCTCGGCGACCTTACCCTCACGACCAGCATAGCCAACAAACTCCGCCGCCAGACCAGCCGCAACGTGCTGGCCGTGCTGCCTGGCACTACCCGCGCTACCGAATACATCGTCTACTCGGCTCACTGGGACCATTTCGGCGTGGGCAAAGCCATTGCCGGCGACTCCATCTACAACGGCGCCGTGGACGATGGCACCGGCCTGGCCGCCTTGCTAAGCATCGCCGAAGCCTTCCAGAAAGCCCCGCAGAAGCCTGCTCGCAGCATTGTGTTCTTGGCCGTGACCGGCGAAGAGCAGGGGTTGCTCGGCTCGGCCTACTATGCCCAGCATCCGCCCTACCCCCTCAACAAAACCGTGGCCGACCTGAACATGGACATGCTTTGGCCCTACGGCGAGATGAAAGACCTGACCGTCATCGGCTACGGCCAATCAGAGCTAGAGGACTACGCCCACGCGGCCGCCAAAGAGCAGGACCGCTACGTGCTGCCCGACCAAACGCCTGAAACCGGCATGTTCTACCGCTCCGACCACTTCAACTTCGCCCACGTAGGCGTGCCGTCCCTCTACGCCAGCGGCGGCTTCGAGAGCCGCACCCGCGGCAAGGAATACATTGCCCAGCAGCGCCAGAACTACACCACCAACATGTACCACAAGCCCGCCGACCAGTTCGACCCGAGTTGGGACCTGTCCGGCATTGCTCAGGATGCCCAACTCTACTTCCGCGTCGGCCAGCGCCTCGCCGCCGAAATCACGTTCCCGAAGTGGCGCGCCGGCTCGGAGTTTAAAGGGGCGCGGGACAAGAGTATGGGCGGGAAGTAGTGGAACTCAGAACCAACCCTTCGCCCGTAATCCGCATCTTCGCTGCATGAAGAACCTCGGATTACTTGTGTTCCTATTCATTGTCACGCAGGCGGCCCGCGCCCAAACTGCGCCAGCCGCACTTCCCGATTCCGTTAAGGCCTTTCTGGATAAGAGTCTGACGCTGCTGGAAACGTACTCGCTGGAGCGTGGCACTGTAGACTGGCCCCAGCTGCGCCAGACGGTCTACCAGAAAGCCCAAGGCGCCCAGTCGGTGCGGGAGTTGCTGCCGATTTATCCGTTTGTGTTCGAGCAACTCAAGGACGACCACGGCTGGCTGACCTACAAAGGCAAAACCTACAAGTGGCGTAACCCTGCCTGTACCCCTTACGCCAACACCGTTGTAAAGGCGGCGCTGGCCAAGAAGCCGGGTGTGTTGGTGAAGATGCTGCCTGGCAACATCGGCTACGTGCAGTTGCCGGGCATCAACGCCGGGGGCAGCCTGCAAGCCATGCGCGACGCGGCCCTGGTGGTGCAAGATTCCCTGTGCCGCCTCAACCCCGATAAAGCCAAGGCCTGGATAATTGACTTGCGCCTGAACGACGGTGGAGCTATGGCTCCCATGGTGGCCGGCATCGCGCCCCTCATCGGCGACGGGTACCTGGGCGGCTTCGTTGATAAGGACGGCAAGCCCGATCAGCAGTGGTACCTCAAGCAGGGTAATTTCTACATGGATACCATGCGCGTAACCACCCTGCAAAACCGTTGTCCCGTTCGCAAAACCAATAAGCCCGTGGCCGTGCTACTCAGCGGCATGACGGCCAGCTCCGGCGAAATTGTAGCCATCAGCTTGAAAGGCCGCCCTACTACCCGCTTTTTCGGGGAGCCTACGTACGGCGCTACCACTGCCAATGAGAGCTACCGTATTAGTGGCAACTCCTACCTGACCATTGCCGGCATGCAGGAAACCGACCGTAACAAAGTCGTGTACCGCTCCAGCATCGTGCCCGACGAGCTTGTCACCGGCGGCGACAACTTCACCGACCTAAGCAAAGACACCAAAGTAGCAGCAGCCCTGAAGTGGCTGAAAACCGCAAGAAAGACTAAATAAGGTGCTTTTTCGTTACGGGATGATTTTCTCGGCTTTCAGCTGCTCGAACTGATTGCGGAAGGACGTGAAGCTGTCGAGGTGCATGTCGTGGAAACCAGCGCGGCGCAGCTTATTAACATCGAAGAAGGCATCGGCTTCCACGTTGAAGATAAAGTCGCCGAAGGGCCATTGTACTAGCTCGTCCAGGGTGTGAGATTCAAGGTTGTACTTCTGCACCATCTGCTGCCACAACTCCGCTTTGTCGGCCATATACTCTTGCAGCGGAAATGTGATGGGCTCGGCGTATTCCACCCCGAAATACTCGGCAAACTTCGGCCACAACTGGCTCCAGCGGAAAACGTCGCCGTTGGTAACGTTGTAGATTTCTTCGCGGCATTCGTCGTGGGTCGCCACCCATTCCATGCCTTTGGCCAGCAACGTGGCATCGGTCACGTTCACGAGCACCTGATAGGCCTGTAAGCTACCCGGGAACCGGAACGGCACCTTCAATTCCTTGCACAAGCTAGCGTACACGGCAATAAGGTTAGCTAGGTTCATGGGGTTACCTACGGCAAATCCCACCACAATATCAGGTCGCACGGCCGTCCAGCTCCACTCCTTACCAGCGGACTGCTCGCGCAAAAAGTCTTCCTGGCTGTAGTAGAAGTTCGGCGGGAAATGGCGCGGATCGTTTTCCAAGGCCGGTGTCTTGTAGCGGCCAAGGTGGGCTCCGTAGGCTTTACCGCCCTGAATGAAGGTGATATGCCGGAAGTTGGGTGCTACCTGTTCCAGGCCAGTTACGAGGTTGCGCAGCAAGGCCAGGTTCACGTCCGTCTGGGCGGCCAGGGTTTTGCCTTCGATGTAGGCCGCGTAGAACACGTGCGTAACCTCGCGCAGTTGCTCGGTCTGCTTGGCTACGGCCTCTGCGTCCAGCAAATCCAGCTGCACGTAGCGCGCTTCCGTTTCGTAGTCCAGCGCCGAAGCCGACGTAACCAGGGTGTTCCAATTGCCGGTAGAAAGCAGGTAGCTGACAGCATTGCGGCCAATGATGCCGTTGCCGCCGACTACAAGAATGGTGTTAATAGGCATACAGAAGTGGTTTTACTATCAAGAACTTAAAGCCATAGTCCGTCATGCAGAGGCGGAGCCGAAGCACCTCGCGTGCTTTGTCAGGTTCGTTCAGCGAAGCGGTAGAGATGCTTCGGCAAGCTCAGCATGACGTCCTTTCCGGTTGAAGCGTCCCTTAGGAGTGTGGTAGTACGGCATTCGGTGCGGCGGTAGCTACCGTATCCGCAGCTAGTTCGATTACGGAATTCAGTTGAGCTGAACCATGCAAGGCCGTTCGCAAAGAAGCAACCATCAGGTCCCAAGCACGTTGCGCGGACTCTTGGGGGCCAAAGTGGGTGAAAGCATGGTCCACGCCTTCAAATTCTTGGTGCGTGACGGTTACGCCCTGCTCACGCAATTTCTGCGCGTATTCATTGCCATCGTCGCGCAATAGGTCGTACTCGGCCGTGACGATGAGGGCTGGCGTTAGGCCGGTTAGGTCTTCGGCCAGCAACGGTGAAGCCAGCGGGTTGAGACGGTCGGCGGGACAGGGCACGTACATGTGCTTGAAAAACGAGGCCAGCTCAACGGAAAGCACCTGCTTCTTGCGCGGTACGACGTGCTTGTGGTCGGTACGTTCGGCCAGGTTGAGCGACGGATAATCCAGAATCTGTAGCGCCAGCGCAAACTCCTGACGCTCTTTTACCAGCAACGCCACTCCTGCCGCTATACTGCCGCCGGCGCTGTGGCCGCCAATGGCCAAGCGGCTGGCATCGTAGCCGAGTATAGCCGCTTGCTCGTGCACCCACTTCACCACCTCGTAGCATTGGTAAATGGCCGCCGGGAAGGGGTGCTCGGGGGCCAACGTGTAATCAACGTTCACCACCAGACACTGCGCCTGATGCGCCAAATACTGGCACAGCAAATCGTCTAGCTTCGGGAAGCCAAGCACAAAGCCACCGCCGTGGAAGTTGACGTACACCGGCAGCGGCCCATTGGCAGCCTCAGGCCAGTAAAACGTGGCAGGAGCCGCGCCGTGGGTCGTAGCCACCTCCCGCTGCTCAATAGCGCGCATAGCTACTTTCGGGAAGTGCACGTTGCGGCGAGAAGCAGTGCCCTTGATGAGCTGCCGCAACAAAGCCAACCGGATACGGCCGGCTGTCGTGATACGCGCGCAATTATCTGCCTGAATAGTGTAGGGTTTGCTTCGCCAAACCCACGTGAGAAACCCGGCCGTCAGGACTGGGGTCAGTAAAAGAGCTGCTGTTTTCTTTTGCATGAATCGGTTGCTGTTGGAAACGTCTTGGGCAGGTCTTCTAAAGGACACAAAGGCTTCGTAGTTGCGTGCTCCATCCTATCTGCCGCCCAAGCTGCGTTCATACGGAACGCAACCGAAAAGGGAAGTCGACTGTAAACACGTTTTCATCGGGCACTGGCACGATGCACCAACAATCCCATCCTCTTACCTCACAGTTGTTCAGACATTTATGCTACCTGCTATAGACATCACAACTTTCTGGGATGATTCCGACTACTATACCAACCCCGCCCCCCTTACTCCAGCTATGGTCAGCCAGGCGGAAAAGCAATTAGGCTACATGTTGCCCGACTCCTACATTCAGTTGCTGACCAGCAAGAACGGAGGTACGCCGCGCAACACGCGCTTCCCTACCGCTACCCCCACGTCCTGGGCCGACGACCACATTGCCATCAGCGGCATCTGCGGCCTTGGGGGCCAATGGGGCATTGATTCCATGGAGTTGGGCAGCAAGTTTATGCTGGAAGAGTGGGGTTACCCTCCTATCGGCATTGTGGTGGCGCAGTGCCCTTCAGCTGGTCACGATGCCGTTATGCTGGATTACCGCCGGTGCGGCGCCCAAGGTGAGCCACAGGTCGTACACGTGAGCGTGGAGGAAGACGAGGAACCGAACATCACCTTTCTGGCAGACAATTTTCAGGAGTTTCTGGCCGGCCTGGTAAACGAGGAGCAGTTTGCGGTGGCCAGCTCCAACGATGACTTTTCTGACTTTCAGACGTTACCAGCTGCTCCAGCTAATGAAACAGCAACTGGTAGCGCCCCGGACCCAAGTTAACTATCTGAACCAGGTGAATCTGCTCTAGTTTTCCAACCAGTTGCAGAAGCCTACCACTAAACACGTACGATTCTGCACCAATGGCGCAGAATCGTACATAATGTAACGAACAGTAAGTATGTTACAGCCGCGGGTCTACGGCCTCACTTTCCAGCGCCAGCACCCCGAACACACATTGGTGTACCTCACGAAGCGGAGCACCAGCTACGAATCGTTCTAGGCTTTCCACGCCGAGGGCAAACTCACGCAGGGCCAGGTTGCGCTTGGCCTTCACGGCGCGCTCCTTCAGGCGCTCCAGGTTGCCCGGCAGCAGGTAGTCGGGGCCGTAGATGATACGCAGGTATTCGCGGCCCCGGCACTTGAGGGCGGGCTGCACCAAGGTTTTAGAATTTTTCGGGATGAAGTCGTAGGGCTTAACCACCATGCCTTCGCCACCAGCGGCCGTAAGGTCGGTCCACCACTGGATGGTGGCTTCCACTTCCGCTGGGTCTTGGGTAGCGACTACGCGGTACGGCGTGGCGCGGAGCAAACCGGGGTCCTGCAGGCTGAGGGCGCGCAGGGTTTCCATATGCCAGGCGTGGTCCTTGTCGAAGTAGGTGCGGCCCTCGGTGGCGAGCAGGTGGAAAGGCGCCAACCGCAAATCGGCGAGGCTCTCCACCGGCCAGCAGTAGCGGCGGTAGGCTTCGGCGTAGTGGTCGGCGGCGGTGCGGCGGGCCGTGGTACGGGCTAGCAGGGCTTCGAGGCCGTCGATGTTGCGGGCGGTGGCTTGCTCTAGCGCGGCTTCGGCCAGGGGCAGCGCGGCGCTGGCCGCGGCCGCCACGGCGGCGTACTGGTTTTTGATTAGGTCCTGCGCTTTGGCCGACCATGGCAGCAGCTCGGCATCGAGGCAGAGCCAGTCGGTTTGGTGTTTCTCCCAAAAGCCAGCATCGGTTAGCGTTTGTTGCAACCGGGTTAGGAAGGCGCTTTCCAGGCCGGGGTCGTTGAAGAAGTTGCGACCGGTGCGGGTGTAGCATTTGCCGGGCCCCTCGCCTACCACACCGAACCGGCGGCGCGCCACATCCTCGTCGCGGGCCAGCACCACTACTACGCGGCTGCCCATGTGCTTTTCCTCGCACACCACGCGCTCCACCCCCATCTTGCGATAGTAGTCGAAAGCCTCGGTGGGGTGCTCCAGCAAGTCGGGCAGCGGGCTGGTTTCCGTCGGCGACATGGTGGGCGGCAAGTAAAGCAGCCACTTGGGATTGAGGGCGAAGCGGCTCATCACCTCCAAAGCGGCAATGGCGTTTTCCTCCCGAATCGTGACTGAAGGCAACAGGCGCGGCCGAATGATTTGCTTGCCTATCACGTCGCGAATGTCGAGCAGGGCGTCGTGCTGTTGCTGCGCGGTGAGGTCGGGGGTGGTTTGCGCGTTGGCGGCTGCTTGCTCCTGCTGAAGGCGCAGGTAGTTGAGCGGGCGCGTCGGCTCGCAGTAAACGCGGGCGGCGGGCACGGCTACCAGTTCCCGCTCGGGGTAACGCAAGGCCGTGAGTTGGCCGCCAAACACGCAACCGGTATCAATATCAATGGTGTTGTTGAGCCATTCCGATTCGGGAACGGGTGTGTGGCCGTACACCACCATGGCCCGGCCGCGGTACTCCAAGGCCCAATTGTAGCGGACTGGCAAGCCAAACTCGTCTATCTCGCCGGTGGTTTCGCCGAACAGCGCGAAAGACCGCACGGCGCCTGAGCCTCGCCCCTGCATGTCTTCGCGCAAGCCAGCGTGGGCCACCACCAGCTTCCCCCCGTCCAGGACATAGTGACTCACAAGCCCATCTAGAAATTGCCGCACCTGGCTCTTAAACGTGTCCGACTCAGTGGCTAGCTGCGCTAGCGTCTCGGCAAAACCGTGCTGTTCGTTTACCTTCTTGCCATTGAGGTGACGCAGCAGTTTGATGTCGTGGTTGCCGGGCACGCAGAGCGCCACCCCGTCCTGCACCATGCGCATCACCAGCCGCAGCACTGCCGGTGAAGCGGGCCCCCGGTCCACCAAGTCGCCAAGGAAAATAGCCCGGCGCCCGGCCGGTGCCGTCACACGCACGCCCAAGTCACGGACGTCCTGCACCGGCTCGGCCTCGATGGTATAGCCAAGGTCGGTGAGCAGCTGCACCAGCTCGTCGTAGCAGCCGTGCACGTCGCCGATGATGTCGAAGGGGCCGGTTTCCTGCTTGCGGTTGTTGTAGAGCGGGTCGCGCACTACGGTCGTCACGGCGTCGATTTCCTCGGGGCCGTTCAGGTGGTAGACGTGGCGGAAGCCTTCGTGCTTGAGGCTTTTGAGGCTGCGGCGCAACTGCACCCGCTGCTGCGGCACCACATGGCGGCCGAGGTGCCGACGCGCGGCCCGAGCGCGGTTGCGGCTTTCGGCCACGTGGTCAGGCACGTCAAGGATGATGGCGGTAGGCAGCACGTGGTAGTCGCGAGCCAGTTGCACCAAGGTTTTGCGGGCTTCGGGCTGCACGTTGGTAGCGTCTACCACCGTGAGCAGGCCGCGCTTGAGGCGCACGCCCACCAGATAATGCAGCAACGCAAACGCGTCAGGCGTGGCGGCTTGGTCGTTCTCATCGTCCGCTACCAGCGCCCGGCACTGGTCCGACGACACAATTTCGGTAGGCTTAAACAGGCGCCGGGCAAACGTGCTCTTACCCGCCCCCGACGTGCCAATGAGTAAGACTAGGGAGAGTTCGGGAAGCTTGAGGGTAGTTAGGGGCATGAGTATAAAGTCAGAGCAAACAAGCTATATCTTCAAACAATTAATTAATGGAATTATGACGCATTCAAATACTAGATACGACGGCCTGCCAACAGTCAGACAAGCATATATGACTGAGTTTTTGGTTGAGTGTCCCAAATGTCTGCGTGCAGCAACTGTAACAACTAGTAGTCCCTACTTCTTCTGCGACGGGCAATTGAACTGTGACAACTGCCAGCACTCTGAAAAGGCAGCTGATCTAATTCGATATCGGGTTTCTGTGAAAAGATATTGCGACAATTGCGGAACACAGTTCGAGAAAGTTATTCCTACTACTATACGTAAGGTTAATGAACTGACTATCTCCTGTCCTCAATGCGGCATCACCAGAACATTCAAGGCCAGAAACGATGAGGTTAGAATTAGTTACGGAAACACCGGCCTTGGCAATGACCCTATTTTTCATTTGCCCTTGTGGTTACAACATACTGTAAAAGCCCAGTTACTATGGGCTTACAACCGACATCATTTGCAAGACATCAAGCAATATATCAGTGCCAAGTTGCGCGAGAGGCAAGCAAGAACTCACACAACTATGGTAGAAAGGTTACCTAATTTTATTAAGGCTTCTAAAAACCGTAACGCCTTACTCAAGGCAATTGAGAAAATGGAGCAAAAGTAGAAGTACAGCCGATAATTATCCTTGTCTCCTACCGCCCGCCCGTCACGCGGAACTCTACGCGGCGGTTGAGCTGGCGGGTGGACTCGCGGGCGTTGCTGGCGCGGGGCAGAGAACCACCAAAGCCCACACTGGTGATGCGCTGCTCGGAAATGCCTAGCCCAACAAGGTAGATTCTTACAGCGGCGGCGCGCTGCTCACTAAGGATTTGGTTTTTCTCCGGGGGCCCTACGTTGTCGGTGTGGCCGCGTATTTCAATCAGCAGGCTCGGGTCTTCCTTCATGACAGCTATCAGCTGGTCAAGGGTGGCGTAAGAAGCGGCGAGCATCCGGGTGGTACCCTGGTCGAACTGCACGTTTTTCAGGCGAAGCGTGGTGCCAACGGTGAGGGGCTGGAGCAAAATATCCTGCACGTAGGGACCCGCCAGGGTGGTATAGATGCTGTCGGTGGGCAGGTAGCTAACGAGTTGGGCGTGTGCCCTGTACGCTCGGTCGGGGGTGACAGGCACAGCAAACGTACCCTCGGCGGTGAGTTGCACCTTGGTTTCCGCTTTGCCATTGTTTAGGCGGAGCAGAGCTTGGGGCAAGGGCTGTAATGTAACGGCATCAAGCACCCGCCCCCGCCACGTGGTAGCCGTAGGGGCCGCGGGCGGTGCTCCGGCGGCCGTCTTGGGCGGTGGTGGAGGCACAGCACGAAACAAGTTGCAGCCTGCCAGATCGGTATAAACGCCCCGGCGGACCCGGTAAGCCTCCCCGGTTTCCATATTCACCCGGTACAAGGATTTAGGTCCCGCCATATAGAGCCGCCGGCGCCCGGCTTTGTCTAGTTGCAGCAGCAAGTCGCTGTAGCCGCCCCGCTCGGGTAGGCCGCTGAGCGCAATCATTTCGGGGGCTGCCTGGCGGGTGCTTATGTTCACTTTTAGCAGGGAGCCATCGGTGCTGTACACCTCGTAGAGGGTGTTGGCGTCATCAATGCAGAAATTGCCGTGGGAGCCCGCCCCCGCAAAACCAATGGTTGAGAAATACGGCGTTTGCCGGGCGGGGTCCTTGGTCCAAAGCACCGTCACCGAGTTGTCGGCCGGACTGACTTTCACGAGCTTGTTGGCATCAGCCGTCATAAAATACAAGTTGCCGTGCTCATCGGTGGCAGCTGAAATCCAGACGGTTTCCGAGCCTTGGGCCGGAAGTCGCCACGTGGTGTACTCGCCCTTCTTGGTGGTAGGATTGTAGCGGTACACCAGTTCGGGCCGGTTGGTAGGCGCTTTGGTTACCGAATACAAGCAGTTGTCGAAGCCTTTAGCTAAGGCGTAAGATTGAAAAGGCAGTACCTCCCGATGAATTTTCGGAGACTCGGAGGGGTCAGTAACAGAAAACTCGTGAATGGTGCGGCAGTCGTCTTCCCACGTGTCGTTGACAATGCGCAGGGCCGCAATGCCGTACATCTTATCGTCGCATTGCTGGACGGGAACGGGCGGAGTAGGTACGCTGCCCGTCAAGAGGAACGACTCCACTACTTGCGCGCCCTCGGTTAGGTAACGGCCGTCTTGGGTGGTGGCGGCCCGGTATTCTAGGTTGAACTCCACGCCGCTGCGCCATAGTTGGCGCCCTACCACGCGGGTACGAGGGGCGGGGGCAGGCTGCGCGGCGTAGGTGTACTCGTAGCGCAGCTCTTCGTAGGTGCTGGCCGTCCGCTGCTCGAGTTGTAGCACTTGGACCCGAGGCAGGCGTAGGATGCTGCGCCACAAGGTATCCTGCTGGCCCCTGGCCAGCAGGCTCGCCAGCACTTTCTGCTCGGGCGGGAGCGGGCGGGAAGTAAGGGCAATATCGGCCAGCCGCTCGGTGCTACCGGCGTGGAGAGTTACGCCGGTCTTGTCCTCGCTTTGCTGCCGTTGCCAGGAATCAGGATACGTGAGCCGGTAGTGTGCTTTGGTATCGTTGTACACGCTAGAGCCCGCAGGCTCTTGTGCGTACAGCTTCAACCAGCATACCGCCAGCACCAGCGTCAGCAAGAACTTCATAAAAAGAGAAACCAGAAGAATAATCGATGCAAATAAAGCACCTTACGATACTTCAACTACTAGGGGCTATAACCAACGCCTAGCTAGGCCGGCAACCTGTAGCACTTGCAGCAAACTACAACAGCGCATCCAAGGTCAAGGTGGGAAAAACAACTAGCCGCCGACCCGTGATTACCATGTCCTCGACCTGATACTGATATTCCGACCGAAAGCCATTGACCAGCAAGATGTTCACGCCCGTCTTGAAACGCTCACTGAATCGAAAGTTGGTTCCGAAACCGCCGCCCACATTCCAATCCCTGACCGTGCCGCTTCGTCCAGCTAGGTCCCAATGATAGAACGAGCCCACCGTACCGAGCCCCACAAGCGGCTCAATTACCGTTGAATTTGTGGGCAGGTAGTAGGTAACGAGCCCAATGCCGGCCCAGCCGTATTCCTTGGCTCGGTCGTAGTCGAACTGTCTGGCGCCTGCCAATTTCACGCCCCACCTATCAATGAAGCGGTAATCCGTCTGTAAGCCGACAGCCTTGTACGTACCCAGTATGCCAATGGAAAGCTTGTGGCTGGAAAAAGCAACTGGACGTACCTCGGACGCCTGCCCGAATGCCGGTAGAGTCGCCAGCCACAACAAAGCGAGTAACGCGTTTTTCATTCTTATGGAGTGGTAATTGCCGAAAACGGCTGCTTCAAAGCTACCCAGTAAGTTCAATATTCAATAGACCACAGCGGCCCAGCCTGCCCTGAAATGAGGGGTAAGTGACGGGCATCAGCCTTCAAAAGTGCAGCATACGGGATAGGCTAAGTGGCACACGTCCCCGATAGCCTATCGAGAGCCAGTTGAAAACCAAGATGTCCTGGCAACACCGTTTGAACCACAACGGCTAGCGGATGACATTACAGAGAAAAGTACAAATAAATACCATTTGCACAATACATAGTGAGTTGCCAGTCAATAATAGAAAACCGGTTGAAACCGGGTTTTCACCGATTACTACGGTCTGTTGGCCGAGGCGCGTTGCACAGCAGATACTAGTTGCAGTAAATTAGCCCTAAACCCACCTTAGAGCTTTTCTCACGTTATGCAATTTGTATTCTCTTTACTCACCTCCGTTTTCACTAGCGTTTCAATTGCCGGCGTTGATGTTACCACTGTATGTTGTACCGTGCTAGCTGCTACCGCGTTTGAAGTGTTGGTTTCAGTTATGACAGCAAGAGAAATCAGCGAAAAATACAACCAATAAGCACCCTCTCCTTCCTCGTTGCGTCTTTGCTCGTTGGTTCCACCATTCTGTTGATGAAGCACTTCCTTCCCTTACTCCGAGTGCTGGCATTGCCCTTGCTCCTCGTTGCCACACAGCCCCTAGCTGTAGTGGCTCAGACGGCTGAGCGCCGGACCAGCATCGGGGTGAACGTAAGTACGCTGCAATACCAAGGCGACTTTGGTTCAGAGTATTGGAAGTTCAGCAACAACCACTACGCACCCGGCTTCGCCATCAATCAGTATTTGATGCGGGGCTTGGACTTGAACGCGCAGGTTTTCTACGGGGAACTGACAGGCCAACGTAGTGCTACCACGCACTTCGCTACCACGCTCATCAATACGAATTTAGGGTTCAAATTCCGGCTCAACAACGGCTGGGCTTTGAAGGAAGATGCTCTTATTCAGCCGTATCTGCTGGCTGGCTCCGGCTTTACGTATACCAGCCGCACGGGGCTCACCGACGGCAACCGCATAGAGGAAGACAAAGGTTTCGTGGATGTTATGACGGGGGCGGGTATTAACCTGCGCCTCGGCCGTGGGATGGGGTTGTTCGTGCAAAGCAGCCAGCACCTCCCCTTGCATGCTAACCTCGACGGTGTTGCGGCGCCAAACGAACCCCGGTGGGCCGACCGCTTTCTGCAACACACCGTGGGGCTGACTTTCAACTTAGGTCAAGCGCCTGATGCCGACGAAGATGGCGTGCCCGATGGCGCAGACCAGTGCCCCGGCACGCCCAACGGCATCGAGGTCAACGAACGGGGATGCCCGCTCGACGACGACAAGGACGGCGTTCCGAACCACCAGGACCAATGCCCCAACGACCCCGGCACCGTTGAAATGCGCGGCTGCCCCGATACCGACCAGGATGGCATTGATGACGTGGACGATACCTGCCCCGATACGCCTGGCAAACCCGAGCTAGGCGGCTGCCCCGACACCGACAACGACGGCGTTGTTGACTCGGAAGACACTTGCTTGGATACGCCCGCCGGCGCAACGGTTGATGCGAAAGGCTGTACGGTGCCGGGCGCGGCTCTAGCGGCGGCCCCCACTACCTCTGCCACTGCCACCGACACCGACGGCGACGGCGTAATAAACACCGAGGATCGCTGCCCCAACCACGCTGGCACGGTTGCCAATCATGGCTGCCCAGAAATTCAGGCGCAGGTGCGCCAACGTCTGCGAGAGGCCACCCAGTTTATTGGTTTTGAGCGCAACAAGGCTACGCTCCTGCCCTCTTCTTACCCTACCCTGGACACCATTACCCACATTCTCAACCAGTATCCCACCTACTCACTCAGCATTGCCGGCCACACCGATAGCCAGGGTCCCGCGGCCTTCAACCTGCGCTTGTCCCGTGAGCGGGCCGCCGCCGCTCGCCGCTACCTGCTCGACCATGGCAGTGCCAATGCCCGCATCGAGGTTCGGGGGTATGGCCCTCGTCATCCGCTCGCGCCTAATACCACCGAGGAAGGTCGCACGCGCAACCGCCGCGTGGAGTTCGACTTGTTCCTGACGGGCGAGGCCAATGCAGCCCAGGTGAAATATGGCTCCGAGCCGATGACTGCCACTGCTGGGCCAGCCAAGAGCAAAGTTTCTTTACCGAAAAAACAGCCTAGCAAGAAAGCTCGGGCCAGCAAGAAGGGCAAGAAGGCTCCGAGCCGCAAAGCCCCCGCTCGGAAAGCATCTAGTCGGAAAGCTCCATTGAACTGGTAAAGCGTTGGTTGGATGGGTTTCGGGGCTAGTGTATGTAGCACGGCCTTGCTCTCTCGAGGAGCAAGGCCGTGCTTTTTTCCATTAAATCGAAACCGGGTACCGGCCGATGAACCGCACAGATTTTAAACTCTGTAGCAGCCTTAAAGCACCTTTGCTTGGTACTAGAGTAGACGAGTAGACAGACGCTTCATTTGCATCTTTTACTTTGCAACATTGCTGCACTCTAAAAAATGTCGGTACCTTCGTCCTTTCTTTCAGCACAGTAGAGGTGAGCAGACAACGGAATTTTTTGGCTTGGTGGCTATTGCTGCTGCTGCTGCGGGTGTTAGCCCCAGAGGCCACGTTGTTGCGTCTGCACTTTCACCAGCACACTGAAAAAGAACCCGCTCTACTCCACGCCGACGAATCGGCCAGGAAAGCCGTGCTGTCTTCGCAACACCAGCACTGCCACGTTGAAGAGTTCTACAATGCTCCATTTCAGGCCGTAGAACCTACGAGTGTAGAAGCAATAGTACGCCAACGTGTGTACGCTCAGTACCGGCCGCAGGCTCTTGCTTGCCGTGCCTCGCACCTGTTGGATGGCGCTTCTTTGCGCGGCCCCCCCAGCAGGGCCTAAGCACGCCAATTTCTGTCTGACTACCTGCGGCGGCCCCTACTCCATGATGGGTTGGTAGCGGCTTTGCAGATCTACGCCGTGCATTTATAGGCTGGTCCGGCATAGCTAGCGACCAGCTGCCAGCCCC
Organism: Hymenobacter tibetensis; assembly: GCF_022827545.1. Classification (NCBI taxonomy): domain Bacteria; kingdom Pseudomonadati; phylum Bacteroidota; class Cytophagia; order Cytophagales; family Hymenobacteraceae; genus Hymenobacter; species Hymenobacter tibetensis. The sequence goes on from NZ_CP094669.1 coordinate 3,126,946, forward strand.
TTGCTGAGTGGGCAACCGGGTCATTACAGGCCCCACAAGTACTTGAGCGTCTGCAATTACCTGGCTTACACGATAAGCTAGCGGGTAGCGTCACGCTTATTCCTTTTTCTACTTTTTACCCGATGACCAGATGCTGTTTGGCTTGCTGGTTGGGTATGATTTTCCTATGCCACGACTTCTTCTTTTTCTGTTGTTGCTAGTGCCGGAGCTTGCCGCGGCGCAGACCTTGGGCCGGGTTACTGGCCGCATCACCAATCCGGCGGGCCAGGGCCTGGATGGTATATCGGTGGTGGAAGTGACGGGTCGCTTTTCCGCGCTTTCCGGCGCCGATGGTGGTTTCTCCCTCGACAAAGTGCCCCTGGGCGAATACACTTTCCTGACCCGCAGCCTGAGCCACCAAGAACAACGCCGGACGGTGGTGCTGAGCGCCGACGCCCCCAACCCTACGGTGAACTTTACGCTGCAAGCTAGCACCAACGCCCTGCAGGAAGTGGAGGTGATGGGCCGCAAGGAAACCACCTACAAGAGCGACTATAGCTTTGTGGGCACCCGCACGGCCACCAATCTTATCGACGTGCCGCAGTCGATTTCCACCGTTACCAAGGAGTTGATGGAAGACCGCCAGGCCCTGCGCCTTACGGAGGTAGTGAAAAACGTATCCGGTGTGACGCAATACTCGCACTACGACGACTTCACGATTCGCGGGTTTCGCAACGGCTACGAGAGTGGCTTTCGTCTCTTGAACGGGCTGCGCTCAGGCTTCAGCTACGGCAACTCCTTTACGCAGGCGCCCCTCACTGTGAACCTGGAACGGGTGGAAGTGCTGAAGGGACCTGGTGCAGCGTTGTTCGGCGACATCAACCCTGGCGGCACCATTAATATGGTGACCAAAAAGCCGCTTGACGTAAACCGCAAGGCGGTGACTTTCTCGACGGGCAGCTTCAACACCACCCGCGCCACCGCCGACTTCACCGGCCCACTCAACGAGCAGAAAAACGTACTCTACCGCTTCAACGCCGGCTATGAGAAGTCCAACACTTTCCGCAACGTGAACGACACCAAATCGGTGATGCTGGCGCCGACCGTAACGTTCCTAGTGTCTGACAAGACCACGCTGAATGCCGAGCTGGTGTACACCCATATCGATGGGTACCTTGACCGCGGCATACCTATCAAGAGCAACGACCTGTACGGTGTGCCGCGCTCCTTCACCCTGAGCCAGCCCAGCGACTATTTCCGCACCAACACCTACTACCTCAATGCCTCGCTGAGCCATAAATTCACCAACTGGCTGTCGTTCAACGCGTCGTATCTCGACTTCACGTACAACGAAAACCTGAGCGAGCACCGCACCCTCAACTCCTACGACAACTCCGACCCAACCAAGCCCACCAACTCGGTGATGAACCTGCGCTACTTTGACCGCCGCGCCGAGGAATACACCAAGAACCTGTCGACCTACTTTGTGCTGAACCGCAACACTGGTTCGGTAACCCACAAGGTAGTAGTAGGAGCCGACTACATCCGCTTCAATACCGACAAGGAAAGCGCCATGTTTGAGGCACGCAACCGCATTGCCACCACCGTAACGGGCACCACGATAACGCAACGCGTGGTACCGCTGCAATTTGACCTCAACAGCCCGAGCTATGAAATCCGCGACCCAAGCACTTATGTGCGGCGAGCGACCCCCGCGTTTTTCATCGACTATCTCAACTCGATTTATCACACCACCGGCATTTATGTGCAGGACCAAATCGAGGTAACTCCCCGTTTGGGCTTGCTGCTGGGAGCACGCTACGAGCTGTTTGCTGATGAGCGTGACTACGGCGACGGCTCCATTAACATTCCGCAAAGCAAGTTTCTGCCTCGGGCCGGCCTCACCTACGCCCTGCGCGACAACCTGAACTACTTTGCAAGCTATAGCGCCGGCTTCCGGCCGCTGCGCCCCGAGCTTATCCGCTTTCCAGAGCGCTACGGACGCACGGAGCCGTTCAGCCCCGAAACCAGCTACCAGTTGGAAACCGGATTGAAAGGCGAGTTCTTCAACAAGGCGCTGTTTGCCACCTTGGCTGGCTATCAGATCGGGCGCCGCAACCAGCTTGTGAATACTGGCACGCTCACGGCTGAGGGCGCGGCCATCTACCGCCAGAACCAGGCCCGCTCGCGCGGCGTGGAGGTTGAGCTGACGGGCAATATTCTGCCCAACTTCAGTTTAAACGCCAACTACGCCTACAACCACACCGAGGTAACAAAGGCTGACTTGGCCGCCGAGCAAGGCCAGCCCCTAGCCAACGCGCCTAAGAATTCGGGCGGCTTATGGGCCAAATACACCTTCATGACGCCCACGCTACGCGGACTGGGTGTGGCCGTGGGTGGCAACTACGTGACCCGGCGCCGCTTTGAAAACCAAGTGCAGCCCCTCGACGGTGGGCCCGAAGAATGGGCCTACTGGCCCGGATATACCGTGGTCGATGTGGCGCTATTCTACACCATCAACCGCTTCAATTTCCACGTCAACATGAACAACGTGTTCGATAAGTACTACTTCGTGGGCGGCTACGACTACTACCGGGCCAGCCCTGGTGCCCCCCGCAATTTCATGGCGACCCTGGGTTACACTTTTTAACGTCAAGCAGCTAGAAGCACCAAAAACTAGCGCTTGCGCTAGTTCCCCTCCTCAACTAAGGAAGGGTCAAGGGTGATTGACCAGAGCGTTGAATGACATCTATTTCTAGAATCTACTTCTAGCTTTTCCACCACCCCTAGCCCCTCCTCAGCTGAGGAAAGGAACTAGCTGCTTGGCTCTCACCTCGCACCCCAATTACCGAATTCTATGACGTATATTCTGGAAGCCAAAGAGTTGCGCAAGCAGTACCAGGGCAAGCTAGCCCTGCGCGGGCTGAATCTGCAGATTGCCCCAGGCGAAGTTTTTTGCCTGCTCGGGCAGAACGGCGCCGGCAAGTCCACGACCATCAACCTGTTTCTGGGCTTCGTGCAGCCGACTTCGGGCGCGGCCTTCGTGAACGGACTAGAAGTGGCCGCGCAACCCCTTAAAATCAAGGAGTACCTGGCTTACATCCCCGAGCAGGTGATGCTCTACCCGCACCTGACTGGCCTCGAAAACCTAGCGTTGTTCAGCAGCTTGGCTGGCTTCAAGTACCCCGAGCCGGAACTGCTAGCCTACCTCACGCGGGCGGGGCTGCCGGCCGAAGCCACCCGGCGGCGGGTGGGCACTTACTCCAAAGGCATGCGCCAGAAGGTGGGCATTGCCATTGCCGTGGCCAAGCACGCCAAAGTGCTCCTGCTTGATGAGCCCACCTCCGGCCTCGACCCCAAAGCTTCCAACGAGTTTTCCGAGCTGTTGCGGGAGCTAAGCGCCGAGGGTACCGCCGTACTCATGGCCACCCACGACATCTTCCGGGCCAAAGAAGTGGGTACCCGCGTGGGCATTATGCGCGAGGGCGAACTGGTGGACGTGCGGCCCACCACCGACCTGAATGCCCACGAGCTAGAGCAGCTGTACCTCACGCACATGCATAACTAGGCACCCCATGATTTACAGTATTGCACGCAAAGAATTCGTGAGTACCCTGCGCGACCGGCGCTTCCTGGTGCTGAGTGCGTTGGTGCTGGCGCTACTGCTGGTTGCCACGCTGGTAGGGCGCCGCAGCTACCGCACGCTACAGCAGGAACGAGCCCTGGCCCAAGCCACCGTCAACGACCAGTTTCACCACCAGCCGGCCCGGCATCCGCACCGGGTGGCCCACTATGGTTCGTTTGCTTTCCGGCCCAAGGCAGGCCTGAGCTTGCTGGATTCCGGGGTCGATTCCTTTACCGGTACCGCGGTATACCTGGAAGCGCACCAGCAAAACAGCGTCAATTTCAGCCAGGCCCAGCAGTCGGGCTCCCTGCTCCGATTCGGCGAAATGACCGTGGCATTCGTGCTGCAGCTGCTGGTGCCGTTGCTGATTATCTTCCTGTGTTTCGGGGCGTTCAGTGAGGAGCGTGAAACCGGCACTTTAAAGCTGTTGCTCAGCCAGGGCATTACGCTGCGGCAGGTAGCTTGGGGCAAAATCAGGGGGTACAGCCAGGCCGTGGCGCTGGTGGTAGTGCCCGCGCTGGCCGTGGCCGCCGCCCTGCTGTTTACCGGTGCCGAGTTTGCCACCGGCCCCGACCTGCTGGCGCGGTTGGTGCTGTTTGTAGTGGGCTACGCGGTGTACTTCTTCTTGTTTGTGGTGGGCTCCGTTGTGGTGTCGGCCTGGCAGGCTGACTCGCGCACGGCCCTCGTGACGCTGCTGGGGCTCTGGATGCTGGGCTGCATTATTCTGCCCAAAGCCACTGCCAACCTAGGCGCCACGCTCTACCCCACCACAACCAAAGCGCAGATGGACGCCGAGGTGCACGAAGAAGCCCAAAAGGGCATCAATGGCCACGACCCGCAAGACCAGCGCACCGCTGCGCTGAAGGCTTCCTTGCTGAAGAAGTACGGCGTCGATTCCGAAGAAAAGCTGCCCGTAAGCGTGGGGGGTATTGTGATGGGAGAAAGTGAGGCGTATTCCAGCCGGGTGTACCAGCAGCATTTCGCCGCCCTAAACGCCACCTACGAACGGCAAAACGCTATTTCCCTGTGGGCCGGCTTACTGAATCCCTATCAAGCCATCCGGCCGCTTTCCATGGGCCTGGCCGGCGCCGACTTCGCACACTACGTGCACTTCCAGCAGGCAGCCGAAACCTACCGCTACCAACTAGTGCAGCGCCTGAATTCGCTGCAAGCCGGAATGGGCTACGGCGACAAAGAACGCCGGCTTGATGCTGCCACCTGGCAGAGCATTCCCACTTTCACCTACCAACCGCCTACCCTGGCCTGGGCCCTGTCGCGCTTATTGCTGCCGGTGGTGGCGCTGCTGCTGTGGGCCGCGGGCTTGAGCTGGCTAGGGCTGCGCCTGATTGGTAAAACAAGCATCACCTGATTTCCATGAACCGATTTTCGCTTTTCCGCCTGTTGCTTTCCTATGAATGGCAACATTTCCGCGCCGCCCGCGGCCTGGTCGTACTTACGGGCTTGTTGCTGGCCACGGGCCTGTACGGCATCTACTACGGCACCACTGAAATAGAACGGCAGCGCCAGCACCTGGCCGCCCTGCCCGAACTAACGCGCCACAACATAGACGAGCTGAAAGGGAAGTTTCCGGGCGACGCCGACGCCGGCGACATCGGCTACTACCACACCACCTACGCCGTGCACCACCCCGATGCCTGGGCCGCCCTTTCCCTGGGCCAGCGCGACCTCAACCCGTATTATGTGAAGCTCCGCTTGCTGGGTTTACAAGGCCAGCTCTACGCCGCCGACAACGTAAATCCGGTGAAGTCGTTGAGCGGCAACTTCGACCTAGCTTTTGTGCTGGTATACTTGCTGCCGCTGCTAGTTATTGCCTTGAGCTTCAACTTACTGTCCAGTGAGCGGGAACAGGGCATTTTGCCGTTGCTGCTGGCCCAACCCGTGTCCCCGACGCTGCTCGTTGGTGCCAAGCTGGCGTTTCGGCTGGCCTTGGTGCTGGGGCTGGCGTGGCTGCTCTCGGCAATCGGCATGCTCTGGGCGGGCGTGCCGCTGGATGGCCGCGTGGGATTATGGCTTAGCATGACGACGCTCTACACCCTGTTTTGGTTTGGGGTGGCGCTGGTAGTGACGGCCTTGCAGCGCAACTCGGCGGTGAATGCGGTAACCCTGGTGGGTGCGTGGTTGCTGCTGGTGGTGCTGGTGCCGAGCTTGCTCAACCTGTGGGTGGCGGCCGCCCGGCCGGTGCCCCAAGGCTTGGAACTGACGATCCGGCAACGCGAGGAAATTCATGCCGGCTGGGACCGACCCAAGACCCAGACCATGAACCGTTTCTTCGCCCTCTACCCGAAGTGGCGCGATACGGCCACCATTCGGGAGCGGTTTGTGTGGCGCTGGTACTATGCCTTCCAACACCTGGGCGACCAATCGGTGCAGCCGCTGGCGGCCGCCTACACCTCCGGCCTGCAAGAGCGCTACAACCTGGTAGAGCAACTCAACCTGCTTTCGCCCGCCATCAACACCCAAACCAGCCTCAACGCCTTGGCGGGCACCGATTTGCCTACCCACCTGCATTTCCAGCAGAGCGCCCGCGCCTACCACGATGCGTTGCGCGCGTTCTACTATCCATTTCTGTTCAAGCAAGTGGCCTTCACCCACGCCGACTACGCCCGCGAACCCACGCACACCTTCACCAGCCAGCCCGAATTGCTTACCGCCTACGGGGGCCTACGCAAGCTGCTGCTAAGCGTGGCAGTGATAGTGGCGGCCGGCCTGCTGCTGCTGCGCAGCCGGGCTATTCAGCCTCGTTAAGCCTGTAGGCTACGGCTTGGGTAGGGCCGTTGTTCTCGGTTTGCTCGTGGCGCAGCTTCGTGCGTGTCACTGTATAAGGAGGGACGCTGGCCGACCTGCAACGTGCACGACCGAGCCCCGCTCCTACGCAGCACGCCGGCCAAGAGTTTGTCTGAATCGGGGACGTGTACTGCCATTTCTGCTACGCATTTGAGCAGCTACTGCTAGCTCCTGGTGTGCTCACTTCAATTTCGGTACTATGACCATTCTTTCCGTCGCGGCATTATTGCAGCGTTATGGCGTGCGGCTCACGGGCCCCCGCCGGGCAGTGCTGGAAGTGTTGCTTCAAGCCACCTATGCGTTATCTGGGGCCGAAATTGAACAGCATCTCACTCTGCTTCTCGATCGGATTACGCTGTACCGAACGCTGAAAACCTTCGAGGAAAAAGGGTTGATTCACCGGGTTATCGACCACTCCGATACCATCCGCTACGCGGTGTGTCCCGGCTCCTCCATCAGGGAGCATGTGCATTTCAAATGCACCACCTGCCAGCACATCTATTGCTTGGGCCAAGTGCCGGTGCCAACCATCACCTTACCCAGCGAGTACCGCGTGGAACGCGGCGACTACCTGCTCTCGGGTATCTGCGAGCGGTGCCATCCAAGCTAATGCGTTGCTGGCCACAAACAGCAGCCGGCCTGCAGCCCCAAGTTAAGTGCTGCCGGCTACTTGCTTTCCAAACTCGCCGATGACTTCAGCTGCGGCTATCGGCATGCCAGCGTTTTGACAGCCGCTTCCCCTGTTCTAGATGCGCCGCAACCTGTCAGCTTCGATTAAAACTAACCTTCATGACCGGGAGCAAGCCTCGCTTACAGCCACCATAGACTCTGCTGCTCCGAGAAAGAACCCGCGCTAGTTGATTTTCTGATAGAATTAACTCAGCTACACCCCAACAAACGCATCTATGTTGCGTTAGTCGAACCTGTACACCAAATTTTCATCAATGAATACCTCCGCATCCTTTTCTGCTTCCTTCGCCGCCAGCATATTTGCCTTGGCGCTGGCCGTCAGTAGCTGTCAGTCCGCCACCGACAAGGCCGCAGAAACCAGCACAGCCACCGAAGCCGGCACTACCGCGGCCACTGGCACCGTAACCCACGACCAGCTACTGGCCGACCATCAGAAGATGGAAGTTGACCACCGCACCATGGAAGAAGCCGACTCGGTGATGGAAGCCGAACACGCCGCCGACCTGACTGCTGCCAAAGCCGCTAAAACCGACGGAACGCCAGCTTTCAAGGAGTTGGAAGCTCGTCATACAGCCTTGATGACCAAACACAAAGCGGTGGTACAACAGCACAACGACGTGCTCAAACGCCACGCCGAACTAGAGCAGAATCACGGGGCCAGCTCAATCGACGACGCGACCATGCAAGCCGATCATGCCAGCATGAAAACCGAGGACGAGCAGATGCAGCAGGAACACCGCCAACTGGTTGATGACCACAAGAAAATTCAGCAGGAGCACGCCGCTCTCTTAACTGGGGGCAAGTAATACGCAAACCCAGGCTCTAGTTCCGAGGCACAATAGCTTGGGCTAGGGCTAAAAAACACAAGCCCGCCGGCATCATATGTAACATTGTTGCATTTAATGTCGGCGGGCTTATCTTTGAGCGGCAGTGGCAGCGAAGCCACTGCTTACTTCTCAAGCTAAGGCTTCAATCCACTACCATGAACTACCGACTTCAACGGGCCGCTGATTACGGCGGGATAGGGAACGCACTACTGTGCCTGCTGCATTGCGCCGCCGGCCCTGCCCTGCTAGCTTGGTGGGGCACCCAGCAGGCCAGCGCCACGGCCGAATACTGGGAACAAAGTTTTTTAGTGCTCAGCGGCGTACTCGTCGCTTTGGCTACTTGGCAGCACTCCACCCGCAAGTTGCGCCTGGCGTTGTGGTTGCTGTTTTCCTTGTTCGCGGTGGCCGGCCTGCTGGCGGAGCAATGGCCCCTGCTAGAGTTCGTGCAATATGCCGCTTCCGTCGGTCTGATGGTCACCCATCTGCTTAATCAACGCCATTGCCGTTGCAGCGCACAGCGGCCCTGTGTACCTGCTTGTTAGCCGTTGCTTGTAGCTTCCCTACTTGGGCCGACAAACAAAGCCCTTGCTAATCAGCAGCCCCGAACGACCTTATGTGGGTTACGGGGTGCGTGAGCGAACCGAGCCCCACAGCGTGTTCCGTTGCCGACAAGAACACCGAGCGTACCCGGCCTTTCCAGTTCGGGCTCCAACTGGCGGCTTAAGATGTTACGTACGCCCTTGACTACAGCAGCGGCAAACCCCAGCCTTCAGCTAGTGCTTCGTTGCTGCTAGTTTAGGCGGGTTATTTTGGGGAGGAAGATGCAACGCTCTTCGCTACGCCGGCAGTCAAGCAGCCGCAATTGGTTTCAGCACCAACCGGCGGTGCATTTAGGCGGCGACTACCTGCTCGAAGACTGCCGTTTTTTCAACGGCGGGTACTTGTGGATGCATGATACGGTTTCGGTGCTGAAGGCCCCAATCGTGGAGCGCTTCAATGACGGGAAACAGCGTATCCCCGTAGGATTGCAGGGTGTAGGTTACGGCCACCGGCGTGGCATCGGCTTGCACACTGCGGACTAGGAGTCCATTCATTTCCAACTCTTTAAGCTCTTTGCTGAGCATTTTGGCGGTGATACCTAGTACATCGCGCTGTAGCTGCTTGAATCGCTTCGGCCCTCCTAGCAGCGCCAAAATGATGGGCAGTTTCCATTTGCCGCCAAGCAGGTCGAGGGCGTCGCGTACGGAGCGCATGGCAGTGGTACACGCTTGGGTGTGCAAGTGCGGAGGCTTGGTGGGTATCGGCATGGAGGGAAGGTCGTTAGAAATCAGGCAAGTATACCATAAGATACCGGTATCCTTTGGTAAACCGGTATCCGAGGTAAACTGGAAAGCCGACACCTTTATGCCATGCAACAAGGCTTGCTGTCAACGCCTTCTGCCTTCCATTTCTCTACTCTTTACGCACATGGCACTCCACAAGAAAACCTTACTCACCGGCCTGCTTACCGCCGTTCCCGCCCTGATGGTTGTCGGTAGCGGCCTCTTCAAGCTCACGGGCGTCCCTGAGATTCGGGAGGCGCTAACCAAGGCCGGCGTCATCGACTACATGTATATGCTAGGCGCGATGGAGCTCGTGTTTGCGGCCCTGTTTCTTTATCCCAAAACCATGAAGCTCGGTGTGCTGCTGCTAACTGCTTATTTCGCCGGCGCCATGGCCACCGACCTTTCCCACGGCGTCAGTCCCCTACCTCCGGCCTTTATTCTGACGCTGGTTTGGATAGCTGCTTTCGTGCGCGACCGGTCGGTGTTCCTGCCCACCCCATCCGTAGCAAGCTAACCACGGCCACAAGCCAGGTTGCTTTAACCCTGTAGTTCAAACACTGCCAATTGGGAGGGAGCCCCCACCTGTGCATCTTCCGGGCCGAGCGGTTCTACGCGCACCCGGTAGCCGTGGCGGGCCGCCACGTCCGTTGCCCACGCCGTGAACTGCGCTTCAGTCCACTCGAAGCGGTGGTCGGAGTGGCGGAACTGGCCGGCGGAGAGCTTCTCGAACTTCTGATTGTAGGTAGCGTTAGGCGTGGTCAAGAACACAACGCCGGGGCGCGCCCGAGCAAAAAGCACTTGCTCGAACGCCGCTAGCCGGCCTTCGTCTAGGTGCTCGATAACTTCCACCACGGCTGCCGCATCGTAGCCCGCCAAGCGGGGGTCGTGGTACAGCAAGGAGCCTTGCACCAGCGTGAGCCGCTCGCGCTGGCGCGGGGGCATCTCGGCCACGTGCAGCCGCTCCTGCGCCCGCAGCAGCTCCTGGTACGACACGTCCATACCCAGAATGTGCTCGATTTGAGGCAGCTGGAGCAACCGGCGCACAAGTTTGCCTTCGCCGCAGCCAAGGTCCAGCACCCGCTTCGCTCCTACCTGCCTGATTTCTTCGGCGACGCGCGCCAGACGCAGGTCGTGCAGCTTCTGCTTCTCGGTTGGCGCGGCCTTGCTTTCACCGGTACCCGGAGCGTCGGTAGTTGCTTCCTCGTTGGTATCGGTTTCGGTTAGGAGCAATGCCGTAGCCACCACATCGTCGGTGGGAGCGTCTTCGGTGGCCAGCAGCCGTTTCAGCGTGGGGTTCACGTACTCGGCATACCGCAGGTAGCGGCGCGTGATAAACTCCCGGTCGGGGTGCTGGGGCAGCCAGTCGGCGCCACGGTGCAGCAGTTTTTCGGCCTCGGCCGCTCCTATCCAATAGTGCTTGTCGTTGTCGAGGACGGGAACAAGCACGTAGAGGTGCGTAAGCAGGTCGCGCAAACGGCAGGCGGCATGGCGCAGACGCAGCGTGTAGTAGCGGCTCTCGCCCCACGCGGGCACGGTGGGGTCGAGTGGGTGGGCTTCGGTGGACACCTCGTAGCCGAGGGGCGTGAAAAGGCGGTGCAGCTGTTCGGCGCTGGCAGCGGGCAGCGCCGCTACGGTTACGTCCAGCGGCAGCAGCGTTTCGGGCAGCTCCGGGCGGTCTTTGCACGTGCCGTTCATGGCCGTGTTAAAGGCTTTCACCAGCGCTGTGCTCAGAAAAGAAGAAGCGGCGTAGGGCCGGTCGTTGACGTACTGTTCCAGCGCGAACCCCTCCCCAACCGGCCCCCGGTGATTGCGCACCAACGCCACTGCGTCAACATCCAGCAACAACGCCACGGTGCAGCGGGCGGCCGTAGCTTCGGGATAAAAAATGTGGGCCTGCCCGTAGGCAATATCCACGGATTGGAGCCGGGCCGGGTTCTTGTGTAGCAGGTAGCCTAGGTCGGTGGCGGGCTGGTGTGTGGTGGAGATAGTGAGGAGCACGGTCTTCTGATAACAACGATGAAGTATAGCACTAGGACAGGCCAATATACGGAACCCTGGGGCACGTTGCGTGGCATCAGCCTGTAACCCGCCATTCCTCATCAAGTAGGCGCTGCGTGTTCTATGCGCCATATACCAGCCGGGAAATCAATCTTCGGTAACCAGAAAAATAAAGCCCCAGCCAGTAGTTGGCTGAGGCTTTTTTAGAGGTGGGTAAGAATAACGAGGGGTAGTGTAGAGGGATAAAACACGAAAGCAGTATCTAGCGCACCACCAGCTTCGAGCTGGCACCATCCTCGGCGCGGAGCACATAGACGCCCGGCGCAAGGCCAGCCGTTTCAATTTGTTGAGCGGCACGCAGCATACGGACCGGGCGGCCCAGCACGTCGTGCAGCGTACCACTTACTGCCCGGCTTAGCTGCACCTTGCCGCCCTGGCTCGGATTTGGGTAGAGGTGCAATGGCGCCGCGTTGCGGGCTGTTTTGGTGCTCAGCACCCCGCGGGTTTGGATGTTGTAGATGGATACCGTGCTGCTTACCTCGTTGGCTAGCAACAGCAGCGGCTGGCCCGTCGGGCTATTGGCGGCCGAAATAAACACAATGCCTTCGGGGCCCTGGTCGCCGGTGCCGTCGGTGGTGCTGCGGTTGTTGATGTACTGCACCAGCTTTGGCTGCGCCGGGTCGTTGACGTTGAATACGGCCACACCCCCAATGCGTTCCAGCGAAACAAAGGCGTACACCGTGTCCCGGATCATCCCCGTCGTGACGCCTTCGGGCTCGGGGCCTTTGTCGTCGGAGCGGTTCTTACGAACGGGGTTGCCGGTGGTGTTGCTGGCATTGAAGATGGCGCCGTACGTAGGGTCGGTGCTGGTAACGCGCTCCAGCAAGTCGCCGCTGTCGTGGACGAGGGCGCCCGTGCTGGCGTTGTAAACGCTGAACGAGCGACCTCCGAGGGCATAAATCTGGTCGAAGTCCCCGTCCCCGTCGGTGTCGCCTAGTTTGTTGGTGACGTTCAGACGGCCGAGTACCTGGGTGTTTTTCAGCAGTGCCGCGTTTGGAAACGCCGTGGGGTCAAGCACATAGGCTGCCTCACCAAGCCGGTTGATTTCGTTGAGGGCGTCGTACTCGCGGGCATCTCCCTCGTTGGCCGTAATCAGGTAGCGCTGCCCGGCCACCTCAAATGAGGCAATGGCATCGGGCTGCCGCATCCCCCGGATCGGCCAGTTAGCCATCAGGATGTCGGGGGTTTGGTCGGAGGCATCGAGGCCGAAGCCGGCCTGGCTATGGTCTTGGTAGCCCACTGTGCGCAAACTCGTGAACTGCCGGGTGGTCAGGTCGAGCGTAGCAATGGCGTTGTTTTCCTGGAGCGTGATGTAGGCCGTCCGTGAGTCGGCAGACACGGCCACGTACTCTGGCTCTAAATCCTGCGCTACTGTGCTGGGCGTTGCCGCGGTGCCGCCGTACAACCGGATGCCTGCCGCCCGAAGCGCAGCGGCTTGGCTGTTGTAGCTGGCAAAATTCAGCGTCGTGACACTGGCCTGGGTGACGCCGGCCACGCCGTTCGCGAAGTCAATAACCGATACCGAACCTTCGGGGTCGGTGGTGTAAGTAGAGTTAGGCTCGCCTTCGTTGGCGGTGATAAGCAGCTGGCCATCGGGCGAAAACGTAATCATGTCAGGCAAGGCCCCCACTGTTACTTGCTTGAGGAAAGCCCCGTTCTGGTCGAAAAACACCACACTGCCGTTTTGCTGCAGATTGGAGTTCTCTATAGCGCAGGCTACCACCCCGTTGCGCACCGCCACCGAGTTGATACCACCATACGGCAGGATGTTGATAGAAGCTACCGACGTGAGAGCCGCCGGATTGGCCATGCTCAAAATATCCAGCTTGCCCCCTGCCGAATTAGCCACGTACAGGCGTTGCGTGGTAGGATCGTGAGCCACAATTTCGGCCGAGTTGGTACCGGCCGCTCCATTCTGGTACGAGGCCCCCAACCGGCTGAGCGTGAGGTTGCGGGTTTGCAGCGGGGCCTGCGTATCGTTGTCTTTGATATACACCAACACCTCGGTAGCGCTTGCCGTGAGCGTGGCATTGGTAGGGTTTTGGAGGCGCAATGCGAAGTACTCCGCTCCTTCGGCCAGCATATCATCCGTCAGCGGCACCACTACGGTTTGGGGGCCTGTGGCACCAGCCGGGAACGTGAGCGTTTGCGTGGCGGCATACGTGAAATCGGTGCCGGGCGTAGCCGTGCTCAGACCGGCGACCAAGGCTACCTGCACCGTGCTGGCGGCGGTACCGGGGTTGGTGATAGAGACGGGAACACTCACGGTACCCCCATTTTCGTTGGCCACCACCGTAGCCGCCGTCAGGCCCAACGCAGGCACTACGGGAGCAGTGGCGCGGCCTACTTGCACTTCGTCCCAGGCCGCCCAGTCGTCGTTGCCGTTCTGCTTGGCGGCCAGGCGCAGGCGTACGGCCGTGCTACCTGCCGGAATAGATACGGTTACGGTCTGATAGGCCCGGGTGTCTTTGCTAAGCTGCGTGTAGGTTTTGGTGGCCGGCCACGTGGTACCGTTGTCGAACACCACCACGTACGCCAACGAATCAGGATTATCGAAGGCGTTGCTGAAGTATTGAAACGAAACTGTATTGGCAGCGGTAGTACCACTCTGAATGGCTACGGGGGCGAAATCCAGAAAGTGCCACACCGAGGCAGCGCCCGTAGCGGGCCCTTCCAAGTCGCGCATACCCCAGAGCTGGGCGCCGGCGGCTGGCACTGCGGCGGTACCGGCAGTGCCCGTGGTTCCCACGGTAGCCAGGGCCGCCCACTGGTCGTTATCGGCTACTACGTTGTAGGTAGCGGGGGTGGCCGTGAAAGCCCAGGTATCGGCGGCGGTGCCTTCGAATCCCTGCCGCACACTCTGCGCTGCTGCGGGCGTGGTACCCAAAGCAAGGAAGACCAAGCCAGTTTTCACTCCCGAAAGTAAATATTGACGCATCCAAACAAGGTTGATAGTAGATGCATCAAAGCTACCGGGAGCTTATTACGGTATAGTTATCTGCTAGTTATGGAATTGTGAAGCCCAGCAGTGAGTCTGCTCTGTTAACGGGCAGGCTGTTCAGCCAGCAGCACCGATGCTATTCCACCGGTGAGTTGCTCCACCCGAACATTGATAAGGCCGGCGGCACGGCAGGCCGCCGCCACCTCATCGAGCGTGGCAAATCGGCGCGCATACGACAACAGGTGCGCGTGTATCGTGAGAGGCCCTCCTATCTGCTGCAACAAGCAGTTGAGGGCCTGCATATAGTGCAGGCATACCAGGCGCCGCCAGCCACTGGCCGGCACCGTCAGTTCAAGCAGCGCCACCGTGCCGCCAGGCACCAGCAGGCGGACTATTTCAGCGGCCAACGCCGGATAGGCAGCCGGCGCCAACGTTTTCAACCCGAAAGCACTCACCACCACATCCGCTGAACCAGAGGCCAGGCCGCTACAACAGGCGTCGGCGTGGTGCAGGCTCACTTGCTGGCCCGCTGGCAACGCAGTACGACGGCGGGCGGCGGCGTGCAGCATCGAAGACGAGAAATCGACGGCCCGCACTCTGCCCGTTGGCCCCAGCCTGGGCAACAACCGGCTCCATAGCTCACCGGTGCCGGTCATCAGGTCAACCACCCGTTGTCCTGGTGCCAACGGTAGCCGGGCCACCAGCTGGCGCCGCCACCACCCCGTAAGGCCGGCCACCAGGATGGCGTGCCAACGATACGTGAGAGCCATATAATTGAAGAGTTGACGCACAAGTGCGGGCTCGTAAAGTGGAGGAACCGTGGCCACCACTCGTGTTGCGGGAGTTGCAGGGGTTGGTGCTGGCCGCATCAGCACCGGTAGCAGCATGGTCTTATTCATGTTCCACTTGCTGCTGAAGGGTGGTCAGGACCCGGGTGTGCATATCGTCGAGCAGGTAGTCGCTCCAGAGCTGCCAGTAGCCGCGCGGCCCGATGCTGTGCTGATACACGGTGCGCGCTTCCAGTAGCGTGCGGCCGCCCGGCAGCGGTTGCAGGCGAAACGTACCGGTGCTCACCCGGAAATAGCCGTGCAAGTGCGGGGCATGAATCCGGGGGTATGGACTCAGCTCCTTCATGGGCTCGGGCGTGACGGGCACCTTGAATTGCAGTTCCCGCTCTGGCACCCAGTGGCTGACAGGCAAATGGGCCACGGCTTTGCCTGAGTAGGCCACCGTCAGTTCACGCCCACCGGTTGCGGTTGTGCGCAACGCCGTTCGGGTAGGATATGCCACCCCAGCCCGAAACAGCAGCCCTACCCGCTCCGGATACTGCACCGGCTGCACCAGCGCCGCCCACACCCGGGTCGGCGGCGCCTGCACCACCAGCTGCGTCACCACCTCATGAGGTGGCGGAGGCGGGGTGTTCTCGTTTTCGTAGGACTGTAAGGCCGGATATACCAGCACCAGCGCCGCCAGCACAGGCACGGGCCGCCGACTATCACCGCCGAGCGCCCTGGTCATTCCTTCGCCAAGCGCGGCTCCCATCAAGGCCATCACCAACGCCACGGGGAAAGCCATCAGCACGCAAATCAGGCCTTCTATTCCGCCCATAATCAGCAGGCCCATGGTGCAGAGCAGCGCTAACGTAACCACCACGGCCAACGCTGGCCGGAAAAGCCGCCGCTGGCCCACTGGCCGACTCAGGTTATAAAGAATGGCAGCGGCCAGCCCACAAATCAAGGGCGAGAATAGAAAGAGTGTCATGCCATAAGCCCGAAACTCTTGGGTGGAAATAGCCATCAGCAGCGCCCCCAATAGGCCAGCTCCTCCCACGGCAACTAAGGCACTACCCGTCGAGGTGGAGTACCAGGGCAAGTCCGTGGTTTCAAAAGAATCTGGAGCGCCGGCTTCCGGGTCAAGTGGTGGTTCATTGCGTTCGGTAGACATAACCAGTAAGAACTAGGTGAAAAATCACTCAACTGGTTTTGCCGCTCCGCCTGCACCCCACGTCCAACTATGGAGCACTATCCAACTCTCGCCAGCCTTGCCTCAAATGTATTTTCTTATTTTCAATATTTATTGAAAGTTTGGTATAAATATTTTCCTCCTATTTATCAAGAGCAAAAGCCTGCACAGTTGGGAAACCATGCAGGCTTTTAAAGCTGCTTTGCCTTGTATAAGAGCACCGCTAAAGCTCTTTTGCCCCGGCCGGATTCAAGCTACCGGAACAGCCAAGCCCAGGGCCCTGAGGCAACTCAACTACCCAAGGAAGATGAGCCCGGCACCTGATAAACTGACTGAACCGGCGCTTCCGAAGTGGCCAGTGGGGTTCCGGTTCCGGCAGGCAGGCTTCCTTCTTCGCCCGCCAGAAACTTGCTGTACCACTTCCCAGAGTCTTTGATGGTGCGCCGTTGCGTTTCGTATTCCACATGCACCAACCCGAAACGCGGCCCGTAGCCTTCGGCCCATTCAAAGTTATCGGTGAACGACCAAGCAAAGTAGCCATCCACACGGGTGCCTTCCTGCCGAGCACGCAGCACCTGCCCGATACACGCTTGAATGTATGCTTGTCGGCTGGCGTCGTGTACGCGGCCGTTGGAGGTTAACGTATCGGGGAAAGCCGCACCATTTTCTGTCACGAGCAGGCGCGGTGCATTTGGGTAAGCACCAAATTGTTTTAACATATGGTACAAGCTCTCCGGAAACACCTCCCACCCCATATCGGTATGCGGTACTCCGCGGGGGGCGGCTCCTACTAGAGAGGCCCACAACAAAGGCACAAAGGGCGAGTGCCGAACCACTTCCCGAGTGTAGTTCTGCACCCCCAAAAAGTCGAAGTTAAAGGGCATCAGCTTGTCATCGCCGGGCCTGATATAACGCTCCATCCAGCCCAGCAGGGGCACATCGGCTACGGGGTAGCCCAGCCCGAGGGCCGGCTCTACAAACAGACGGTTGAGCAAGGCATCGGCCCGGCGAGTGGCGCGGGCGTCGCGGGCGTGCCCCAGCCGCCACGGCGTAACGTAAGAGCACGAAAACGTGGTGCCGATTTGGGCCTCGGCAGGCAATACGGCGCGAAGTGCTCGGCCACCTTCCGCCTGCGCCAACGTAGCATGGTGGGTAGCCGCCAGAAACGCGCCCAAACTACGCCGGCCCGGTGCATGAATACCCAACAAGTGGCCGGCCCCGGTGAATACCATCGGCTCGTTGAGCACCATCCAATGCTGCACCCGGTCGCCAAGGCGGGCGGCCATGCGTTGAGCGTACTCTGTGAACCACCCAACAATATCACGGTTGGTCCAGCCGCCTAGCTGCTGCAGGGTTGAGGGCAGGTCCCAATGGTAGAGCGTGGGCCAGGGAGTGATGCCACGCTCCAGACAGCCATCCACCAAACGGTCATAAAAGTCTATACCCTTTTGGTTAACCTCGCCTATACCATGCGGTATAACGCGCGACCATGAAATGGAAAAGCGAAAATCCTGTATTCCCATTTGGTTCAACAAGTCTAAGTCCTGGGGCCAGCGGTGGTAGAAGTCCGTGGCTACTTGCGCCGTTTCTGCCCGCTTGATGCGGCCCCGTTGCCGCACAAAATCATCCCAGATACTAGGCCCTTTGTCGTCTAGATTCCACGCCCCCTCTGTCTGGTAGGCGGCGGCCGAAACACCCCACCGGAAGTCGGGCCCAAAGTCCGCTCGGGTCACACGAGGGGGCGTAGTTGGGGGAAAAAAAGCGGCGGGTAGCGAAGTAATAGCCATAGGTGGAAGCGGAACGAGAGGGATGGCACCAGCCCTCCGGTACCTTAAATACGGCAAAGGGTAGCGCACAAACCCAAGAAGTGGGTGATTCGTGGCAACCAGCTAAGCAGATACGTTGTGGGATAAAAAAGTAGTTGCGCCTCCACTTAGAAACGACTCGCCAACGCTTTTTGCGAGCTCACTTCTGCCAGGAGGTTGTCCAACACTGCCCCTGTCTCGTCGGGGTACTCTACGGGTATCACCGTATCCTGCTGCAGCCACTGGTCGATAATGGCCAGGCTTTTATCCTTGAGGTTTTTCACAACGGGCACCCCCATCTGGGACAAGGCGGCGGCGTTGCACGTTTGCTCGTATTGGTTGCGCATGGGCACCACCAGCAGTTTCTTGCCCAGATACAAGGCCTCGGCGGGCGTTTCGAACCCAGCCCCGCACAAGACCCCGGCGCTACGAGCGAGGCTATCGGTGAAAGCCGTTCCGCTCACGGGCCTCACCCGTACGTTGCCGTACTCCGACTCCTGCTGGCTGTGCTTGCTAAACACCTCCCACCGTACGTCGCGGCTGAGGTAGCGCAGGCGTTTCACCAGCGTTTCCTCATCGAAAGCGGGCAGATACACGGTGTAGTGGCCGTGGTTTTGGGGCGTCAAGGCCCGTACCTGCTGCCGAATGACGGGCGTGGAAATGCGCGGCTCGTAGCGCTGGAAATGAAAGCCAAACTGCTGCGTGCTGGGGGCATAGTGCCGCAGCACGGCCCGGCCTACTATATCATCGTCTTTGGGTCGCGGGGCCGCGTCGTGCAGCACCGCGCTCTGGTGGCTTAGCGCTACGCATGGCACCTCGCGCAGCCGGCACGCCCATGCCGACACGGGCTCGAAATCGTTGATGACGACATCGTAGCTTTCCACGGGCAGTTGGCGCATCTCGCGCACAAACGCAGCTGAATTGAGTTGCCAAAAAGTCTTCAGGAAATTGATGCCGCCTTTTTTGCCGAAGATAAAGCCCATGCCGTGGTAGCGGTAGCGCACCTCGAAGGGCAGCTGCACGTCGGCCGGCGGCCCACTTACCAACAAATCAACCCGAGAGGCCCGTGCTTGCAGGAGTGGAACAATATCGAGGGCGCGGCTGAGATGACCGTTGCCGGTGCCTTGAATAGCGTAAAGGATGCGGGGCATTCGTAGTAGGTAGTGCTTGCTCTGGCTAGATAGTAGGCAGCTGGATGATTGGAGGGGTGCGTACTAGTATCCAGTATTTAACAAGAGAAGCGTTGATTTCAAAAAGTCAGTTGCCGTGTACGGTGCAGCAATGTGGTGCTACGTAGCGCCTACTCACTGCATGACTCATGACTTACGCAATTGAAACTCCGCCAACAATCCATCAAGCAACGTGGCCACCGGCATATCGGCGGCCGAATCTTCCTCGTCAACCTCTTCCGGGGCTTGGTCGGGGTGTTGCAGCATCTTGGGGTCGTCGGCGTAGCGGTAGAGTTGCCAGCCAGTTTTGGCGGTGTATTCCAGCGCGGTCAGGTTTTCCACCCAGTCGCCGGAGTTCAGATAGACGACATCTCCCTTTTCAGTGTTTATCGGCCTGATTTCAGGACAATGAATGTGCCCACAGGCCACGTAGCTGTACCCCTGATCGACGGCAATGGTGGCGGCGGTTGTTTCGAAGTCGCTCACCAGACTCACGGCGCTCTTCACGCGGTCCTTCACGGCTTTCGACAGGGCTACTCGCGGGCGGCCCAACCGGTGCAAACCCCAGTTTACCATCCGGTTGATTAGAATTAAGAGGTCATAGCCTTTGGCGCCCAGCTTGGCCAGCCAGCGGGAGTGCCGCATGGTCACGTCGAACACGTCGCCGTGGAAAAGCCAGGTTTTGCCGTGGGGCAGGTCCAGCACCAGCTTGTTGTCGATGCGAAAAGCTCCGAGGCGAGTGCCAGCGAATTTGCGCAGAAGCTCGTCGTGGTTGCCGGTGAGGTAGTGGATATGAGTACCCTTGGCGGCCAACCCCGCCAAATGGCGTACCACCCGCATGTGCGTAGCCGGCCAGTAGCTTTTGCTGAATTGCCAGATATCTACAATATCACCATTCAGCACCAGCACCTTGGACTTTATGCTTTTGAGGTAGCGTAGCAGTTCGGTGGCGTGGCAGCCATACGTGCCCAGATGGACATCAGAAACCACGGCCACCTCCACGCGGCGACGCTTCTTGGTGGGCGAGCATGCAGTAATCAAAGGGCGGGGCGGGGTCTGAGGCGCGCACTCGGGAGCGTGCGCCGGGTGGGTGGGGTATCCTGCGATTCCTCGTCGGCGTTATGAAACCGAAAAGGCAATCGTAGTGCCCCCATAGACCGCAGCAGGAAGGCCAGTACTAGAGCCAGCTGGAACATGACGTAGGCTGCTCCGCGCACTATCTGGTGCAGCAGAGGTATTGTCAGGGGAGCGCGCATAAGAGAAAGCCGTTTTTACCCGTCTCAAAGTTCGTCTTCCCCTATGAAGCAGGCGTTATGAGGGCGTTACCATTACGTCACGTTTCGTTGAGGCCTGTGTTACGCTTCATACACCCCCCAAACCACTAGCATCTAGCGGGTGAAACAGGTTTTTGGACGAAATCCAGTCAGCTGCATGTAGCACTTACCTATCTTTGGGAGCCTGAAACCTTACTTTCAAGCCTAAATCTAGCTTTTCATATGAAGAGAATTATTCTCCTGGCTGCCCTACTAACTTGTACACTAGCGGCTTCGGCCCAATATATGCCCGGCAAGCCTCGCAAGAAATACATGGTTGCCAAAAAGGATGAGGAATGCCAGTACGTGCTTAACGTCACCAAAAACACAGACGAGGATGCCGAAGTAGATGCCTGCGTCACACGCGTAGCCTACCGTCCGTACGCCGATTTGCTCACTGAAATCGACGCCCTCAAAAAGATCAAGAGTTGGGCCGACACCACGTATCAGCGGCGTTTCAGCCAGTTGCCTCCTGGTGGCGAGCTAAGCGTAACTATGTACCGCCGTGGCTCAGCCAACGCCGACCCGGCCCTGCTCAGCGTGGTGGGGAAAGACAAAGAAGGCAAGGAAGTGTTCAATGTGCCTTCCTTGGAAGCAGGCAATGGCCGCTTCTGGAACCGCGACTTGTACATGAGCAAACGCACTATACCATTTGTTAAAACAGAGGCTCCTCAGGATATAACAGTGCTTATTAATGACGCCAAAACCAAACAAACATTTGAATATATTATCAAGACTCAATAATTAAAGTAAATTTTTATTTCACTCATTATTAGCCAACTATACACTATAACAAAAAAGCTGCAGCCTCTTGAGGCTACAGCTTTTTTGTTTATACAAATGAATACAGACCATCCAAACTGGAATCTGCTGAAATAGCTCAACAGGCTCAAATGTTTCATACAGGCTGCCGTTGCACTGGTAATTGAAGCCCACTACGTTATGCGGATGTCCGCGCTACTCTCCGCATAACGTAGTGGGCTTTATCGAAACACAGATAGTATGGAGCGTATCCGTGCTATTTTTCACTTACGGAGTTGCGCCCACTGTACAGCTATCAGTGTTTTGGCGTCTTCGTACTGCTGGGCTACCAGTTGCTCGTGGGTGAGGACAACGCTTTCGATTTTCTCGCTTTCTTCGACTAGCCCTCCTCCTTCCCCACTCTTATTGCTTACCTCAGCGAAAAAGATGGTGATAACTTCAGCGTTTGCGCCAGGTGAAGGATAGATTCGGGCAATTTGTTCTAGCCGGTCCACATCGTACCCTAGCTCTTCCTGTACCTCGCGGCGGATAGCAGTTTCGGGTGTTTCGTCTCCATCAACCATTCCGGCGGCAATTTCCAGCACTTCCGCCTCCGCTCCTACCCGATATTGGCGAGTCAGTAGGTACCGCTCCTGCTGAGTGTCCCACACTAGGGCTGCCACGGCGGTGCCAGGTTCGAACCGTTCGCGCTTCAGCTGCTCGTCCCCGTCTTGTATAGTGAGTAAAGAAACCTTGAAATGGCCGTCGTAAGCAGTTTTTCGGCTGATAATTTCCATGAGATAAAACAGATGGTGAAGAATTTTCAGGAAAGTAAACGGAAAATAGCGCCGCAGGTGTTGACGTAGTTCTATCTACTGCATTCCGGTTAGCTGTCAGCTACTTTATTACGAGGGTATGTGCCTGTAAGCCAGTGTCTACTCCATTTTTCTAGAGCTTTCTTTTGTAGTGAGGCTGCCCCTGCACTAAGGGCACACACGCACTGTTGAGCTGCTTTTGATTGTACTTCAGCGCCCCTCAACCGGGCTTTTATTGCGAATGATAGGGGTGCATGAACCCAGTACCGCCCATTTCGCCGTAAAACCACCGACCTTTGCATTCTTGACTAGTACCCACAGCCCATCTGGCCACCATTAGGGCGCGGCCTCGCTTTTTTTCTTTTTGATGTCTTTCGACGAATTAAACCTGATTGATCCTATCCTGCGTGCTCTGCATGAGGAAGGCTACACGAACCCTACCCCAATCCAGCAGCAGGCTATTCCGCAGGTATTGGAAGGCCACGACTTACTAGGCGTAGCTCAAACCGGTACCGGCAAAACCGCTGCCTTCACCGTCCCGATTCTCCAGATTCTGCACCAGACGGCGCAGGTAGAGCGTCACGCGCCTGGTCGCATCCGCTGCTTGGTGCTTACGCCCACCCGGGAGCTGGCTATCCAAATCAATGAGAGCTTTGGGGCTTATGGCCGTCATCTGGCCAAGTTGCGCTCCACCGTCATCTTCGGTGGCGTAAGCCAGCACGCCCAGGTCCAGACCTTGAAACGCGGAGTGGAAGTTCTTATTGCTACCCCCGGCCGCTTGCTTGACCTCATGAGCCAGGGCTTTGTTGATCTGCGTAACGTGGAAGTGTTCGTACTTGACGAGGCCGACCGCATGCTCGACATGGGCTTTATCAACGATATCAAGCGCATTCTACCCAAGCTGCCCACTTCCCGGCAGACGCTCTTCTTCTCGGCTACTATGCCGGCTCAGATTCAGGAGCTGGCGAACACCATCCTGAAGCCAAACCCCGTGAAGGTGGCCGTTACGCCCGTTTCGAGCACGGCTGACACCGTGACGCAAGGTGTATACTTGGTTGACAAAAACGACAAGGCCGATTTGCTGGAGCATGTGCTCCGCGATTCCAGCATCAAGCGGGTATTGGTGTTCACACGCACCAAGCATGGCGCCGACAAAGTGGTGAAGACGCTGGCCAAAGCCAACATTCCGGCCGAAGCCATCCACGGCAACAAGTCGCAGAACCACCGGCAGCGGGCTCTTACCAACTTCAAGGCCGGCACCACCCGCGTACTGGTGGCCACCGACATTGCTGCTCGTGGTATCGACGTCGATGACCTTACGCACGTTATCAACTACGAAGTGCCAAACGAGCCAGAAACCTACGTGCATCGCATCGGCCGGACTGGACGCGCGGGCGCTTTCGGTACGGCTCTTACGTTTGTAGAAGACGAGGAGCGCGCTTATTTGCAAGACATTCAAAAGCTGATTCGCCGCCAGATTGACTTGGTAGCCGACCACCCCTATACCACGCGGTCAGTAGCGCCAGTTCTGTTGCACGGTAACGAATCCATCAAGCGGCCCAAAGGTCCTGCTGGCCGTCCGCCACGGCCGGGCCGGGAAGGAAATGCGCCGCGCGCCGCCCGCCCGAGTCATGAGGCTGGGGCCCAACGTGGTGGCTCAGACCGCAACCGTGCCACTGGCAACCGCCCTGCTGCCGCCCGTCCTGCGGGTGAGCGGTCAGCGGGTGGCGCCAGCTCAAGCGCTGGCCAGGGACGCCGTCCTTACCGGGGCGGTGGTGGCAACAGCGGCCGTTCATAGCGGCTACTAACAGCGGTTTCTGTACTGGTTTTTGTTTCAGCTCAGCCCTGGCAGTGATGTCGGGGCTGTTTTGCTTTATAGCCGCAGGAAACTTGCTACCTGAATGGTACGAAATTCGGGAGTAGATAGTATCAGGTGGCTGCTTGGAAATTTTGGCGGGAGTTAATAACTCGTTTAGCAAACAAAACACCAGGTATCAGTATTTTACAAGCAGCGGTTGCAATGCCGCTGCTATCCATCCCTCTGACGACGTTTGATTTATGGCTCACAGCACTCTTCCCGTCATTCAGGCACTCCGCGACACGGCTCAACGCCTGGCAACCCAAGCTCCCTACCAATGGGGCCATATGGGCAGCTGCAACTGCGGCCACTTGGCCCAGACCATCACGCATCTAACCAAGGGCGAAATCCACGCCCGCGCCATGCAACGCTACGGCGACTGGGAGCGGCAACTGATTGACTACTGCCCTACCAGCGGTTTACCCATAGATACTACCATTGACGAGATGTTGGCCCTAGGCTTCACTCGCACTGATCTTACGCACCTAGAGCGTCTTTCTGACCCAACTATCCGGGGTGCCATCCCTTTCGAACGGCGTGATGCTTTGCGCCACAACCAACGCGACGACGTGGTGCTCTACCTGCGTACTTGGGCCGCGTTGCTGGAAAACCAACTATTAGCAGGCATCGAGTTGCCTGACCTGCAACCTGCAGCAGTGCAAGAAACTAGCTCATTACCCGCCGCGGTGTTGGTAGGCTAGTCCAACTCACCCTCGCGCCTACTACAACTAAAAGCCCCACCAGACGCTGCGTCTAGTGGGGCTTTTAGTTGTGGCTACACTGCAGAGTAAGGCAGCGTGGCTCTAGTATAGCAAAGAGTAGAACCTGTAAAAGTCTGCTACTGCTAGCAGACCAGGTAGTCTTACAGCAGCTAACAGCTTCTTACTTGGCGTTGCTGCGCTGTGCCTCCCGATAGCCTTCGGTGCGGTGACTACGCTTGTAAGCGGCATCAGCATCCGGGTCTTTCTCGGCATCAGGAGCTTGCGAGCAGGATGACAGGAAAAGCGAGGCGCTAGCAGCGAGCAGGAAGAGCAGACGGAATTTTTTCATAGCCCAAAGGTAAGCAGCCCCCTTAAAAACGCCAAGCATACTTACCGCTTCTATTTGTGTTGCGGAGCGCTGTTAAGGATGAAGCGTAGGTATAGGCGGGAACAACGACTTATTGCAGCACGCAACATCTGTAAACTAACTGTGCAACCGCTTACTACTACAACCAGCTTTGCCCATCATTTTACTTTTGACAACTGCTTTATGAGATACAAAAAGGGTGTTAATGATCGTGTCCTGCGAAATCAGATGACGTCAAACGGCGTAGGCGAAGCGTGCACCATCTAATACAAGACTTTTTAGTATAGCTAAAGCAATTAGTGCCTAGCCATTGCTCCGCTTTATAATTTTTCCACCCTGTATGGGCTGTCAATTATTTTAGCAGATCCTTCAGCAAACGAGAGACGATTTTAGTCAAGCTAAATTTTATCTTAAAGTTGTATCGTTAGCATACACTATTTCTAAAACTACAACTTTATGCAACTCTTATTTTTGATTGATATACAGATGTTTATAACAAATAAAAATCACTGTACCATTGCCGGCTACTCTATACTACTGTTTTATACTTTACTTATTACACTTTGTCTTATACAGTCTATAATAGCAGCAAGTTACGGCTTTCCAGCAATGCTGATAAAGGGCTAGGATTCAACACTGCCAAATTGCACTAGAATTTGTCTGCTACACAGACATCCTATAAATGGCTTGTAATTACCTTGGCAGACAGCAACCGTTGACCACTTAGCATCATATGGCAAGCCACCTACTTAGCGTCGGGCTGATAATCAGTGAAAGTGCCATCTTGATAGAAAATAACTATGCGGCGGATGGCCTTATTCTTCTCCACAAATGCCTGAGCTTGTGAGGGAACTACGGTTTCCGTTTGGATAGTGGAGCCAGTAGGCGCTTTACCCCCCAGTGAGGTGGCTTCAAGGGCAGAACTGCTAGCTGATGCTGCTGTATAGGGATATGCTAGCGGTGGTGTAGGGACGTGCGGAGGGGTAGCACCCGCTGTATTGCCAGTTGGCGTGAGAGACGGACCTGCCGCTGGGGCAGTAGGAAACAAAGGCCAATTCGGCGCGGGCGCTCCTGGTGCTTGGCTAGCGCCCACTACCGTGCTTTGCTGGCCTTCAAACGCGCCGCCTGATGGCGCTATATCAGTTGTTGCCTTGTCACGCATTGCTTCAGGCATGTCGTGGGCTACAGGGGGCGTTTCTGACGCTCTAACAGCTGTCGCTCGCCGGGTTGAGGAACTTGCAGGTGCCACTGGGCTTGGTGTATCACTCACCTTCGGAGCTTGCATAGCCCCAATTCCTTTCATTAGCCAGGACAATGATAGATCTGGAAACGCTTCGCTGATCTTCTGGACCACTTCTAGGCTAGGCTTATTTCTGCCGCTAAGGATGTGACTTACGATGGGGCGGGCCACACCAATAGCATCAGCAAACTGCGTTGGCGATAATTGGCGAGCATGTAGAATCTCCCGAATACGATCAACCATAGAGCAAACATGTAATCATTAACAAATGTACTGCAATAATCACGTGCCTTACTCCTTGCATCTACTTGTTACCTATGTAAACTGTTTGCACTAAGTGTTTACATAGATAAACATTGTAATCTTAAGCGCAATCTTTGATTACATATGTTAGAGATAGACAATCAGCCCCCTCCTCTGTTCCTACTGTGGCGTGACTTACAAGAATTGTCTGATGCTTTAACAACTCTGAAAACGGAGTTGCTATGTAAGGGCATCTGCCATCGTTATCCGCTACGCATATATGATATACAAAAAGCCCCCTTGCTGGCAGGCAGCAAAGGGGCTTATGAAAACGCTTACATGGCCATCAAGCCGAGCGAGAAATACTAATTGAAGTACTCTCTAGCCAAAGATTTATCGTGGCCATAGATGTCGTCGCGAAAGTTGACGTTTCCGTCTGTATCAACCCAAGCTGTGAAATACACTAGGTACACTGGGAGGTGCTTGGGCAGGCTAACGTACTGCTCTTGGCCAGCAGCTATTGTTTCCTCTATCCGAGTTAGGTCCCACCCTTGCTTGTTACGAAGCAGATACTCGGCCAGCTTCAACGGCTCTTCTACGCGTACGCACCCGTGGCTAAAGCCACGCTTGGTCTGGCTGAACAACTCGTCGTGCGGAGTGTCGTGCAGGTAGATATCCTGGGAGTTGGGGAAGATGAACTTCACATCACCGAGGTCGTTTTTTGGACCTGGGCGCCGACGTAACGTGTACTTCCAAGTGGCTTGTGTTACGTTGGCCCAGTCAACGGTGGTGGGGTCAATAGGGGTTGCTTTGGCACCCCAGCCTTTGACCACTTCCATGTCTAGGCGGTCGAGTACAGCATGTGGATCAGCGGCCAGTTTTGGGCGTAGCTCCTTGTCGATGATGCTGAAAGGAACGTTCCAGTACGGAGCCAATACCACCGATTCCATCTTGTCGCTGAAGACCGGCGTGGCGTTAAGTGTCTTGCCTACGATAACCCGCATATCGAAAACTTCCTTGTTGCCTTCGACAACGTGAAGCTTATAATCCGGAATGTTTACTAAGAGGTAATCGGGCTCGAACTTCTTAGGGATCCAGCGCCAACGCTCCATATTAATGATGAGCTGCTCGATACGCTGAGTGACTGGAACGTTGAGCAAACGTAGCGTTTCACCACTTACTATCCCGTCCGCTTTGAGGCCATTTTGGCTCTGAAAAGACTTCACTGCGGCTACCAGTTCGGCGTCATACTTCTCGGCTGGAGCAGCAGGAGCAGTACCCGTGTTGCCGGTATTTGCTACCGTCTGAACTGGCGTGGCTGTCACGCCATTGGTAGCCACTGGGGCGGCAGCATCAGGAGCTTTCGTGCCAAGCAACCGCTGGCGCAACAGCGCAACGGCTGGCGACGGTTGACCGGGTTTGAGTTTGGTAGTGGCCGGGAGTACAGGCCATCCCCCGTTCCGTTGGATGTCCCGGTAGCTGGCTAACGCCTTCTTCAACTGGTCATACTCCGGATGCAGAGGCTCGAACTCGTAATAAGGATACGTGCTTTCTCGCTCCTTCAGAATGGTCATTAAGGCTTTGTGCAGCTTGATCTTGTTCCGCTTCACTTGCCAATCTATGGTCTTCACTTGGCGTGGGTCTACCGTGCCCCGATAGAAGTCGGATGCCCAGTTGAAATACGTCCCGGAAAGCGCCACATCAATCTCCTTTTCCAAGGCGTTTCGCTTGGCAGAATCACCCTTAACAGCCTCTAAATCAGCAAACAGCTTATCAAAATCCTTGGTTTTATATTCTTTAGGATCAAGCCCTTCGTCGGCGGCCTTGTCGATAACGCCGAGCATGGTTTTGGCTTGGGGAACCAGTTGATGGTCGCGAAACCAGCCTAGGCGGAAGCCCCGTTCTCGGTAGAACTTCTTGCCCCAATCAATCTGATCTTTGAACTTGGGCTCGGCACTCATGTACTTCACAATGTACACGCTGTCGAGTTTGGGTTGCGCGCCCCCAGCCTTGGACGATAGCCCTGGCAGTGACTCTTCTATTCTAGACTTCTGCTCCTGACTGCACGACGACGCGACAGTAAATACTGACAGGCTGAGGAGCCAAAACAGTAGAGTGGTCAGGAAAGCAGGACGAAACAATGTGTTCATGCAAATAGGTGGGAATAGCTAAAACGAACGACTCTCGACAGTGGTCATCAAGAAGTGAGTTCTTCTTGTAGAGCCGAACAGTCGGTTGCGCGTTCTACTGCATTCCCAGCGTATAAGTTGCTTGAAGAGCAGTATTCTCCTCAGCTTGCAAGTTAGCGGGTTTTGCCGACACACTTGTTATTCACACAGGTCTATTCCTGGCACCGTACCTGGCACGCTGCCTCACTGTCTTGGCGTCGGATCAGGCACGGGTTGCTGCGTTGTATGCCACCCGCCGGCGGAAGTGGTTTGGCTATCTTTAGGGCTTCGTCGGCCGACGCTTTATTGGCTGGCCTCATTAGCTTTTCGTTTATGCCTACTGTTGTTGCTTCTTCCATCCCCCGCTTCACGCCCGATCCGCACAGCTACGCTCGCCCCTCGGAAGTTAGTGTGCAGCACCTCTCCCTTACCCTGACCGTTGACTTCGAAACTCAGACGCTGGCGGGTTCCGCTACCTGGCAAATTCGAAACCACACCGGCACCTCCCACCTGTTGCTCGATGCCCGTGAGCTAGCCATCGACGCGGTGCTGCTCGGCAACCGGCAGGGTCAACCGACCGAGTTTGCGTTGGGCGAACCCGACCTGGTACTTGGACAACCGCTGCGGATAGCTATTCAACCCGACACGCAAGAAGTCACCATCTACTACCGCACCACTCCTGGAGCGGCGGCCTTGCAATGGCTGACGCCGGAGCAGACGGCTGGCCGGCAGCACCCATTCTTGTTCACCCAGTCGCAAGCCATTTTGGCCCGTACCTGGATACCCTGCCAAGACTCGCCGGGCGTGCGCTTCACCTACGACGCCCAAGTGCAAGTTCCTGCCGAGTTGCTGGCGTTGATGAGCGCCGAGAATCCGCAGGCCCGCAACACCACCGGGCAGTACAGCTTCCGGATGGCACAACCAATTCCTTCCTACCTAATGGCGCTGGCAGTTGGCGACGTGACGTTCGAACAGCTGAGTGGGCGCACCGGCATTTACGCCGAGCCCGTTACCCTGCCTTCGGCAACCAGTGAGTTTCAGGATTTGGAGAAAATGGTAGCTGCCGCCGAAGAACTGTACGGCCCATATCGGTGGGAGCAATACGATTTGTTGGTACTCCCCCCGTCCTTTCCGTTTGGTGGAATGGAGAACCCACGTTTAACATTTGTAACACCTACTATTCTGGCTGGTGACCGAAGCCTCACCAGCTTGGTGGCCCACGAGTTGGCGCATTCCTGGAGCGGCAACCTAGTTACCAACGCCACCTGGAACGATTTCTGGTTGAATGAAGGCTTTACGGTCTACTTCGAGCGGCGGATTATGGAGAAACTTTACGGCCGCTCCTACTCCGATATGTTGCAAGTGCTTGGTCATACAGGCCTCTTGCATACACTCGCCGAGCTTGGACCGGCTAGCAAAGACACCCACTTGCACCTCGACCTAGCAGGACGGGACCCCGACGAAGGCCTCAACGATATTGCCTACGAGAAAGGCGACTATCTACTTCTCACCCTCGAACACCTAGTAGGTCGTCCCGCGCTTGACACCTTCATCAAGGAGTACTTCGCGCAGCATAGCTTCCAGAGCATGGATACTCACTCCTTCGTGGCCTACCTGCGGCATGCGTTACTAGACAAACACCCTGGCTTGGAAGAGCAGCTTCAGCTTGACGGCTGGGTGAACGGTCCTGGTATTCCGGCAGTGGCACCGCCCGTGGGCTCGTCGCGCTTCGAGGCAGTGGAGGCAGCGCTACAGAACTGGCAGCACGGCACACCAGCAACCGAGCTACAACCTGCGGAGTGGAGCAGCCATGAGTGGGTGCACTTCCTGCACGGGTTGCCGACAGCTCTGTCCATAGAAAAGGTGGCGGAGCTTGATGCAGCCTTCGGGTTCACACAATCCGGTAATGCCGAGATACTGGCGGCATGGTTTCCCCGAACCATTGCCGCTGGCTACTCTCCTGCCGACGAAGCCCTTCGTCAGTTCCTGACCCACGTGGGGCGGCGTAAATTTCTGACTCCGCTCTACAAAGCATTGCTAGCAACGCCAGGCGGCCGGGAGAAGGCGCAACAACTGTACGCGGTGGCTCGCCCGAACTATCACGCAGTAGCAACCAGCACTTTCGATTCTCTGGTGGGGCAAGCGTAGCCCTTACGCATTCACTGCAACAAGTAAGGGAAAGGGCACCATAGCAGCCGGAAAAATGTAGTAATCTTTTGCCACTGGTTAGGA
Source organism: Hymenobacter tibetensis (assembly GCF_022827545.1). Taxonomy (NCBI): domain Bacteria; kingdom Pseudomonadati; phylum Bacteroidota; class Cytophagia; order Cytophagales; family Hymenobacteraceae; genus Hymenobacter; species Hymenobacter tibetensis. Next base: position 3,157,810 of record NZ_CP094669.1, read on the forward strand.
ATTCGACATTGCGTGTTGTTTTTTGTTTATAGCGTTGAGTTGCCTGGTCCGAAGCTTGCTTGTCGCAGCTTGCGGTTTCTTATTTTGTGTTGTACTAGTTTGATTTTTTGCGTTGAAGAACATTAAACCATTGGGTAAGCTTATTGCCATCGGCGGCAATGAAGACAAGGGCACCTACCCTAACCCGCGTACGAAAAAGAAATACTACCTCAACTTTTTCGAGTTAGGCATTTTGAAACGGGTGGTGCTCGAATCCGGCAAAGAAGATCCGCGCATCGAAGTCATTACCACGGCTTCCATGATTCCGGAAGAAGTGGCCAAGATCTACGTGACTTCCTTTGCCATGCTCAACTGCCATCAGGTGGGCATCATGGATATTCGGACGCCCGAAGATGCACTACTGCCTGAGTATGTAGAACGGCTGCGCCACGCCGATGTAGTCATGATGAGCGGCGGCAATCAGTCGCGCCTCACCCAGATGTTTGGCGGCACCGAATTTCTGCGGGTACTGAAGCAGCGCTACCACGAATCTCCCAACTTCATTATTGCGGGCACTTCGGCGGGAGCCATGGCCATGTCGCAGACAATGATTTCGGGCGGCAGCGTTCCTGATGCCCTGATGAAGGGCGCCGTGAAGATGAGTACCGGCCTCGGCCTGCTCGATAATGTGGTTATCGACTCCCACTTTGTGAAGCGCGGCCGATTTGGGCGGCTCATTGAGGCGGTGGCACTGCATCCCAAACTGGTTGGTATCGGGTTGGGCGAAGACACCGGCGTACTGATTACGGGCGGCAATCAGTTTGAAGCCGTCGGCTCGAATCTGGTGGTGATTATGGACGGACACAAGCTCGAGCACAATAACGCCAGCGCCGCCCGCAAGGGGGAAGCCATTTCCATAGAAAACATGCTGCTGCACGTGCTGGTGAAAGGCAACGTGTATGACGTATCCCAGCGCGAATTCTATCCCAACCTAAAACTGCTACTCCAAGCCGTTGAATCCGACCAACTGACGACCGAGCAGTCAGCCAACGCGCCAGCGCCAGTTCCCACGGACTCGTAACTTCCTCTCGGGCGTATTACTGAAAAAGCCGCGTTTCCAGCTTTGGGACGCGGCTTTTGCATGTTTAAAGTAGTATCTGGTTTTTCTTCGGCTACTCCTTATATATATAGGTACAAAAACCAACCGGCCAGCTTAGTCTTTATAGATGCCGATGTAAAGCTTGGACGACGTATAACTACCACGGTACATACCCTCGGAATTGAAGGGCAATGCTACGTTGCCAGCGGCATCTACAGCCACGAGCCCCCCCTCCCCGCCCACTGGCGCTAGCTTGTCGTGCACCACAATGCGGCAGGCCTCGGCCAAGCTTAAATTACGATACTCCATCAGGCAGCTGATGTCGTGGGCCACCATCGCGCGCAGGAAAAACTCGCCGTGCCCCGTGCAGCTAATAGCGCAGGTGCAGTTGTCGGCAAAGGTGCCCGCACCGATAATGGGCGAGTCGCCGATGCGGGAGTAGCGCTTGTTGGTCATGCCGCCGGTGCTGGTGGCGGCGGCTAGGTTACCATGCTGGTCGCAGGCAACGGCTCCAACGGTACCCATCTTCTTTTTCGGGTCTTCGTTGGGAAACGCGCCCGGCTCAGCAAGCGGCGTAGCCGCGGCTAGCGCCTGGCTGTGGTCGAGGCGCATGCGGCCTTCTTGGAGTGCCTCCTGCAACTGGTCGAAGCGGTGCTGTGTGAAAAAGTATTCAGCAGGTTGCATGGGCAGGCCGTATTCCCGCGCCAGCTCGTCGGCCCCGGGGTAGGCCAGCAGCACATGTTCGGTTTTCTCCATCACCAGCCGCGCCGCCCGAACCGGATTTTGCACGGTCCGGACGCCAGTCACGGCGCCAGCGGCCCGGTTGCGGCCGTCCATGATGGCGGCGTCCATTTCCTGGTGGCCCTCGTGCGTGAACACGGCGCCCCGGCCAGCATTGAAGAGCGGATTGTCTTCGAGGCTGCGCACGGCTAGTTCCACAGCGTCGAGGGCGGAGCCCCCCTGCCGCAGTAACTCGTACCCAACTTCCAAGCTCTCCCGCAAACCTGCCTGGTAGGCGAGTTCTTTTTCGGGGGTCATGAGAGCGGGAGAAATAGTGCCGGCGCCACCGTGGATGGCCAGTGAAAAAGGATGATTCATGCGCAACGAAACTTCGGGCTGATTATCGAAGTTAACCCAAAGGTACGCACCTGCTCGAGCTCATCGGCAGCTAGTCTGGATAGCCGAACCCCGTTTTTTTTCGTACGTTTGATTTACTGTTTTCACTCCCCAAAATATTTACCTTATGGCTTACGATGCTACCGGCCGCCTGCACGAAATCTTCGATGAACAGCAGGTGAGCGAGAAATTCCGCAAGCGCGAGTTCGTGCTGGAAGTTGTAGATGGCCAGTACCCTGAGCATATCAAGTTCCAATTAGTGCAGGATAAAACTGCCCTCATCGACCCGTTCAAAGTGGGCGACGAGGTGAAAATTGCGTTCAACCTCCGGGGCCGCGGCTTCAACAAAAACGGCCAAATGCTGTACTTCACCAACCTAGAAGCGTGGCGCATTGAGCCCGCCGCTGGTGGTACAGGTGCTCCGCAAGGTGGTGGCTATCAGCAAGCGGCACCCCGCGCTGCTACTTCAGCCCCCGCTGCCAACCAGAACCCCAATCTGCGTGCTTCGGCCGCTCCGATTGCCTCCGACGACGACAACGACTTGCCTTTTTAAGCTATAGCCGTTGGCGCATGCCAAGCAACGAAATGCCGCTTCCAAAAAGGAGCGGCATTTTTTATGCTACAGTGTCGCAACCCTTCATCTATCTCCACAGGCAGGGCTATATTACCTGCTTGACAAACTTTCCTTCGGCCTTGTCTCGTTAATAGCCGCATATTGCCCGGCTAGTTCTTACTTGCCGCCGCTTCCACCGTATTCGCCGCGTATGGCTATTTCTATTGGGTCTTCCCTTATTGGCAAAACTGCACTCGTTACCGGAGCTAGCAGTGGAATTGGATTGGTAACAGCCCGGGAGTTGGCACGCCGGGGAGCACGCGTGATTATGGTATCACGCAACGCGGAGAAAGCGGAGCGTGCCCGCACCGCCATTTTGTTTTCCTCGCCTCACGTGCAGCTAGATGTCCGTCTCTGTGACTTATCGTTGGTGGCTAATGTGCAACAGCTCGTTCAAGACATCAGCCGCGACTACAGCAAGCTGGATATTCTGATAAACAACGCGGGCATCATGCCTGGCCCGCTAACCATCACGTCGGAAGGGCACGAATTAAGTTGGGCGACCAATCATCTGTCGGTTTTTGCGCTCACCCAATTGTTGCTGCCGCTGCTGTCGGAAGCGGAAACAGGCCGTATCGTTACGGTGGCTTCGGAGGCGCACTGGCTGGGGGAAATAGAACTGTCGCAGGAGGCGCGCAACGCTCCGGAAAAATACAGTTGGCTCACTGCTTACGCCGATTCTAAGCTGGCCAATATCCTGTTCACCACCGAGCTGGCTTACCGCCTGGAGCTTACCAACATAACGGCAAACTGCTTGCATCCGGGCTTGGTGAACACGGGCCTCGTGCACGCCGGTAGCTCTTGGGGTATGAAAGCCCTTTGGTGGCCTGCCAAGCCGTTCATGATCAGCCCGGAGAACGGCGCTAAAACCAGCATTTATTTGGCTACTTCACCGGATGTGACCAAGGTAAGCGGCCTGTATTTCAAAAACTCCCGGCCAGGCCGCAGTTCTAGCCGCGCGCAAAATCGCACGGATGCTGCCCGGCTCTGGCGGATTTCGGAAGAAGAAACTGGAATTGAATAACCACGCGTTTCCCTTCCGGTTGGACGGGTGCCGTCCGGCCCGAGGAAAAATCCGTAGTTGATAACCTATACTTTCCTCTCGCGCGGACAGCCTTTATTGCCCACGCCTAGAAAGTTGAAGCGTAGCTACCTTATGCCTGACCTACACAGCTTGATTCGACAAGGCGAGGGAGAGCGGCTGGAATTCAAAAAGAAAACCACCCACCCTACCCGCATTTCGCGCACCTTGGTTTCATTGGCAAACACCCACGGTGGCCAGGTGTTGGTGGGGGTGGACGATGACGGCCGCATTGTGGGCGTGCGCGATGCCGAAGAGGAAATGTACTTGCTTCGCCAAGCCGCGGAACACTATGCGGATCCTCCCCTCACGCTTAGAATCAGAGAAATTGAAGAAGAGGGCCGCACCATTCTGGTTGTGACGGTGCCTGAAAGTGCCCACAAACCGCACCGCGCCCAAGTAGCCGACGGCGACTGGCGTGGCTATGTGCGCGTGCGCGACGAAAGTGTACAAACCAGCCAGCTTACCGAACGAGTTCTAGAACGCACCGAGCCCGCCTTCCCGCGCTTAGAGAAATTGCCTCTCAATAAAGAGGAACTAGCGGTGCTAGAGTATTTACGCCAGAACCCACGCATCACGCTACAACAGTATATGAAGCTGCTCAACATCGGGCAGCGCCGGGCCTATCGAACTTTAATTAAGCTAACCCTTCACGGCTACATAAAACACCACGACAAAGAGAAAGAGGTGTATTACACGTTGTAAACTCTTTCACTACTCTGCTGGCGCTATATTATATATCCACCAGCGCATAGTAATTAGTTTCTCTCTTTCTAGTTGTGATATATTTTTATTCTCAATAGCAGTTAAAGCAGTTAGAATATTTTCTGTCCAAAAACTTCAACCAGCCAGAATGGAAATTGCTCGGCACTTTTGTTCCAACCAATTAAACATCTTTCTATCAGACTCTCAGGATGCACGTTCGTAAGAGGCTTTCTCTCTGCTAGAATTCGGCCAGCAACTTCCTGGTCTACAAAACTAGCTTCCACCCTCTGCGCACGTTCGAATACTTGCATAACGCCTTCTACTACTATATCATCGGCTACTTCACTTAGCACATAAATTAACTGTCTAGTTTTTAAGTCACCATAGCTATCAGAAGCACTATAAATTTCAGTTACAATATCTTCAGGCGTCTTAGGGAGTTTCATATTTTACTTGTTCCGACTTACTCTACATCTCTACTACTTATTGTAAATGAGTCTACCTGATAAATAAATAAAAAGGCCTAAACAATATAAGTAGTTTAGGCCTTTCGATTAATTAGTTTATTCTTGCTTACGAGCGCGAGCTTGCTTTTTCTCGTCTTTGGCAGCCTTCTTTTCTTTAGTTGTCTTGACAGGCTCCTTCTTTTTTTCTTTGCGGGCGTCTTGCGCTTTGGCCATAATGTGAGGGTTTAGGAGTGTGAGGTAAAAGAAATAACGCAGTCGGTGGACGGCGTGTTGCTCGCTAAGCCGGCAAATTCGGCAGGTACCGCTCCCGCAATATATGCAGGTGATGCGCCTCGTGGCCAGGCAGTATAAAAGCCAGAGCCCGCACACTGACAGGAAAGCCGCTAGCCGTACCCATCCGGTCGTAGGCGGCGGGCTGAAACGACTCGTACAGGCTCAGCGTGGCAGCCCGCACGGTGTCGTACTCTTGTAGAATGCTTTCCAACGTGCGGTCATTGGCGCCGGAGGTAGGCACATAGTCGTTTTGCTCGAAGCCCGCTAGGGGTTGCTGGTCGCCGCGGGCGATGCGCAGGGCCCGGTACGCGAAGATGCGCTCGGTGTCAATGATGTGCACCAACGATTCCTTGATGGTCCATTTGCCTGGCGCATACGCGAAGAGGGCCTGCTCGTTGGTGAGGTGCCCGACGAGGCGGTGCAACTCTTGCGGCTGCTGCTGAAGCTGGAACAATGGATTCGCCCCATCGGGCACCAAGCTGATGTAGGTGTCGTAGTAGGCGTTGTACTGGCCAGCGGCCGGGCGGGGCGAAGCAGACATAAATGAAGCAGGTAAAACGGATGCCGCTAAGTACTGAGAAAAATGCGTATTGCCACAATGCCGCCGCCGGTGAAGTCGCTGCCGGCTGTTCCAGGGGCTGGTAAGCTGGCTTGTATCTGCCTGAAGTACAGCCCGGGGGGCAGTAGCGCCAGGCACTCCAAAGGCCCAATACAAAAAGTCGGGCAGTAGGTGCCCCCACGTGTGCTGGTTGTGGCGCCCCCCCGCTACCTCCACGTAGCGGATACATGAATCAGGCAGGCCCTGGCGAACCAGAACCGCCATTAGGTCGAGGGTATCTTCGATGGAATCGATGATGCCGTTGTGGTTTCGGTCGTTGGTTTCGTCGAGGGTGCCGGTTTGCAGCCAGAATTGCTGGTCGGGGTGGGCGGCGCGGGCCCGCACCAAGCGGTGCATGATCCGGTCGGCATCGGTGTAGCCGTCGTTGATAGCGCGCTGGCGCCACCAGAAGGAGCCGGAAAAGGCCCCGGCCCGCGTGGCTGTTTCGGGGTGGTGCCACACGAAATCGAAAGCGGTAAGCCCACCCAAGGAACAGCCGGCAACTACGGTTTGGGCCGCCGCCGCGGTGACGTGGTAGTGCTGTTGCACGTAGGGCAGCAGTTCGTGCACCATGAATTCAGTGTACAAACCGGCCCGGCTGCCCCGGTTAAGGTAGTCGGGTTGCGCGGCGGTGCCGTACTCCTGAATGCGCTGATGGGCATGGATGGCCACGAGTACGAAGGGCTGTAGCTGCCGCTCCCGGTAGAGGTGGCGCAGGATAGCGGGTAGGCGCAAGCGGCGCAAATCCTGGCCGTCGTTGAGGTACAGAACGGGATAAGGCGCGGCGGCAGCAGGGTTGTAGCCGGGAGGTAGCACCACGTCGAGCTGAACGGGCCGCCCCAAAAACCTGGAATGCAGCGCAGCGTCGGGCACCACTCGCAGGGAGCGACTACGCTCGGAATCAATTGGCAAATACATCCACAAAAGTAAAATTCTTAGCCCTTACAATAACCTCCACCGTAGCATTAGCCGTTTAGACGAAGAAGAATTGCACAGATATTTTCGATAAGTTTCAACTTATTCTTTTCTTATTGTCATTGTTCACCTCTAGTTGACTGGATTTTGCAGGAAGCCTACCGCCCCTTTTACTCGCACAACCTCGGCCATGATGTGGAGATGCTGGTCTTCGGCGACCTTGGCTACCCCATCGTACTTTTCCCCACTTCCATGGGGCGCTACTACGAAGCCAAGGATTTCAAGCTGCTCGAAGCCGTGCAGTGGTTCGCCGACACGCACAAGTTCAAGTTCTATTGCATCGACGGCGTAGACCGCCACACGTGGTACGGCAAGCACCTGCACCCAGCGGAGCGCGTGCAAAACCACATCCGCTACGACCAGATGGTTAGCCAGGAACTGGTACCGATGCTGCAGCAGGAGTGCCACGTCGATAAGATTGGGGTTGCTGGCTGCAGCTTCGGAGGCTACCACGCCATGAATTTTGCGTTTCGCCACCCCGACCAAGTAGCGCACTTACTTACCATGGGCGCCGCCTTCGACATTAGGCAGTTTCTGGATGGCTACTACGACGAGAACGTATATTACAACAACCCACCCGACTTCATGCCGAATGCAGAAAACGAGCATTTTCACCGCATGAATATCGTGCTGGGCACCGCCGAACACGATTTCTGCAAGGGCTCCAACTTCCAGATGTCCGACATTCTGCACCGCAAAGGCATCCGGCACTGGTTGGATGTAGACCCGTTCGGCACCCACGACTGGCCAGTGTGGCGCGAGATGTTTCCGCGTTATTTATCACAACTTTGAGGGCTAAGAAGCAAGAGTTCAACCTGTAGAATGTTGGTGCAAGTACTTGCTTTAGCGCCTTTCTTCTTTGTGTTCGACGCTGCTGTTTCAACGTTCTAAGTAACCTCTCTTTCCACTTTAACCCTGCCCGGACTCTTCCCTTCGGGCTCAGCTTATGAAAAAAATCGGCATTCTTTTCGGACAGGAAAACACCTTTCCGCAGGCCTTCGTGGACCGCGTAAACCAGAAAGCGGGCGGCAGCTTCGCGGCTGAATTCGTTAGTATCAGCCAAGTCGAACAGGCAGTACCAACTGATTACGCTGTCATCATCGACCGGATTTCGCAGGACGTACCTTTCTACCGCGCCTACCTTAAGAATGCGGCTCTTACGGGTACGGCCGTCATCAACAACCCTTTCTGGTGGAGCGCCGATGAGAAATTCTTCAATAATGCGCTGGCCGTACAGCTTGGCGTACCAGTGCCACGCACGTTGCTCCTGCCTTCGAAGCAGCGGCCTGATGACACCAGCCACAATTCGTTCCGTAACCTGGAGTGGACCAACTGGGACGAAGCGTTTGCCAAAATTGGCTTCCCAGCCTACATGAAGCCTCACTCCGGTGGTGGCTGGAAGAGCGTGTACAAGCTCGATAACATCCACGACTTTCACCGCGCCTACGACGAAACCGGCCAACTGGTAATGTTACTCCAAGAAGCAGTTGACTTCACCGACTATTTCCGCTGCTACTGCATCGGGGGCAAGGAGGTGCTCATCATGCCGTACGAGCCGCGCAACGAGCCGCACTTGCGCTACGCCACCGAAATGAAAACCACTGGCCAAGCTGGCAAGAAGCTTCTGGCTACCATGAAAGACTATGTGCTGAAGCTGAACCAAGGCTTGGGCTACGACTTCAACACCGTGGAATTTGCTGTGCGCGACGGTATTCCGCTGGCCATCGACTTCGGCAATCCGGCGCCCGATGCCGACGTGAATTCTGTTGGTCAGCAGAACTTCGAGTGGGTGGTGGAAGCCGCCGCCAACCTGGCTATCAGCCGGGCCAAGGCCCACAAGCCGGGTCGCGATAACCTGACCTGGGGCACGTTCGTACGAAATTCAGCTGGCGGTCCGGCCGCTCCTGCCAAGAAGGCCTCCAAGAAGGACGAAGAAGTGAAGCCGAAAGCTAAAAAGAAAGATTAAGCAACGTTGTTGAATTGTTGTTCCGACGCGAGAGGAATCTGAGTGTAGTAGTCGAACGGCTTATTCAGATACCTCCCGCGTCGGAATGCTAGTTTTTTAACCTTATCCGACCACCTATACCACCTTAACCATGCCCCAATTCACGCTCGGAATAGAAGAGGAATTTCAGACGATAGATCCCGAAACCCGTGACTTACGCTCCCATATGTCGGAGATTGTGGAAGGCGGTAAGGTGGTGTTGCAGGAGCAAGTGAAAGCCGAAATGCACCAGTCGGTGGTAGAGGTTGGTACTACTATCTGCCACAACATTTCGGAGGCCCGCGAGCAAGTAACGCACCTGCGGCGCATGGTCATCGGCTTGGCCGATAAGGTCGGACTGCAAATAGCCGCGGCGGGTACGCACCCGTTTTCTCGGTGGCAGGACCAGCCCATTACGGCTGATGCCCGCTACGACAAGATTGTGGAAGAATTGCAGGAGGCCGCCCGCTCCAACCTAGTTTTTGGGATGCACGTGCATATTGGGCTTGAAAACCGAGATTTGGGCGTGTATGTCATGAACACGCTACGGTATTTTCTGCCGCACGTTTTCGCGCTTTCAACCAACTCGCCGTTCTGGGAAGGACGCGAAACAGGTTACAAGTCGTTCCGCACCAAGGTATTCGAGCGGTTTCCCCGTACGGGCATTCCCGATTATTTCAGCAGTGCCAGCGAGTACGATGAGTACATTGCCTTGCTAGTAAAGACGGGCTGCATCGACAATGGCAAGAAGATTTGGTGGGATTTGCGGCTGCACCCCTTCTTTGATACCATCGAGTACCGCATCTGCGACATGCCGTTGCGGGTAGACGAAACGGTAGCCTTAGCGGCTGTGATGCAAGCCTTAGTGGCCAAAATCTACAAGTTGAAAAGCCAAAACCTCAACTTCCGGCTCTACCGCAAAGCCCTCATCAATGAAAACAAATGGCGGGCCGCGCGGTACGGCATCGACAGCAAGATGATTGATTTCGGCAAGGAATCGGAAGTTCCTACCCGGGAGCTCATCATGGAGCTGCTGGAGTTTATCGACGACGTGTTAGACGAGCTTGGCAGCCGCCATGAAGTGGAATACGTGCACAAAATGCTGGAAATGGGCACCGGCGCCGACCGGCAGCTGAAAATTTTCAAGGAAACCAACGACTTGAAAAAAGTGGTGGATTTCATTGTCAGCGAGACGTCACACGGGCTATAATGCTGGAAGAGGAAACGCGGAGCACCCGGACCGCGTTTCCTCTCTTTCCAGGCTTCTTCGGTCGTACATGTTCTGCGCATCGTATGCAGCAGACTGCTTTTGTTCATTGAGAGCAGGACCAGGCTGCAAAAGCTTGGCGTTTGTTTTTTGTACTTTTGCTTTTTGCTGCTACTTGCCTATCCGCTCTAGCAAGCGGATACTCACTGTTTTGAACTACCCTAGCCGCCGGGCGGCCCCATTATATGAAGCCTCTTAAAATTGCTATTCTGGACATGTACGACAATGCTCCCAACGAGGGCATGCGTTGTATTCTCCAACTTGTGCGTCGGGCACAGGAAACCAGCCCCATTAGTCTTGCTTTTGATGTATTCAATGTGCGGGCTAACGTAGAACTGCCTGATCTGAGCTATGACATCTATATTTCCAGTGGCGGCCCCGGCAGTCCGCTCCCGACCGATGAAGCCTGGGAAAAGCCCTACTTTTCGCTCATTGATAGCCTCTTCGCTTGGAACCGAGAGCATAGCCAAAAGAAGCACGTGTTTCTAATTTGCCACTCCTTCCAGCTGGTAAGCCGACACTTGGAAGTAGGACTGTTGAGTAAGCGCAAGTCCACTTCGTTCGGCATTTTCCCGATGCACAAGACTGAAGCGGGCCAGGCCGACCCCATCTTAGGTACTCTGCCCGAACCGTTTTTCTCGGTTGATTCGCGCGACTACCAAGTGACGGAGCCTAACGAAGCCCGCTTAGCAGCATCCGGCATGACTGTTCTGGCTATGGAAAAAGAACGCCCGCACGTGCCTTTGGACCGCGCCATTATGGCTATTCGCTTCACGCCCGAGATTATTGGCACCCAGTTCCACCCCGAGGCCGACGGTGAGGGTATGTTGCGCCACTTCCAAACCACCGAGAAGCGCGAGCAGATTATAGCCAACCACGGCGAGGCCAAATACGAGGAAATGGTGCGCCTACTTCAAGACCCGCACACCATCGAGTTAACGGAGTCCCTGGTTGTTCCCACTTTCCTGCGCCAAGCAGTGGCGGCACTGGCCCCCACTGCCACCGACCGGCAGCCCGCTGGCGTGACATTTTAGTGCTTTTAGAATAGCTCCAGCGCTCATCCTTTCATCTACTCTCCTTCTATGATTCCTGAATTTCGCGCCCGCTACAACCAAGCTTTCAGCCCCGAACGCTATCAGGAAATGTTGCACACGATAGATCAGGAGTTGCCGGGACAACTGGAGTTTCGCTTAGCCGAGACACCGATTTTCGTGCCGGCTGCGTTGCGGGAGAAGTTGGTGCAAGCGGGCGAAAGCATCATCGACGTACTGACGGCACCCGACTTCAAAAGTCGTACGGAGCAGGCCGTCCCGCCTGCCCTACGAGTGCCCAACGAAAACGCGCATACTTCTTTCCTTGCTATTGACTACGCGGTGTGCCGCAATGCCAACGGCGAGCTAGAGCCTCAGTTGATTGAACTACAAGGCTTTCCCTCGCTGTATGCTTTCCAGGATTACTTCCAGGATGCGTATCGTCGGTTTTTCCCGGTGCCCGATTCTGTTTCTCACCTTTTCCAGAACCCTAGCTCCGCCGACTACATAGAGCGGCTTCGGCAACTGATTGTAGCCGACGAAAACCCAGAGAATGTGATTCTACTGGAGCTGTTTCCGGAAAAGCAGAAAACCCGCATCGATTTCGAGCTGACCAAGCGCTATTTGGGCGTGACGCCCGTGTGCCTAACCAAGGTACGCAAGGAGGGCCGGCAGTTGTATTACGAGCAAGATGGCCGCCGCATCCCGATTAAGCGTATTTACAACCGGGTTATCTTCGATGAATTAGCGCACTATCCCGGCCTCGAAACCGAGTTCGAGCTAACCGACGACGTAGACGTGGAATGGGTGGGGCACCCCAACTGGTTTTTCCGCATCAGCAAGTACACGCTGCCGCTGCTCCAAAGCCCCTATATCCCCCCAAGCTACCGCCTCGACCAACTGTCTACCTACCCCACCGACCTGGAGAACTACGTGCTCAAGCCACTGTTTTCCTTCGCGGGCAGCGGCGTGAAACTCGATGTAGCCGCTGCCGACCTCGACGCCATAGCCGACAAGCATAACTACCTCTTGCAGCGCAAAGTGCAGTACGAGCCCGTTGTTCAGTCGCCGGATGGACTGGTGAAGTGCGAAATTCGAATGCTCTACGGCTGGCCCGATGGCGACGCCCGCCCCACCCTGCTCACCAACCTGGGCCGCCTTAGCCGCGGCGCCATGATAGGCGTGGACTTCAACAAGAACAAAGATTGGGTAGGCGGCTCGGTGTGCTTTTTCGAGTAATTGTCCCGCCGGTAACTGACGCATTTCACATCAGTCGCACCACATTTCATCTGCAGCAATTAAAAAATAAACTGGAAGAAATAGGGCCAGTATAAAAAGCGTCTTGCATGGAGCATTTGCCTCTCCAATAACCTCCTTTGCCTTCCCCGCGTAAGCCCGGAGAAAACCTCATCATATGTCTTCTCTCTTAGAAAAAGGGCTTTCCATCTCAAAAAACGCGCTATTCAGCGTATTCCTCAATCGCGCTGGTAAGTTGCTAGGCCGTCCATTCCGAGCTGTGCTGGTGCTCAACGAAGTAGCCACCAAGCTCGCCAGCAAGGAAAGCGGCGACAACAAATTCAAGCAGGTATTCGACGTGGCCCGCACGCTGGTACGGCTGGTGCGCAACTACATCAGCGGCAGCTACCGGCAAGTAGACAACACCACCATTATATCGGGGCTGGCAGTATTGCTGTACACGCTTTCACCCATTGATTTGGTACCGGATTTTGTGCCTGTTGTGGGCTTCTTGGATGACTTGGCCCTCATCAGCTGGTTTGTAGAGAAGTTCCAGGATGAAATCCGCCGCTTCCGCGAGTGGGAGGCTGCCAATCCGACCGACGAAACCGACGACATCCCAGCGGCTTCCTCGAAGCCGGGCTACGCAGCGTCTAATACCAACGCCGAAAACTTGCCGGCCGTTGCGGAAATGGGTCACTCCTAGCCTGCAGGCTGGCGGCGCGAATGTAACTATCCGCTCTGCTTCCTAGGGAAATTTTAAAACGCCCAACCTTAGCTGGTTGGGCGTTTTTGTTTGCCCGTAGTCAACGTAGCCCCACAAGTAATCATGTCTGCCTGCAGCTAGTAGGCTATTTTTGTGTTCTTTTTCCGTACATCCGCTCTACTATGAATTTACGTTTCCGGCTGGCCGCGCTGGCGCTGGCTCTTCTGTCTTTTCTTCCGCAAGCTCGCGCCGACGAAGGGCTATGGTTGCCGCTGCTACTCAAGCAGCTCAACGAGGCCGATATGCAGAAAAAGGGCCTCAAACTCACCGCCGACCAGATATACAGCATCAACCAAGGCAGCTTGAAAGATGCCGTAGTACAATTTGGGGGAGGCTGCACCGGCGAAATTGTCAGCAGCCAGGGCCTGCTGCTCACCAACCACCACTGCGGCTACAGCCAGATTCAACAGCATTCCTCGGTTGAAAACGACTACCTCACGAAAGGGTATTGGGCCATGACCCGGGAGCAGGAACTTCCTAATCCGGGCCTCACGGCTACGTTTATTGTTAAGATGGAAGACGTAACCAGCCAAGTGCTGGCCGGGGTGCCAACAGCCAATGTGCAGGAGGCCGACCGGGAGAAACTAGTGCAAGCCAATATCCAGCGGGTGGCGCAAGCAGCCGTGCAAGGCACGCACTATCAAGCGTTTATTCGTCCGTTCTACAACGGCAACGAGTATTATCTATTTGTAACTGAAGTGTTTCAGGACATCCGGCTGGTGGGTGCCCCCCCAAGCAGCATCGGTAAGTTCGGCGGCGACACCGACAACTGGGCCTGGCCCCGCCACACCGGCGACTTCAGCATGTTCCGCATTTATGCCGGCCCCGACAACAAGCCCGCCCCCTACTCCAAAGACAACGTCCCGTTTACGCCCCGCCATCACCTACCCATTTCCTTGGCGGGCGTGCAGCCCGGCGACTTTACGCTGGTTTTCGGCTTTCCCGGCCGCACCAACGAATACCTGACGAGTTGGGGTGTGGAGGAAACCTATTCCGTATCGAACCCAGCCAAAATCAAGGTGCGCGATGCGAAGCTGAAAATCTTGGCCGCTGATATGCAGGCTTCTGACAAGGTGCGCATTCAGTATGCGGCCAAGTATGCCAGCATTGCCAACTACTGGAAAAAGTGGATTGGGGAAAACCGCGGCTTGAAAAAACTGGACGCCGTGACGCGCAAGCAGCAACAGGAAGTAACGTTTCAGCAGTGGGTGAACAGCGGCGACGAGGCCCGCAAAGCAGCCTATGGCACGCTGCTTCCTCAACTAGAGCGCAGCTACACCGCCGCGCGCGACTATACGCTAGCCCGCGACTACGTGACTGAGGCCGCCCTAGGCGTTGAGCTAGTGGCCGTGGCCAACAGCTTGGTTCCGCTGGCCGAAATGGTGCAAAGCAAGGTACCGGCCACCGAGCTAGCTACCGCAGTAGATAAAGCCCGGGCTGGCGTAATTAATTTCTACCGCAACTACAGCGCCGCCACCGACCAGAAAGTAGCTACCGCCCTGTTGCCACTCTACGCCACCGGCACGCCCACCACGCTGCTGCCTACCTACGTAAAAAACCTATCCAAACAGTATCCGGGCCAAAACGGCTGGAGCACGTACGTAACGCAGCTATATGACAAGTCGCGGCTAACCTCCAATGAAAGCGCCCAGGCGCTCCTCAACGAAGTAGCCAAAGGCAACGCTCGCGCCCTGCTCGATGACCCGGCCGTGCAGCTGGCCTCGGCCATCGTCAGTAACTATCGCACCGCCATCCTGCCCACCTACACCGCCGCCACCGACAACATTGCGTTGCTCCAGCGCACGTACGTAGCCGGCTTACGGCAACAACAGCCCGAACGCAAGTTCTACCCCGATGCCAACTCCACGCTACGCGTCGCCTACGGCCAGGTACAGCCCTACGCCCCCGCCGACGGTGTTAAGTACGACTTCTATACCAACCTCGACGGTATTATGGAAAAGGCGGACCCGACTAACCCTGAGTTTGAAGTGCCCGCCCGCCTCACCGAACTGTACCAAACCAAGAATTACGGCTCTTATGCCTACAAAGGCAGCGTACCCGTTGCCTTCATTGCCACCAACCACACCACCGGCGGCAACTCCGGCTCCCCCGTCATCAATGGCCGCGGGGAGTTAATTGGCATCAACTTCGACCGCAACTGGGAAGGCACCATGTCCGACATCATGTTCGACCCCGACCGAGTCCGCAACATCACCCTGGACGTGCGCTATATGCTGTTCGTAGTCGATAAGTTCGCCGGAGCCAAGCATTTGGTAAACGAAATGACCTTAGTAAGCAGCTCGGACCAGGCCGCGCCCGAAGCAGGGAAGAAGATCAAGAAAGTAAAAGCGAAACGTCAGTCAAGCACGGCCACGGTTCGGTAATGTGCCAGCTTGCAACCTTACAGACCGGGAGCGACTCGAAGGAGTGGCTCCCTTCTTTATTCTAGGCTAACTCATGAAAAGAACGTTTACACTCGCTACCGTTTTATTAGGCGCTTTAACGCCAGGCTTCAGTCAGAAACTGATGCTTACGGGTAGTTACACACGTGTCAGTGAAGATTCGTTTGCCGGAGTTGCTTCCACTTCCTTGC
The DNA here is from genome assembly GCF_022827545.1 of Hymenobacter tibetensis. Taxonomy (NCBI): domain Bacteria; kingdom Pseudomonadati; phylum Bacteroidota; class Cytophagia; order Cytophagales; family Hymenobacteraceae; genus Hymenobacter; species Hymenobacter tibetensis. The sequence continues at coordinate 3,173,593 of NZ_CP094669.1, forward strand.
ACACTGTGCTCCCGCTCGGGCAGCATATGGTGGCTGGCGTGGGCATAAGTGCCGGCCGCAACCGACAGGTGTACCAGGACTTTATATCATATCCTGATGCAGCAGGCGGCGGCCGGGCCATTGGGGCGTATCATAACTTTCTGTATTCGTTGCAGGGCTTTCTGGCCGCACGGCTCGCGTTTGCGCCCCACTATGAAGCGACGATAGGCCCTAGCGCCGGTTTTTACTTACTAGGTGCGCGCGAACGAAGCGACGAACTGAAGCCTGGATTTGGATTATGGTCCAACGTAACATACAAGCACATCGGCGGGAGCCGCTTCAATGTAGACGCTGTTTTTCATCCTAAAGTATTGCTACGCAGTTTCCCTGTAGAGGACGCGAACTTTCGGTTCGATGACCAGCGACTATTTGTGTGGGATGCGCAGGTGGGTATATCGTATGATTTGAAGCGGCAGCCCTAACTTGTAGGAGTCAATCAACTTCCCCCTACTTTGTTGCGCCTTCTCTTCGCTTGCAGCTTTTTTCTGCTCACTAGCCTTTCCAGCGCGGCCCATCCGCCCGCGGCCACCGTGCTTTTGCTGCTCCGCCCCGCGGCCGTCTTCGATGGCGAGGCGCTACATCCTGGTTGGGTGGTGCTGGTTGAAAATGACCGAATCCGGGCCGTGGGGCCGGCCGCACAGGTAACGGCCCCCGCGGGTGCCCGCACCTTGGAGTTGCCAGGCCTTACGCTGCTGCCTGGGCTGATTGAGGGTCACTCCCACTTACTGCTGCATCCCTACAACGAAACACCCTGGAACGACCAGGTACTGCTCGAATCAGAAGCTCTGCGGGTGGCGCGCGCCACGGCCCATGCCCGCGCTACGCTGGCGGCCGGTATCACCACCGCCCGCGACCTGGGTACGGAAGGTGCTGGTTATGCCGATGTTGGGTTGAAGCAAGCCATAGACCAAGGCCTGATTCCGGGCCCACGCCTACTGGTAGCCACTCGCGCCCTAGTAGCCACGGGCAGCTATGGCCCTAAGCTTTCTGTGGATGTCGAGGTGCCGCAAGGCGCTCAAGAAGCCGATGGGGTTGATGGTATCATCCGGGCCGTGCGGGAGCAAATCGGCAAAGGCGCCGACATCATCAAAGTATACGCCGACTACCGGTGGGGTGCCAACGAGCCAAGCCGCCCCACCTTTACGCAAGATGAGCTCAATCTGATTGTGAAAACCGCTAACAGCGCGGGTCGTCCAGTAGTGGCCCACGCCAGCACCCCCGAAGGCATGCGCCGGGCCACGCTCGCTGGCGTGCAAACCATCGAGCACGGCGACGGCGGCACCGCCGAAGTCTTCAAACTCATGAAGCAGCGCGGCGTCGCTCTGTGCCCCACCGTAGCCGCCGGCGACGCTATTTCACAGTATCGCGGCTACCGCAAAGGCCAAGACCCGGAGCCCGAGCGCCTGCGTCAAAAGAAAGAAAGCATGAAGCTCGCTCACCAAAGTGGCGTGGCGCTGGCCATCGGTGGCGACGTGGGCGTGTTCACTCACGGCGACAATGTACGCGAGGCCGAACTCCTAGCTCGCGAATACGGCCTTACTGCTCTCGAAGTACTGCGCGGCTTCACCAGCGGCAACGCCCGTATCTTCCAACTCCCTGACCGTGGCCGCATTCAGCCCGGTCTCCTCGCCGACCTGGTAGCCGTCACCGGCGACCCTACACAAGACGTAGGCGCCCTCCGCCAAGTGAAGCTGGTGCTAAAAGGCGGCGTAGAAGTGAAATAAAATTGTTGTCCTTCCGACATTCCGCTTGATGCGCGGAATGCTGGAAGGACAATTTTACCCTTAGCCTGGCCGCTCCACGCCTACTGCTTGTAGTTGCTCGGCGTACTTGTCGTAGATGACGCGCAGGTCGGCGCCGTGCTTGTCGGCGTCCACGCCAATGCTGACGTTGCTGGTGTGGAAGCGGTGCAGATGGCTGATGTGGGGCGACAGAATAGGCAGGTGCCCCGCCAGCAGGAAGCGCACGTAGAGGTCGAGGTCTTCGGCCATTTCAATTTCCTCGTCGTAGCCGCCGACCTTTTCAAACAGACTCCGAGAGTAGCATACATTACCTTGAATGAAGTGCTCGGCTTTGAAAATGGCCTTGAGCATGTCGGCTGCGGAATCGAAGCGCCACGCATAGTAGTCTTCGCTAGGCAGATAGCGGCGTTCTTCGTCTACGCGCAGGAAGTCGGCCACAAACCAGGGCTGGTCGGGGTGGCGTTGCACCAAATCGGCGTAGTGATACAGACAACGTTGCAGCAATACGTCGTCGTCGTCGAGAGGCACCAGCCAGGAATCAGCGGGTGTTTCCCGAATCAGGATGTTGCGGGCCGGACCGGGCTGCAGTTTGGTTTGCTGGCTGATGACGCGCAGCGCCTCGCCTTTTTGGTCGGTGGTGCGCAACCAGTCGGCGGTGTCGTCGGTGCTGGCGTTTTCCAGGATAAGGTGCTCATAGTGAATGTCGAGCGGGGCCGTGATGGTGGCCCGGACGCTGGCAATGGCCTCAGGCAGAAACTGACGGCGGTTGTGGGTCGGCGTGATAACCGTAAAGTGCATGGCAGAAAACGCAAGAAGTAAGCAGGCAGCCATAAAAGGCGCCCATGGTACAGTTGGCCGATAAGGAGCTCCCTCTTATTCTGTTGAGATGCGGAAAAAGTTGCCCTACCTGGTGCTCATAGTCAACTTTGTTGCTCTGTTGGGCGTTAGTTGGCTCTTAAGATCCTGCCTTATGGCTAAATTCATGGTTACGCTTCAGTTGCCCGTGGTTTTCACCGAAGATTTCGTAGCCCTCATTCCCCGGCACCGCATGTTCATCAATCAGCTTATTGAAGAACACGTGGTGGAAGCCTACGCCATCAGCGCCGACCGCACGCAGGGCTGGATAACCATGAACGGCCAAAGCGCTGAAGCCATCCGGCAAGTGGTCCAGCAATTTCCGCTCTACGCTTTTTTCACCGCGGTAAAAATCAATGAGTTGTTTGTTTTCGACAGTGTCAGCTCTCGCTTTCCCCCTATTAGTCTGAACTAAGTGGTGAAATAGTGAGATGATGAAATAGTGAGTTTACCGTTCGGTAGGCGGCAACTGCGCAGTCGGAACCTTGAACTCACCATTTCACACTTACACCGTTTCATCTCCCGGCCCGGTTTATGCAAGGCGGGCATCCAAACAAGTTGCTTACGATCATCCCTCTATGACGCGTTTTTTCCGGCTTTTAGCCTTTTTGCCGTTGACGGCAGTGGCTCTAGGAACTGCTTTCGCGCCTGCTGCTCAGGCTCCCGCCGACCGTATCACCACCGAGCAGCTCATGAACCGACTCAGCAACACCATCGAAAGCCTGAAAACGCTGCGCTGCAACGTGCGCGCGCAGGAACGACTGATTACTGGTAAATACCAAAGTGCCCAAACGTCCATGAAAATGACGTTTAATCCACAACGGATTTATCTTAAAAATATCAAAGGGGTGGAAGTACTATGGGTAGCGGGGCAAAACGATGGCGACGCCTGGGTGTATCCGAACAGCTTTCCGTACGTGACGCTAAGCCTAGACCCTAACGGTTCCATCATGCGGCGCAACCAACACCACAGTGCCCTCGACGCTGGCTTCGGCACCATCTCCGACCTTATTCACGGCTCCAGCCAACGCCACGACCATAGCTTCGAGCGCAGCTTCCGCTACGTCGGCGACTCTATCATTCTGGGCCGTCCTTGCTACGTGCTACGTTCCAACTATCCGCAGTTTCGCTATGTGCCGTACAAAACCGTAGCCGGTGACACCCCGGCCCGCATTGCCGACAAATTTGGCTGCGGCGAATACCGCGTGATGGAGCGCAACGGTATCAGCCCTGGCTCAGCCATTGCCGTTGGCCAAACCTTGCAAGTACCCAACGGCTACGGCCGCCGTACCATCGTTTGCATCGACCAAAAGCTGATGCTGCCCGTTATCGTTGATGTTCATGACGACAAAGGCTTGTTCGAAAAGTTCGAGTTCAGCGACATCATAGCCAACCAACCCATCCCCTTGGCCGAATTCAGCAAAGATTACCCGGCATACAAGCTGTAGCCGATACTACCGCCAAAAAGAACGGCAGGCTGCATGGGCCGAAGCATACTTCTCAGGTGGCAAACAAAACCACCAACTGAGACATACTTCGGCCCATGCAGCCTGCCGTTTTTGCGTAAGCGCGTTATTAGCGCCGCATTGTTTTCTCGATTTCATCCCACATGGGCGCCGGAATGGCTTCGAGTTTATTGAACTCGCCGGCCCCGTTCAGCCATTCGCCCCCATCAAGGGTTACCACTTCGCCGTTCATGTAAGCGGAGAAATCGGACACCATATAGGCGGCTAAGTTGGCTAATTCCTGATGGTCTCCCACGCGTTTAAGCGGCACACTGCCGGCGGGGTCAAGCTTGGTGGCAAGGGGCTCAGGGAAGAGGCGGCTCCAGGCGCCTTCCGTGGGAAAGGGGCCGGGCGCAATGGCATTGGAACGGATACCGTATTTGGCCCATTCCACGGCCAAAGAGCGGGTCATGGCTAGCACGCCGGCTTTGGCCGCTGCCGAAGGCACTACGTACGCCGAGCCCACGGAAGCATACGTCGTGACAATGTTGAGGATGGTCCCGGGCTTCTTGTCTGCTATCCAGCGCTTTCCGAAAGCCAGGGTGCAGTTGTAGGATCCGCGCAGCACTATGTCTACAATTACATCGAATGCCTTGTGGCTTAGGCGCTCTGTAGGGCTGATGAAGTTGCCGGCCGCATTGTTAAGAAGCACATCGACGCCGCCAAAGGTGGTAATTGTTTTTTCAAGCAATGCCTCTACCTCGTCGTACTTGCGCACGTCGCACTGCACGGCCAGAATGCTGCCGCCGGTTTGCTGGCGCAGTTCTTCGGCGGTTTTTTCGAGTACGTCGAGCTTGCGGCTGCTGATGACTACATTGGCACCGAGTTGTAGAAAGTACGTGGTCATGGCGCGCCCGAGGCCGGTGCCGCCGCCCGTGACGACGATGGTTTTACCTTGAAGCGCATTGTCGCGGAGCATGGGTTGGGCGTAGGGAGCAGACATAGGAGTAGGATGGGTGGGAAATGAAACAATAGGCAAAAAGCTTCCGCCCCCAGATACCAAGGGCAGCACTATTCTTCGCCTCTCAAATAAACTGCTTATTCCAGTAACAGCCCTTACTGCCTCCGCTGGCCACTGCTCCGCCAGCCTACCACTGGCCGGCATACAGGCCGCCATGAGCAGGCTGCCTGCGGCTGTAGCAAACCACTGCACTTCGCGCTTAGCATTTTACACTCAATGCAATATGCTATATACGCGCCGAGCAGTATATAATTTAGTTTTCAAGATATTGAACAGCGGGCAAGTTCAAAAAAACTCCTAACATAGCCGCTTCTGCTGGAGCAACGAGCAGCACAATCAGCATGGCCTACTTAGAACGCGAAAGAAATTTCATCACCTTTACCTCGCATGACAACAACCTCTTCCGCCTCTACTTCTCCAACTTCAACCATTGCCGTACTGGGCTGTGGCTGGCTTGGGCTCCCCTTGGCCCAGGCTCTCGTGGCTGATGGCTACACCGTGAACGGCTCCACTACCACTCCTACGCAACTGCTGACCCTTCGCGACGCCGGCATCCGGCCGTACTTGCTGCGCTTAGGGCCGGAGTTTTCGCAGACCGATGCCGATTCGCTGCACGCTATGCTCCACGAAGCCGATGTGCTGGTACTCAATGTACCGCCTCGGGCCGCGGCGGCTGGCGCTTACCCGGCTTTGCTCCGGCCTGTAGGAGCTGCTGTGGCGGCCGCCGGTGTTCGGCACGTACTGTTCGTTAGCTCCACCGGCGTCTACCCCGACGAGCCTCGCGCCATGCGCGAAGCCGATGCCCTTTCCTCCCCCGATGCGCCCTCTGACTTGTTGCGCGCCGAGGGGCAGTTCACGCCTCGCCGTGGCCAATGGCTCACTACGGTGGTGCGCTTGGGCGGCCTGATTGGGCCAGAGCGCCCACCCGGCCGTTTCCTGGCAGGGCGGCACGAACTGAAGCAGGGCAGCGCACCCGTCAACCTCATTCACCTCGACGACTGTGTGGGGTTGTTGCGCCATATCATCCAAGAGAAAGTGTGGGGCTACACGTTCAATGCCTGCGCCGCCCATCATCCCGCCCGGCGCGACTTTTATCCCGCTGCTGCCGCGCATCTCGGCCTCGAAGCCCCCACCTTCCGCCACGAGACGCCCACTGTCAGCGGCAAAACCATTGATACCACGCTGTTGCGCCAAACCACCGATTACCATTTCCGCCACGACGACCTGGTAGCAGCCCTGGAATATTGCTAAGCCTTAGGCAGCAGACTAGTTAACTTGCACAGGCCAGAAAATCCACGCAAGAGCAAAGTTTTGTGAACGATTGGAGTTCGAGCAAGCTTGTTGATGCAGGCCTGCTGGCCAGGGGTACGGATGAGCTTCACCAACAAGCATCTTTAACCCCCGACCGTTTGGGCTGATTGAAAAATCTGTGATCTAGCTTTGCATTTGTGAATACTACCAACTCTACGGTCGCTGTGCTAGGGGGCGGGGCAGCGGGCTTCTTTGGGGCTATTGCCTGTGCTGAGGCAAACCCAGACCTGACCGTTTATCTACTTGAAAAGACCAGTAAGCTGCTCAGCAAAGTGCGGATTTCGGGAGGTGGGCGCTGCAACGTAACCCACGCCGCCGACACTCCCGCCCAACTCGTGCTGCACTACCCACGCGGTGCCAAGCAGCTCAAGGAGCCGTTTCGGCAGTTTGATGCGCAAGCCACTGTTCGGTGGTTCGAAAAGCGGGGCGTCCGCCTCAAGACGGAACCCGACGGCCGTATGTTCCCCGTTACCGACTCGTCGGAAACTATTGCCCAATGCTTGCTCGATGCCGCTCGGCAGGCTGGCGTGCGCATTCTTACGCAGACTTCCCCCGACCAGATTGAGCCTCTACCCGATGGGGGTTTCCGGTTGCAGCTCGTTGGAGCCCATGCCGGCGAAATGACAGTCGGCAAGTTGCTGATTGCCACCGGTGGCGCGCCCAAATCCGAGCAGTACGCTTGGCTACGAGCCTTAGGGCACAGCATTCAGGAGCCGGTGCCAAGCTTGTTTACCTTCAACGTGCCCGAGTCGCCGCTACGGGAACTGCCCGGCGTGAGCGTGCCGCATGTACGGGTACGAGTGGCGGGCGAAAAGCTGGAATACGAAGGGCCGGTGCTGGTAACGCATTGGGGCGTGAGTGGTCCGGCAGTGCTCAAGCTCTCAGCATGGGGCGCCCGGCGCCTACATGAGCTAGGCTACCAAAGCACCGCCCTGATCAACTGGGTTCCAGAGTACAACGAAGACACGCTCCGGCATCACCTGCGGGAGTTTCGGGAGCAGCACGGCAAAAAGGTGGTAACCTCCAACCCCTTGTTTGGGCTGCCCCAGCGCTTGTGGCGCACCCTGGCGGAGCAGGCCGGCGTTACCGACGAAGTCCGCTGGAACGAGCTACCTGCTAAACCGCAAAACAAGCTCATTGAAGCGCTGCTCAACACGGCTCTACCCGTTCGTGGCAAAACCACTTACAAAGACGAGTTTGTAACGTGCGGCGGCGTGATGCTCGGTGAAATTAACATGAAAACCATGGAAAGCCGTCGTGTTCCTGGCCTCTACTTCGCCGGCGAAGTCCTCGACATTGACGGCATTACCGGCGGCTTCAACTTCCAAGCCGCTTGGACGACTGGGTACCTGGCTGGCCGAGCAATGGGCGAAATGTAGCGCACGGGTGGGGCTTGGCAGGTTGTTGCTAATGCATGAGTATGCATCTGTGTTGCTAGGACCGCGTGCTACCTACTCTCAGGCGCAACCGCATTATGGCAGAGCGGTAGAGATTCGGTGACAAGTAGTTCATCGAAACGCGGACCGTAGGCTTCATGCTACTCTCCGCAACCCTAGCTTAGCTTTCACAGTAAAGTAAGGCACAACCACCTTACCTAACACTACTTCTCATGGAAGCTAAAGCAACCCAAGCCGTCCTCAACGAATTACTCGAAACCCTGAAAGACGGCGAAAAAGGATATTCCGAAGCCCTCACCGACGTTGAAGACCAGGATTTGAAAGAGGTATTCAAGAGATACGCTGTGCAGCGCGACGGGTATCTAACTGAACTGGAAGATCAAATGCACCAGCTCAACCTGAAGGCCGAAGAAGAAAGCTCTATCACGGGTACTATTCACCGCGCTTTCATCAACCTGAAAGCTGCTGTTACGAGCAAGAGCCGCGAAAGCATCCTCAACGAGTGCGAGCGAGGCGAAGACTATGCCGTAAAGGCCTACCAGACGGCCCTAAAAGCCGAGCTACCTAGCCAGCTCAAAACTATTATCGAAAAGCAGTACCAAGGCATTCAGCAAGGCCACGACGAAATCAAAGCCCTGCGTGAAGCTTCTAAATAATTCACGGGTGTAGCCGACTTATCGGCTCACGCGCATTTCTTCAGACAAAAAGAAAGAGCCATCTCATTGAGATGGCTCTTTCTTTTTGTGGTTATTCATGAAGCATGATATTCATGCAAGCCGCGAAATCCAGTTAACTCCAAGATATATTAATCGCCTTGGTTGTCGCGCTTGCCTTTGTAGCCGCCACCGTAGGTGCTGCTGCCACCACGGCTACCGCCGCCGTAACTACCGCCACCACGGTTGCCGCCATAGCTGCCACCGCCGCGGTTGCCACCGAAGCCACCTTCGCGGCTGCCGTAGCCGCTTCCGCCTTCGCGGTTGCCGCCCTTATAGCCACCACCGTAGCTGCCGCCACCGCGGTTGCCGCCGTAGCCGCCTTCACGACGCTCGCCACCACCGAATCCACCGGGGCCACGACGAGCACGGTCGCCGAAGTTGCCACCCTCTTGCTGGGCATCCCCTTCCTGGCGAGGCGTGGCCACATTGAACGACACCGGCCGGCCGTTGATGTTCGTACGACCAAGCTGGCTAACCACTTCTTCTGTGAATTCTGAAGGCACTTCTACGAAGCTGAATTTATCGTAGAGCGAGATGTCGCCCACTTTCGCAGCCGTCAAGCCGGTATTTTCGGCAATCAGGTCCACAATGTCGCGGGGATGAATCTGGTCTTTCTTACCCATCGTGACGAAGAGACGGGTGTAGCCAGGGCGAGCAGCGCCCTGCGTACGGCTGGCGTCCAGGCTTTCCTGTGCGCGCTTGTCTTCTTTCATCGTCATTTTCAACAAAGCAGCCGCCACGTCCAACGACGTGATGCCATCTTCCTGATCCTGATCAAGCAAACGCTGCACGCGGCTAACGTACTTATCGAGGTTGCCTTTCGTGATGACGTCCTTGATAGAATTGAGCATGAGCGTGGTTTTCACCTCCGATACATCCTCGAACGATGGCACCCGCTCCTGCTTGATGGTAGCTTTCGTGAAGCGCATGATGTCGCGCAGCTTGTAGATGTCGCGGCCACTCACGAAAGTGAAGGCCTTGCCCAACTTACCAGCGCGGCCCGTACGGCCAATGCGGTGCACGTAGTATTCTTCGTCGGCAGGCAAGTCGTAGTTCACTACCACTTCCACGTTCTCCACGTCGATACCGCGAGCAGCTACGTCGGTAGCTACCAGGATTTCCAGGGTGCCTTTGCGGAACTTGTCGAGTGTATTCTGGCGCTGCTGTTGGCCCATATCGCCGTGCAAACCTTCGGCGAAGTAGCCTTTGGCCTGCAAGTCGCCTACTATCTCGTCAACCATGCGCTTCGTGTTCGCGAAGACGATGCCCGACTTGATGTTATACATGTCGATGAGGCGGGTCAGCACGTCTTTCTTCTGCGGACCACGCACTTCGAAGTAGCTCTGCTCGATGTTGGTAACCGTCATTTCCTGATGGTTGACCTTCACAATCTGCGGGTCCTTCTGGTAGCGCTTGGTCATCTCCATGATCGGCTTGCTCATGGTAGCCGAGAAGAACACCGTCTGGCGCTCTTGCGGCATCTGCTTCAACACCGTCTCGATGTCGTCGCGGAAGCCCATGTCCAGCATTTCGTCGGCCTCATCGAGGATGATCATTTTGCAATGCTCTAGCTTCAACGTGCCTCGCTCGATGTGGTCCATTACGCGGCCAGGGGTACCAATAACGATCTGCACGCCGCGCTCCAGAGCACGGAACTGCCGGTCGTAGGAGCTACCACCGTAGATTGGCACTACAGCCAAGCCACGCTTATACTTGCCGAGCTTCTGGATTTCGCCAGACACCTGCACCGCTAGTTCGCGGGTTGGGCACAACACCAGTACCTGCACCTCGCGGGAGTTGGTGTCGATGTTTTCAATTGCAGGGATACTAAAAGCGGCAGTTTTGCCAGTACCCGTCTGCGCTTGGCCGATTACATCACGGCCTTCGAGTAGTACGGGGATAGCAGCCGATTGAATCGGGGAGGCTTCTTCATAGCCTACTTCCGAAATAGCGCGCTGCATTTCTTCTGAGAGCGAAAGCTCTTCAAATCTTACTTTTTCCATTTTTGTGTTTGATGGAGTGGAGACACTACGCTCTGAAAACAGCAAATTCAGCGACGCTCTTCTCCCACTCTCTCACAACGACAAGTGACGGAAGCAACGGACGGAAGACAAAGCCGGCCAACAATTTTTACTTAGGCAGCTACAAGCTGCGCGGAACGAGGCCGTTCTCAAATGCGGCTGCAAAGGTAGTGACAATTTTACGCAATAGCTATACTGTAGCTACTGTTTTAGTGGAAAACGGCTTTCCACACAGCTACCGCTCTGTTGTAGTAATCAATAGCAGAGCGCTAGAATACTAATCCTTCTCCTCGTCTTAGGGGGTAGGAACGGTTGAAAAATCAGAAGTAGATACTGAGGCCAATGCCGTTCGATGGAGATAAACCACTTTAATTTTCTTCAACTGACGACAACTAGTTCTTTAGCTTCCTCTGGCAAACCGCTTTTATAACCGCTTGAACCACGCACAAAAAAAGCAGGCTCTTTGGAGCCTGCTTTTCAATCGTATCCGAAAAGGAGATGGACTAAGCCAACTTTACTTTTACGGCGTTCAGGCCCTTACGGCCTTGAGCAATTTCGAACTGAACCTTGTCGTTGTCGCGGATTTCGTCGATCAACTCGGTAACGTGAACGAAGATGTCTTCGCCAGTCTCGTCCACTTTGATGAAACCAAAGCCTTTGGTCTCATTGAAAAATTTTACAGTTCCTGTCTGCATGGTACTTTTGTGATGGATGATTTTTAAGGAAAGCAGCACTCAACTCCGCTTTCCCCTCCTTACGAAAGTACTCAACTGGACTGTGTAAACCACTTTTTCTTAAACTGCCTCAAAGATAGAAGAAGTTTCCAACTTCGTAGCGTCTAGGCACAATATTATATCAGTGTTATATCATAAACGGTGAGTACTGACGAGCTTAGTCAGATTGGCCTTCCTGCGTTTCTTTGCCTAATCATCTGTTGCCTTACTCCTACTTTATGGAAACGCCCGCCTTCCGCTTCTCACGCCTGCTCACTGTACAGCCTCACGACATCGATGAGCTAAACCATGCCAACAACGTGCAGTATGTGCAGTGGGTACAGGACACAGCCGCAGCGCATTGGCACACGGCCTATCCGCCTAGCGAAGGACACTCCTTTATATGGGTGGTGCTGGAGCATCGCATCCGCTACCACCACCCTGCCCTGCTTGGTGATGAACTACGCTGCACCACCTGGATAGGCGAAGTGCGCGGCGCTCAAAGTCAGCGCTTCGTGCGCATCGAGCGGGCCGCCGACAACAAGTTGCTTTGTGAGGCCGAAACGCAGTGGGTATTTCTGGACTCGAAAACCAAACGCCCCGCCCGCGTGACTCCAGATATGGTGGCGCGGCTGTGGGGAGCAGTATAGGGTGAATTAAAGCTCACTTTCCCATGTCAGTTGCAGCGTTTCTAAGCTTGGGCTTTCAAGAATGGTTGCTCCTAGTTTCTTACTAGTTCCGATGACCGGACAAAGCCTATCTTCTAAGTTGAAGAGACACCAGCTTAGGTCTGACGGGAACAGATAAAGCGTAGCATCGAAGAAAGACTGCTCCATAAAAGCAATGAACTCCTTTATAGAAACGCAGTAAACTACTTCATCCGCAGAAGGCAATAACTGATAAACTGCCTCCCAACGCCAGTAGTCTTCAATGTATAGAAAAAGTTGATTATCAACAGTTAAACGCTCCAATAGAGCTACCAAGCTACTCATAGTCAATTCAGATAAAGTGGCAAATCCACGTTTGCTCCATTCTAGTCTTCTCACCATGGACAGGTCGTAAGGTATACCAAACTGTGCAGCTAGATGCTTAAACGTAATAGGTGTATAGTTGGGCTTACGGTGAATACTATGCGTTCCGTATTGCTCCCATATAGCAGCATTTTTGTTGAGTTGAGCAATAGATGGGTCCTCTAAGTTGATTTCACCAAAAGGAAATCCTTGGATGATACCAACTGCTGGAAGCAAAGCAGTATAAGTAGCAAATATGTTAGGCACTGCATCTCCGACTTTTAGTACAGGAGTACTTGTGTGCGTATTTACAGTGGGTTTCAGCCACTCAATAACCGATAAATCATTGCTGTACTTCATAAGTTTAAGAGAAGGATAAGTCCGAACTTTGCAAGTTACTTTTCATACCCAATGCCCGCCACCTTTCGCATTTACTCTTCTTCTGCCGGCTCCGGCAAAACGTATCAGCTTACCAAGGAATACCTGAAGCTGGCCTTAGGCGACGAGGACCCCGGGTATTTCAAGCGGATACTGGCCATTACCTTCACCAACGATGCGGCGGGCGAGATGAAGCAGCGCATTATTGGCGCGTTGCGGCGGTTTGCCTACCCCACAGAAGGTCAGCTAGATACGCTACTGACAGAAGTGGCCACCGAGCTAGCTGCAGAAGGCAAGATGCCGCGCTTTGCGACCACAACCGAGGACCAGCAGCAGGAAGTACGGCGGCGGGCCCAGGCAACGTTTCGGCTGGTGCTGTACCACTACGCCGACTTCGCGGTGAGCACCATCGACTCGTTTGTGCAGCGCATCGTGACGGCCTTTACGCGGGAGTTGGGCTTACCAGCCACGTTTGAGGTGGAACTAGATACCGAGGCCGTGCTGCAAACGGCTGTGGCCGCGCTGCTTGAAAAGGTAAACCGCGACCCAAACTCCAAGCTGCTGGCCCGCACCTTAAGCGAATATGCCCTAAGCCGCGCCGACGAAGGCAAAAGCTGGAACAACCTAGCGGGCGAACTAGTGGAATTTGGGGGTTTCCTCTTCAACGAAACCGTGCATGAGGCCGTAGCGCAGCTCCAGACGCTCACGCTTCAGGATTTTCGGCGGCTGCACGAAACGCTACGCAAGCGGCGCGAGGAGATAGAAGGCGAGTTTCGGGCGGTTGGGGAGCAAGCTACGGCCGCCTTAGCAGCAGTTGGCGTAACGGAAACCGATTTGTATCAGGGCCGAAGCGGCATCTTTGGGTATGCCACAAAATGGGAAGAGCGCCTGCTGCCGGAAAAGGAAGCTAATAGCTACGTGCGTGCCACTGTGGAGCAAGACAAGTGGTATAGCGGCAAGGTAAAAAGCGAGGCCGACCGGCAGCGTGTAGACAGTGCTAAAGCGGCGCTACTAGCTGCGTATGAGCAGTTTGAACGACTACGTGCCAGTGTATTGCCCGACTACCTGTTGCTGGCGGCTATGCAGCCCTACCTGTTTCACGCCTCGCTGCTTAGTGAGCTGAATAAGATTGTGGATCAGGTAAGCCGGGAAAGGAACATCGTGCTGATCAGCGAGTTCAACCGCCGTATTGCCAGTATCGTGCTAACCGAACCAGTGCCGTTTCTGTATGAGCGCCTGGGCGAACGGTATAACCACCTGCTCATTGATGAGTTTCAGGATACGTCGGTGCTGCAATGGAACAACCTGCTGCCACTGGTGGAAAACGCCGTAGCGACCGACAACCTGAGCTTAGCCGTGGGCGACGCCAAGCAGGCCATTTACCGCTGGCGGGGCGGCGAGATGGAGCAGATTCTGCGCTTGCACCAAGGCCAGACCGAGGCGCTAGTGAACCGCGCGACCAATCCCGAAATGCAGGACTTGCTGCGCGAACGGTATGTCACGCTTGACCAGACGCTGGAACCGGCTTCTTTGAATGTAAACTACCGGTCGGCGGCGGAGATTGTGGGGTTCAACAACGACTTTTTCAGCCATATCCGGGCGATGCACGCGGGGTTTCCGTTGGTGCAGGACCTGTTTGCCGAGGAGTTCCAACAAACGGTACCGCAGGCTATTGGCGGCGAACGGCCCCATTTGCAGGCAATACCTTCAGAGCCAGCCGCAGAGGAGGCATTTGACTTCAGTGCGCCCAATGCTAGTTTAGAGTATATCCTTTCGTCGGCTTCTGACTTGGACGCCGCGCAGACGCCTGCTACTTCTCCTGCGAGGCAGAAAACCAAGCCGGCTGATGAGGCAACCGGGCACGTAGAAATTCTCTTCACCCAGGATGATGCGCCGGCCCAGCTCTATGCTGCCGACAAGGGCGAGTACGAAGACCATCCCATACCTGGCTATCCGGTTGGGGCTAGCCTGGACTACGAGGAAAGTACGCTGTATCTGACGCTGGCCCTGGTGCAGCAGGCCTTGCGCGACGGCTTTCAGTTGCGCGATATTGCCGTGCTCAGCCGGCGGCGGCGGGGCAGCCGGCTGGTAGCGAAGTTTTTGAAGGAGCGGGGCTACGATATTATTTCCGCCGACTCGCTGTCGTTGGAGTTTGCGGAGGTGGTGAACTTGCTGGTGGCTATTTTCCGAGTGTTCAACCAACCTATTGATACGTTGGCCCGCGCGGAAGCCTTGCTACTGCTCGACAAAGTGGTGCTTCGGCTGGCCCCTACCCCCGACCGGGCACGGCACATTGCTTCGCTGGCCAACGCAGAGCACGCCGCTAATTTCTACGACGAGTTTCGGACGCTAGGCTATGATTTGCGGGAGCAGGAAACCGGCAACTTAGGCCTCTACGAGCTAACGGAGCGCCTGATTGGGCTGTTTGGCTTGCTGGGCCGCAACGGCGAGAGCGAGTACTTGTTTCGCTTCCTCGACCTGACACTGGAGTACAGCTTGCGCTTTGGCAACAACCTCAACAACTTCCTAGCTTATTGGGACCAGCGCAAAAGTGCCCTCAGCATCAACGCCCCCGCCGGCCGCAATGCCATTACCATCACTACGGTACACAAAGCCAAGGGCTTGGCTTACGGAGTGGTAATTGTGCCGTTTGCGGATTGGAGCTTGGAGCCGTTTCGGGCAACGTTGCTGTGGGGACGCCTCTCAGAAGCCGACAAACCGGTGGCCGAAATGCCCGCTGTGGCCGTGGTGCCACTTACGAAGGCTCTTACGCGCACCGTTCTCACCGACCAGTACACGGAGGAACGCGAGAAAACCTTTCTGGAAGGGTTAAACATGTTGTACGTGGCCTTCACCCGGCCGCGTCACCGGCTCTACATCATCACGAAACGCACGGAAACCGGCCGCAAAACCAGTGACGCAGATGCTACGGCTGAACCTGCCGGGGGGGCAGCTCGAAACGTGGCAGAACTGCTGCACAGTTACTTACGCAGTGAAAACCGTTGGCAGGACGAGCAGGTGTCCTTTGTTCTTTCCACGGGCAGCTTTGCGCAGTCGGCCGGCAGTCAGCAGAAAGCAACTACCAACAATTTCTACCTCTCGAACCTGGAAACAGCTCCTTGGGAAGAACGACTGCGGCTGCGGCGGCACGCCAGTACGGTGTTTGACTTCGATGAGCAGGAACGGCTCGGCGAATGGAACCGCAAACTGCACTACGGCTTGCGCCGCCTGGTGCTGGCCACCGATGTAGAGCGGGTGGCCCGGCAGTTGGTGGCAGAAGGCCTGATCAGCAACAAAGAGCGGCCCGCGCTGACCGACCGCCTGCACAAAGTAGTGACGCACCCCCAGTTGGCGCACTACTTCAGCACGCAAGTATCGGTGGAGACGGAGCGTGAGATTCTAGTGGGTGGCGTGAAGCGGCGCGACTACAAGCCCGACCGGGTGGTATTTGGGGCCACCACTTCCGCTACCGGCCGGTCCGGCACCCGCGTGACGCTTGTTGACTTTAAAGTGCCCCCTCCGCAGCCGCAACACCGGCGGCCTTTGCAGCAATACGCCCAGCTATTCCGGCAGCTTGGCTACGAACAAGTGGAATGTGTGCTGTACTACTTCGGCAGTGAGGAAGTGCAGGTGTTCTAGTGGTTCCTGCTTTACTTGAGGGCTTTGAACATGCCTTGTCCAGTGGTAGCATAATGCCATTGCAGCTTTACCACGCCATTGGTAGGTACGGCTGGAGACAGTGAATCGCGTAGGGCCAGGGCAGCGGAGGAGTCCGACAACTCCCCCCGAAGCACATCCGTCATCTTATAGTACACGCTGTCAGTGGTGACCTTCGTGACCTGCACCAGCCCGTAACTGCGGCCGTCGTCGTTTGCTTGGAACCTGTAAAGGGCGCCTACGGCTACTTGCTCGTCGCGAAAGCCGTTTTCGGCGGTACCGGTGGAAACGGCAGTACTCGCGGCCGTAGCCGACTTCTTGGAGCTCGTACGCGACGCTGTTTTGCCCACAACGATGATAAATACAATAGCCGCTCCAAGGAGCATCAGCAGGATAAAGTTGGTAAGCGGCGTGCGCGCTTGCGCTTGAATGGCTCGCACGGGAGCTTGATAAGCAACCGGCATTTCGCGGGTTGTTAGTGTTTGCTTGCAGTGCGCACACACCGTTACGCTGGTTTTTCCTATCGGGAAAGCAGGAATCCAAAACAGATGAACGTAGCGCGAAAAGACGGTGCTGGTGAGGGAATCTGTTGTACCACAGTGCACACAAGCTAGGCCAGGTAGTGGTACGGTAGCGACGCGCGTATTACCGGTTCCGAAAAAGAACAACATAGTGAGTGGTATAAAGCTGGTCCCGCTTCAAGAGAGCGGGTTTAATAACTAGTGAAGAATCTTGCCTCTAATGAGCAGCTAAATAGTCAAATATTTTGGAAGCACCATCGTAGGCGCAACCTGTTGCACTCAAGCCGGTACCTTTACGGGCCCCAAGCTCTTCCCTACTCATGCTAGAAACTCAAACTGCCTCGGCTCGCAAGCCGGCGCTGATTTTTATCTTTATCACGCTGCTACTCGACGTCATTGGGTTCGGTATAATTATACCGGTGTTGCCTAAGCTAATCACGCACCTCACGGGGGAGCCGCTGAGTGCCGCCGCCCGCTACGGAGGTTGGATGGGCTTTGCTTTTGCCGGTATGCAGTTTCTGTTTTCACCCGTGCTGGGCAACCTCTCCGACCAATATGGGCGGCGGCCGGTGCTGCTCTTCGCCTTGTTCGGCTTTGGCCTCGATTACTTGTTTCTAGCCTTTGCACCCACCATTGAATGGCTGTTTGTGGGGCGCATGATTGCGGGCCTCACGGGGGCCAGTTTCACTACGGCAGGCGCCTATATTGCGGATATCAGCACACCCGAAAACCGAGCCAAGAACTTTGGGTTGATTGGCGCCGCGTTTGGGCTGGGCTTCATTATCGGACCAGTACTTGGAGGAAAGCTTGTGGGCTTTGGCGCGCAGGTACCCTTTTTGGTGGCAGCGGGACTTACTTTTCTAAACTGGCTATACGGACTTTTTGTGTTACCTGAGTCGCTGGCCAAGGAGAATCGTCGTCCCTTCAAATGGTCAAGAGCCAACCCGATTGGCTCGCTTAGGCTTTTGCGCCGAAACCCAGTAATTCTAGCACTAGTGGGTTCGTTGGTGTTAATCTATATAGCTGGCCATGCTACACAAACTACCTGGACTTACTATACTATGTATAAATTCCATTGGAATGAAAGTCGAGTTGGCGATTCTTTAGGGGTGATTGGTGCTTTGACGGCGTTGGTACAGGGTGTGCTGATTCGCTACCTCAACCCCAAGTTGGGCGCAATTCGGTCTGTACTTTTGGGCCTAGGTTTCTATGCCGTGGGCTTTCTGTTGTTTGCGTTTGCCCCAACGGGCTGGCTGATGTTTGCCTTTCTTGTGCCATACTGCCTGGGGGGTATTGCGGGGCCCGCTTTGCAAGGCATTATGTCGGGGCAAGTGCCACCTAACGAGCAAGGAGAATTGCAGGGTGCCCTCACGAGTTTAGTCAGCCTCACAGCCATTGTGGGCCCGCCCCTAATGACCAATTTATTTTCTTATTTCACTAGCTCACAAGCACCTATTCATTTTCCGGGTGCTCCTTTCTTGACTGGGGCCGTACTCACCGTGGGTAGCCTGCTGTTGGCCATGCGCTCCTTGAGCAACTATAAGGCGCCACCCTCAGCCGTAGCCGCTACGCCCACCGAGCAGGTATAAGCACGACCCGCTTCGCTTCTGTATGTGCACCGGAGAAGCATGCTACGGGTTTCCCCTTCCACGTTGGCACGTTGCCTCTACTATGCATACCACAGCGCACGCAGACTAGGGCTTGAAACGATGGATGCTCTACGGCCAGCTACGCAAAGGCTTTGCGCTCTGGTGTTCGCGCATCCTTTTAGCTGGACTGCCAGTATCTGCTAGCATGGATGCTGACTTGACCTTACTGGTAAACGGAAAGCAGCACACGCTGCGCCTCGACCCTGCCACCCCTTTGCTGTACGTTCTACGCAACGACCTGGGCCTCAACGGCCCGAAGTTCGGTTGTGGCTTGCAGCAGTGCGGTTCCTGCATGGTGCTCCTCAACGATATTGCGTGGCCGAGCTGTCAGCTGCCAGTAGACCAAGTAACGGGGGGCGTGGCCATCACCACCCTCGAAGGCTTGACGCAACCCGACGGTTCTCTACACCCCGTACAGGCCGCTTTTGTGCAGGAACAGGCTGCCCAGTGTGGGTACTGCCTGAACGGCATGGTGATTTCGGCGGTGTCGTTGCTGAAGCAGTACCCGAAGCCCGACGAAGCAGCTATTCGCAACGGACTGTTCCGGGTGCTGTGCCGGTGCAGCGTGCAGGCTCGCGCCATCCGAGCGGTGCAACGAGCGGCGGCAATGTAAAGCCTGGCGCGGGTTCAACCAACCGCTGCCATTGGCGGCAGAAAACCACACGATTATCCTTATCAGATTTATTTTCAGCCACCTCCTCTTGTAAAGCCGGAGCTAAGCGCTACATCGGTTATGTCTGACTCCACTGCTGCCGCTTCCCGTCGCAACTTCCTCAAAACCACTGGCTGCCTAAGTGTTGGCTTTCTACTGTTTCAAGCCAACCCGCTGGCCGCAACCACGGCGCCCAGCCCAGAGCTGCCGGACAGCCTGAAAAATAATCCGCGCATCAATGCGTGGCTGGAAGTGCTGGCCGATGGTCGAGTACGGGTGCTAACGGGCAAAATCGAAATTGGACAAGGCATCCGAACGGCGGTGGCACAGATAGCCGCCGAAGAGTTGGATATGCCGTTGGAACGCGTGGAAGTGATGCTAGCAGAAACCGGCCGGACCCCTGATGAACGCTACACCTCCGGCAGCGCCTCCATCGAGCAAAGCGCCATGTCAGTGCGTTATGCTGCCGCCGCCGCTCGGCAGAAACTATTGGTGCTAGCGGCCGCTCAGCTTAGAATCCGGCCAAGCCAGCTTACGCTACGCGAGGGCGCCGTACGTACCCCTGACGGACGCCAAGTTACGTTCGCGCAACTACTTGGTGGGCAACAATTTCAAGACGAAGTGCGGTTACCTGTTCGCCTCAAGCCTAAAGCCGACTACCGGTATGTAGGCCGCCCCGTTCTGCGCGAAGACATCGAGCACATGGTGCGGGCCGAGTCGTATTACGTGCAGGATTTGCGGTTTCCGGGCATGGTGCACGCTCGTATCTTGCGCCCGCCGAGCTACGAGGGCAAACTGATTGCCTTCGATTCGAAAGCCTTGCAGAAAGCGGTGCCCGGCGTGTTGCAAGTGGTTGTAGATGGCAGCTTTGTGGGAGTACTGGCTGAGCGAGAGTACGATGCCAAGCTAGCACAGGACTTTGGACAGCTGCACGCCCAATGGTCGGGGGGCCGCGTGCTGCCCGTCGACAAGCCACTGGCCGAGCATTTCCGGAGCCTGCCCGCCATCAACAAACGCACCACCGACAAAGGCGACTTCACCAATGCCACTGGCCCCGCCACACTGCGCGCCAGCTATTTCAAGCCCTATCTCATGCACGGGTCCATCGGCCCGAGTTGTGCTGTAGCCTTGTTTGACAAAGGGATGCTGCACGTCTGGACCCACAGCCAGGGCGTGTATCCGCTACGCGATTCGCTGGCCAAGCTCCTGAACTTGCCACCCGCCCATGTCCATGTAAAAGGCGTGCCCGGCTCAGGATGCTACGGCCACAATGGCGCCGACGATGTGGCTGCTGACGCGGCCTTGCTGGCGCGCGCCGTGCCAGGCCGCCACATACGGGTGCAATGGAGCCGCGACAACGAGCATGCGTGGGAACCTTATGGTAGCGCCATGCTGCTAGATATGGAAGCTCGCCTCGACCCTAAAACCGGGCGTGTTACCCACTGGAAGCATGAGCTATGGTCGGATACGCACAGTTCCCGGCCGGGCGGCTCGCCCGAAAAGCTACTAGCCGCGCAATACCTCGCCAACCCGCATCTGCCCCAGCCCGAAGACGATGTGAGTGGCGGCATTTACCGCAACTCCGACCCGTACTATACTTTCCCGGCCGTGCAGGTCGAGACGCATTACGTGCAGGGGCCGCTACGGGTGTCGGCGTTGCGAAGTTTGGGGGCTTTCGGCAACGTCTTCGCTTTGGAATGCTTCATGGAAGAGTTGGCCGTGAAAGCCAACCAGGATTCCTACGAGTTTCGGCTGCGCCACTTAGATGATGAGCGTGCCAGAGCCGTACTCCACAAGGTGCGCGACATGGTGCGCACCGAAAAGCTGGCACCACGCGAGGGCTTGGGGGTGGCCTTTGCCCGGTATAAGAACGAGGCGGCTTACTGCGCTGTGGTAGCCAAAGTAACGGTAGCCCCCGAAGTCGATGGCTCTACTGTGCGAGTCCTGAAAATCTGGTCGGCCATTGACGCCGGTGAGGTCATCAACCCCGACGGCCTAAAGAACCAAACCGAAGGAGGGCTCATTCAGGCCGCTAGCTGGACGCTCAACGAGGAAGTGCTTTTCAATGCCCAGCAGGTCACAACTCGCCAATGGGAGCAGTACCCCATCTTCCGTTTCGACGAAGTGCCGCTGGTGGAAGTGGCCGTGCTGGACCGCCCCAACGAACCGCCCCTGGGCGCAGGTGAAGCGGCTCAGGGCCCTACCGCCGCGGCCCTTGCCAACGCGGTGTTTCACGCCTGCGGCAAACGCATTCGGCAACTTCCCATTCGGCCAGAGAAACTGCTGGCTTAGTTTACTATCTGAACCTAAACTAGCGGCCTAATTTCCTTTCCTCGGTTGAAAAAGGAAACTAGGCCGCTACCGGTTCGATTACTCTTTGCCCAACAGGTTCTTGAAGCCTTTCACGGCTTCCGGCACTGCCAACGCAAGAGAGGCGACAGACGCTACGGTAGCCACTTGGCAATAGAAACAGAGGGCCTTATTGTCCTTCCACTCTTCCTGCCCAAGCTTCACGGTCGTGAGGGTATCAAACAAAGTTTTGAGGCCCATAGCTACGGGCAGAGCAGGCTGCTGCGAAGCGCGGTGCAGGCCACCGGCACCGGCCAGACAGGCAGTGAGGCCGTACGTAACCATCATGGGCAGTGCGTCGGGGGTATCGAGGCGCTTGTAGGCGTAGTCGGAGGCGTCTACTTTGTCGGAGTCGAAGGGGCCAACGGGTGGGTCGGGTAGATGCTTGATGATGCCGGTTTGGTAGAGGCTCACGATTTGGCCGGCCGCCACCCCAAGGATGGAAAGGCCGATTATCCAGCGGCGGCGGGTAAGGTCGGCGCTTTTGCCGTTGCGGAGTTCGTAGCTAAGTTCAGTAGGATTCATGAAAGCCGTTTTTGCGGTGGAGTACTGCAAAAGGGTACGGCAATGGTTGCTGTCGAGTTAAGGAGGAGCTTTCCGTCAGCAACAAGTTTTAGCAACAGTCCCAGTAGAAATACGCTTCCTTGAAACGGCCATCTTTTAAGGCTTGTTCATTGATAAAGAAATGTGCTATTCCTGCGTCTCCGAACATAATTTTCTTGTCTACATCAATTTGCAATAACTGCACGTCAATGCCCGATTGTGAATCGTTTTCCCGTGGGTCGTCTTGAGTGAAGGATGCATAACCACCCAGCTTATGGCCATTGCTACTCAAGAAACCATAGAAAATATCCTGCTCAACTTTTGTTAGCGTATCAACAAACTCATGGCTATCTAAGCCATTGAAGTTCGCCCCGAACCGGCAATCCTGGGTAGCTCCGTATTCAAATGTTTTCTCGAATATCAGCTTATGCTCGCATGCAATAGGGCTATCCTTATAATGCGTTGGGAGCAGAAAGCTATAATCCGTGCGAATCTCGGTTTGTAGCTGGTCGAAACTTATGTATAGTACCCGCGCATAGTCTGTATATCCCCAATCGTGGGCCGGCATATAGAACTGCAGTAGCCCGTCCTTAGGTAATAAATCGTTGGTAGGTAATTCACTGAGATTGATTTGAGCCAATAACAGTAGGGGCTTGCCGTTTGGCTCAGTTGGGTATTGTGCTGCAAATGGCAAATAAGGAAGCCCTCCAAAGTTGCTGGCAATGGAAACGCACAGGTCAGTTTTCAATGGCTTAGCCATGATTTTAATACTCTCTAGCTTATACTGTTCCAGCTGCGTGGCGAAAGGCGCTAGGAAATCAGGAATCATGGCGATGATAGTTTGGTTAGTTTAAAGAGTCGGCAACAAGATAAGTTCACCACCGCCACGGGCGTATCTTTCGCTGCTCATCTGTTGCTATGAATCAGCCCGCCGTATCCCTCCTGCCCACCCCTGTCACCGCTACCAACTCTTTCCTCTCGCAGGCCGCGCACGACTTGGTGAGCCGGTATTCGCCCGAGGAGCTGTCGGATTTGGTGGTGGTAGTACCGACGCGGCGGGCGGTGGTGTACTTGAAGAACGAGCTGGCTATGGCTACCAGCGCCGGTGAGGCGCTATGGAGCCCCCGCGTGGCGGCCATGGAAGACTATATGGTGGAGTTGGCCGGCGTACAAGTAGAAGAACCTATTGCGCTGCAGCTGCTGCTTTTCGACATCCTAAAAGGCATCGATGCTGACCTGGATTTCGACCGGTTTGTGGGGTGGTCGGGGCTGCTGTTGCAGGATTTCTCTAACCTCGACCAGAATCTGGCCCCCGCCAACAAAGTGTTTGAGTACCTCTCGCAGGCCAAGGCCCTGGAGCGGTGGGAGTTGAGTGATGCGCCTTCGCCGCAGTCGATAACGGGAGCGTATTTCAAGTTCTGGGACGACCTCACGAAAGTGTACCACCGCTTGCGCCGCCGAATGTTGGAGGAGCGCGTCGCGTATCCGGGCTTGGCGTACCGCCTGGCCTCCGAACGCGTAGCCGAGCAGGTGAAGAACGGCACCACGCCCGCCAAACACGTGTTTCTGGGCCTCGGGTACCTCTCGAAAGCCGAGTTCACGCTGATTGACGTGCTGTACCGCGCCGGCCGGGCCGAGGTACGCTTTGATGCCGACCTGTTTTACCTCGACTTTGACTCGCCGAACCGCGCCGGGCAGCACCTGAAAAATTACCTAAAACGCTGGGCTCCGCCGGAGTTCGGCGACTTTGGCGCCCCCACTGACTTGTTGCGCAGCCTGCCGCGGCACGTCCGCTTCGTGGGTGTAGCCAATGCCAGCATGCAAGGCAAAGTAGCCGGGCAGCTGCTGGCCGAAGCCCGCACCCAGTACCCCAGCCAAACCGTAGCGGTAGTGCTGCCCGACGAAACGTTGTTGCTGCCCGTCCTGCACGGCCTCCCTCCCGACGCCGTACCCGACTACAACGTGACTATGGGCCTCAGCTTCCAGAGCACGCCCCTGTTCAACCTCGTAGATTTACTGTTCGAGGTGCATCTGACGGGCATTCGGGAAGGCACTGCCGAAACCGGGTACGGCGTACCCCGATACCACCATCTGGCCGTCAACAAGCTGCTGAGCCACCCGTTTCTGCGCCGCTACCAGCAGTGGCTCGACAAGCAGCCCAACAAGAAATATCACGGACTGCTCGACGGCGTGTGCCGCGAAATTGTGAAGCGCAATGCCGTGTTGCTGCCCGCCACCGAACTACTGGAAATCGGTAAGCACCACCCGCTGATTGAGGCGCTGTTCCGAACCTGGGACACCTGCGACGATATTATAGAGGCTTGCTACGTACTGATTGATTTGTTGAAACAGGTGTACACCGAGCAGCATTCCGCCATTGAGGCCGAGTACTTGTACCTGTTTTTCACCTTGGTAAAACGGCTGGACTCGGTGTTCGACTGCCGGGAGCAGCGCTTGTCGGTGCGCTCGTTCCGGCGGTTTCTGTACGAGCAGATGGGCCGCACCCGCCTACCCTTCTCGGGCGAGCCAATTGCGGATGTGCAGGTAATGGGTCTGCTGGAAACCCGTGCCCTCGACTTCGACCACATCATCCTGCTGAGCTGCAACGAAAACGTGCTGCCGGCCCCCAAACGTCACACCTCGCTGTTCCCCTACGACGTGCTGACCGAGTTCCGCATGCCCACCTACGCCGACCACGAAGCCGCTACGTCCTACCAGTTTTGGCGCCTGCTCCAGCGGGCTCGCCGCGTAGATCTGGTACACGTGCTGCCCGGTGCTGAAGGGACTCGTACCGGCGAGCGAAGCCGGTTTTTGCTGCAATTACAGAACGACCTGGTGCCGCAGAACCCAGGGTTGGTGCTCGACGACCTGACGGCGGTTACCGTGCCGGACTATTCTGGTCTTGGCGCGCCAGAAACCGGTGCGTTTCAGAGACAAGCAGCTAGGCAGCCGCCGCATGACGTACTGGTTGGCGTGGAAGAAATGGCGCACGAAGTGATGGGCGACTTGGTGCTGGAAAAGGATTTGGGGATGCTGGCCGCGCTGCGCGAAGTGCTGATGAAGGGCCTCTCGCCCACTGGGTTGAACGAATACCTGAATTGCTCCCTGAAGTTCTACTTCAACCGCATTGCCCGCTTCCGCGAAACCGACGAAGTGGAAGAAGCCCTCGGTGTGGATGGGTTCGGGACGGTGGTGCACGAGGTGCTGGAGGAACTGCTGGCGCCGTTTCAGCGCAACAAGCGGCCACTCACCGCAGCGGCCATTCCAGACCTGCTGCATGCCACTCCGGCGCTGGTAGCCAAAGCCTTGCGCAAAGAAGAAGACGAGCGCCATGCCCGCGCCGACGAAGGGCTCAACCACGTGTTAGGGCAGGTTGCCAACCAGCTGATACGCCGTTATTTCGAAAGCCTGCTTGCCCAGCCCAACGCCCTACCTCTCCAGATCCAAAGCATCGAGGAAGCGCTGCAAGCCACCATTTATGTAGCCTTGCCAAGCGGCGAGAAGCTCCCCGTCAGCCTCATCGGTTTCGCCGACCGGGTCGATCAGCTTCCCGACGGCCGCCTGCGGGTAGTCGATTACAAAACGGGCCTTGTGCATGCGCACGAGCTGAAACTGCAAAAGCGCAACGAAACACCCGCCGAAGCCGCGGAGCGCTTAATTCGTGACGATACCTCGGCGGCAGACAAGGTGCGACAGCTGTGGCTGTATCGGTTTATGCTAGAGCAAGGCGGGCGCCCGGCCGCCGATGCGGCTATCATTTCGCTTCGCAATATTCCAGCTGGCCCAATGTCAGCTGATATGTCGTTTCTGACGGCTGACGGCCAGTCGTTTATGGCGCGTAGCGAAGAATTACTGGGTCAGCTGGTCAACCGTATCCTAGACCCCACGGAGCTCATCCGCAAAACCGACGATCTGGAAAAGTGCCAGTACTGCCCCTACCACGGTATTTGTGCCAGATAAGTATTAATAGTTAAGACTTGCTTGTTGGTCACCCAATCAGCAAAACTCCCAACTATCAACAACAAACAACCAACCATTCAACAATCAACAACCCCAACATGGACGAATTCATGCAGGCCGCCATCGACGAGGCACGCCAAGGACGCAAAGAAGGCGGCATCCCGATCGGCTCGGTTCTGATGCGCAACAATGAAATCGTGAGCCGCGGCCACAACAAGCGCGTGCAGAAACTGGACCCCATTGCCCACGGCGAAATGGACGCGCTACGCAACGCGGGCCGGCAGCGCACGTACCGCGACACCGTGCTTTACACCACGCTCATGCCCTGCTACATGTGCGCCGGCACAATTGTGCAGTTCAAAATTCCCAAGGTGGTGGTAGGTGAAGCGCGCACCTTCGGCGAATCCAAAGAGTTTTTGGAAAGCCACGGGGTGGAAGTTGTGATTCTGGACTCGCAAGAGTGCGTGGACATGATGCAGGAATTCATCGAAGCCGAGCCCACGCTCTGGAACGAGGACATTATGGAACTGTAGTAGCGCACCGCTGCTTGGGTGGGCCGTACGCTCGGAATAGCACCCCTAAGAACTGTCGGCCCAAGCAGCACCGGCTTCGGAGCCTTGACCTTAGGACGCGGAGTTATCCGGCTGGCGCAGCGAAGACTCCCGAACTAATAACTTGGGCTTCAGCACAATGTTGTGCTGCACAGGCGGCTGTTCCGGATCGTCCGCTATCAGCTCAAGTAGAAGACGGACGGCAGTGCGGCCCATCAGCTCGCAGTGCTGGTCGACGCTGGTAATGCTCGGATCGGTGAAGGACGTGAACTGCTCGTTGCTGAACCCCACCAAAGCTACGTCTTGGGGTACCCGGATGTGGGCGTGCTTGAGCACTTGCAAGGCTCCTACTGCGGCCACATCAATAGAAGAAAACACGGCATCGGGCGGTTGGGGCAACGCCAGCAACTTCTGCATGCCTTGAATACCTCCTTCCAAGCTCATTTCGCATAATACGGTCAGTTCCTCGTCGGTAGGCAAGCCGTGGGCCCGCAAGGCATCTAAATAGCCGCGGTGCCGGTTGCGGTGGATGTTGAGGTGCAGGCCGCCGGTGAAATGGGCAATACGGGTGCACCCTTGCGCCACAAGGTGCTCTACTACTTCGTAGGCGCCTTGGTAGTCGTCTAGTACTACGGCGCCCACGCTTTTGCCTTCGATACCTTCTATGCTCCGGTCGAAAAAAACCAAGGGCACCGTATTATTCCGCAACGTCTCGAAATGCCCGAAACTTTTGGTGGACTTGGATACCGAAACGAGAATTCCTTCCACTTGCGCGTTCAGCAGCAGTTCGATGTTTTTTCGCTCTTGCACTTCGTCTTCATTGGACTGAAAGATCATCACGTTGAAGCCCGACAGGTTGGCTTCGGTGGCAATACCGTGCACCACTTGCGGAAAGAAATTGCCAATAATATGGGGCACTAGCACACCCAGCATTTTGCTACGGCCCCGGCGCAGGCCTGCCGCCAACTGGTTGGGCTGGTAGTTTAAAGCGGCCGCTAAATCCCGTACCCGAGCTTTAGTGGCCTCACTAACATCTTCATGGTCGGCGAGGGCGCGGGAGATGGTGGAGGGCGACAAATTCAGCTGCTTGGCTAGATCTGTGATGGATGCCCGACGATTTGCCATAGTTTTTTGTTGCTATACTACCTACTGTTGCAACGGAGCCGCCAAGAGCGACGACTAAGACTACATATTTTTTCAAACACCCGGTAACTACCGGAATTGCAAACAGCAAGCAAAGTAGCATTGTCTGCGTGAAGTCTGCTGCCAGCTTTGCCGTATAAGTGCAAACTAGCTTTTTCTTACATAGTACGCGCTTCGCGCCTTTTTATACTTATTTGCATGGAACAACAGCCGCTTACTGCTTCCAAAAAATGCCCGCACTGCGGCTTTTGGAGCCAATGGCAGCAACGGGCCGACGACCGGTGTGAGCGGTGTGGGCTTTATCTGGACGCTCCTCGCATGCGCAGTGAGCAGGAGCGCGAAGCCTTGGCCAACGAGCCACTACCTGCCTTCATGCGCATCGAAATCAAGTCCACTGATGGGCCGGTGCTGCGCTTCTTCAAGCATATCATTCGGGGTGGGCAGCTGGCTTTTGGGGCGCTGGTGTCGTTTCTGCTGTGGCTGGTTGCCCTGGCGGCCGGATGAAGTGGCCGCTGGAATTCCGCCATCCGCTGTTTGTGGCTATGGCTGGGCTCTACGCGCTGTTTTTTTACAATCGTCGGTGGGGGCACTGGGAGTTGCCGGCTGTCCTCAACGCGCATCTGGCCGATGTACTCGCCTTGCCGCTGCTCCTAACGGTAGCCCTTTGGTTTATGCGCCGCCTGTACTTTCGGCAACCCGCTTTCGTGCTACCTTTCTCTTGGGTGGCAAGCACTTGGCTCCTGCTAGCAGTGTGCTTTGAAGGGGTGCTACCCTTACTGAAGCCAGCTGCCACTGCTGACCCGCTGGACGTGGTGGCCTATGCTGTGGGTGGGCTGGTTTTCTGGCGGTGGCTGAACCACCCAGCTTAAGTGGAGTGCTTGGGTACCTGAACCTATTGCTTTCTTTTCCGCGTAGAACCAGGGTCTTTGCCCCTGCTGGCGTTCTTGTTAGGGGGTCTGTTGATTCACTACAACCCGTTTCATGATTCACGATTTGCAAGAGGTGCTGGTCACCTATTGGCAGCAGTTTCTATTTGTACTTCCGAAGCTGTTGTTGGCGCTGGTTCTTCTTAGTGTAGCCATTTTCATTTCCAACCGCGTCAGCCAAGTACTGGGCACTCGGTTGCGCAGCCGCTCCCACGATCCGCTGTTGGCCGACTTCCTGACCGGCATCAGCCGGTGGGTGCTGTGGCTGCTCGGATTGCTGCTGGCTATGGAGGTAATAGGTCTATCGGGCGTTGTGACCGGGATGCTGAGCGCGGCAGGCTTGTCGGCCTTTGTAGTTGGTTTTGCCTTCAAAGACATAGCCGAAAACTTTCTGGCGGGTGTTATTCTGGCGTTCAACCGGCCTTTCCACCTCAACGACACGGTGCAGATTCGGGACCAGCTCGGGCACGTAGAAACCCTAAACCTGCGGACCACCGTCATTCGCACCTTCGACGGCAAGCACGTTTTTCTGCCTAATTCCATCGTGCTCAAAGAGCCGCTCATCAACTTCACCCGTAACGGCGACCTGCGGCAAGATTTCCTGATAACCATCAACTACGGCCCTGAGGGCAACTACGAGCAGGTGCGGGACCAGGTGCTGGCCTTCGTGCGAATGCAGCCCGACATTCACCTCGACGAACAGCGCGCCCCCTACGTGGTCTTGGAGAAATCAACGGACACCACCGCCGACATGCGCCTCTATTTCTGGTCGTCGTCGGAGGAATACCGCCGAGGTGCGCTTGAAACCAAGAGTGAGCTGATGCAGAAAGTCAAGAACCTGCTGCTCGAAAGAGGCTACGCCACCCCGAACGTGGCGCAGTAAGACGGTAAGCTCGCCGGATGCAGTGCCAGTGAGTCGGATGGTTGAGTTGCTCATTCAGCGCCCCTAGCGCTTAATTCACCGTTTCCTGGTCTTGCGGGTTCGGCATCTCACTACTTTTTTCAGTATCATGCGTTGAGAGTAGACAAACCAGCCACTGGTTTCGCTTGGCTGGTTTCCATTATTGCCCCGTGGCTATGCCCAAAAATTTTGTTCATCGGCTGCTCAGCCCTTTGTTGCTTTGGCGGTTGCGCCACGTCAATAATCGGGTATACCTGATTCTGGTGAGCGTGATAGTAGGGCTGATGGCCGGGCTGACCGCTGTGTTGCTCAAGAACTCGGTTCGCCATTCGCAGGAGTTTTTGTATTCCTGGGTGCCCGAGGAAAAGAGGGTTTTTGCGCTTTTCCTCTACCCTATTATCGGCATTGCATTGTCGGTGCTTTTCACGCGCTACTTTCTGGATGGCAACCTCAGCCGGGGTCTGGGCCCTATCATCTACAATATTGCCCGGCAAGGCAGCATCGTGCCGCGCAGCAAGCTGTATTCGCAGTTTGTCACGTCGTTCATCACCGTCACGTTCGGGGGGTCAGCCGGATTGGAAGCCCCTATTTCGGTAACCGGGGCGGCGCAGGGCTCCAACCTAGCCCGGATTCTGCGCGTTGGGCCGCGCGAACGGCGCTTGCTGGTTGGCTGTGGCGCGGCGGCTGGCGTGGCGGCCATCTTCAACTCGCCCATAGCCGGGGTGCTGTTTGCAGTGGAAGTGGTGCTGGGCGAGCTGTCGGCACCTTTTTTCATTCCGCTGCTTATCTCGGCGGCAACGGCCACGGTGGTGTCCAAGGCGTTGTTTGCGGGTCAGCCATTCGTGCTCATCACCACCAACTGGCCCGTCGATGCAATTCCGTTCTACATCATGCTGGGCTTGTGTACGGCCCTGCTTTCGGTGTACATGATCAGGGTGTACTTCGCCGCCGACAAGTTCTTCGAGCGGTGGCCGGGTGCTTTCCGCAAGGTGATGATTGGAGGCTTGGCCTTGGGCGTACTGGTGTTTCTGTTTCCACCGCTTTACGGCGAAGGCTACAACATTGTGCAGCAGCTGCTTGCCGGTCAAGGCCAGGAACTGGTCAACGGTTCCATCTTCGCCGTGTACCGCGACGAAAACGTGTGGATTCTGCTGGCTGTAGCCACGGCCAGCATGCTGCTTAAGGTGTTTGCCACCACCATCACGGTAGGGGCCGGCGGCAATGGTGGTATGTTTGGCTCTTCGTTGTTTGCAGGGGCGCTGCTTGGTTTCGTATTTGCGCGTTTGCTCAACCTGGGCGGATTCACTTCGGTGCCGGAAGTACACTTTATTGTGCTGGGTATGGCAGGGGTGCTGGCTGGCGTGGTGCATGCTCCACTTACCGCCATCTTCTTGATTGCCGAAATTACGGGGGGATATGCGCTCTTCGTGCCGCTGATGGTGGTTACGAGCAGCTCGTATGTGATTACCCGCTACTTCGAGCCCTATTCGGTGTACACGCGCAAACTGGTGCAGCGCGGGGTATATGTGCACAAAGACCGCGACCGGGGGCTGCTGGCCCAAATGGACGTGCTGCACCTAGTCCAGACTGATTTTGTGGCCGTGCACCCCAACGATACGCTAGGGGACTTGGTCCAAACGTTCCGCCATGCCAGCCGCAACCTGTTTCCAGTGGTTGACCAGGACGGGCAACTGGTGGGGGTTGTCACGCTCGACACCGTACGCGACGCCCTCTTCGACGACGCCCACTACGGCACCACCCGCGTCCGCGACCTGATGACCGACCCGCCCGCCACCGTCAACCCCGACGATTCGTTGCTGGATACCTTGCGGTGCATGGAGCAGCTCGGCGTGCCAGCCCTACCCGTCGTCGACCATGGCCACTATGTAGGCTTCCTGCTTAAGTCAACCATTCTGGCCGGCTACCGCAAGCAATTGCTCAAGGAAACTGAATAGCGGTACGGGTAGCACAAGCCGCTGAGCGTTTTAGCACTCGCCGGCCGCACTACAACGAGTGTTGTACTTCCTTTGCTAGTACTCACCTAGCTCTGGCTCCTTGCTGGCTAATTGCAAGCCAACCATCATGAGAAGTCCTGTAAGGAGGATGACGAGGAAGAGGATATTTTCGCCGACTTCGCCAATGTGGTGCTTAGCCGGAATGCTATAGTAAAGCAACACCGTAATAAGGCCCTTAGGCGCAATAAACAGCTCGGGTATCATATCGGTGTGGGCAATGTAGCGCAGGTAGAGGTAGCGAATGACGGTAAGTACCCCCACGATGAGCACCCCTTGCAGCAGCAACGTGCCACTGATAAGGCTGCTAAGCGTGATGCTAAACCCGAACAGCAAGAAGAAAAACGTCCGAATCAGGAAAGCCGATTCGGCGGTAATGCTTTTAAGTGGAAGTAGCTCGGCGGCCAGCTGTTCGGGGTGCAGCCAGCGGTGCAAACGGGGCCCGCGCAGGATCAAGTCGGCGTTGTTGACGGCCAAGCCGAACACCAGCACCAACACCAACGATGACAGATGTAGCTGCTTCGACAAGCTGTAGAGCAGCACTAGGAAGGCCAGGATCAGGAAGAATTTGACGTGTAACCGGATACGGCCAAGCAGAAACGCCAAAGCTGCCGTGCTCAGCACCGCCACAATCAGCACGGCCACCACATCGAGCGAGAAGGTAACGAGGGAGATACCTTGCGCAAAGTTGTCTTGCAAGGCAAAGTTGAAGAGCATGATGCCGAGGATATCGGAAAAGGTGCTTTCATACACGATAAACTCTTGCTTTTCGCCCATCAGGTTGGCTACGCTGGGAATAGCAATGGCCGAACTGATAACCGACAGCGGCACGGCGTTCACCAAGCACGTTTGAAACGGGAGGCCCACATATAGCTGCAGCAGCAGCGCAATAGCCACCGACTGCACCAGCAAAATAAGGGCGGCGGCCATAAAAGAGCGGCGAATGAGCGGTGCTTTGTCGCGGGTGAGTTTGAGGTCGAGGGCACCTTCAAGCACAATCATAATCAACCCGATAATGCCGAAGATTTCCAGCACTACCGTTGGGATGTCGAGCGCGAAGTTGAAGTAGTCGGCGGCCTGGCGTAACGCAATGCCAGTGAGCAGCAGCATCAGTACCGAGGGCACCCGAGTAGCCCGCGCTACCACATCAAACAGATACGACAGAATGACGGCGACACTCAGCCCAATAAGAATAGAGTAGGAACTCATGCAAGAAAAGCAACCAGCTACTGCCAGTGTGATGGACAGCTCTTATACGGCTCCCTACGGCAGTACGTCGGAAAGCGGAGCTCTTATCCGCATTACTCTAGTCTAAATGTCTTATAGACAAGATTTTATCAAGGAGCACCAGCAGCTATACGCCTCCATGAGCCTAGTGTAAGTTGCTAGTTAAGCGCTCTACCGCATGTTCGGGTGGAAGTTGCTGTCGGGTGATTGATTGAGCGGCCTTTCGAGAGGGCCGCGGGTCTTTGTTGTACTTTGCGCCTTTCTAAGCTAGTTGTTAGAAGGTTGCTTTCATGTCTTCGTCTTCATTAGTTGCTATTATTGGGGGTGGACCTGCCGGGTTGCTGGCGGCACAACGCCTGGCCGCGGCCGGCCACCAAGTAGCTGTGTATGAGGCACAAGCTACCGTAGGACGCAAGTTTCTGGTGGCTGGCCATGGGGGCTTCAACCTTACCAATGCCGAAGAGTTAGCTCCTTTCCAGACCCGCTATGGGCCGCAACAGACGGCGTTCAACTCCTTCCTCCAGCACTTCTCTCCCTCCGACCTGCGCCAATGGGCCACTGAGTTAGGTATTGCCACGTTTGTTGGCACTAGCGGCCGAGTATTCCCGCTCAAAGTTCACAAACCAGCCGACTTGCTTCGGGCCTGGGTGGACCGACTACGGGCGCTAGGCGTCAGCCTCTATACCCGCCACCGCTGGCTGGGCTTTGCAGGGGCGAGCGGCCTACGTATGCGCAACGAAGCCACCGGGGAAGACTACGAAATTCAACCCGCTGCCACACTTTTGGCTCTGGGTGGAGCCAGTTGGAGCAAGACCGGCTCCGATGGTCGCTGGGTGTCGGCCCTCGAAGAAATAGGTGTTCAGTGCGTGCCATTTGCGGCCAGCAACTGCGGCGCGGAAGTGGCCTGGTCAGCGTTTTTTCAAACGAAAGTGGGTCGAGCACCGCTGAAAAACATAGCCTTACGCTGTGGCCCGCAACGCGTCCGGGGCGAGGTGCTGCTCACTGAATACGGCCTAGAAGGTACGCCCGTATATGCCCTCACCCCCGCTTTGCGCGCTGCCTTGGCCGTTGGCACGCCCGCCCTGCTGCACCTCGACCTGAAGCCAGACCTCACAGATGAGCAGCTTCTAAGTAAGCTGCAAAAACGCAGTGGCCGTTCTCTGCCCGATTTTCTGCGCCAGCATCTCCGCTTGGGTCCGCCCGTTCCTACGTTGTTGCGCGAAGTCGCTCCCCTGGAAGCTACGGCTTCTCCGGAAGCAGTAGCTTATCTGCTACGGCATGTGCCTCTTCCGGTTCGGGCGCTACGCCCCCTCGATGAGGCCATCAGCACGGCTGGAGGGGTTGCCTGGACAGAGCTAGATGCGCAGTTAATGCTAGCACGTCGGCCGGGCACTTTCGTAGCGGGTGAAATGCTAGACTGGGAAGCTCCCACTGGTGGTTATCTGCTGCAAGGCTGTTTTAGTACGGGCGCCTGGGCTGCGCAGGGAGTGGCGCACTGGTTGCGGCAACAGTAGCATGGGTAGCGCATAGCAGCGTGTAGCCTCTTCTTCCAGCCTCGGGGATCTAGCTGCTTGGCTGTGTACACCTTACGTGGTTTACAACAAGACATCTGCTGTATCCTGCGGTAGCTCTAGCGTGGCGCGGCTCGCAAGGACGGTATATAATTATTCTTATACCAACTCAGCTATTAGAATATTAGTAAGAAATTATTTTTTTCCTATGAGTGCATACCACACTCATAATACAATTATTTGTTATTATATTTCTAAAAAATTAGCTCTCTGCCTTACGCAACCTATTCTTTATGCCCCAAGCATGTACCCTTCCCTGCAACCGCACTTGCGCTTTTATCCTTGTTTCGTGCTCCACGCTGGTAGCGTCCCGTTGATAGTTACCTCTACTTCCCTGCTGCCAGCGCTTGCTTAAGCCAAGCCCGACTACTAAAACTTCCCCTCCTTTTGGTTTGAAGCTAACAATTAAGGATAAATGAAAACGAATGTTGTTGAAGCGGTAAAATTTTGTTTTACCGGTAAGCTCATCACTCAGATTAGCCTCTCGGTTGATGAGAACGAGAAACGAGTTGAAAAAGCACTGGAGAAAGCCATTCCGCTGGTTCTAGAAAGCCTCATGCTTCGGGCCGAACGGGCGGGTGGCCCCACCGCTCTGTTGAATATGGCATGTGAAGCCTACGCCGCCGATCTGCTTCACCACTTGCCTCACCTAGCCACCACTGCGTGGTACACCACCAGCGCAGGGTTGATGCAGGGGCTAGCCGGCGACGGTTACGACAGCCTGATTAACCGCATTGCCATTGTATCCGGCGTTCGGCCTACGGCCGGCGAAGGGTTACTGCTGATTGCCGCCGCCGCCGTGCTGAGCGTATTGGGCAGGTATGCAACCGAAAACGAGCTTTCACCCACAGAATTTGTGAACTGGTTTAAAGCCCAAAAGGTGGAGGTTGCTATGGCCCTTTTCCCCGATATGAACCGTCAACCAGATTCGTTGACCGACAGCCTGGAAGGAGCGCATCACCTTTCTGCACTCAGACGCCCCACCGCTGTTGTTCAACGCCCTGGGCTTTCGGCGGAGCACGGTACCTGGGCCCCAGTAGGCGGAGGCTCTATCTTCACGCCCCAGCCCGAAACCACTGCCCCTGCTGCTCCCGCTGCTTCCAGCACCACCGGTTTCCGCTGGCAATGGTCGTTGCTGTTGCTTTTTGCGGTGTGCCTGGGCTACTATTTCGGCCATGAGCGCCTTACCACAATTCCTGGTACCGTATCCGCCTTCGCCGACTCACCCGGTGCCAACCCTACTGCCGTAGTCAATGCCACCGAGGCCGGGGCCACCACTACCCCGCTGGGCACCTACGACCGGGACCGGGACATGTACATCTATGATACTGGTCAACCCATCGTCCTGACCCTCGCCAATGGTAGCAGCCAGAAAGTAGGCGCCAACTCCACCGAGAACCGGCTCTATACTTTCCTGTCGGACCCTTCCTTCCAAGTGGACTCCGTCAACCGGACAAAAGGCTGGATCAACTTCGACCGTGTGTACTTCGACGCCGGCAAAGCCACGCTCACCTCGGAATCGGAACAGCAGCTGCACAATATAGCGGAGGTGCTCAAGACGTTTCCGGAAGCCACTGTGAAGCTGGGCGGCTACACCGACAACACAGGCCTTGATACCAAGAATCTAGTACTCAGCGAGGAGCGCGCCAAAACAGCTGCACTGGCACTGGTGAAGAAGGGCATTCCGTTTCACCGCTTGCAGTTCAAGGGCTACGGTTCCAAGTATTTCGTTGCCACCAACGAAACGCCAGAAGGCCGCGCGCTCAACCGGCGCATTAGCATCCGGGTAGTTAAAAAGTAATCCGCTGCTGCAAGCATCCTCCTGTTCTGGCAGGGCACTAGAGCTGGTTTATCATTTAAAAAAGCGCCTCCCCAATTCGTTATTGGGGAGGCGCTTTTCTATTCGGGCGGATAGAGCCTTCTTGAATCTGCTTCCTATTCGAGTTTACTGCTGCACCAGGTACCCCACCTAGAACTTCCCTTGCAGGGCTTCCATAGCCCCCGTCAGGTACACTAAAGGCGCGTTCCAGTTGATGGCAATTTCGTTGGAGGCGTACGAGCATACATCGTCGGTGTAGGACAGAGCGGCGGCTTGAAACGGGTACTGGCACTTGTCTTGTCGGCCAGGATTAGGCCCTCCTACCAAAAAGCCCGGTAAGGGTGCCAGCACCTTGTCGCCCTCAGATAACCGGTGATGCGGGTGTTGTGGGGTCTTGGCGCCATACCCCGTCACGAAGGAAAGCCCGAGAGCATTGCGGCCTAGCAGATAATCGAGGTTGGTGAGGGCGTACTTTAAATACTTCGGGTTGCCGCTGATCTGGTAGGCCTGAACAAGCGCAATGCCCTGGTTGCCAGCGGTGGAATTGCTGCCCCACGTGAAGTCACCGACGCTTTTGCCCATTACGGTCTGGTAGGCTCGGGTGTCGCTGCCCGCTGCCAGGGTTTCGGCCAGGGCTACAATTTCCTTTTTCGCCTTGGCTACCTCCTTTGCCGCCTTTGCTGGGAGCTTGGTGCCGAAGCGAGCCAACGTATAGTAGCTAAGGGCCTGCACCTGATTCCAACCAGGCAGCGGCAACTTCCCCTCGGGCAGCAGCTGAATAGATGGGTGATATGTCTCGTTTTTGGTGGTGGCGTACAGCTCGGTTGCGGCCCAGCTCCACTCGTCTTGCACGTTTTGGTCGCCATAGGTGCCGGTAGCAATGGCCGGTTGGAATTGCTTGTTCAACTCGTCTTGCTGATAATAGACGGCCGGATGTTTCTTGGCCCACTCCCAGGCGCGGGTAGATGCCTGCAAACACGAGTCGGCTAGACCTGGCAATTGGCCGCTGAATGGGCGAAACACGCGGCTGGCCTGGGCACATACGGCCGCGAAGTCGAGGGCGGCCGCAGTGCTTTTTTGCACCACGTAGCGGGGCGTTTGGCATTCGGTGGGCATCACCATGCCATCGAAGCTGGCATTGGTGAGCTTGTGGTACACACCCCCATCGTTCGGATCCTGCATGGTGAGCATCCACCGCAGATTCCACAATGACTCGTCGAGCACATCCGGAATCGGGTTGCTGCTTTCCGGAATCTGCGCGTTCAGCTGCTTGCCGTAGGCCGGAAAGTCTTCGTAGAGAGATAATAGAGTGGCCATCGTAATGCCGGAATTCACGATGTACTTGTTGTAGTCACCGGCATCGTACCAGCCCCGCGACGACGCAATACTGGTACCGGCCGGGCGCTGCGCACTAGCTGCCGAGGGGTGCACCAGCACGTGGTTGTCGGGGTGGCCAGCGGGCCGGTTCCACACCCCGGCATACGTGGCGGGCAGCGGCGTGGAAGCGCGTTGGTAATAGTAGCTTTTCAGTGCTGCCGCCGCCAGCGGCCCATACACCTGCGGCTTTATTTGAAAGGAATGCGAATATCCTATTGCCGGAATCCATAACACGTAGGTTCCGGCAGCAGTCAGGCCAGAGAAATCAGCCGTCCGTACCTCTTGTTCCGACAGCTCCGCATGGCGCTGCTCACCTAGGTTGCCAGTGAAAACTGTGGTAGATCGGTCGGGGGTGGTGACGTAAAATTTCCCGGCTGCTGCGCCCGTCACAGCTGCTACTTTCGGGGCCCCCGGGTAAAACCCTAGTTGGTTGAGCTTGATACTTTCTGTCAGTTGCTGCGCTTGAAGGGAAATAGCCGTTGCCAAGAGGAAGCTCGTAAACAGGACGGGTTTCAACACAGGGAGCATAGATTGAAGTTGCTAATTGAATGCAGAAGTGCGTATTTGCTTGCTTGGAAGAAGCCCGACAGTGGATGTGCTGGGCCCCAACAACCCGTAGTTGTTGCTGGGCAACCGTTTGACTCGAGCAGGCTAATAACGCGGATGCAAATAAAAAAGCCGCTTCACATGGCATTTTTAGTGCGAGAGAGAAACTGCAAGCAGCCTCCCGCAGGAAGTGACGTATTTCAGTGGCAAACCAAAACATCCGGTTAGTTATGAAGTTGCACCCCCGAAACCAACCCGCACCCGTCCTATAACCCGTTCACCCCACACCTCTTTTGTTGATAGGGCAGTGTTCCACTAACTAATTAGGAACCACTGCCTTCCCTAGCAGATGCTGGCTCGCATGGCTTATTGAAGCTGCCAGACAAGGAAACCTGCTGTTTTCGGATTGACACCCCGAGCATCTGCTTTACTGTTTATTTCGCTCATCACATGCCCAATATAAAACCAACATCCATTGCTGACTTGGCCCAGCAATTAGGTATTTCCCCTTCCACTGTATCACGGGCACTAGCCGACCACAGCGGCATCAGCGAGGCCACCAAGGACCGGGTACGGCAACTGGCGCAGCAACTTAACTACCGCCCCAACCAGTTGGCCGCGGCCCTACGCAAAGGCCATAGCAAAACCCTGGGGGTAGTGGTACCACACATCAGAGGCTACTTCTTTCCGGCCGTCATGAACGGCATCGAGAAAGTAGCGAGCCGGGCGGGCTTCAATGTCATGATGTGCCAGTCCAACGAAGAGCTGCGCCGGGAGCAACAGAACATTGATACGCTGTTGGCAGCTCAGGTAGAGGGTATTCTGATTTCACTTTCGGCCACCACCCACGACCAGATGCAGCACTTCGAGCAAGTCCGGCAGCAGGGTACTCCGCTGGTTTTCTTTGACCGGATGGCTGACCTAGCGGGCAGTTCCGCCGTGGTGCTCGACGATTTCCAGGGAGCTTACCGGGCCGTGACGCACTTGATTGAGCAGGGGTGTACTCGCATTGCGCACTTAGCGGGTCCGCAGCACCTTAACACCAGCCGCAACCGCTACCTAGGCTACGCCGAAGCGCTCCGGGCCCACGGCTTGCCGCTGGACGAGCAGGCGGTATACAACTTGCCCGAGCTGACCCACGACGCTGGTCGTGACGCTATGGAACACCTACTGACGCTGGAAACTCCTCTCGACGGCGTGTTTGCGGCGTATGCCATTCCAACGGTTGGAGCGCTGGAAGTGCTCCACGAACGAGAAGTACGCGTGCCGCAAGACGTGGCTATTGCTTGCTTCAGCAACGAGCCGTTCACCAACATGACCCACCCCCGACTAACTGTAGTCGACCAGCGGGCCGAGCAAATGGGCGAAACTGCGGTTCGCTTGCTGTTGCAATTGCTTAAGCGCGGACCGAGCTACTCGCCCCCACCGTTGGTACTCAAGCCCGAGCTGATTGTCCGGGCCTCGTCGCTGCACCACGCTGAGCCCGCCTCCCTGCCGAAACGGTAATAAAGCAATTGGCCCGCTATGGGTGCGCATGGGCAGGTGCTAACCACCTATCCATGTGCCTCTATAGCGAGCCGTTCAGTGAAGGATGGGTTTGCAGTCAGACGCACTATGCAGTGCGTATTGCAAACTAATTGCGAGTTATAGGCAGTACTTTATTGTCTTACTTCAGCAGCCTCAGCGGCGGCCAAAATTTCCTTGGCTTCATCGAGCAATCGTTCGCCCTGGTTGAGGTGGCGGCGCGCAATCATGGCGAACAGCAGCAGGAACGAGACAATCGGGAACAGCCAGCCGAGCGCGAACCACAACCAGTAGGAGCGGCCGTAACTGGCAGCGCAGTAGGCTGTAAGCAGCGGCAGCACCGAATAGGCGCACAGAAAACCGAGTCCGGATACTAGGAGGTAAACAGGAGGCATAGCGGCAGCATCTATACGTTCTAAGGTACGCTTTCCGGTGGCTTATTGCAAGCTAAGCGGCCAGTTTTCCTATCCTGTATAACTTGTAAAACGCAAGAAGGTTAAGTGAATTTGGCCGAAATCTTGCCGGGCAGCGGTCTATCTTCGTTGGCTTTTTTTCGTACTTGTTGCCAACGCCTCTTTCGTTTCTTTCTGCTCTGCCCTTGCCCACTCTCCAACTCCCCTCCATGTGGGACCACCAAAGCTTGTTTCGTGTCTCGGCTCAGTTGTTTGCTGATGGCATTTTCAACCTGCTCGACCGGAACCTGAAGCCTGAAGTATTCCTGTTAGGTTTGGCTTCGGCCCGCGAAACCGACGAGCCCCAGGCGGTAGTAGTAGAGCCCGCTACGTTGCGCTACACCCCCGCCGATTTCGCAGGAGTGAAGGCCTTAGCGGCCGATCTGGAACCCGACGGTCCTAGGGACGTGGTGTATCACCTGCACCCCGACGACCACGACCGATACGAAAAGCTCCGCTGGTATGCCTTGTTGCAACAGGCTACCCAGCAGACTCTGACCGAGCTAACCGCAACCCGCACCGAGGAACGCATCAGTTTCTGCTCGGTGCCCATTAGTATGTATGGCTACCTGGTGGTTATCGTGCTGCAGCTCTCCCGCGAAACCTACGAAGCCTATTACACTCTTCCGGTGCTGAGCACCGGCAACCGGCCCACTTCCTTGGTGAATGCCACGGTGCAGGAATTTCTGCAAGATTGCAGCCGCGCTCTGCGCGAGTCCGGCACCGATGACGATCGGCCCGTTCTGGACCGCGACTACAACGAAGTGCTACGCGCGGCGGGCCGCAGCTTTATGTTGCGCGTAGCCGCTGGCACCCACGGGCTGTACGACGCCTGCAACGGGGTAGCTGCCCTCCGCCACGAGGGCGACGAAGGCATCGGCACCATGCTCGTCGCGCGGCGGCATCACCCGGCTATTGTGTCGGTGCTTACGTTGGATAGCCCTATTCCGCTGCGCGACCACCGCCGCGTACGGAAGTTACTGGAACTAAGCGAAGACCGGACCGCCTTGGTTTCTGATGCCACCGATGTATTCGGGCTCGGCTACCTCGTGGCCCCCGACGACCAAGCCTACGAGCCTATTTTCACGGTGCATTTCACTCGGCACTACAGCTGGGAGCTAACGCACGACAACCAGCTGATGATGAAGGTAGTATCGAACACGCCCCGCCTACCGCAGGGCCGCGTCGATGCTACCAATTTCGCTCGGGCCGTGCAGCGCGT
Source organism: Hymenobacter tibetensis (assembly GCF_022827545.1). Taxonomy (NCBI): domain Bacteria; kingdom Pseudomonadati; phylum Bacteroidota; class Cytophagia; order Cytophagales; family Hymenobacteraceae; genus Hymenobacter; species Hymenobacter tibetensis. Next base: position 3,214,843 of record NZ_CP094669.1, read on the forward strand.
GTTTCCTTATCTGGATGAGGCAGCCATCGGGTATCTCTGGGAACTAACCCAACGAGCCACCTCGCAGCCTACCGGCACCATTCTGGTAGTGTCGGAAGGAGCGGCCCAGGAGGCGGCACGACTTACACGGCAGTGCTTCCGGGTGGTACCGCGCCTCATGACGCCTTCTGTCCTGCGCCTGGTTACGAATATTGATGGGGCCGTACTCGTTGAGCCGAATGGCATCTGCCACGCCATCGGGGCCATTCTCGACGGCCTGGCCACCGAAAAAGGAGACTCTTCTCGCGGCTCCCGCTACAACTCAGCCTTGCGCTACGTGGAAAGCAGCCGCTACCCTTGCCTGGCCGTGGTAGTGAGCGAAGATGGCCTCATTGATTTGCTTCCCCCAATACACAGAAACGGTAAGTAGGAACAGAACAAATAGACGGGGCCTCTGCCGTGGTAGTAACATTACTACCACGGCAGAGGCCCCGTTTTGCATGCCTATTATTTTTTTATCCGTTTACGCTGCCCATCATCTGCTCGGGGTAGCGCTGACCAGCAGCTACATGCAGGGGGGCTATTTCTTCTAACTGTTGTAGCTCTTCAGTGCTTAGTTGCACTTCAAGGGCACCCAGGTTTTCTTCCAGATACTGCACCCGCTTGGTGCCTGGGATGGGCACAATATCGGAGCCTTGCGCTAGCACCCAAGCCAGGGCCAGTTGGCCGGGGGTGCAGCTTTTTTGAGTTGCCAATTCTTTGATACGTGCCACGAGGTCGAGGTTCTTTTGAAAGTTCTCCCCCTGAAACCGTGGTGTATGGCGCCGATAATCATCAGGAGCCAGATCTTCGAATTGCTGAAGCTGACCCGTAAGAAAGCCTCGGCCCAACGGAGAATACGGCACAAAGCCAATCCCTAGCTCTCGGCAGGTTGGCAACACCTCGTCTTCAGGCTCCCGGCTCCAAAGCGAATACTCACTTTGCAAAGCCGCTATCGGATGCACTGCACTGGCGCGGCGCAGTGTGCCAGCTGCTGCCTCCGAAAGACCCAAGTAGCGCACTTTGCCTTCCTGTACCAGCTCTGCCATAGCCCCAACCGTTTCTTCGATAGGCGTATTCGGGTCAACGCGGTGCTGGTAATACAAATCAATATGGTCGGTGCCTAGGCGCTTTAGGCTAGCCTCACAAGCTTGCCGTACATAGCTCGGCGTGCCGTTTATGCCACGGACCGCGGGGTTACTGGGGTCGCGGACAATGCCAAACTTGGTGGCAATGAGCACTTGGTCGCGCCGGTCGCGGAAGGCTTTGCCTACCAGCTCTTCGTTTTTGAAAGGCCCATACATGTCGGCCGTATCAAAAAACGTAACGCCTAGCTCAACGGCTCGGTGCAGGGTACGAATGCTTTCCGCATCGTCGGGTTGGCCGTAGAAATCAGACATACCCATGCAGCCGAGGCCGAGGGCAGAAACAGTGAGGCCAGAGCGGCCAAGGGTGCGAGTTTGCATGGAGTTGTTCGGTTGGAAACGTCCTAGCAAGGAACGTATAGACTGCTCAGAGGTTCGCGGAAGCGCTACTGCCGCTACCGGCATACAACCATCGGACACCCCTTGCGTTTCTCTGCGGGAAAGCTATCCTACACGCCCCCTGCGCCATGCCTACGCCTACACCCACCCCTCCCTTCAATGCCAACGACCGCCTACGTTGGGTGGAAAGCATTTCCCGCATCATGGACAGTCAGTTTCGAGTACCGGGCACCTCCTGGCGCTTTGGCCTCGATCCTATCATGAGCTTGATACCCGTGGTGGGCGGCATTCCTTCCTTGGCCGTTTCCGGCGTCCTGATTCTCACCATGATGCGCCATGGTGCCAGTGGCAATGTAGCCGTCCGGATGGTACTCAACGTGTTGCTCGATACCCTCATCGGAGCTATTCCCATCATCGGCAACATCTTCGACTTCGCCTATAAAGCCAATGACCGCAACGTACGGTTACTGCGGGCCCACTATGCTGAAGGCAAATACCAGGGCAGCGGCAAAGGCATTATGGCCTTTGCTATTATTCTGCTTCTGGTGGTTGCAGGGCTAGTAGTGTGGGGAAGCTATGAGCTAATCCGCGCCGTCTGGCAATACTTTCAATAGCCTAATCCGCTGACAGATAGCATCCAACCGGACTGTACACATTTGATGCTTGCGCTTCTTGTTATGGGTGGCGGGAGTGATACCAAAGCGCAACAACTAACGCTACGGCTGCCGCTACTGCCATCAGGACGTAAACCGCCCGGTTTTGCCGGGGCTCTATTTCGTTTCTTTTCATGCGGGGGTAACCGTATAGCGTCTTCACTCCCTAACGAGACACCTTCCTTCGAGTTCGACGCTTGACCGTATGGCAACACTCGGAACGGGTCAGCATTGCCGCGCAGTTGTTGCCTGTTTTGGTCAGCGGCCATCCATCGTTTACCGCGTACCTTTGCGGGCGTGAACAAACTGCGCTTATTTATTTTGCTGCCGCTTGCCGCGTGGGCATCGGCGTGCCTCTCTCTGCAGAGCGACGAACAGAAGGCGGAAGCCGCTGAAAAAACCGTACTAGCCAAACACGATGAGCTTATGGCTCAGATGGATGAGCTTACCATCTTGCGGCAGCAGCTTCAGAAAACCCCTGGGCCCGACACCACCGCTGCGGGTCGCCGCCGCCGGGCCTTACTCAGCGCCGATGCGGCTATGATGGATTGGATGCACGGCTACCGCAAACCCGCCGATACCGTGGACATAGCCCGGCGCCTTACCTACTTTGCCGGGCAGCAGAAAAAAATCGATTCGGTAGCCGGCTTGTTTCGCACTAGTATCGACTCTGCGCGGTTAGTATTACAGACCGCCGGAACGCCCACATCTTCCGCTCAATAACCACCATGTTGTCTTCTCTTTTCCGCGTACCTACCCTATTTCTAGGCCTTTTATTAACGGCCGGGCTTGGTTTGTTTGGTTGCTCTGAAACCACTCCGCCCCAGGAGGAACGGCTTTCTATTCTGGGGTTGAAACGCACCACTCCTACCAGCCCTTCTGACACGCTCCCCGACCCTATTCCTAGCTTCACGCTCACCAACCAGGAAGGCAAGACGATCAACAACCAGACGTTTGCCGGCAAAGTCTACGTTACTGACTTCTTTTTTGCTACCTGCCCCAGCATCTGTCCCAAGATGCAAAGCGAACTGCTGCGCGTGTACGAGGCGTACCAGGACAATCCTGATGTGCTGTTCCTAAGCCACACCATCGACCCAGCCCACGACTCTATTCCAGTGCTTCGTGACTATGCCGAGCGGCTGGGCATCAAAGATGCGTCGCGCTGGCACTTCGCCACGGCACCGCACGATACCATTTTCAACTTGGCCCGCGCTTATATGACTGGTGCCGAAGTAGATAAGACAGTGGCCGGAGGATTCGCGCACAGCGGCACTTTTGCTCTGGTAGATTCCAAGCGCCGGGTGCGGGGGGTGTATGACGGCATGGAGAAAAGCCAAGTGGACTTGCTTATCCACGATTTACCGATTCTGCTGAAGGAGGAAGCCGAGAGCAAGCAAACCGCCGCTAAATGAGTTGGCTGCTTTCCTCGCTCCGAGTTGCTGCAGTGGCAGCGGTGGGCTTGCTGCTGGCAACCAGCACCACTGGTTGCTTTTCCCAAAAGCAGAACGAAGGCGCCCAACTCTATCAAACCCATTGCTCTAGTTGCCACGGCGAACAGGGCCAGGGACTGCGCCGCCTGATTCCGCCGGTTGCGGCCTCCGACTACGTAGCCAACCACCGCTCCGAACTGCCTTGTCTGATCCGGAACGGCATGAAAGGCCCGGTGGTCGTGAACGGCATCCTGTACAACCAAGTGATGCCCGGCCACCCCAAGGACCTGACCGATGCCGAGATTACCAATCTGTTGAACTTCGTGCAGCAAAGCTGGGGCAATAAAAACGAGGTGTACACCATTCGGGAAGTGTCGGAACTCCTGGGTCCCTGCAACGGTAGTATTATCCGGTGAGTAGACGTCGCTGGGTGGCAGCGAATTGGCACCCAGATCTTTAGTGTGGCAGCAGCCCCCAAGTGCTGTTTATACCCGCCGGGGCTATGCATCTTCACTCAATCTTGGTTAGCTTGCACCTTCACTCTTCGAATTCTTATGGGTCTGTTTGATTTTCTAAAAAAGAAGCCTGAAGCGCCGCAAACCCCGCCGGCTGCGGCTCCTGACACTACCACCACGCCTGCCGCTGCCCCTGCTGGCCCCCGCTACAAGGGTTCCAACTACACCATGCCCACCCAGGAGCAGGCTCCCCCAATACCTCCCATGCCGCTTATTCCGGAGCCTGCCTACGGACAGCCGCAGATTCCAGATTTTCCTTTCCCTCCATCCAACATTCTGGAGGAGTTGCTGATGCGGGCCGCGAATGAGCCCAATATTCGCCCGGCTTTCTATCAGGCATTGTTGCACGAAGAACTATTGGCCGTAACCCTTCCGAAAGAAGGCGATGCCGGCGGTGAAGTACCGCTCACGCCAGGCATGGAAATTCAGCTACAGGTGTTGAACGACGGTAAGATTCCTGTTTTTTCTGCCGTAGAGCGTATTTTTGAAGGAGGCATTGCGCCAGAGGGCGTCTCCTTTATCCGGGTTCGCGGACAGGATTTGCTGCAAATGATACAGGCAACAGACTGCGTGCTCAACCCATTTTCGCCGGCCGGCAAGCTTCTTACCAGCCAGGAAATGCAGGAGTTGCTAGCCAGCGACCTGATACATCCGCCTACGGACCCTGCCAGCCAAGTACCTGTGCAAATAGGCGCGCCCGCGGAGCCGCCAACCGTATTACTAGATGCCCTGCGCGAGTATTGCGCTACCCGTCCGTTCATTGAAAAGGCTTATTTGGCAGAGCTACGCGTGGAGAACAGCCCAGAGCCGCCTCGCATCCTGTTGGCATTCCAGAGCGATGAGCAAAATGCCGAATTCCTGCAAGAGCTAGGCCCCGTTATTGAAGGCCGCCTCGAAGGGTATCAGTTTGTGGATATGATGGTGCTTGATCCGAACGCCGACGAGCCCCTTAATCAGTATTTCAACCAGCAAGAGCCGTTCTTTCAGCGTTAAATATTGCAGTAGCCAGACGTAAAGCTGATTCTTGCAGCCTGGTTTTCAAACTACAAGGGCCCTTCACACCAGCATGGATGTGAAGGGCCCTTGTAGTTTATTAATGTGCCTTTTTCAAGGGCCTGTGGATTCGGCCGCGGCAGATGGTGTGTCACTCGCCAGCTTGCCGCTTTGCCGGGCCAGCAGCCACCGAAACAGAGGCCGCAAAGCAAAGTTGAGAAGCAACCCAACCGGAATGGAAGCCACTGCCCAAATCAACATGGCTCCCATGCTAGCCTGCCACAAGAGTTGCAGTGCTTCTCGCCAATCCTTCTCAAACAAAAACTCAAGTTGCGCTAGCGTGAGCTGAGTTGCTTGCCCATCGCCGAGCAACTGGGCACCCAAGCGCATTAGCGGAATAAGCAGAAGCAGTTGCACCGGGCTCATTAAGTGACTTACCACCAAGAGTGCCGCCACGTTCAGCCGCAGCCGCACGGCAGTTGCAGTGCCCATAAGCGTGGTAATACCCAAAATTGGGACCAACCCGAATACGATGCCTAGGGCAACGGTAAGCGAGAGTTGCTTGGGGGTGAGCCCTTGCTTGAGAATATTCAGAATCGGATCCAGCACACGCCTGCGCCACCAACCCGGCGAGGCAGGGGGCTCCGAAGAAGCCGGGACGGGCGGAGGAAGTACAGACACAGATGGAGCGAAAAGAAGTTGCGTAGCGGGAAGCGGCAGTGACAGGGCGCGGCGCTATCTTCGCAGTCTGCCCCGCGGGCCATTGCGGCGCCGCAACCTAGTACGCAAGGCTGATGACAAAAGTACAAGGGCCGCACCCAACCCGCCGCCAGAATTTTACAACTACCCTGATTTTGTTGCGCCGAGCGGCCCGTGAGCTGGTGGCCAACGACCCGCTTCGCCTAGGTGCTGCCACGGCTTTCTTCACGACCTTCGCCCTGCCGCCTATTGTGCTCATCTTGGTACAGGTGCTTGGCTCGGTGTATTCCACGGCAGCCGTGCGAATGATGCTGCTTACCAAACTCTCCAACTTATTGGGGTCGTCGGCAGCTGAACTAGTAGAGCAGATTCTCCAGAACGTAACCAACGTGCAGCGCAGCCGCTTGCTCACGTGGCTCGGGTTTGCATTTCTGCTCTTCATTGCCACCACGCTCTTCGTCGTTATTCAGCACTCGCTCAACCAACTCTGGCAGATACGGCCGCGGCGGGGGGGCCGGCGCTTCGATAAAGCCCTCAAAGAGCGCGCCCGCTCCTTGGGTGTGCTCGTAGCCACGGGCTTGCTCTCGCTGATAACGTTTCTAACTGACGCTGTCATTGCCTTCGTGACCGACTACGTGCGTGACTTCGACACAAACGTTGGGTACTACCTATTCGTGGCGGTCAGCCAAGTCACTTCTCTGCTGATTTTGGCGGCATGGTTTGCCATCACTTTTCGCAACCTGAGCAGCGCGAAAGTGCCGTGGCGGGCGGTATTACGGGGCGCGGCTCTCACAGCCGTCCTCATCGATTTAGGAGAATTCGTGCTGGGGCGGTTGCTGGTACAACGCAATCTAGGCCCCATCTACGGCGCAGCCTCCAGCATTGTGCTGGTGCTCTTGTTTGTGTTCTACTCGGCCATGATTTTCTATTTCGGGGCCTGCTTTACCAAAGCGTATGCGCACTACGTGGGCATGGATATCAAGCCCAAGAAATCCGCGGTGCGGTACCGGCTAGTTGATATCGAAGAATAACCGAACAAGTTATTAGGTTTCAACGGACCTGTGCCGTTAGCTATTCCAGGCCCGGCAGGCTTCCACGCAGGCTTTGCAGGCAGCGGCGCACTGCTGGCAGTGAGGGTCATTGTGCTTGGCGCACTCATTCTGACAAAGCTGACATACCTCGATGCACTCGCGCATGATGTGCTTGGCGTGCACTGAGCCACGGGCTACCAGGCGGGCCGTCAGTGCACAAATATCGGCGCAGTCCCGGTCGATGGCTATACAGCCTACCATGTGCTGAACGTGCTCTTCTTGCAAACAGGCAGTGGCACACAGCTCGCAGGCAGCTACGCAGCGATTCAGCGCGTCAAGAACGGTTTGGTTGTCAGTTAGGGAGGTAGGGGATTGGTACATCAGAAAGAGGGTTGGTGGGATAGCGCAAGCTAAACCGTTGTACGTAGGCGCACTGGCTTCAGGTTCGTGGCATTTCAACTGAAAAGTGCACCATTTCCGCCTCGTTGTGGTTACATTCAGCTTTCAAGTCCTACTCTACCGTCGTATTTTTACGGGATGTTATTTGCTGCTGAACCCTTCGCTCCCACTCTTGAGTCTGCTCGCCGCGTCCTCAAGAAATACTATGGTTATGATTCCTTCCGGCCTATGCAGGAAGACATCATCCAGAGCATTCTAAGCGGGCGCGATACGGTGGTGCTCATGCCAACGGGCGGCGGCAAATCGGTGTGTTTTCAGGTGCCCGCCGTGGTATCGGAGGGCGTGTGCGTGGTTGTTTCTCCGCTGATTGCGTTGATGAAAGATCAGGTGGAGGCGCTGAAAGCCAACGGTATTTCTGCGGCGTACATCAACAGCAGCGTCGGGCAAAGCGAGCAGAACGCCATTTGCTCGGATTGTGCCAACGGGTATTTGAAACTGCTTTACGTTTCGCCCGAAAAGCTTTTGTCGCCGGGCTTTTTGCAGTTTCTACAGCGGCTGCGGGTGAGCATGTTTGCCATTGACGAGGCGCACTGCATTTCATCATGGGGCCACGATTTCCGGCCGGAGTACACCCAGCTACGGGTCCTACGCGACCAGTTTCCCAACACGCCCATTATTGCCCTCACTGCTACTGCCGACCGGCTCACGCAGCGCGACATTCAGCTGCAGTTGCGCTTGCACGAGCCACAGGTATTCCTCTCCAGCTTCGACCGGCCCAACCTCAACCTCATTGTGCGGCCCGGCCAGGACCGCGTAGGCGGCATTCTCGACTTCATTGAGCGCCACCCCGGCGAATCGGGCATTATCTATTGCCTTTCGCGCAAGCAGTGCGAAACCCTCACCGCCAAGATTCAAGCCAAGGGTATCAAGGCGGGCTTCTATCACGCCGGCATGACGCCCAACCAGCGCGGCACGGTGCAGGAAGGCTTCCTGAAAGATGACTTGCAGGTGATTGTGGCCACCATCGCCTTTGGCATGGGCATCGATAAGAGCAACGTGCGCTGGGTGATGCACTACAACCTGCCCAAGAATATCGAGGGATACTACCAGGAGATTGGCCGGGGTGGCCGCGACGGGGCGCCAGCTACGGCGGTGCTCTTCTACAGCTTTGCGGATGTGCTGCAGCTGCGCGAAATGCTAACCAAGGAGAATCCGCAACTCACCCAACTCAACCTCACCAAGCTGGAGCGCATGCAGCAGTTTGCGGAAGCCGCCAGCTGCCGCCGCAAGATTCTGCTCCATTATTTCGGTGAGACGCTCAGCCAGGACTGTGGCAACTGCGACATCTGCCGCAACCCGCCCATCACCTTCGATGGTTCTTTAATTGCCCAAAAGGCTCTCTCGGCGGTAGTGCGCATGCGCGAAAGAGCCAGCATCGGGCTCCTGATTGACGTGCTGCGGGGCATGCGCAACCAAGCAGTGCTATCGGGCGGCTACGACCAGATAAAAACCTACGGCGCCGGTTCCGACCTCCCCTACCTCGACTGGTACAGCTATGTACACCAAATGCTCAATGACGGGCTGCTGTACATTGCCTACGAGGAAGGCTACGCGTTGAAAATCACGGAGTTGGGCCGCGAAGTACTACAAGGCCAGCGTCCGTTGCCACTCAAGAAATTTCAGCCAGCCGAAAAAGCTGAGAAGCCTAAGCGTGGCCGCAAAGCCGCAGCCGAAACCAAAGCGCCAGTGTCCCGCGAAGCACAGCTTTTCGAGGCCTTGCGCACGCTGCGCAAACGCATTGCCGACGAGCAGAACGTACCGCCGTACGTCATCTTTACAGACGCTACGCTGCAGGAAATGGCCACCGAGCGGCCAGTTTCTCGCATGGCAATGCTGGGCGTTTCGGGGGTTGGCATGAAGAAGTTCGAGAACTACGGCGAAGTGTTCATCAAGGAAATTCTGGCGCACGGCGGTAACCCTGCCGAACTAGACGAAACCGATGAAATGCTCGACGGCCTCGACCCCGACGATGCCGCCGCCCCCCGGACTCCTCGCAAGCGTGAAACCAACACGGCCGCGGGCAGCACTATGGATGCCACGTTCCAGTTGCACCGCATGGGCCTGAACGTGGAGGCCATAGCCGAACGGCGAAGCTTGGCCGTTTCCACGGTGCAAACGCATCTTACCAACGCCTACGCCAACGGTGGCGACCTGCGCATTGCCGATTTCCTGACGCCCAACGAGCTAGCAGAAATCCAAACGGCCCAGGCTCAGCTTGGTGGTAGCCCCATGCTGCGTGACCTGTTCGACCACCTGCGCGAGAGGTATGACTACTTCAAACTCCGGCTGGCTTTGATGTACTTCAAAAAGCTGCGCGGAGAATAAGTTGTATGCGTCGTTGCCAGCTGTCCGCAGGTGTGTAATGGCATCTTGTGACGACACCATTGGAGGCAATGCTGGCTGTTTGCTGCGTAGCAATGTTGAAGCGCTGATTTGATGGTGTGTTAGCCAGGTGTTTCAAAAAAAATTAGCAAAAACTTTCAGCTAATTGAATTAGTATTCTCGTAACAGGGTTCGTACTTTCACGAGCCGGTAACTATCTACCGATGAAGCCCTTTTCCGGCTCCCCTGCATCATGATTAACACGAATCTTAAATTCTGGCGGCGCGAACTGGCCCTTACTCAGGCCCAGATGGCCGAAAAGCTTGGTATCAAACGCTCTTTGGTGGGCGCCTACGAGGAAGGTCGTGCCGAGCCTAAGTTGACTACTCTCGTTAACATGGCTCGTCTGTTCGGCATCTCGCTGGATGCGTTGGTAACCACTGACTTTAGCAAAAAGAAGAACGCCAAAGCGGCCCTCCTGCAGCTTCAGCCAGCTACTTCCACCGAGCCCACCCGGCCCGGCGGCGGCTTGCGCATATTGGCACTCACGGTAGATAAAGAACAAAACGAGAACATTGAGTTGGTGCCTCAAAAGGCTGCAGCTGGTTACCTCAATGGCTACGCTGACCCTGAGTATTTGGAAGAGCTGCCTAAGTTCCGCTTGCCTATGCTGGGCACGGGTGGCACCTACCGCGCCTTCGAAATCAGTGGGGATTCCATGTTGCCTATTGCTAGCGGCACTGTTATCGTGGGCCGCTACGTGGACGACTGGATGACGCTGAAGGACGGCACGCCTTGCATCGTGGTTAGCTCCAAGGAAGGCATCGTATTCAAGCGTGTTTTCAACCGCCTCAAAGAAGGTGCTATGTTGGCTTTACACTCTGACAATCCGCTGTACTCGCCTTATGAAATAGGCGTGGAAGACGTAGTGGAAATCTGGGAAGCCAAAGCCTATATCAGCAGCACCTTCCCTATTGCCGATCTTTCGCTGAGTCGCCTCGCCAGCATTGTGCTGGACTTGCAGCAGCAGGTAAGCACTATGAAAAAGGCCTAACTAGTAGCAGGTACAGCAGGTCCCGCAACACACCTCTAAAACGAGGTTTCATAATCAAACAAGCCCTTGGCGTACACTGCGTCAAGGGCTTGTTGCATTCAGGGAGTTATACACCTGCAGAAACAAAACCTTAGGGATGTTGCGAGCAGGACAGGTAGCGCTGGATGAGGGTGCAATCAACTTCTAGCTGCTGGGCTGCGTAAGCGGAGCACATAACTCCAACTCGACCCGCTATGCTCAAGCTTGTTCTCGCCACCGAACGCCACCATGCTGCTCCTGTAGCGTGGCTCAACAGCTTCTTCCTCTTCAGCTTTGCCGATTACCATGACCCGAAGAACGCGCAATTCGGGCCGTTACGTGTTTTCAACGACGACACGGTGCAGGCCCAATCGGGTTTTCCGCAGCATCCGCACTCGGAAATGGAAATCGTGACGCTGGTACTGGAAGGCGAGTTGTACCACGAGGATACCATGGGCAACAAAGCCACCATCAAGAAAGGCGACGTGCAGCGCATGACAGCTGGTACTGGCATGGCCCATTCCGAGCAGAACCGCACCGATAAGGTGTTGCACCTCTACCAACTGTGGTTTTTGTCGAATCAAAAAGGCCTCGCCCCGAGCTACGAGCAAAAGGACCTAAACTTCCTGGATAGCAAAAACGAGTTGGTGCCGCTGGTATCAGGCCAGAAAGTGTTGGAAGATGTGGTATACATGAATTCCAACACCACCATTTACTGGTGTAATCTGCGCGAAGAAAAGACGGTTACTTTCAAAACGTTCCCCCTCCGCAACACCTTCATCTACGTGAAAGAAGGTTCGCTCTTCATCAACGGCGTTGACATAGGACCCAACGACCAGGTTCGCTCCACCGACGAGCATGTATTGGAAATTCGGGCGGTAAAGGATGCACAGTTTATCCTTATCGATTTGCCGGCTGACGCGGCGAATTACTAGTTTCGAAGTACTCACGCCGCTTGTTACGCTACGGACGTTGCGCACGTCAACGACCCTATAAGCAGAACAGGCCGAACCAAGTGGTTGGCCTGTTCTGCTTATAGGGTCGTGGTCCATATCATTAGGAAGACGTCAGGATGCTGTTCTCCAGCTTCATCTACCCAAACTTTCGTTGTGTACTTCTCAGCTTCAGGGAAAAGTAATTCGTGTAAAACCGTGGATAAGTTAGTGGCCTGAAGAGGGCATCTGAAAGGCAAGTTGTCTTTATAGCTCGCTGATACTAGACTGAATCTCAACTGACTGGCGAGAGCATCATACCAACAATAGAAGCACATTGAGTAGGATTCTCTCTGCTTGACTTGTAACTGCTCACGCTTTTTCTCTATTACGGCCTCAATCCATTCCACTAAGTCGGTAATCGAGAGCTGTTGTCGTTCAGACTCACTTAGAGACAAGTAGAACAAATTACCGTTGGCTTCCTCAAGTGGCTGGTCGAAGATGCATATAGGATAATGACAAGCACTGCGCAGAAATGGGCTTAATAGAGGGTGCATTCGTAATCAAGCTTTATGATACATTCCCTCTTTCTGTCTATGTGTTCGGTTGATATCCTTACTACTTAGCTGAACCTTGCACTGCTGGCTTGAACACGTAGCGAAACGCCTTGAGAGCGGCCGGGTGGTAGATGGTCGAGTGGGTTTCGATGGGCATAGGTTCGTAGTGCCAACTAATGCTAGGCTTGGCCGCGGCTTGCAGGACTTCGGCAAACTGACGGCCGTCGGTGGCTATTTCGGGCTCACTGCTCGTGGCCATGTACAGCGTCTTCGCTCTGCCATTGTAGCCTTGCAACAAGCTGCTAGCCTGCTTTACCAGCTGCTTGTTGTTCCACCACAGGCTCGGGTCGAAGGTTACATAAGTATCGAATAGATCGGGTTCTAGCAATAGCGTTTCGACAACAAACAGGCCAGCTAGGGATTCACCAACAATGGCGGTTTCTGGTGTGGTGCGGTAGCGCTTTTGTATCTGCGGCATCAACTCTTGCCGTATAAACTTGCGAAAAGCAGCCGAGCCCCCGACGCGGGGTGCAATCTTTTTGTCTTTCTCGTTGGTGGTAGGACCAGTGAGGTCACGCCGCCGTTCGGTGTTTTCAATTCCAACCAACAGGAAGGGCCGCATTGTACCGTTGCCGACCAGCACCTGCACCAGCCCTGCAACATGGAGAAAGTCTTCCGCCATGCCTCCATCAGGCATGTAGAGCACCGGCAAGCGCACAGTGGCAGACTCAGTGTAGGCAGGTGGGTAATACACGTTGATGCGCCGCGTCTCACCTAATATTTTGGACTCCAGCGTGAAGGTGTTTCCTATGCTGAGCGCCGATTCTTTGCTCTGCGCCTGCACCAGTCCAGCCGGGCCACTACACCATAGCAACAGAACAACAAGCACTTGCCTAGGCGAAATCCAACGACTGCTCATCTTTTCCATTTTCAAGTTTGTTGTGGGCCACCTACTTTACTGGTCTTGTGTCAGGGCTTATGCAAATAAGCGCTTGTCCTTCCGACGCAGGAGAAATCTGGGTCAAGATGGTCAACGATTACATCCAGATTCCTCCTGCGTCGGAAGGACAAGCGCTTAGCTAGCTAGGGGCACTTTGCTACATAGTGTACTTCCGGCCCTTGTTCTGCTGCTTTAAGTAAGCCATCAACGGTTGGAAGTATTCCACCATCGCACGGGCCGAAAGGTCCTCCCCCGTTTTCTCTTTCAGCACCGCTTGCCAGTCTTTGCTGGCGCCGGGACGCATGATATCAGCCAGGAAGGCGCCTACTTCTTTGCTACCATAGTAGTTGGTGGCATGGGGGTCCTGCTTGAGGATCTTCTTGGCAATATGGTCGTGGAGCTGAAACAGAATGACGTAGGACAGCGCGTAATCGTAGTACTGCGCGGGGTCGTCGTTGATATGGGTTTTGGTGGCCGGGTCGAGGTATTGCTCGCCGCGGGTGGTAGGCGGCACGATGCCCTGGTACTTCTTGGCTAGCTCCCACCACTTGGCGTTGAGTTGATCGGCGGGTAGCTTGTCGGCGTAGAAGCTGTTTTCCCATTCGCTCATCACCCCCGATGCAAACGGAATGAATGTGGCGTAGTTGAGGGCTTCTTTAAGCAGCGTTTGGGTCTGGTCGGTTTGGGTTTTGGCATCCACCAGGTTCAAACCTGTTAGGAACGGCTTTTGGGTGGCGGCTAGGCCCATGAGGCTGCCCATGGCTTCGTGGTAAGCGCGGTTGGCGCCACCGCGCAGCAGCACGGGCACTTCGGGGTTGGTGTAAGTGAGGTAGTAGTAGATGTGGCCGAGTTCGTGATGGGTGGTTTCATACCATTCGGTGTTGCCTTCCACACTCATCAGACTGCGCACGTCCTGGTCGAGGTTCATATGCCAAGCCGAGGCGTGGTTGTTCTTCTTATAGGCGGCATCCTTGGGCAGCGGGTAGAGGCTGCTTTTCTCATAGAATACAGGTGGCAGCGCCGGGAAGCCGAGGCTCTTGTAGAACCGCTCGGCTTGCTGTACTTGCCACTCTGCGCCTTTTTTGGCTAGTACGGGGTCGATGTTCAAGCCTTTAACTTCCACCATGGCGCTCCAATCCTGGCCCCACCGGTTGGGCAGCCAATGCGCGGGCAAATAGTCGGGCACCTGCTGTTGGTTGTATTTCTTGGCGAGTTCGTAGCGGGCGTAGGTGTGCAGCTCGCGGTAGAGCGGACGCAGCTCTTCGTTGATTTTGCGCACGAGCGTTAGCATCTCCTCCCGGCTCAAGCCGTAGTCTGACGCCTGATAGGTGAAGTAGTCGGAATAGCCGAGCGCCTGCACCGTTTGGTTGCGCAGGTCGCGTAGGTTGAGCAAGCCGTCTTTGAGCGTTGGGCCGATGGCCTTGCTGGCTTCCCACACCTGCTGCCGCCTGGCTGGATTCTTCTCTTTACGCAGCAGCTCATCCAAATCATTGGTCGTGACCGACTTGCCCTGGTACTTATAGTCGAAGCCGTAGAGCTTTTCGGTTTGGGCAGCTTCGGCTGCTATGCGGCGCTTCACCACATCGGCCACGGTTTGGGGGTTGTTGGCTGCGTTGTAGAGGGCCGTTTGCAACTGCTTCACCTGCAACTCGGTGAGGTCGGCTTTGTGCTCTAGTAGCGCCTTGATGGTGAGAATATTATCAGAGCTACCCGTGAAGGCAGCCATGCGGCCGTTGGCACGCGCGGTAGCACCTGAGTTGCTGGTATCACCCGCCACAATGTGCGTGTTAGAACGCCACTCTGCCTCACTCGACTGCGTGTAGAGGCGCTGATATTCAGCTGAGTAATTGCGCAGAAACTCCTCGGCTTGCGCAGCATAGTCTTGCGGCGCAGGTGGGGTAGAAGCAGTGGTTTCGGGAGTTGCGGCCGGGGTGGTGGCAGGTGTCTTGGCCGTTGGGGCGCAGGCCGCTAACGTAGCAGCCGTCAGAAGAGGCAGGAAGTTCTTTTTCATTACAGCAAAGCTAAAACTCCCGGCGAATTGGGCAGTGTGTAATCTTTGCCTCCCACTTACCCATGGCTGGTCTTATCGAAGCCCCATGCTAAGCTGAGCAAGACCTTACAAGAGCTACGTAGCAACGCCCGACTACCTTACGCTGCCTGCTGTAGCAACAAATGGCAATCCTTGTATTTCTTGCCGCTGCCGCATGGGCACGGATCATTGCGGCCAAATTTGCGGCGGCTGCGCAAGGTTTTCAGCCACTCACGCGGGTCTACGGTGAAGCGCAGGAAACGCTTTTTAGGGTTCTGGCGGAATGCCCGCAACAGCAGTTCGTACAGCTCGGGGTGGTGCTCCTGTAGCTTCTCGGGCTTCTCGAAGAAATACTCGGTCACGACGGCGAAAAACTCGGCTTCGTTGGTGCCAGCGTAGTCGTTGATTTCCGAGTTACCGTCGCGGATGGCTTGAATCTCGCGGGCCATTACTTCGGCCCACGGCCCACGCAACTCAGGCGGCAGCGTGGCGGCGGGAATACCATCAATCACGCCGTCGGCAGCATCGAGCAGGTGGGCAAACTCATGGATGCCCACGTTCTGCTTGTCTAGCGCGTCGCGGAAGCCTTGTTCCAAAGACGCTTTGGAAAGGTGCATGTAGCGGGAAGTCTGGAAGTTGCGGACGCTACCGAGCAGCGTACCTGAGAGCGGCGCCGTTTCCTTGTTGGGGTCTTGCTGCTCTTTCCAGGCGTCGGGCACTACCAGTACCTCGCTCAGGTTGCCGTATTCCCACTCAGGAAAGCCAAACACCGGAATGACAGCCGAAGCGGCCACCAATACGCGGGTCACATCGTCAATTTCAATCTGCACGCCCGTGATAAGGGTTTGGGCCAGAAACACTTGAATCCGCTTTTCGAACCGCTGCTTATCGTTCGGGGTGAGCGACAAATAGAAGGCCACACGCTCGTTCAGAATCTGCCGCCAAGCAGCCGGGAAATCCTCGGCTAGCGCCGCAGCTTTTTGGCGCGACTCGCGGGTGACGTAACGATAAAAAAGAAAGACCACAACCGCGACGAAAGCGGCAAAAATCCAGTATTGCATGGGCCGCTAAACGAGTATGCAGCGCTTTAGTTTGCTTGAAGCGCCGCATACTCGTTTAGCGGCCCCGGCGCAGCTGCTCCGTTGCGGGTTGCCCGATCAATCGGCTCGCAGGTTTTTGATAGGATTGCTGGTGGCGGCGTGCATTGCTTTCATACTCACGGTAACAAGCGCCACGAGCAAAGCGGCTAGGCCAGCGGCCGCAAAAATCCACCACCCAATGGTGATGCGGTAAGCGAAGTTCTGAAGCCAGTTGTTCATGATCAGCCACGCCAACGGCCACGCCACCAAGTTGGCGACAAGTACCAGCTTAAGGAATTCCTTGGACAGCATCCCTACAATATTGGTCACTGAGGCGCCCAACACCTTCCGAATCCCAATCTCTCGCGTACGCTGCTCGGCCGTGAACGTAGCTAAACCAAACAAGCCTAGGTACGCCACAAACACGGTGAGGGCCGCGAAAATGTACAGGATGCGGCCCGTCTTTCGCTCGGTGTCATAAGTTTGCGCCAACCGCTCATCCAGAAAAGAGTACGTGAACGGCTCTTCGGTGGAGAAGGCGCTCCACCGCTCTTTCAGGGAAGCCACCAGCCCCGCCATGTCGGTGGTTTTCGCTTTCACTATCACGGAGCCGGAGTTGCTGCCCAGCGTCATGACGAGCGGTGAAATCGGTTCGTGCAGTGACTTGAAGTGGAAGTCTTTCACCACTCCTATTACTCGATAAGTGGTTTTGTGCCCTTGGTTGTCGGATTGGGACAGCACGTGGTCCAACGGGTTTTTTTCCCAGCCAAAGGCTCTCACTGCCGTTTCGTTGAGGATGATGCCCACCGAGTCAGAAGAAAAGCGCTTCGAGAAGTTGCGGCCGGTTACCAGCTGCATACCCAGGGTCGGGATGTAGTGGTCGTCTACCTCGTAGCGCAATGTTTTCATCAGGCGGGAGGCATCGTTGTCGAGGCTGACCAAGAAGTTGTTGTAGTTGCTGTTGCCAGCCGGCAGGTAGCCTGAGGTGCTGATGCTCAGCACCCGGGGGTCTTGCTGAAGCTGCTGCCGAAACGCATCGGCATGCTTGCCCAGCATCCAGGTTTCCGGCAATACCAGCACGTGATTTTTGTCGTAGCCCAGCTTCTTGCTTTGTATGTAATGCAGCTGCTGATACACCACGGCGGTACACACAATGAGGGTAATAGAAACACAGAACTGAAATACCACCAAGCCGCTGCGCAAGCCGCTGCTTTTTTTGCCGGACGCAAACCGGCCTTTCAGCACCGTCACTGGATTGAACGATGACAGAAAGAAGGCCGGGTAACTGCCGGCCAGCACCCCGACCAGCACGCCAAACAGCAGCAGCGCGGGGAGCAGCCACGGCTTGGCCGCGAAATCCAACGCCAGGTTCTTGCCCGCCAACTCGTTGAAGACGGGCAGGGCCATCGTGACTAGCACCATGGCCAGCAGCAAAGCAACCATGGTGAGCAAGATGGATTCCAGCAGAAACTGCCCGACCAGCTGCCTTTTCATGGAGCCCAGCACTTTCCGCACGCCTACCTCGCGGGCGCGCTTGGAGGCCCCAGCCGTGGAGAGGTTCATGAAATTGATGCAGGCAATAACCAGCATAAACAGCGCAATGGCCGTGAAGATGTAGATGTAACGGATGTCGCCGCCGGCTTCCAGGTTACCTCGGAAATTGGACCGTAGGTGAATGTCGGTTAGGGGTTGCAGGAACAAGCCCAAGTCGTTGCCTTTTTGCCGGAACTGCGTGAAGCTCATTCCCATGGCCTGTTTTAGCTGCGGCCCCATGTACTTCTCTACCACCTGTGGCAGCTTGGCGTCTAGTTGTTTATAGTCGTAGCCCGCAGGCAGCACCAAGTACGTGAAGTAGTTGGACGTCATCCAGGACGAGGATTTGGCATCCGGCACGCTGGCCAGGGACGCAAAGAAATCGAAATGAAAGTGCGAGTTGACGGGCACCTTATCGAAGACGCCGGTGACCTTGAAAGGCTGGGCGCCACCTTTGAAGGTCAGCACCTTGCCTATCGGGTTGGCGTTGCCAAAGTACTTGTGCGCCATTGCCTGAGAAACCACAATGGTATTGGGCTGTACCAGCGCCGTTTTAGAATTACCCTGCAAGAAAGGGATGGTGAACACCTGGAAGAAGTTGGCATCAACAAAGGCCACGGCATCTTCCCGAAATGATTTGTCGCCGTAGCTGATGCGCTGATTGCCGCCGCTGTTTGTCAGGCGGGTGGCATCTTCCACTTCGGGGTATTCGGCCAGCAGCGTTTGCGCTACCGGCGGCATCACAAAGCCTTCCTCCATCTTTTCGCCCTGCACCGACCCCCGGAACACCACCCGCACCATGCGGTCGGCTTTTTCGTTGTAGCGGTCGTAGCTCAATTCGTTCTGCACGAACAGCATGATGATCAGGCAGGTAGCGATGCCGATAGCCAGCCCAAACACATTGATGGCGGAAAAGGCCTTGTTACGCCACAGACTGCGTAGCGCTATTTTCAGATAATTCCGGAGCATATTGATTGCAAACGAAAGGTGGGGTCAGGCTTTTGGGACCTGAAAAATCTATGTAGAAGTAGCTGCAAACTAGTTTTCCTGAGGCATTGCCCTGTTGATACCACTGCGTAACTTCAAGGGGAAACGCGCTTGAAACTGGGCGCCACGTT
Organism: Hymenobacter tibetensis; assembly: GCF_022827545.1. Lineage (NCBI taxonomy): Bacteria > Pseudomonadati > Bacteroidota > Cytophagia > Cytophagales > Hymenobacteraceae > Hymenobacter > Hymenobacter tibetensis. The sequence continues at coordinate 3,233,707 of NZ_CP094669.1, forward strand.
CTTGGCTTGATAACACAACCTAACCTCAACCCGCGGCCTCTTACTCGGCTCTCAGGTTCTGGATGGGGTTGGTGGTAGCCGCCTTGATGGCTTGATAGCTGATGGTTAGGAATGCCACGAGCACGGCGGCTACCCCTGCCGCCAGGAACACCCACAGCGGAATGTTGATGCGGTACGCAAAGTCTTCCAGCCACTTACGCATAACCAGCCAAGCCACCGGAAACGCAATAACCGTAGCCACTACCACCAGCTTCAGGAACTCCTTGGACAGCAAGGCCACGATAGTGGACGTGTCGGCTCCCAGCACCTTCCGAATCCCGATTTCCTTTTTGCGACGCTCCGCCGCGTAGGTAGCCAGCCCGAACAGCCCGAGGCACCCCACAAACACCGCAATAGCCGTAAACACCCACAGCAACGACTTCAGCTTGTCTTCGGCCTGGTACATCTGGGTGAAATTATCGTCCATGAACTTGTATTCGATGGGATAATCGGGGCTGAACTTGTTCCAGACCTCCTTCACGCCACTGATGGAGCTACTAATGTTGTCGGCCTTCAGCTTGACGGCGACTTTCCAGTAGTCATCGGGGTTGATGTGCAGCACGGCGGGCTCCACTTTGTCGTACAGGCTTTTGTAGTGGAAGTCCTTCACCACCCCAATTACTTGCCCTTTCTTAACGGAATCGGGCTTGATGTTCCACAGGAGCGTTTGTCCTAGTGCCTGCTCGGGCGTATGGAAGCCCAGTTCTTTGACCGCCGTTTCGTTGATGATGAAGGCGTGGTCTTTGTCGGTGGTCAGTTCTTTCGAGAAGTTACGCCCCGTCAGCAGTTGCAGCCCAAGCGTTTTGATGTAGTCGTAATCCACCATCAGGTGCGTGACGGCGTAGGGTTTTTGCTCGCCTTTGGTGGGCACCAGAATCTGGTCGCCGGCCACGGCATCGCCGGGGAAGCCATAGCCGATGGAAACGGCCGCTACGCCCGGGGTCTTCTGCAATTCGCCTTTGAACGACTCGTAGCTCTTGGTCATGTTGTCGCCCCGCATCGGAAAAAACATGATCTGCTCCCGGTTGAAACCCAGGTCTTTGTTGTGCAGAAAGTCCACTTGCAGAAACACCACCATGGCACTCACAATCAGGAAGATCGACAGCGAGAATTGCACCACAATCAGGCCGTGACGCAGCCATTGCACCCGGCCGAACAACCCGTCGCTCACCACCGCGCTCTTCAACACCTTGATGGGCTGGAACCCGGACAGCACCAAGGCCGGATAAAAGCCTGCTACCAGCCCTACTACCACCGTCAGCACTACCAGCAGCAACGCCAGTGTGGGGCTAGACAAGAGGTTGAAGGACATGCTCTTGCCCGTAAATTCATTGAGAGAAGGGAGCAGCAACGAGGTAAGCACGGCCGCCACCACCACGCTGATGAAAGTGAGTAGCACCGTTTCAATTAGGAACTGCAGCATAAGCTGCTGCTGACTGGCCCCAATCGTTTTGCGGATGCCTACTTCCTTGGCGCGCTGCATGGACTTGGCCGTTGCTAAATTCACGAAGTTGAAGCAGGCAATGAGCAGAACAAAGCCAGCAATCAGCCCAAGCGCCTTCACGTAGGTGATGTTGCCCCGCACGGCCAAATCGTACTTGAAGCTCGCGGAGTACAGATGGATGTCGGTGAGGGGCTGCAGAAAAGGCACGTAGAGGATGGGGTCGTCGGGCGTGAGGTTGCGGACTTTCTGGACGATGTAGTTCTGCAGCTTCACTTGGGTTTGCTGGGCGTCGGAACCCGGTTTCAGCTTCACGTAGGTGTAAAACTGCTGCCAGCGCCAGCTTTTCATGCGCTCAGCGGGCAACTCGGCCGCCGCTAGTGGCAGCACATAGCTGACCTTTAGGTGAAACTTCGACAGGTTGTTTTGCAACACGCCCTTCACTTGGAAAGTCTCTTTGCTGATCTTCACGTCTTTGCCTACCGGGTCTTCGTCGCCGAAAAGCGTTATGGCCACGTCTTCGGACAAAACAACGGACCTGGTTCCGGCCAGGGCTTGGGTGGCGGAGCCATATTTGAAAGGCAGCGGGAACACCGAGAAGAAAGTGGAATCGGCAATAAGGCCGTTTTCCAGGTAGATTTTCTTGTCGCCAACTTCGAACAAGCTGATCGAGGAATTCATCAAAATGCGCATGGTTTGCGCCACCTCCGGAAACTCCTGCTGCAACGTGGGCGCAAACATCGGCGCGGTGCAGGCCATGGTTTCCGGCGTTTCGTTGCTGGTTCTTTCGGTGTACACCCGGTACACCTGGCTGCTTTCAGGCACAAACTTGTCGTACTGCAGCTCGTCGAACACAAACAGCCCGATCAATAGGCAGGCCGTTAAGCCCAGGGCCAAGCCCGCAATATTCAGAAACGAAAAGCCCTTGTGCCGAACGAGGTTACGATAAGCAACTTTCAAGTAGTTCTTGAACATGGCAAGAGAAAATGAGGGTGAGACGAGCCTGAAAAGGCTCGGTTACAAGCAAAAGCAGATAGGCAATTTTTAGTGGCAGCCTACCACCCAACCGCCCGCTTTGGCCGTGGCACCACGCAAGCCGACAGCCAGCACCGCGTCCTTATTGGTCGCGTAAGCAAAGGACCGGGTTGACCCGCGCCGCGCGCATAGCCTGCGTCCCGACCGTGAGCCAGGCGACGAGCAGCGCCAGCAAACCGGCTCCGAGGAAGTACCAGAACTCCAGCGTTATTCGGTACTCGAAGCTGTTGAGCCACTGGCTTACCACCAGGTAGCTGACGGGCAAAGCCAAGACGATAGCCACTACTACTAGTTTGGTAAGGTCGCTCGACAGCAGGTAGACGATGCTCAGTTCACTGGCCCCCAATACTTTGCGCACGCCTATTTCCTTGCGCCTTCTCTCAGCCGTGAAAGCCGTCAAGCCCAACAAGCCCAGGCAGGAGATGATGATAGCCAGGCCCGCAAAGTAGCGCGAGAGCACCGCCACGCGCCGCTCCGAGGCGTATTGGGCTTGGTGGGCGGCATCCAGAAACTGGTAATCGAGCGTGAGGCCCGGGTTGAACTGCTGGTAGAATCGCTGAATTGCTTGGATGGTCTCTTGCTCGCGGCCAGGGGTGAGTTTGACCAGCACGGTGCCGGCCGCCTGCGGCTCCAGCCGGAAGATGAACGGCTCTACTTTTTCGTGGAGCGACTCGTAGTGGAAATCTTTGGCTACGCCCACAATCTGCGTTTTACCCAATACTTTGCCCACCGGATTCTGCATGCCCAAGGCTGCTACCAAAGCTTCGTTGACGATGATCTTGGTGCTGTCGGAGCGGAACTGCCGGGAAAAGCGGCGGCCCGCTTTCATCTGAATACCCAGCGTTTCCAGCATGTCGTAGTTTACGGCCAGGTTGTTTACGGGTATTTTGTGGCCTTCCCACTCTAGCTGTGGCCCCATTCCTTGGGGGCCAACCACCACGAAGGAGCCCCACATACCCGACGCGTTTGCTACCCCCGGCAGCTGCTTGAGCTCGGCCAGAAACGCCGCGGGCTGTTGCGCAGCTCTGCCCGCCGTTTCGAAATAGATGATGTTGTTTTTGTCGTACCCCAGGTCCTTGCTCTGCACGAAGGCCACCTGACGATGCACCACCAACACGCAAACAATGAACAGCACCGACAACGCAAACTGAAACACCACCAAGCCCTTGCGCATCCAGAGGTCGGCCATCGAATTTCGGAGCGTCCCCCTGAATACTGTGGCTGGCTTGAACCCCGACAAGTAGAAAGCCGGGTAGCTGCCCGCCAGCAGCCCCGTCAGCAAGGCAATGCCCAGGAAGGCCCCACTGCTCTTGAGACTTAGCTCTAGTGCTAGCTGCTTACCCGTAATTTCATTGAACTGCGGCAACATTAGTTGCACCAGCATCACGGCCACAAACAAGGCCAGAAACGCCATCAGCACCGACTCGGCCAGGAAATGCACAACCAATGCCGCCCGGCTGGCTCCCAACGTTTTCCTGACGCCAATTTCTCTCACCCGGCGCGTGGCTTTGGCCGTGGCCAGGTTCATGAAATTGATGCAGGCAATCAGCAGTACAAACAAGGCAATGGCCGAAAACAACCTAACGTACTGGATTCGTCCGCCCGCGTGCGCGCCATTTTCAAATTCACCGTACAGGTACGCATCGGAATATGGCTCTACGAAAAGCGTACGGCTCTTATTCTTGGCACTTTTGCCTTGCAATAGCTTTGCAATCTTGCTGTTGAATTGGGCGGTATTGGCGCCTTCCTTTAGCACGATATAAGTGTGAAAAGGCCCATCATCTTCCCAGGTTATTCGCTGCCCCATCTTCATGATGTCCTTGAATGCATCGAAGGTCAGCACGAAATCAAACCGCTCAGTGGAATTAGGCGGAATGGGCCCAAACACGCCCGAGACAATACAGGTCTGCTTCAGATCCGCCATCCCCATCTGCCACTCCACCGACTTTCCCACGGCATTTTGAGGCGTGCCGAACAGCGCAATTGCCATCTGTTGGGAAAGCACAATGGCTGATTTGTTTGCTAATACCCGACTAGCATCGCCTTGAATAAGCGGATAAGTGAAGATGCGGAAGAAGTTTTCAGCCGCGCATTTTCCTACGGCCCGCACATTCTTGTTTGCCCCTACTAGCGTGAACTGAGGGAAAAAAGCGGGAGGCGTAACGACGGCAGCGGCTTCAATTTCCGGCATTTCTTCTACTAGGGCCTCGGCCAGCAGCGGATGGGTACCCCAACGGGTGTTGATGCCTTGGTCGGTGCGCACGTTTTCCATCACCCGGAAAAGCCGGCTGTCGGTGGCGTGGTACTTATCAAAGCTCAACTCATCGTTCACCCACAGGTACACCACCAAGGCACACGCCAACCCCGTGGATAGCCCAATCAGGTTGATAAAAAACGTGGTTTTAAACCGCTTGAAGTTGCGGTAAATCAGGAGCAGGGAATGCCAAATCATGCCGCTAAGCCTTAGGTATAAATAGAATCAGGATGCTGCCAATGCAATAGAAGCCCGAAACTCAGGTGGTGAACTGCTTGTGCACGTTCTCCATCACCACCTCGCCGTCGAGCAGGCGGATAACGCGGTGGGCATAGCGGGCGTCGTGCTCGGAGTGCGTCACCATGATGATGGTAGTGCCCGCCTCATTTAGTTCGGTGAGCAGTTCCATCACCTCGTTGCCGTTGCTGGAATCGAGGTTGCCGGTGGGTTCGTCGGCCAGAATGAGGCGGGGCGCATTGATAACGGCCCGGGCCACGGCCACGCGTTGCTGCTGACCACCCGAAAGCTGCTGCGGGAAGTGGTTGCGGCGGTGCATGATCTGCATCTTTTCCAGCACCTTGTCCACCTTTTCTTTGCGCTCGGCGGCTCCTACACCCAAGTAAATCAGGGGCAGCTCCACGTTTTCCACCACGGTGAGTTCTTCAATCAGGTTGAAGCTTTGGAACACGAACCCTAGATTACGTTTGCGTAAATCGGCCCGCTTCCGTTCGTTGTAGTGCGCTATTTCGGTGCCAGCAAATTGGATGCTGCCGCCATCGGGCTCGTCGAGCAGCCCGATGATGTTGAGCAAGGTGGACTTACCGCAGCCCGAAGGGCCCATAATGGCCACGAACTCGCCCTCGTTTACCACCAGTGATACTTTGTTCAGGGCTTTGGTTTCCACTTCCTCGGTGCGGTACACTTTGTCCAGGTTTTCGATCTTGATCATGGGGCTGGTTGTTGAGCGTTAATTCCTGTTTCTGGCGCTGTATCGTTGGTTACTGCTGCTTTTCCTTGAGCACTAATTCGCCCATGTCCTCGTAGCCTTCGTAGCTGGACGTCACCACTTTGTCGCCGGGCTTCAAGCCTTCTAGCACCTCGAAGTACTCGGGGTTTTGCCGCCCCAGGCGGATGTCGGCTTTATAGGCGGTGGCTCCGTTTTCACTGACCTTGAAAATCCAGTTGCCGCCTGTTTTCTGGTTGAAGCCACCTTTGGGCACCAGCACGGCCTGCGTTTGGTCGCTGAGGGCTAGGCGCACCTGCAAGGTTTGGCCGCGTCGCACGCTCGGCGGCGTTTCCTTGGTGAACTCCATATCCACTTGCAAGCCCTTGGTTACTTGGGTGTAAATCTTTTTCACGGCCAGCTCATAGCGCTTGCCTTCCAAGGTGAATTCACCTTTCTGGCCCGGAAAAATGCGCGAGATATAGTACTCGTCTATGTTGGCGCGCACCTTCAAGCCATTGAGCATATCAATCTGGCCGATGCGCTGCCCCCGGGCTTTCAACTCCCCTATTTCAGCGTTCAGGGAAGTGATGCGGCCCGCCACCGGGGCTTTAATGGTTAGGTCATCCATCTTCTTATGCATCAGCGCCAGGTTGCTTTGCATGCGCCCCACCGACTCCTGCATCTGGTTGATTTGCTGGCGCATCGCCACCGAATCTTGCAGCAAGGTTTGCTTGGTGAGCTGGCGCTTGCGCACCTGGTACTGGTAGGTGTTCTGGCTCTCGTTGAACTCCTGCCGCGATATTACTTTTTGCTCGTACAGGTTTTTGTTGAGCTCATAGATGCGCTTGGCCTCTCTCAGTTTGTAGTCGGTGTCAGCAAACTGGTTGAGCTGCTGAATGCGGTTTTGCTGCATCAGGTTGCGCGTGTTCTGCAGGTTGTTCATCAAATCGAACACAGCTGTTTCGCGGTTCACCATTTCCAGTTGCAGATCGGTGTTGGCTAGCTGAATGATAGGCTGGCCGGGGGTGAGCGTGGCGCCGTCTTCCACCAAAATGTTCTTTACCGTTCCGCCTTCGGTGGCATCCAGGTAAATAGTTTTGATGGGCATCACCGTCCCGTCGATGGAGATAAACTCCTGGAAGGTGCCCTTGGTCACCTCACTGATGGTGATGCGCTCGGGGTCTACGTTTAGCTTGGTGGGGCCAGCGGTGGAAAAGAAGCTAACCGCCAACAACCCCATGACTAGCACCACCCCGGCTAGGAGAAGGAGCTTGCGTAGCGTCCAGGTTTTCTTTTGAATAGGTACGTCCATGTTGGTAGGAATGCGTTGCTTGCCTTTGCACCGCTTTCGGCAAGTATCTAGTAAGAATAATGCCGGTTGCATATTGCATTGATTGCCAATTGATTAAGTCAATTCCTTTTTCAGTAAGCCGTACTATTGTTCGCTTTCGATACAAATCAGTGTTCGATATTGATACACTTTTGCGGACAGCTTCCCAGAAAAGCCGCTTTAAAGGCCAGAAAGCGGGTTATTGTAAAGTAGTACAGTTTATGGTAGGTGAATCAGTACCTACTCCTGATGATTTCAAAGTAGCTTTCTAATTCCAGCATTACAGTAGTTTCAATGGCTTTTTCTAAGGCGCGAGTATTAGTGGTCGATGACGACAGGGACGTTCTGTTTGCTCTTAAAATGCTGCTCAAAACCGAGGTGCAGGAAGTGGTAACCGAGAAGAACCCTGAGAACTTATTGTCTGTGCTAAGCAAGCAGCCGTTCGATGTTGTCTTCTTGGACATGAACTTCAAGAGCAACCTTGGCACCGGCAACGAGGGCCTGTATTGGCTGAGCCGCATTTTGGAGCGCGACAAAAACGCAACGGTTATCATGATAACGGCCCACGGCGAAATCAGCACGGCCGTTCGGGCTCTGAAAGCTGGCGCCACCGATTTCATTGTGAAGCCGTGGCACAACGAGAAGTTTTTGGAGACGCTGCATGCCACCCTGCAGCACAATAGCACCCGCAAAACCAGCGAAACGCCTACCACGGCCAAACGTGCGCCTTCCTTCGCCGACGTGGCCATGCTCGGCGAATCGGAACCCATGCAGGAGCTGTTTCATAAGATAGAAAAGATAGCGCCTACCGAAGCCAATGTGCTGTTGCTGGGCGAAAATGGCACCGGCAAAGAACTGGCGGCCAAAGCCTTGCACCAACGTTCTTTCCGCGCCAGCAAGCCATACGTTACGGCCGACCTGGCGGCTATGAGTGAGGGCATTTTCGAGAGTGAGCTATTCGGCCACAAGAAAGGCTCGTTCACTGATGCCAAAGACGACCGGGTGGGCCGCTTCGCGGCGGCTTCTACGGGCACCTTGTTTCTCGACGAAATCGGGAATATTTCGCTGCCGCAGCAAGCCAAGCTGCTGACGGCCTTGCAAAACCGGCAGGTAATTCCGCTAGGCAGCAACGTTCCGGTGCCTATCGATATTCGGTTGATTTCGGCCACCAACGCGCCCTTGTATGAGCTAGCTGCCAAAAATCAGTTTCGCAAAGACTTGATTTACCGCATCAACACCGTGGAAATAACCCTTCCTCCGCTGCGCGAGCGGGGCAACGATGTGGTGTTGCTGGCGAAACATTTTGCGGGCCTATATGCCACCCGCAACCATAAGCCCATTCCGGAGTTCGAACCAGCCACGTTCAAAAAGCTGCAACAGCACCCCTGGCCCGGCAACATCCGGGAATTGCAGCACGCCGTGGAACGAGCCGTGATTCTGGCGGAAGGCAACGTGCTACGCCCGCAAGACTTCACCTTCTCGGCCATGGAAATGGCGCTAGTGGCCAACCAACAGACACCGACTTACTTGGATGGCCCGCTGCAACTAAACGAGGTGGAAAAAAGCACCATTCTGCGCGTTATCGAGCGGCACAACGGCAACATCACCAAGGCGGCTAAAGAACTCGGCATCACCCGCACTGCCCTCTACCGCCGCCTGGAAAAACATGACCTTTAAACGGCTCGAAATCGGCATTTTCTTGCGGCTGCTCGGGCTGCTGGTGTTAGTGTACGCCGCGGTGTACTACGCGCACAAAGCCACCTATGCGCCGGTAATTTTCGCTGGGTTTTTGGTGGTAGCGCTGGTGGTGGAACTGGCGCGCTACATCACGCGCAGCAACAGAGAGCTGGCTAGCTTTATTCTGGCAGTGAAATACCGCGACTTTTCGCAGCATTTCAACGAGGACCATACCAACCCCTCGCTCAAGCAGTTGCACGTGGCGTTCAACGAAGTCAATTCCACCTTTCGGCAACTCAACGCCGAGAAAGAAGCGCAGTTTAAATACCTGCAAACCGTGCTGGAACTGATTGATACCGGCATTATTTCCTACGACGCCCAAGGGCAGGTGGAATGGGTGAACGAGTCGTTCAAGCAAACCTTAGAGCTGCCGTATCTGCACAATATTCATTCGCTCCAAAAGCGCCACGACGTGCTCTATGATGCCATTATGCACTTGGAGCCCGGGTTGCCAGCGGTGGTGAAGCTAACGGTCAGCAACAGAACAATGCAGCTGCTCTTGTCGGCCACATCGTTCAAGCTGCACGGCCGCAGCTTCACGCTTATTGCGTTCAAAAACGTCAGCCATGCCCTCGACGAAACCGAAACCGAGGCCTGGCAAAAGCTGCTCCGCGTGATGACCCATGAAATCATGAACTCGGTAGCGCCCATTGCCTCACTGGCCGATTCGCTGCGCCGCCACGTGCGCCTGGAGAAGGAAAAGGGCACGGAGTTGCTGCTTCACGACTCCGACCTGCTTGATGATGTGGAAGAAGGCATTGGCATCATCCAGCACCGCAGCGAAGGCCTGCTGAATTTTGCGCAGGTGTACCGCAATTTCAGCAAGATTACTATGCCCCTGCTAACCACCATTTATGTGCAGGAGCTTTTCAATAGCATTAGCGCGTTGCTGAAAAGCCAGCTTGCCGACCAGAACATCACCCTGCTGGTGTCGGTTGAGCCGCCTGAGCTGATGCTGCACGCCGACAGCCAATTAATGGAACAAGTGCTTATCAACCTGGTATTGAATGCCGCCCACGCCGTGGCAGGATGCGCTAACAGCCAGATTCAATTGGTTGGCAAAACCACAGACAACGACCACGTGGTAGTGGAAGTAATTGACAACGGCTGTGGCATTCCGGCCGACGTACTGGACAGCATTTTTATTCCGTTTTTCACCACTCACAAAAGCGGCAGCGGCATAGGCTTGAGCCTCGCCAAGCAGATTATGCATCTGCACAAAGGCCGGATTCACGTGCATTCGGTGGAAGGAACGGGCAGCGTGTTTCGGCTGGAATTTTAGGCTACAAGAGCGGAAGATGAGGTTGTAGCCGCTCCCGAAGCAGCTCCTGCAACACAGCATCCAGGAACTGGAACTTGTCGGGAATGCGCAGGTTGATGATGGTTTTGTTGGCCAGTTCTTCGCTGAACTTTGCCTGTAGCAAATCCGCGTGCTTGCGCTCCATGACAAAGACTACATCAGCCCAACCGATGTGCCCGGCCGTCACGCGCACCCGGGCGCCGGGTTCGGTGCCAGCCGAGCGGGCCTCGTAGGTCGCATGGTCGTCGAAGAGCCGTTCGGCCGTGAGGCTGCGCCACCGGTTCTGGCTGCAGATAAAGAGTAGTTGTGTAGCGTTGGGAGGGACGGTTGGCAAGTAGGCGGTGCTTTTTAAAGAGAGAGCAAAGCTACTTGCCAACCGTCGTTTGGACGCATGTAGTATGCCCAGAAAAAATTGCAGTACTTTCAGCCTGCCCGACAACGGACGGGTGTACTCTGCTTCTTCTACTTCCCGCCCGGCGCTATCCTGCTTTCGGCAGTAACGCTACCAACGCTCGTATCTGGCATGAAACCTTACGTTTACACCACTCTGCTCTTGCTGCTTGTGCTTCTATGCTCACCCGCATACAGCCAACAACAAGTAGGAGTATTTGACGGCAGCCAGGACGTTGGCACGCAAGTCAAGGCAGGCTCCGCCACCTACTTGCCCGCCACCCAGCAGTACGTGGTAACCGGCGCGGGTGCTAATATCTGGCTAGACAAAGACGAGTTTCGGTACGTCTACAAGAAAATGAAAGGCGATTTTCTGCTCTATGCCCGGGCCGAGTTTGTGGGGGCCAGCGGCATAAATCCGCACCGTAAGATGGGCTGGATGGTGCGCCAGAGCCTGCAAGGCAACGCTCCCCACGTCAGCGCCATCGAGCACGGCGACGGGCTGACCTCCTTACAGTACCGCCGCACCGCCGGGGCCGCCACCGAAGAAACGCGCGCTACCATCACCCACGCCAACATTCTGCAGCTGGAAAGAAAAGGCAACACCTACACCATGCGGGTAGCGCAGTTCGGGCAGCCGTTCGTGACCCAGCAAGTAACCGAGGTGAACCTAGGCGACGACGTGTACGTGGGCTTGGCAGTCTGCTCTCACGATGCCGACGTTACGGAAACCGGCGTTTTCCGGGATGTGCGCATCGTGGTGCCAGCGCGCGAAGGCTTGGTGCAGTACCGCGAGTATCTGGGTAGCAGCATTGAGTTGCTGGAAATAGCTACTGGCAACCGCGAAGTACGGTACACTTCCCCCAAATCGTTGCAGGCGCCCAACTGGACTCCCGATGGCAAAAGCCTGATCTACAACAGCGACGGGCTGATGTATACTTTCAACCTCGCCTCCAATCAGCCTACGGTTATTCCCACGGCCGAAGTTAAAAGCAACAACAACGACCATGTGCTTTCCTTTGATGGCACCATGCTCGGGTTGAGCAGCGGCGTCGAGAAGTTGGGGGGCTCCATTGTGTACACGGTGCCTACCAGCGGCGGCAAACCCAAGCAAATCACGCCCCGCGGCCCGTCTTACCTACACAGTTGGTCGCCGGATGGCAAGAACCTGCTGTTTACTGGGCAGCGCACCGACGATTTTAATATCTACCGAATTCCGGCGACTGGCGGCAAGGAAGTGCGCCTAACCAGCGCCCCTGGCCTCGACGACGGCCCGGAATATACGCCCGATGGCAAGTACATCTACTTCAACTCCAACCGCACCGGCACCATGCAGATCTGGCGCATGCGGGCAGATGGCAGCGAGCAAGTAGCCGTAACCAACGGCGACTTTCAGGACTGGTTTCCGCACATCTCGCCCGACGGGAAGTGGATTGCGTTTGTCTCGTTTCTGAAAGAGGAAGTAGCGGCCGGCGACCATCCTTTCTACAAGCACGTGTATTTGCGCCTGCTGCCCATAGCCGGCGGCCAGCCCAAGGTTATTGCCTACGTGTACGGGGGCCAAGGCTCCATGAACACGCCTTCCTGGTCGCCGGATAGCAAGCGCGTTGCCTTTATCAGCAACAGCACCACCGTCGCTGAGTAGGGCGCCTCAAGTCCTTGGTGTGCTAGTATATAGCCGGTTTTTATTTAGGTGATAGACGCTCCTTATTGCGTGTTACTTCTCATCGTTCACTGTTCGTAAGCTATGCCTTTACTCCTCGTTGTGGCGGCGGTTATTTTGCTGCTGATTTTAACTATCGTCTTCAAGCTCAATGCTTTCTTGTCGTTGATTATCGTGGCCGTTGGGCTAGGCTTAGCGGAAGGCATGGCCGCCAAGGATGTGCTGGTCTCAATCCAGAACGGCATGGGCAGCATTCTTGGGTCGGTGGTGATGATTATCGGGTTTGGGGCCATGCTTGGCAGCTTGCTCATTGAGAGCGGGGCGTTGCAGCGCATCACCTATCAGCTTATCAAAATCTTTGGTATCAAGCATATTCAGTGGGCGGTGCTGCTCACGGGGTTTGTGGTGGGCCTGCCGATGTACTACATGGCGGGCTTCGTGCTGCTGGTGCCCCTGGTGTTTTCTATTGCCGCCTCTACGCGGCTGCCCCTGCTGTACGTGGGCATGCCGCTGGTAGCAGCCCTTTCCGTCACGCACGGCTACCTGCCGCCGCACCCGGGCCCCACGGCCATTGCGGCGCTTTTCAAAGCCGATTTTTCTTTAACGCTGCTCTACGGATTGGCCATTGCCGTGCCCGCCGTCATTATTGCCGGCCCTATTTTTTCTCGCACCCTGAAGCGCTACAATCCTTCGGCACCCACTACCATCGCTATGCCCCGGCACTTCACCGAAGACGAAATGCCGGGCTTTGGCGTCAGTTTATTTACGGTCCTTACCCCCATCCTACTCATGACGCTGGGGGCCGTGGCTACCCTCACCTTGCCCGCCACCTCGCACACCCGGCAAGTGGTGGAATTCATCAGCGACCCGAGCCTGGCCTTGTTGATTTCGGTGTTGGTAGCCATGGTTACGCTCGGCCTCAACCGCGGCAAAAGCATGAAGGAGGTTATGGATCTGTTTTCGACGTCTATTGCCGGCATTGCTATGATTTTGCTGATTATTGGCGGGGGCGGGGCGCTCAAGCAAATCATGGTAGACAGCGGTGTCAGCGTCTATATCACCACGCTTTTCACGGGCATGCACATGTCGCCGCTGTTTATGGCGTGGGCCATTGCGGCTATTTTGCGCGTCTGCCTGGGCTCTTCCACAGTGGCTTCGCTGACAGCGGGCGGGATGGTGCTACCCCTGATAGCCACTTCCGCCGTGAAACCCGAACTCATGGTGCTGGCTGTAGGAGCCGGTAGCCTGGTGTGCTCTCACGTCAACGACCCCGGTTTCTGGATATTCAAGGAGTACTTCAACCTGACTATTCCGCAAACCCTAGCCACCTGGACCGTCATGGAAACCCTGGTGTCACTTGTAGGGCTGGTAGGAGTTTTTGCGCTGGATGCTGTTCTATAATCCGGCATTCCCTGTATTACAGCCCCGGCACTGAATACTCTCATTGGCAAGTAGTTGCTAGCGCGCATCAAAGTTTTCCGGTTGTCTGCTGCTGCCATTGAAAACCTAGCCTGTTGGCTGATGTTGTGATGCCGCAGTACACTGGAGCTTGAACTTATGCGTACAACACGTTACTACTATTGAAGCAAAGAACTATGGAGCGTACTGTGTTTGTTGTGATGGGCGTGTCGGCCAGTGGCAAAACTACTATTGGCGGCTTGCTAGCCAAGCGTTTAGGGATACCCTTTCATGATGCCGACGATTTTCATTCGGCGGCCAACGTGGCCAAAATGGCTAGTGGCACCCCCCTCACCGACGAAGACCGCCAAGGCTGGTTGGCGCAGTTGGCGCAGGCTATTGGGGAATGGGAAAAGACGGGTGGCGCAGTGCTAGCCTGCTCAGCGCTGAAGGAAGCGTACCGCCGCACGCTGCAAGGTGGAGCACAACAACCTTTGCAGTGGGTGTACTTGGATGGCTCACGCGAGTTGCTGCACAATCGCCTCCTGGCCCGCAAAAACCATTATATGGGCGCCGACATGCTCGACTCGCAATTAAACACACTGGAAGAGCCGGCCTACGGTATCCGAGTGGTTTTGCAGAAAGACCGCAGCCCGCAAGAAGTGGTAGCTGAAATTATGCGCGCCTACACCCCAACTCCAACCGAATAAGGCTCCTGCGTTGCGTTGGGCTGTGTTTTGCCAGAACAATCCAGCGGGCACATTTAGCTTCCACCCAGCAGCTTATGGCTACTATCCTCGTACTCGCGCTTACAGGCTAGCGACATGAATATCGGAGCTACAGGACTGACTGGATTTTCCTGGCGAGTGCAATACAAACAAGGATAGGTTTTATTTTTTTCGACTAGAAAAATAATTCGGTCGAAATCTCTGTATATTTGCTGCCCATATGCTTCCGCACTCTCTCTCTGCGCCCGTCAGCCCTCAGTCAAAAGAGGACGCCATCCGCGAAAGCGTGATGCAGGCGGCGCAGCACCTATTCCAGCAGCATGGCCTCGACAAGGTAACGCTGGAAGATGTGGCCAAGGCTATTGGCAAGGGCAAGAGCACCTTGTATTACTACTACAAAAGCAAAGAGGAAATCTTTACGGCAGTAATGAGCCGTGAAATCGACAATGTGATAACTCAGGTAGCGGAGGCGGTTGCGCACGCCAGCACTGCCGAAGAAAAACTCTTCTCTTTTTGCGCCACTAAACTCTGCGCCTTGCGCAAAAAGCTAGCGCTTTACAACATCGTTTGCAGTGAGATGAACACTCAGGCAGAGTTTGGCTGTATGATGCGTCAGCGCTATTTCAAGCGCGAAAGTGTGCTGCTCAAAGGCATCATCACCTTCGGTATTGCGAGGGGTGAACTCCAGGCAATGAGCGAGCAGGACTTGAACACGCTGGTTTTTGTTGTGCTCAGTGGCTTGCACGGGTTGGAGATGGAAATGTTGGTCAACGACAACTTTGACATGCTCGACTCCTCTATTGCCCTCCTCACCCGGACCCTTATTCACGGCATCAAGGCTTAATTTTTTTGCCTGACTTTCGACCAATATTACTTTTCAGTCCATTAGCTATTCAAGATTCGTTTTTTATCAAGCAAGCAACAACACTTCGCCAAATTTTCGACTCGAAAACCATTTAGGTCCACTAGGCCACTCACCTTACGTGTAAACTACAGCCTCTTCCTGTACTTAACTCCCGCGCTAGCAGCACTAGCCAGTAGAAGTACAGCAACACCACCTACTACACTGCCCATCGGGCAGTGCATTGGTAGCCAACACCTTTTTCGTGTTCTCCACTGCACGAACTGCCAGTGGCATACGCTCCCACTGCAGCTGCTACAGTGCTGAGTGCAAGCCTCGTTCTATTTCAACCACCATTTTTCTGGCAAGATGTAAGGCAAATCGTCAGCTCTTACGTCTACCCTTGCAGCATGGCACAGCCCTGCTTCCCTTTTCCACTTTTCACGCTATGCATTCCCAGCCTTACCTCGCCAACACCTCTACTCACATAGCTCAAAAAGTTCGGCGCATCATCAGCAGACGGAAAGACATCAAGCTCCAACGCCTGCAATTCACTTCCACCTTCCGCGAATTGAATTTCGATCTGGTCGACGTCGTCGATATCATTCTGGAATTGGAGCGCAGCTTCCACCTCACCATTCCCGACGAAGTTCCCCTGCACACCATCGGCGACTTCGTGTACTGCGTGGCCAATTACCACGCTGCAGACCAACAGAAAGCCGCCTAACCGGCGCACCAGCAGACTTTTCTCAGGATTTCCACCTTCATCATGGCTTTCAAGCGCGGAGTATTTTTCTCCCTGGCATTCAGTGCCGTCTTGCTATTACAGACCTCTACCAGACCTGCTCCCCGAGACGGAGACGCCCCTACCCTACCGGCTTCGTTCACTTCAAACTCGGTAGCCCTACCATCTCAACCAGCCCTCACCGCGCAGCAGCCCGACTCGCTACGCCCAATCCTTGCTGGGGCTCGTGGGCACGTAATTCAGTTGTTTTTTGGGGCCGGCCAGCCCGTACAAGCCGGCCAGATACTAGCGAAAGTGAGCGAAGAAATCGTTGGTTCCTCGCGCTACACTATAGCCTTCGTAGTAGCCCCCACCGCCGGCGTCATGGCCGAAACGCACTTACAACCCGGCGATTTTCATCACCCCAAAACCGTATTAGCCTTATTGCGCATTCCTACTGACACCCTATCGAAGTCGCACTAGGCTTGCCTTTAACTTACTTCTCTTCAGAGGGCTTCTGGCGCTGGGCGGCGTCCATCTGAAAAGTCCATAGCTCGGCGACCGGAACGGGTTGGCGGCTACTGGTTTCTACGGCTCCTTCTTTGGTCCAGAGGAATGGATAGAAGGACAAGCCCGTGTTGCCGTTTAGTTGGCTGGTTTCCTGTTGCCAGCCTTTCCAGCGCATTGACGAATAAAACCGAGAGATGTCTCCTGAGAAGCACCACTCAATGAATTGCGAATAGCTTAAATCGAGGGGTTCCCACGTTAGTTCGTCGGGGGCGAAGTAGTACAGTTTGCCTAAGTCAGGACCTAAAGCGCCGCCGTTGACAGCGAAGAAACCACCTACCACGTCATCTGCAACAAGCAGATAACTAGGTGCCTCGCCATATTCCTGAAACGTTTTGCCCTTGTTCCACTCCGGGAGGCTGCGGTTTAGCCGGTCATGACCAGACCCAAGAATCCGCAGCCACCCGTTGTCGACCAGGATTCCGCCTGACTCATACACGATAGCGCCCATCGGGGAGCGAGTGGTGACTTGCGTTTGCAAGAGAGCGGTGGGTGCTTTTGCTGCGTCACGCGGCAAGATTTCCACCTTGTTTTTGGCGTGCTTCTGCCACCCAAGCACCAGCGGCCAACCGCTGTCCTGCGTGTTGAGCAGTTCTGATAGGGGCCGCATGGGCTTGCTGCTCTGCGCCATAGAATGGAGAAAGGGAGTCGTAATAAGTAACAGTACAACAGATAAGCGGAAGCGCATAGCCGGCAGTGGAGTCTGGCAACGAGTTAGCGTTTACTCCACCAACGACACGCGCACTTTCTTGCCTTTTACCTTGGCCCCGAGCAGGCGTTGTAGCACATCGGGCGCCAGCTGGCGCGGCACGGCCACGTAGCTATAATAGTCGAACACCTCGATATGGCCGACTTGCTCGCGCGTGACGCCGCCCACATTCACGAAGGCACCTACCAAGTCGTGGGCACTGACTTTGTCTTTCTTGCCGGCCGTAACGTGAATGGTAACATTCTCCGGCTTAGGGGCTTTGGGCGCAGCTGGTGGCAGCTTGGGCGCTTTCATGTCGCGCCACTGAATGCTAGAAGCCACCGGCCACTTTTGCACGTGGGCTTGCTCTTTAAGCGTGGCCAACAGGTGCGCAGTGCCCTCGGCCCCGGCGCGGGCCGTTCGGCCGGCGCGGTGCTGGAAGCTGTCGGCTTTATCGGGCGCGTCGTACTGCACCACTGTATCGAGCAAGGTCACGTCGAGGCCGCGGGCTGCTACGTCGGTGGCTACCAGCACCTGGCTGGAGCCGTTGCGAAGTTTGAGCAGGGCTTTGTCGCGCTCTGGCTGGGGCATTTTGCCATGCAACAGCTCCGCTGCCACTTCGCGGCCTTGCAGGAACCGTACGAGTTCGGTGCACTTGTCGCGGGTGTTGCAGAAAATGAGGGCGCGGCCCGTTTCAGGCTGGCGCAGCAGGTGCAACAGGGCCGCGGGCTTCAACTCAATGGGGCCAACATGCCCAATCAGTTTTAGGTTTTCGGGCAGTCGGTCATCGTCTTGGCCGAGGTTGATCACGCGTGGGCGGGTGAGGTTCTTCCGAATCAGGTCCAGCACCTTGTCCGACATGGTAGCCGAGAACAGCAACGTCTGCCGACGGCGCGGCAGGCGCTTCACAATCTCCACCAGCTCGTCCTGAAAGCCGAGTTCCAGCAGCTTATCGGCTTCGTCGAGCACCAGGGTTTTTAGCTGGTTCGGGATAATGGTGCGCCGCTCGAAGTGGTCGAGCAAACGGCCGGGCGTGGCTACCACCACGTGCGGCGCCTGCTGCAGCGAAGCTGTTTCTTCGCGGAAGGCATGGCCCCCGTAGAACGCCGCCACCCGCAAATTGGGTAAGTATTTACCGAGTTTCTTGAGCGCATCACGCACCTGCAACGCTAGTTCACGGGCAGGCACCAGCACAATCATCTGCACGGCATCGTTCTTCACGTCCACTTGCTGCAACAAGGCCAAGCCGTAGGCAGCGGTTTTGCCGGAGCCGGTAGGCGCTTGGCCTGCTACATCCTGCCCATCGAGCGTGAGCGGCAATACCTGCTCCTGCACGGGCGTGGGCGTGATAAACTGGAGTTCTTCCAGAGCTTGCAGAAGGGAGGGCGCGAGGCCAAGGTCAGCGAAAGAGGGCATGAGGCAAGGGATTAGCCCGCAAAGGTACGCAAAGCTCGCCCCTTAGCCTGCACTAGCCTCGCAAACCACTCTCGCAGCCTACAGTTCTTTGTAATAATAGGCGGTGGCGTGCAAGGACCCGTCGGGGTTAGCGGCGTAGCGCGGAATCTCGCCCGCTTTCTGCCAGCCCAGATGGTGATACATAGCCGCAGCCGGCGAGTCGGCAATGGTATCCAGCACCAGCAAGCTCCGGTTGTGCTGACGAGCAAATACTTCGACGGTGGCCAACAGTTGGGAAGCTATGCCCTTGCCACGTGCTACTTGCAGTACTTGTAGTTTCTGCACTTCGGCGCGGTGTATCCCATTGGTTTTCAGCACAAGGGATAGCTGGATGGTGCCTACCACAGTTCCGTCTTCCTCTTCGGCCACCCATAAAGCCAAGCCAGGCCCCAGCGAGGAAAAAACGCTGTCCCAGTACGCATCGGCCTCGGCGGGAGTGGTGTCAGCCAAGAACCCAACCGATGCTCCTCCTGCAATACTATCAAGCAACACCTCACGCAGGCTTGCCAGCAAATGCGCCTCACCGCTTTCCACTTTCCGAATAGTCGTCATTACAGAGTATGTTGAACGAACACCAACTCTAGAGTTCTTGGAAGGAGAGCTACGCCGATTTGGGGCGGCGGCTGCCTTGGTATAGCTCGTATTTCAACAAGCGGCAATCAATGGGGCCGTTGAAAAGTGGGATGCGGCGCGAAGCCTTCAGGCCCACGCGCTTGGCGGCCTCCAAGTTGCCCGTAAAAATGTAGGCGTCGTAGCCCTGGAAGCCGGTTTTGAGCGTGTCTCCAATGGCTTTGTAAAGGGCATCCATTTCGGTTTCCTCCCCAATTCGTTCGCCGTAAGGCGGGTTCATCACTACCAGGCCCGGCTCGCCTTTGGGAGCAGTGGCATCCTTCACGTCGCGCACGGAAAGGAGAACGAAGTCTTCGAGGCCCGCCGCCGACACGTTTTCGCGCGCCAAGTTGATGTACTCGGGCGAAATATCGGAGCCCACAATCTGCGCTTGGGGCTCTTCGAGGCGAGCTTGTTCGGCGTCGAGTCGCACCGAATCCCACAGGGCCTGGTCGAAGTCGGGCCAGTTCTCGAAGCTAAACTTGCCTTGGTGATAGAGGCCCGGGGCAATGCGTTGGGCAATGAGAGCCGCTTCAGTGAGGATGGTGCCCGAGCCGCACATGGGGTCAACCAACGTTTTGCGGCCGTCCCAATCAGCGAGGAGCAACAGCCCCGCGGCCAGAATTTCGTTGAGCGGGGCCACGTTGGTTTGCTGACGGTAGCCACGGCGGTGCAGCGAGTCGCCGCTGGCATCGAGGCTCAGCACTACCTCATTCTCGATCATGTGCAGGTGCAGCCGGATATCAGGATTCTTGACGTCCACGCTGGGCCGCTCGCCGGTTCGGTTGCGAAACTGATCAACGATGGCATCCTTGGTAAGCTGGGCCACGAAAAGCGAGTGCTCCAGGTTGGACTTGTTGACTACGGCCGTAATGGCGAAAGTCTGGTTGGGTTGGATGTAGTCGGCCCAGTTAATGCGGCCAGTTTCGCGGTAAAGCGTTTTCTCATCGGGAGCATAGAAACCCGCAAAGGGACGCAGAATACGGATGGCCGTGCGGCACCACAGGTTGGCTTCGTAGCAGAGCTGCATGTCGCCGCTGAACTCCACGGCCCGCTGGCCCACCTTGTCGATGGTGGCACCGAGTTGGTGCAGTTCTTCGGCCAGCACCTCTTCCAGGCCAAACTGGGTGGTGGCAGTCATGTAGAACGGGGCGGAGCGGCGAGATTGGGCCATGCAGAGGAGTGGTGAGATGAAGCAGCAAAGGTCGGGAATGTTGGCGGGCTATGCATGGGTAACTTCTCTCGACCTGGCAGTTCCTCCTTATACCACCTGCGCTTATGGTTGTAATATTAAACGTATATTTTGTTGTCGTTGGAGGTTGCAGCAATCAAGCTACTGTTGATTGGAATACCGCAACTAAGTAGCAGCACTACGAACGTTAGTAGTAAGCGCAACATTGATTACATAAAGGATATACAAACGAATAAATATATCATAATGGGAAAAATATTAATTCTACTTATTTCACTAATTTTTTCAAATATCACTCTGTATTCACAGAATAAAACACTTAAAGGGAGAGTAATATCTGATCAATTTGACGCTTTGCCAAGAGTTTCAATTACAATTAATGACACAACCAAAGTTGGAGAAACAGACTTAAATGGTTGCTTTCAAATAGATATTCCTATTTCCGTAAATAAACTATCATTTAGCACTGTTGGAACAGAGCTAGCATCCATAGAACTTACGGACAGATGCAATGAAATAGATATTGCAATGATGTTAAGTTGCACCTGTGATTTTATGACTCCCAAGAAGGTAGACAAATATCGAATGAAAAAATTTAACAAACTACCAGAACTTCATAAAGAAGGGTTTAAGAAAGGTATATTTAAAACAGAATATGCTTGCTACACTAGATACTTCAAACCTAATTTGTATAAAAATAAAAATTAACATGTAATTGATCGTTTACTTTTAGTAGAATAAGGCACAAGGACATAAGGAATAGAAATTACATTTACTCTCTCATATTAATTACACAATTGAATCAAAGCCAACGTTTTTTGAGTACCAATACTGATAGCATTGCCTAAGCGGGGAGCTATCGAGCTACCAACTCCGGCTGCATGAACACGTATGGGCGTCAACAGCAGGCCGCATTCCAGCGGCGCTGCCGTACGGCTCTTTTCCTTTCTGCTATGGCTCGTGGTTCCTTTCTCTTTGACCCCAACAAAAGCTCGCTGTTCTACTTGCTGCTTTTCCTAAGCTTACTGATCCTTGGGCTAACTGCCTCGGAGGCCATGAGCGGGCACTACTCCATCATTGGCAGTGTAGCTTCATTTCTGGGGCTGTTCGTAGCTTTTCAGAGCTGGAAGGCCGCTGATGATGCTTCGCGCAATGCCGATGAAGCCTTGCATCAAATGAACCAGCTGGCCCAAGAAACCCGCCAACTGGTGGAAAGAAGCAACACTGTAGAAGAACAAATCAAAAGCGCCGTCACGACCATCAGTGACGCTACGCGAGAACTCTACAAGGGCTTCCAGCCCATTATGCAAGAGGTGCGCAAGTTTCTGGCTGAATCGGAAAACAGCGAATACCTAGCCATCATGACGGATTCGGCAGCCATTGGCACGTTCTACGTCCGCCACCACCGCCCGCCCCTCAACCAGCGGGAACTAAGCAGCCTCACCAACCAGATTCACGATTTGCTGCTAGAGCGTGCCCGCGACGCCCGCGAGTTTTACATGGCCACGCTGGCGGCCGACGAATCGCCCGAGGCCTTTCCGCCTACGCAAGACCAGAACGGGCTGTTCCATCACTACGTGCAGGGCGTGTGGCAGCAGTTTCACCCAGAGGCCCCTATCTCGGCGGAAACCTGGGACGAACACCGGGCACGGCACTTGGCTACGCTGCACCAACTGCAAGAAACCTTTGCCAGCCTCTCCGAGCACCGCGAACAAAAAGCCGCTGGCCTGCCATTGCACCGCACGCTGCCCGTGCTACCCCTGCAACTCTTCATTCGCTTCAATGCCGAAAGCCATGAGCCGTTCAGGGCGCTGGTTGTGTTCCTGGGCCAATACAACCTCGACCGGGTAGCCGATGCCCGAGCTCTCCAAACCACCGACCCTGAGTTAGTTCGCACCTTTATCAGCATGTTCGAGAGCCTCACCAGCCTCGACGATACGCCCGCCTATCAGGCATTGCGCAAGCAGTTCCCCTTGTAAAACACAAGGCCACAGCAAGCAGATTATTTTTTACATGATTATACCTCGTCCATAGTACATAAATTTGCTTCTATCGTTCTTTCCCAATCAGATACAAGTAGGTAGCAAGAAGCGGGTAAGGAGATTGAAGCAGTATGCACAGGCACTCATAATCCGCTTCCTTAAATAGCAACAACAAAAATTACACGACTTATTTGCCTGCTGTAGACTATTCACGCGCTTATTATTTCTGCAACAAGTATTCGCTATGCAGTAGCGTCTGTTTATTTTATTATTCAACTAAATTACGATAGGAACATTACTGATTTCCTGCTTTAGTAGCATTTGCATTAAAAATTTATGCTGAAACCACAACCACTTGGCACTAGCGGTCAGCTTGACAGCTTACTACTCTTGCGTGGAATTGCTGTTATACTGGTCTGCCTATGCCATTTCGGGGACAACTTGTCTGAAGGCCACGCGTTTGCCGAGCTTTTTTATATATTCTATCAATATGGCAAATACGGGGTGCATGTATTTTTCGTGATTTCGGGATTTATTATTCCCTATAGCCTTTATAAAAGCAACTATACTATAAGTAGCTTACCTACTTTTCTGGCTAAGCGAATTTTAAGGTTACATCCTCCTTATTTGGCGGCTCTGTTTCTAACCTTAGTTATCATGTTCCTCTCCTACAAAGTCAGAGGGCTAGAATTTCCAGAAAGCTTTTCCTCGATTGCAAAGAGCGTAGTGTATTTACATATTCCGCCCGATAACCCTGTATTCTGGACACTGCTCGTTGAAGCTCAATACTATTTATTTATTGGGTGTTTTTATGTGCTTCTCGTACACTATCAGAAGCTATGTATCTACGCAGTAATGCCTCTCCTATTAGTCATAAGCTATCTTTTCACGTCAGAAGACCAATCACTTGTACGGTACATTGTATTTTTTCTAATTGGGAATGTATGCTTCCTATTGTATGCCAAAAACGATTATTTCTTTTTAAACCTGCTAAGCATAGGGTACTTGCTGGTGTTCACGGCATTGTTTTACGAAACCGCCGAATTCCTTTTCACATCTTTTACGTTACTTTTTATCCTGGCTTTCCGACAGCCTATTTCTAAATTATTGCTGTTTCCTGGGCAAATTTCATACTCTATCTATCTTATTCATTTTCCTATTGGCATGAAGCTCATCAATCTTACCAAGAATAAGATAGATCCGTCCTATAGTTGGTTGTTGCTTGTTGTTGCATTAGTAGTCTCACTAGTAACCTCTTATATATTCTACATACTTTTTGAGAAGTATTCAGAAAGAGCATCAAAAAAAATCAGATACAAGCCGGTTTCACGGAGTTACCAAAGCATACAGAAAGAACCTACTATATAAGCACGCAATAACTCTACGCACTTATTTGTCTTTGCATACAGCCGTGTGCAAACACGCGTAGCAAGCTTTATTTATTGAAATATTTTTGATGAAATATTACTGTTAAACACTATGTTTCTGTACTGCCTGATATATATATATGTATACGATACAGAACGGTGTCATTACCTGTTGATAAGGCCTCAATCATATCAGCACAATACTGATTAGCGGGTCTCTTGCCTTTTTCATGGACGTTGTATAGTCTACTTCTGGGTTTAGCTAGAGGCACGGCAACTTGGCAGTACCGTTCCTTTTCGCCAGGATTCCATCTATTTGCTGCTGGCCACAAGCCAGCTTTTCTTTTTCCTGCCTATTTTGCCGGTATGGCAACTCCTCTCACTACTTCTCCTCCCCCCACTTCCACCGCTACGGCGCGTAGTTATGTGCTACCCATGGTGGCCATGACTTCGCTGTTCTTCCTATTCGGAGCCGTCACCAATTTCAATGACGTGCTGATGCCTTACTTGAAGGACCTCTGCCAGCTCACTGATTTGCAGTCATCGTTGGTACAAGGCGCGTTTTTTGGGGCGTATTTCCTGATGTCGCTGCCGGCTGGGTACGTGTTGCGGAGGCTAGGTTACCAGCGCGGTATTGTACTGGGGTTGCTGGTGATGGGTGGCGGAGCACTGCTGTTTATTCCGGCGGCTAATTCGCGGACCTTTGGGCTGTTTCTAGCGGCGTTGGGCGTGCTCGGCGCTGGTATCACGCTGCTGCAAGTGGCGGCCAATCCGTACGTATCGGTGCTGGGTTCGGCACAGCGGGCGGCCAGTCGGGTCAGTATTGTGGGGGTAGCCAACGGCTTGGGAGGCACCATTTCACCCCTGATTGGGGGCATGATCCTGTTCGGAGGCTCAGTTGCGCTGAAAGCCCAGCTGGCGGCGTTGCCCCTGCAAGAACGCTTGTCCCGAGAAGCTACGCTAGTAAAGCCTCTGTATCTGGGGCTGGCCGTGTTTCTGGCTGTGCTGTCCGGGGTATTTTTTCTGCTGAAACTTCCTGAAATCGAAAGCCTCCCCGCTGAGGAGGAAGCTGATACGGCTACGCTGGCTGCAACCACTGGCCGAAGCTCTGCCCTGGATTTCCCGCATCTGCTGCTCGGCATTGGCGCTATTTTCGTGTACGTGGGCGTAGAAGTGGGCTTAGGCTCTTTCCTGATTCGCTACGGAGAGTCGCAGGGCATAACCCAACTCAGCAACTTCACGCAGACGTTGGTGCGTGGGCTGAACGTGGCGACCAACTTTATTGCGGTGCTGGTGGGTCAGTCGCCGGCCCCCATTGATACTTCCGCGGGCTTCACAAAAGCCGTAGGGGCCGTGATGGTGGCTTCCTACTGGTTTGGGGTGATGGTAGGCCGCATCATCGGCATTCCACTGCTCCAGCGCTTCAACGACCGGCGGATGCTGGTGGGGGTGTGCGCGGCGGGGGTAATCTTGGTACTGGCGTCTATTCTTTCCACCGGCGAAACGGCGCTGTGGCTTATCGTGCTCTGCGGCTTGTGCAACGCCATCATGTGGCCTGTGGTTTTTCCGCTGGCTATCAAAGGGTTGGGACCTTTCACCAAGCAAGGTTCATCGTACCTGATTATGGCTATTGTAGGCGGCGCGGTAGTGCCGCCGCTCATGGGCTGGATTTCCACCAACGGCGGCGGGCTCCGGCTAGCCTTTGTGTTGCCGGCACTGTGCTACGCTTACTTGCTGCACTACGCACTGCGCGGTTACCGAGTGCGGTAGCGTTCAGAAGGCTCCATGTTCCGGCAAGCACACATTAATTGTCGAGTGGGCTAGAATCACCAACTACTTCAGCGGGCTTGCTGCGCAGAATGCCAGATCAGGAAGTTTCCTTGGTCTGGCATTCTGCTTGTTACACCTCAGAGCACGGTGCCAGTTTTTCTCTGGTGGCTTTGTCGCATCGGCTTTCACTAGGAGCTGCTCATGCTTCACCAAGCAAGCGGCCTGGTTTGGCGCACGTACTTGCTAGGCTGCTTTGCAATGCGAGCAGCAACTTCACTTCGTAGCTGAACACCACTGCCCAGTGGCCTGAAACTCTAGCTCGATAGCACAGCCCTGCGTCACGGTAGCACGCCTATCTTTGTACTCTTAGGCTTATTCCTTTTCGCATGGCTGCTACTCTCGAACACAACGTTTCACTTCGTCCTTACAACACGTTCAATTTGGAGGTGAAGGCCCGGCTGTTTGCCCGTTTCACTTCCACCGATGAGCTGCGGGACCTGCTGGCGCTGCCCGAAGTACAACACACCGAGCAACTGATTCTGGGCGGCGGCTCCAACTTACTCTTTACCAAGGACTTCGAGGGCGTGGTGCTGAAAAATGAAATTCGCGGCCTGGAAATTATCAGCCAAGACGAAGACACGGCCCTGGTCCGGGCCGGCGCCGGCGAGTCGTGGCACGGACTGGTGCAGTACACCCTGGATCAGGAGTTGAGCGGCATCGAGAACCTGTCGTTGATTCCGGGTACGGTGGGGGCGGCACCCTTGCAGAACATCGGAGCGTATGGCGCGGAGTTGAAAGACACCTTCGAGGCGCTGGAAGCCCTGGAAAAAGCAACCGGTCAGTTGCGGACGTTTTCGGTGGAGGAATGTGGGTTTGGCTACCGGGAAAGCGTGTTTAAGGGTCCGTTGAAAGACAAGTTTATCGTGACGAGCGTGGTGCTACGCCTGCACCGCCGCGCCCAAACCAACATCAGCTACGGCGCCATCCAAACCACGCTGCAAGACCTTGGCATCACCGACGAACCTACGCCGCGCCACGTGAGTGAGGCCGTCGTGCACATTCGGCGGAGCAAGCTCCCCGACCCTGCCGAAATCGGCAATGCTGGTTCGTTCTTCAAAAACCCGGAACTCTCGCAGCACAAATACGACGAGTTGAAAGCAAGATACCCCGACCTGCCCGGCTACCCCGTGCCCGGGGGCATGAAAGTACCCGCTGCCTGGCTGATCGAGCAATGCGGCTGGAAAGGGTTGCGCCGCGGCCCCCACGGCGTACACGACCGGCAGGCGCTGGTGCTCGTCAACCATGGTGGCGCCCAAGGCCAGGATATTCGGGATTTAGCCTACGAAATCATTGCCTCGGTGCGCGAGAAGTTCGGCGTAGAGCTGCATCCCGAAGTGAATATTATGTGATACCACAAGGCGTCGGCTGAAGACCAGATGCCGAAACCACACCCCCCTAGCAAGAAGAACGTCCTGCCGTGCTTGTCAAGTCTCGCTGCTATTACCCTGTTTTTACGGCAGGGTGGATAGAAGAAAGGCTTCAACAACCACAGCAGGACGTTTGCTATGTAGGAGCTATAATCTTCCACTCAACCGTACGCTTTGACGAGGCAGTAGTATCACTAAAAAGGCGAATCTTTGTCTCTTTCTCTTATTGAACTTCCCACTGTTTTCCTCTCACCCATCGCCTATATGAAAAAACTTACTCTGCTAGCCTTGTTGTTGGGCGCAGCGGCGCGGCCAACTCTGGCTCAAACAGTTATCACCATTGCAGCTGCCCGGGCGGCTGGTGTTGGGGCTACCGTCACGGTGCGGGGCGTCGTCACCAACGGACCCGAGCTGGGCATTATCCGGTACATCCAGGACGGTACGGCTGGGTTAGCCACCTACTCCACTTCAGCGGCTGGTTTCGACGCCCTAGTGCCCGGCGACAGTATACAAATCAGCGGCACGCTGAAGAGCTTCAATGCCCTGCTGGAAATGGACCCCGTTAGCTCCGTGACGGTGCTGGCTCGCCAGCAGCGCGTGCGGCCGGCCGCTACCGTGCCCGCAGCCAACCTTAGCACGGTTTTCAGTGAGGCCTACGAGGGCCAATTGGTGCGCATCACCGGCAACACCCGCCTGACCACCGCGGCGGGCAGCCCGTTCTACACGTTTTCTGGCAACACCAACTACTTGCTCAACGGCACTCCCAACGCGGTGGTGCGTCCTAGCGCCTCGTCTACGGGCCCAACTGGCGTGGTAGGCAAGATTGCCCCCAACGGCAACTTCGATGTGCTCGGCATCATGAGCCAGTTCAATAGCGCTAGCCCTACGGCGACCACTGGCTACCAGTTCCTGCCCCGGCTCCACTCCGACTTCATACTCGGCACTACGCCCAACATTGTGGGGGCGCCTTACCCAACTGCCATTACCACCGACGGCTTTACGGTCAATTTTCCGACGCAGAACGCTGGCGACGCCCGTGTGGAGTACGGCCTCACGCCCACCACGCTCACCCAGCAGACAAATGTTAGCACCGTCGGAACGCAGCACACGCTGGCTATTACGGGCTTGCAGCCGGGCACACTCTATTACGTGAAAGTAAGTTCCAGCAACACCAACGGCCGCTCGGAGCTAGCCGCCGTGCCGATGATTACGGCCTCGCTGTCGTCGGGCAAGATGCGCAGCTACTTCAACAACGCGGTGAACACCACCCTGGCCCTGCCTGGCAACAACGCCGTGTCTTTGCCCAGCGGTGCCATTGCCGACACCCTAGCCCGCTACATCAATCTAGCGCAGCAAACCCTCGATATTTCCATCTACAACTGGAACAACGCTACCATCCTGAACGCCGTGAATGCCGCCAAAGCGCGAGGCGTGCAGGTGCGCGTGGTGTACGAAGGCGACAACACCAACGTGAGTCTGGTCAGCCTCGACCCGACCATCCCGCGCGTGAGCCGCGCCACCCAGATGGCTATCATGCACAACAAGTTTGTGGTGATTGACGCCAATAGCACCGACCCCAATCGTCCGTGGGTGTGGACTGGCTCCACCAACTGGACTCCGGCTCAACTCGCTACCGACCGCAACAATGCCATTGCCATCCAAGACCAGAGCCTGGCCCGCGTTTACACCTTGGAGTTCAACGAAATGTGGGGCGGTGGCACCAACGCTACGGCCCGGTTCGGCTCCGCCAAAACCGACAACACGCCGCACTTCCTCAGCATCGGCGGCAAGCTGGTGGAGTCGTGGTTTTCGCCCACCGATAACGTGCAGGAACGTCTGATTCAAAGCATCCAAACGGCCAACAACGACCTGCACGTAGCCACCATGCTTATCACACGCGGCGAAATCACGCGTGCTATTCGCGACCAAGTGCAGGCTGCCAACATTGCCGCATGCTCGGAAGTCCTCCTTGACGATGCCGCCGACAGCCCAGCTGACGTAATCAACACGCTACGCACCACCCTCGGTAACCGTGTGCTATTTGACGTAGTGCCTGGCACGATGCACCACAAGTACGTCCTGGTGGATGCTGGGGCCGCACAGTCGGACCCCTTAGTGTTCGTGGGCTCTCACAACTGGAGCGCGGCCGCTAACACAGAAAACGACGAAAACACGCTCATCGTCCATGATGCGCGCATCGTGAATCAGTATTACCAGGAGTTCTACCAGCGCATCAGCGAGCAGAACGTAACCGGGGTAAGTCCGTGCAACCTGATTTTGGCCAACAAGCAGGCCACCGTACAGCAGAGCAGCGTGCAGGTATATCCCAATCCTACCAGCGGCTCGTTTGCAGTGCGCCTCGAAGCCAGTAAAGCCCGTACGGCTACGGTTACGTTGCGCGACGTAACCGGCCGCGTAGTACTAGCACAAACCCGCCCGCTCAACGGCCAGGAAGTTACCGTGGATGCCTCCACGCTCCGTGCTGGCCTCTACATGGTTCAGATTGCAACCCCAGAAGCCACGCAGATAAGCCGTGTGGTAGTGGAATAGCGTATTCCTTTGGCAACTCAATAAAAGAGGCGGCTTCCGAATGGAAGCCGCCTCTTTCAGTTTTCAGGCCTTACGATACATGCACTGTTGGCTGCTTTTTACTCCTTCACTTCTTTGCTGCTAGCGGCGAGCTTGGTTGTGTCACGCTGCCACCGCCGCTCCCGCCACGCCTGGTGCTGCGCTTCGTCCTGGAACGTCCAGGCTACTAGGCGGCTGACTTTCTGGCCCTGGTTCATAGGTATAGTTTGGACGTTGGTAGCGCCAGCTAGCTTGAGAAAATGGTAGGCACTGGGCAAGGTTTCCTTTTTGGAAATGAGGGAAGTGAACCACAGCACCCGCGTAGCCAGGGGCACGCTCTGCTCCACCATACGCCGCACAAAGGCCTCTTCACCGCCGACATACCACAGTTCGGTGTTTTTGCCACCAAAGTTGGGTGAAGGCTCCATAGACTGTGCATGGCCCAAGTTGCGGGCTTTGCGCTGGTTGCTAGCCGCAGCTTCCTCCGCTGAACCATGAAACGGCGGGTTACAAATCGTCAAATCAAACTCCTCGCGCGCCTTCACAATCCCGTCAAATATATCTTCCGAGTGGCTTTGCAGCCGCAAATCGATGCGGCCAGCCAGAACCGGATTGGCGGCTACCATGTGCTTGGCCGCCCGAACAGCCACTGGGTCAATATCAGAACCTACAAAGCGCCAGTTGTACTCCCGCGTCCCAATGATAGGATACACGCAGTTCGCCCCCACCCCAATATCCAGCACATGCACCGACTTTCCCCGCGGCGCTTCACCCCCATTCACCTTGGCCAGCAAGTCAGCGGCATGATGGATATAGTCGGCGCGACCGGGGATGGGCGGGCATAGGTAGCCGGCCGGAATATCCCAGTGCTGTACCCCGTAGAACTGCTTGAGCAAAGCCTTGTTAAGGGCCTTTACCGCGGCCGGATCAGTGAAATCCACAGTTTCTTCGCCGGTGGGCGTATGCGTCAGGAAGGACGCAAGCTCGGGGTTGGCGGCTATGAGTTGCGGGAAGTCGTAGCGGGCGGCGTGGCGGTTGCGAGGGTGCAAAGTAGGGTGGAAAAGTGAGATGTAGTGAATGGCTGGCGCCGCCTACTCTTTCGTTACGGGCGGTCCAATTACCTGGATATCATGCGCGGCAAAAATCCGAGTTGCCTCTTCGGAAGTAGGCGGGGATTTCAATGCTGCAAAAGCCAAAAATAGGTCTTCTAGCTTTCCTGCGGGCTGCAACGTCACCATAGTGCGGCCAACGGGGCTTATCTGAATCCAGGAGTGCGGAATTTTGCGGGGCATGAAAATACTATCCCCCGCTGTGAGCGTGTATTTCTCCTGCCCGAGCTGAAAATAGAATTCTCCTTCCAGCACATAAAAAACCTCGTCTTGGTAGGCATGTACGTGCAGAGGGAGGCCCCTACCGGGCGACAAATTCGTCTGCTCGAACAAGAACAGGCCCCCATCGGAGTCCTTGCCGGATATTTTGACCTCGATGACGGTGCTGTTGGGTCCGTTTGGCTTGATGTGCCCGTGGTGGCGTGCCTCGCCGGCTTTCACCTTAAAGCCTGGTCCGAGCTGAGCAGCTTCAGCAGGCAAATCAGTTAGCGCAACGAAAGGCGCCGCAAGGGTTGTCAGGACGAATTTTCTTCTTTCCATGGCGTAACCGCTAGTAAGGTCTTGTGCCCTGGCCCGACGCGTACGACTGTCCGCACCACGACAGCGCAATTAGGTGAAACATGTATATGGTTCACCTAATATACCACTAGCGGCCAATACCTCCTATTTCAGCACAGCTACCGTCGCACCGTCGCCGCCCCGGTCAGCGTGCTCGTCGGCTACGCTGGCCACTTGGCGGGTGCGGTGCAGGTAGTCGCGCACCACTTGGCGGAGCACACCATTGCCGCGGCCGTGCAGAAACTTGATTTCCGGCACCCCTAGCATCACAGCATCATCCACGTAGGCCATGACCTTGTTGAGCGCATCTTCGGCTCGCTCCCCGCGCAAGTCTAGCGTAGGACTGAAGTTCGACATCTTGCCGGTGGTGTCGAAGCCCGAGTACTGAGCCGGTGCCTTACGAGCCGCTTCTTTTTCCCGCTCCCGAATCTCGGTGCGGGTTAGCTTTTCCAGCTGGTTGACCTTGACGATGGTTTTCATCCCGCCAAAGCTCACCTCGGCCGTTTTGCCTTTCACGCTCATCAGCTCGCCGTACCCTTCCTGCCCGATCAGCGCTACTTTGTCGCCGGGCTTTAGGGAGCCAGCTTCGGCTAGTTCCCGGGTGCCTTTCGGCTTGGGCGGCTCGATTTGCAGCTTCTCACGCACAAACGTGTCGAGCTTGCCGCGGGCCTCTTTGGTGCGTTCCTTGTCGGCCTGGCCCAGGCGAATTTCCTGAATAGTGGCCTCAATTTGCTGATTGGTGTCCTTGAGTAAGGCCTTGGCCTTCTGCTTTGCATCGCGCAACACGTCGAGCGTGGTATCGTCGAGGTACTTCTTGAGGTCCTGGTATTCCTGCGCTGCTTTCTTGAGGCGGCGCTCCTGCTTGACGGCTTCAGCCGTACGGGCTTCGAGGTCGGTTTTTTCTTTCTCCAAGCCTTCCAGCAACCGGTCGTAGCGGATTTTGTCTTTGCCCACGAGTTGGGTAGCGCGCTCCACTATCTGTTTCGGCAAGCCAATTTTGCGCGCAATTTCGATGGCAAACGACGAACCCGGCTTGCCAATTTCCAAGCGGTAGAGCGGCTGCAATTTCTCGGGGTCGTAGCGCATGGCGCCGTTCACAATGCCAGGCGTACGCTCCGCGTAGTTCTTGAGGTTGGTGTAGTGGGTGGTAATCACGCCGAAGCTGCGCACCCGGTTCAGCTGCTCCAGCACCGACTCAGCAATGGCACCGCCCAAGGAAGGCTCCGTACCCGTACCAAATTCGTCGATGAGCACGAGGCTGCGCTTGTTGGCCAGCGTAACGAATTGCTTCATCGCCAACAAGTGTGAGGAATACGTACTCAAGTCGTTTTCCAGGCTTTGCTCGTCACCGATATCCAAGAAGATATCATCGAACATCCCGGCCTCGGAGTTTTCGCCGGCCGGAATCAGCAGGCCGCATTGCAGCATGTACTGCACCAGCCCTACCGTCTTCATGGCCACCGACTTACCACCAGCGTTCGGCCCCGAAATCAATAGGATACGCTGTTCGAAATCTAGCTCGATATCAAGCGGTACCACTTCGCGCGGGTCCTCCTTGGCGTGCTTCAGAAACGTGAGATACAGCAGCGGGTGCCGCACCTGCTTCCAGCGCGCCAAAGGCTTAGGGTTTAATACCGGCAAGGTAGCTTCCAGCTGCAACGCCAGCCGCGCCTTGGCCCGAATAAAATCAATCAGCCCCAGGTACTGATACGCCTTGCGCAAATCCGGAATGTGCGGGCGCAATTGGTCGGTGAGGGCGGTTAGGATGCGGATCAGCTCACGCTGATACGCGTTTTCCAGGTCCTTGATGTCGTTGTTCAGCTCGAACACGGCCTCCGGTTCAATAAACACGGTTTGGCCCGAAGCAGACTCGTCGTGAATCAGACCCTTCATCCGGCGCTTGTGCTCGGCAATAACCGGCAGCACCAAGCGGCCACCCCGAATGGTGGGCTCGGCATCACCGGGCACCCAGCCCTCAGATTTGGCATGGCGCAGGATACCGGCAATCTGCTTACGTAGCTGCACCTGGCGCGCAATCAGTTCGTGCCGGATTTGGCCCAGCAACGGCGAGGCATTGTCGCGCACGGCTCCTTCATCGTCCACTACTTTGTCGAGGGCGGCCAGCAGGTTGCGGTCTACCTGCACGCCAATGCCTAATAGGCGCAGCGTGGGGTACAGCTCTTCGGCGGCCTGGCTGAAAAAGGTCAGCGCCTGCCGAATGGTGCGCAAACTCATCTTCACGGCAAAGAACGCCGCTACGTCAAGGTAAGCACCGGGCAAGCTGGCGCGTACCAGTTGCGGGTTTACGTCGTGGTAGTGCTGACTCGGAAAATCGGCGCCACTATGAAGCAGGCCGCGAAATTCGTCGGTTTGAAGAAGCAGTTTGTGTAGCTGGTCGTGCTTGGTCTGAAACGTCATCTTGGCCACAAACTGGCGGCCCAGCGCACTCAGACACATAGATTCCAGCATTTCGCGCAACTGCGCGAAGCCTATTTTCTGCTCGAAATTATTAGGAAGAATCAAATCAGGTAGTTGGTAATGGGTAGTCGGTAAGCGGAGTGCAATACGAAGATAAACACTTGAAAAGGCAGGAAAGATTCATTAATTGAAATGTAGCGTAAAGTCCTGGCGCAGCGCCTGTGTAGATGAAGCACACAACTTATTTCATTACTTGAATTTCAACTAGTTACCTAATTCCCGCGGCAAGATACGCTGGAGGCTACATCTCCCCCTCCACCCCTAGCCCAAACAGCGCGAAGTCGTATTTCACGGGGTCGTTGGGGTCGAAGTCGCGCAGGTGAGCGGTGAGGTCTTCGGCGGCCAGCCAGTCCATTTGCTTGCGGTCCAGCAAACCCAACCGGCGCGCAACGCGCTCCACATGCACGTCGCAGGGACAGATTAGCTCGCTCATGGGTAGGCGGGTCCAGAGGCCGAAGTCCACCCCTCGGTCGTCCTGCCTAACCATCCAGCGCAGGTACATGTTTACGCGCTTACAAGCCGAGCCGCGGGCCGGCGTAGCGACGTGCTTGCGGGTGCGGTGCGGCGCGTCGGGGAGGCTAAAGAACAAGTTGTGGAAGTTTTCCAGCCGCTCTTTTTGAGTGTTTCCAATCAGAAAACCATCTTCCAGCGTGTCGTGGCCCGAATAGAACCAGCGCAACCAGTGCACAAAGTACAGCAGGTCGGTATCGCAGAAAGTGCGGTGGCAAAACCCCAGCAGGCGCTTCAGGTCCTCGTCTTCGTGCTGCGTAATGAATTGGTAGGGCGCATCGTCCATGCGTCGCATCAGCTCGTGGCATTTGCTGATGATGGTAGGCCGCCGACCCCAGGCCAGCAACGCCGCAAACAAGCCGCTGATTTCCACGTCTTGCCGAAGCGTGAAGCGGTGCGGAATGCTGATAGGGTCGTGGAGCACAAAGGCTGGGCGGTTGTAGTGCTCGTACTGCTCTTCTAGCAAGGTCCGAACCTGAGCGTGATTCATATTAGAGGTAAGGGGTAAAATAAGCGCCAGGCGTTGGTACGCTACCTGAACACGCAGAAAGTGAAAAGGTGAGATGTACGTTCTCGGCTGGTTTAGCGTCAGAACGTACATCTCACCTCGCACTCGTGGTATCTCGCTACTGGCTTATGGTACGTAGCTGGTTTCCACCCGGAAACGGGCGTCTGGCGTGGCGAGGCGCTGCACCGCGCGCGGCGAAAGGCGCACCAGAATATTGTTGTTTTCACCGGTGTTGGGCAGCACACCGATAACGCGCACGTACACCGACTGCCCGTTCATAATATTACGAACCTGCATAATAGTGCCAACCGCTGCTGTTTTGTGTAGCGCCAAATACTTGTCGGTGTTGCTGTTGGCAATGCTGGTAGCAAGGCCGCTTTCCGTTACGCGCCGCACAATTTCGCTAGCGCGCTCTGGAGCGCGCTCTTCTTCCCTTTCAGTGGCAGGGGCTGCGGTTGAAGTGGCTGCTGTATCGCGGGGGCGCTCGTTCGGCACGGTTTGCTCCGTCCGAATCGGGGCCGGGCGAACAGGTGCCGGGGCCGGTGTTGGAGCCGGCTTGGCGGGAGCAGGGGCAGCGGCTACTGGCTCACGCGTGGCGGGTGCGGAGGTGGCAGGCCGGGCAGGCGTAGCGCCGGCCGAAACTATAATCGTCTGGCCGATGCGCACGTTGTAGTTGGGGGCAAACCCATTCAATTGTGCCAATGCCTGAGGCGTAGTACCGTATTGGCGCGCAATAGAAAAAAAGGTCTGGCCCGCAGCCACTTTGTGCACGCGCTTGCCCCCGGTGTTGGCGGGTAGCGTCCGGACCGTGCCGGCGGCCGGTGCTTTAGCGGGGGCAGCTGCGGTTTTGGGGGCTGTTTGGGCGGGCATCACGGCCCGTTGGCGGGGTACTAACACCACTTGTCCTGTCGTCAAGGCTCCTTGCAGACCGGCGTTGGCTTCCACAATTTGATCGACGGGCACTTTATAGCGGCGGGAAAGACCGTAGAGCGTTTCGCCGGGCGCAACCCGGTGCTTGATTAGCATTTTATTGTTGCGGTATTCCACCCCAATAGAGTCGGGAGGAGCTACGAAGCGCGGAGCCGCTAGGGCCGTGAAACCAGAGAAAACAAGCGCTACGGACAGCAACGAAAATCGAAACATAAAACTACCAGGCCGAAGCCGACGCAAACGAGAGGAACCTAGAGAAGATCAGCAAAACCAATGCCTCTCCAACGAATGTACTACTCCGCTGAAGAAGGGC
Source organism: Hymenobacter tibetensis (assembly GCF_022827545.1). Lineage (NCBI taxonomy): Bacteria > Pseudomonadati > Bacteroidota > Cytophagia > Cytophagales > Hymenobacteraceae > Hymenobacter > Hymenobacter tibetensis. The sequence goes on from NZ_CP094669.1 coordinate 3,269,564, forward strand.
AACCACCTTTCCGCGCAGAAATTCTGCCGAAAGTTAGGGATTCAAGCGCAGTCCTGTGCCGGAATATGACGACGGAAATTATTTATTGCTTGTTTTGCTGATTATCTGGTCCTTCTTCCCCTTCGCATGCACGCCATCGGCATTATTCCAGCTCGTTACGCTTCCACTCGCCTGCCCGGCAAGCCGTTGATTGACCTGGGCGGTAAGTCCATGATTCGGCGCGTGGTAGAGCAAGCGCAACGCTCGAGCCTAAGCCGGGTGGTGGTAGCCACCGACGACGAGCGAATTCAGCGCCACGTGGAAAGCTTCGGTGGTGAAGCGTTGCTCACGGCCCCCGATCATCCGAGCGGCACCGACCGAGTGCGCGACGCCTACCAGCAGCTTGGTATTTCTGCCGACTGCATTATCAATATTCAGGGTGATGAGCCGTTCATCCACCCCGCCCAGATTGATGCCTTGGTGCAGCTTTTCAACCGCTCCACCCCGCCACAGCTAGCCACCCTGGTAAAGCCAGTGGTAAGCGACGAAGAGCTCTTCAGTCCGCACTTGCCTAAAGTTGTGCTGGATACGCAAGGCTACGCCATGTATTTCAGCCGCCATCCGTTGCCCTATCAGCGCCAGTACCCATCGGCCGATTGGCTGCTGCACCACCGGTACCTGCGCCACATCGGGCTCTATGCTTACCGCCCCGATGTACTGGAAGAAATTACGCAGCTTTCCCCTTCACCGCTGGAGCTAGCCGAAAGCTTGGAGCAACTGCGGTGGCTGGAAAACGGCTACCGTATCCTTACGGCCGAAACCGAGCTAGCCACCCTTGGCATCGACACGCCAGAGGATGTGGAAAGGGCCCTTATGCAGCTGAAAGCAAACGGCGAAGAAGTTGACAGCTAGCTGTTCAGCGGCGGCTACGATACCTCCGAGCTGCCTGTAGTAGGGCTGCTTGCCGCTTTCTGCGTTACGTGTTGCTCGGCTGTGTCGCGCTGCTCTTCCTTCATTTCTCTGGACAGAAAGAAGTTGAGCGCCGTCCGAATAACTGCCACCGCTCCGAGCTTACCAATTTGGTCCCAGCTTGGGGCAATGGCCGTGGAAAGAATATCAGCGCCGAGCTGAAACTCCAGTGCCAGCGCCAGATAGCGAGCCAACGTCAGCCGAATAGCAGTGAAGTCAGCGGTGCGGCGCGCCAGTAGGGCTTTCAGAAACAGTCCGGCCGCTAGCACAATACCGAGAGCAATGATTAGAGCACCAATGGTTTCAACGCCCAGCTTCAACCACTGCACCACGGACACAACCCCCGTTTCGGCCTGGGAAAATAGGGTAGCGCGTTCAGTGGGCATACGAGTAGAAAATAGCTAGGGAAGCTGGTGCAGCAAGGTGGTTGTACGTAGCAGACAGATAAAATTCTTGTGTCATCAGCTTTAGGAACAAGCATGCGCGTGCTGCTAAGCGCTACGAACCATACCAGGCCAACCTGTACGAACAAGTAGGCAGGACAGCTGCTCTTACCCGCCAGCTTTCTTGGCTTTGTACTTCTGCTCGAGCAGCACGGCCAGCACTTTGTCGCGAAAATCTCCTTGGATCAGGATTTCGCCGTCTTTGGCATTACCGCCAACCCCACACTTGGTTTTGAGCAACTTACCTAATGCTTGCAGATCAGCGTCTTGGCCTACAAACCCAGTAACGAGCGTCACCTGCTTGCCGCCTCTCGACTTCTTATCGAGCTGCACGCGCAGGTTCTGCTGCTGGGGAGGAAGCGTGGCCGCTTCCTGCTCGTCGCCGGACTGGTATTCGAAATCCGGGTTGGTGGAATACACCACGCCTTCCCGACGGTTTTTATCGGCTTTCATATAGTGCTTTAATGACTGAGTGATTTAGGAAGTTTACTATTCCAGTAGCCAAAGCTAACAGAACATCAACCTACCTAGAATCACTTTTATACGGCTACTTCTAACGCCAACGGTGTAAGCTTGGCCTCGAACTCCATAGCATCCTCCACATAATCGCCATCGATGTGAAAACCGATGGGCGCGGCGGAGCGAACCAGGATGTGGTGCGAGGTGTGGTATACGGCTTCGCCGGAAGTGGCCAAGGTACCGAGCGCCAGCCCTACGCCCACGCGCACAGCCCGAGTCAAGGAGAGGCCGTCAATCAAGCACACATCCAGCAACCCATCCTGAATATCGGCCCGGGGCGCAATGTAGGCGTTGTTGCCGTACTGAGCCGCGTTGGCGAAAGCCAGCACGTAGCAGCTCGTATCGAACAGTTCCTGCCCGTGCAAGGTTACTTGCACCGGCACGGGGCGGAAACGACGGTATTCGCGCAGGGCCACTTTCACGTAAGTGCTCAGGCCGCGGGTGCCAGCCTGCGCAAACATTTTGCTTACGTGGGCATCAAACCCCAAGCCGGCGGTGCAGAAAAAAGGCCGGCCGTTGAGGTAGCCCACGTCAATATGCTGGAAGGAAGGCTGACAGGCGCGGCGCACAGCCCCCGCCATATCCAGCGGAATCTTGAGGTGGCGAGCCAGCCCGTTGCCGGAGCCACGTGGTACTACGCCCAAAGCGGCTTGCGTGCCCAACAGCCCCCGGCCCACCTCGTTTACCGTCCCGTCGCCGCCTACTGCTGCCACCACCCGAAACCCTTCGGCCGCTGCCTGCCGGGCAAGTGCTTCGGCATGGCCAGCAAACTGGGTGGGCCACACCACAAAGTCTGCGCCGGCGGCGGTGGCATAGCGCGTTAGCAAGGCCGGCACATCCTGCGTGCGGTTGGTGCCAGAAGTAGGGTTCAGGATAAAGCAGATACGCACCTTGAGAAAAATAACAGAGTGACTACGTAACGGGCCCAGCAACAAGAGTGCGTAAAGGTACGGCAGCGCTACGGGGAGTAGCACGGAAGCACAAGCAGCCCCCGCCCGTAGCAGAACTCCTGTTACAGGCTGTCTTGCAAGAGTACTCCACTACGCAGTTACTCGCTTCTGCGCTGCAACAAAAAAGGCTTTCCAGTCTTGGAAAGCCTTTTTTGTTGCAGCGCAGAAGCGGCTTAGCCGTTCATTTTCTCGCCTAGCTTCTGGATAAGGTCGGCCGTGCGGGTGCTGTAGCCGAACTCGTTGTCGTACCAGCCCACCACTTTCACCAACGAGCCGTTGGACGAAGTGAGTTGCGAGTCGAACACGCACGAGTGCGGGTTGCCTACGATGTCGATGCTTACCAACGGATCCGTGCTGTACTCCAAGATGCCTTTCAGCGGGCCATCAGCCGCAGCTTTCATGGCGTCGTTGATTTGCTCTTTGGTTACTTCCTGCTTTAGGATTACCGTTAAGTCGGTGGTAGAGCCATCCGGAATAGGCACGCGCATGGCGATACCATCGAGCTTGCCCTTCAACTGTGGCAACACCAAGCCTACAGCTTTGGCGGCCCCTGTGCTGGTTGGGATAATGCTGTATGCAGCAGCACGAGCACGGCGCAAGTCTTTGTGCGGCGCGTCTTGCAGGTTCTGGTCGGAAGTGTAGGCGTGCACCGTGGTGATGTAGCCTTTCTCGATGCCGAACGCATCATCCAGCACCTTGGCCATCGGAGCCAAGCAGTTGGTGGTGCAGGAAGCGTTGCTCAGAATCGTCTCGCTGCCGGTGAGAATGTCTTCGTTCACTCCAAGTACTACCGTTGGAATGTTGCCGGTAGCAGGGGCAGAAATTACCACCTTCTTGGCACCCGCCGTGATGTGCTGACCAGCGCCAGCCTCGTCCACGAAACGGCCCGTCGATTCGAGTACTACATCGATACCCATGTCACCCCAAGGCAACAACTTAGGGTCACGCTCGGCCAAAGCCTGAATGCGCTGGCCGTTCACGGTCAGGCTGTTATCGTCGTATGCTACAGTGCCATTGAAACGGCCGTGCACAGAGTCAAACTTGAGCAGGTGAGCCAGCGTCTTGTTGTCAGTCAGGTCGTTGATAGCTACGACTTCCACGTTGTCGCGCTCGAGCAGCGACTTGAACGTCAGACGGCCAATCCGGCCGAAACCGTTAATGGCGACTTTGATTTTAGCCATATTGTTAGGGGAATGGGGAGTTTAACGGCCTGCAAAGGCCGGGTGAAAAACACGGAGCGAAGGTACAGGGCTATGGGTACTTCGCCAAATCACTACGCATTCTACGATAGATTCAATCGGGAGAGATTTTTTTTCCACTGACTGTCAAGCACTTTCTTTCTACAGACAAAGTTTTTAGGGAACAGTAGTTGCCTAGAAGAAGTCAACTACTATCTTTGCACCACCAAAACGGAAAAGGCCATCTTATCTGGTCCGTTCGTCTAGGGGTTAGGACAGTAGATTTTCATTCTACCAACAGGGGTTCGATTCCCCTACGGACTACTTGCCTCCCGTTTTGGCTTTCTTCTTGAAACCCGCTCACCAACCCGGTGAGCGGGTTTTTTGTTTTGTCTGGTTTGTAAATAGACAGCCTGTATCTTGCGCTCATGCATCCACTGCGGGCCTGTATCCACCATTTTGTAGCACTCACCGACGCTGAGTGGGCTCCCCTGGCCGCAGGCTTGCAGGTCCGTCAGCTAGCTCGGCGCGAGCTATTCGTGACTCAAGGCCAGCCCAGCAACGACATTAGCCTGCTACTATCCGGGGCCTGCCGGCTGTTCTACACGCGCCCTGACGGCGAAGAGAAAACCACCTATTTCTTCTTCGAGAACCACTTGATGGCCTCTTACCAGAGCTGCCTCACCGGCCAGCCCAGTGCTTTCAGCATAGAAGCACTAGCCCCCACCGAGCTGCTTGTGTTCCCCTATACCTTGCTTACCACGCTCTATGACAAATGGCCGGCATACGAGCGGTTTGGGCGCTTGCTGGCCGAATACCTCTTACTCGGCACCGACGCCCGCCTCGCCGAATTGCTGCTGCTCAGCCCCGAACAACGCTACCGAGCGCTACTGAGCAGCCACAAAACCAAGATTCTGGAGCGTGTTCCGCAGCACTACATTGCCTCTTACCTTGGCGTAACGCCCGTGTCGCTGAGCCGTATTCGGGCGCGCCTGGTGCAGAACGACGGGCGTATTTCTTAGCTTTTGTTAACGATTTCTGGCCGCCCGGGTGTGGACCTTTGAAGCGTACTTCACCATCACCCTAAGCGCCATGAAAAACCTATTGAAACTAGAAGAAGCTGCCGAGCTGCTGGTTGCCGTTGTTATCTTCAGCCAACTCCCTTTCGCTTGGTGGTGGCTGCCGGCCCTTTTCTTGGTGCCCGACCTGAGCATGCTGGCGTATTTGGCCGGCCCTGTCGCCGGAGCAGCAACCTACAATCTGCTGCACCATAAGGCGCTAGCTTTCGGCGTGCTGTTACTCGGCTGGTGGCTTGCGCAACCAGTGTTGCTGCTGGCTGGTAGCGTCCTGCTCTTCCACACCGCTTTCGACCGATTGATGGGCTACGGGCTGAAGTATTCCACGCACTTCAAGCACACGCATCTGGGCGCTATTAGGGCGGAGGCGGCCAGCGCTTAACCCCAGCAAATTTCGGTGTTGCCACCCAAGCCGAAACAGTCAGCTAGAGCCCAACTGTAGGCGCTTACTGCCGAGGCTGATTAAAAAAATAACGTCTAAGACCGTTTTTCTCCCGTAAACGCAAGGAGTGTATCAACTGAAAAACGGCTCATGTCCCGCACCATTATTGTTTCCAATCGACTTCCTACCAAAGTAATACGCACTGAAAACACCCTTACCTTCCAGCCAAGCGAGGGTGGATTGGCCACCGGCCTAGGCTCTATCTATCGGCAAGACAGCAATGTGTGGGTAGGCTGGCCAGGCTTATTTGTAGAAGACGAGGCGGAAGAGAAACATGTGCAGGAGGAACTCCTGAACGACAGCATGGTTCCGGTGTTTCTGACGGAAGCAGAAATCCGGGATTTTTACGAAGGCTTCAGTAACTCCACGCTCTGGCCTACTTTTCACTACTTCACGCAGTATGCCACCTACGAGCAGGAGCACTGGGATGCGTATGTGGCCGTAAACGAAAAGTTCTGCCGGGCCGTGCTCGAACAAGCCGGACCCGACGATACCATCTGGGTGCACGACTACCAACTGCTGCTGCTACCTGAGCTGCTCCGCCGCGCCCGCCCCGACTGCACCATTGGTTTCTTCCTGCACATTCCGTTCCCGTCGCAGGAGCTGATTCGGGTGTTGCCGTGGCGTATGGAGTTGCTACAGGGCCTATTGGGTGCCGACTTGATTGGTTTCCATACGTACGGCTACATGCGGCATTTCCTTAGCGCTGTTTCGCAGCTGCTTGGGCTCAACTCGCAGAACGGGCAACTGGAAACGCCTACCCGAACTGTGCTGGTTGATGCTTTCCCGATGGGCATTGACTACGAGCGGTACGCTAAGGCGGCAGCTTCTGAGGCGGCCCTTACCCACGAAGGCGAATACCGAGAAGCGCTGCGCAACACCCGCGTGATTTTGTCTATCGACCGGCTGGATTACACCAAGGGTATTGCGCAACGCTTGCGCGCCTTCGAGGTACTGCTGCAGCGTTATCCTGAGTGGCGCGACAAAGTAAGCCTTATCATGGTGGTGGTACCCTCCCGCGACCAAGTAGCGCAGTATGCGTCGCTCAAAGAGGAGATTGACGAGCTAGTGGGACGCATTAACGCCCAGTTCAGTACCATCAGCTGGACCCCCATCCACTACTTCTACCGCTCTTTCCCTTTGGAAGAGCTAGCCGCATTGTACCGGTTAGCAGAAGTAGCCCTAGTGACGCCTATGCGCGACGGCATGAACCTGGTGGCCAAGGAGTTTGTGGCCAGCAAAGCCGATCAGCGCGGGGTGCTTATCCTGAGCGAACGGGCCGGGGCAGCACGCGAGTTGTCGGATGCCATCATCATCAACCCTACGGACGTTGGGCAATTGGCAGAATCCATGCACGATGCGCTGGTGATGCCCGAAGAAGAGCAGATTGCTCGCATGGCCGCCATGCAGGCCCTGGTGAAGCAATATGATGTATTTTCCTGGACCAAGCTGTTCATGGACCGCCTCTCCTACGCTAAAATCAAGCAGCTTACCCTGGCCACCGAAACGCTGGATGCTGCTACCCTTGCCGAGCTGGAAAGCGAATATCAGTCAGCCGACAAGCGCCTGCTGTTGCTGGACTACGATGGCACGCTGGCACCCTTCACAGCCAACCCACAGCGGGCCCAACCCGACGAGGAAATGCTTCATCTGCTGCAGCGGCTCTCCGAGAACCCGCGCAACCGCGTCGTCATCATCAGCGGCCGCGACCGGACTACCCTGGAGAAATGGCTGGGGCACTTACCTCTAAGTTTCATTGCCGAACACGGAGTATGGTTGCGGCGAGCCGGCGAAGAATGGACGTTGTTCCAACCCCTGCGCAACGATTGGAAACGTGAGTTGCGGCCCATTTTAGAGCTGTACGTCAACCGTACGGCCGGCTCCTTTATTGAAGACAAGGAATACTCGCTGGTTTGGCACTTCCGGCGCGCCGATGCTGAACTAAGCGCCGTGCGTGCCCGAGAACTGGTCAGCCACCTTACCTTCCTGACTTCCAACACCGATTTGCAGGTGATGGAGGGCAACAAAGTAATTGAGGTGAAAAACGCGGGCATAAACAAAGGCACTGCCGCTGCGCGCTGGCTCTCCGAGTATGAGCCTGGCTTCATCTTAGCCATCGGCGACGACCGAACCGACGAAGACACGTTTGGGGCAATGCCGCCCGAAGCCTACACCGTGAAGGTGGGCAGTGCCCCTCGTTCGCTGGCCCGGTTCCACGTGCGCGGCACTACCGATGTACGGCACCTACTGCGCAAACTGCTGTAGCAGCCGATAACCAATGTATAAAGCCCCGTAGTAATCCTGATTTAGGAATTACTACGGGGCTTTTCAATTGTACCTAGCCTACTAGTAGTTGCGGGTTGGCTTCTAAACGAAGTTTGGCCGGTCCAGCTTTTTGGCAATGCGGTAGGCGGCGTTTACCAACCCCACGTGGCTGTATGCTTGGGGGAAATTGCCCCACTGCGAGCCGGTTTTGGCGTCCACGTCTTCACTCAGCAAGCCCAAGTGGTTGGTGTACGTGAGCAGTTTCTCGAACTCCCGAATGGCATCATCGAGGCGGCCGACGCAGGCCAACGTTTCGACGTACCAGAAAGAACAGATCAGGAATGTGGTTTCGGGCGTACCGAAATCATCGGCGTGGCGGTAGCGGTAGAACAGGCCTTCGGGCGTCATCAGCTCTTTTTCCAACGCCTCCAGGTGCGTATGCGCCCGTGGGGTATTGGGGTCGAGGTAGCCCATCATGATGAGCTGCAACGTGCTGGCGTCGAGGTGAGGGGAGCCAATGGCGTTGGCGTAAGCCTGGCGGTCTTCGTTGAAGCACTGCTCGATCCGGCGCGCCGCTTCTTCCTGCAGCTCGGTGGCCAAGGCTTCCATCTCGTGGTTGCCGAGGGAATGCGCCACCTTGCGGGCGGCATGACTACCAGCCCAATGGAAAAGGTAGGTGTAGCAGTGGTACTGCGCAATATGGCGGAACTCCCACAAGCCAGCATCCGGCTGGTCCATGGTGGCCTGAATCATGTGCAGTGCCTCGTAAATGAGCTTGCCAGGGTTGGTCCGTCCGGGGTCCAGGAAGCGGCAATCCACATAGAGCGGCAACAAAGCCACCAGCACCTGCCCGTACACGTCGTTTTGGATGTGCGTGTACGCGTCGTTGCCGATGCGCACTGGTTGGTTGCCGAGGTAGCCAGCTAGGTCCAGTTCCTGCTCAACCAGCTCCGAAGTGCCGCTGATGCCATAAAGGGGCTGGTATTTGCCGGTTACTTTGGTGGAGATATTGGCGATGTAGTGGAAATACCGCTCCATCTCCTCGAAGTGCCCAATGTTATTGAAGGCCGTGAGGGTGTAGTACGTATCGCGCATCCAGCAGTAGCGGTAGTCCCAATTGCGGGTGCTGCCGGGGGCTTCGGGCAAGCTGGTGGTGCTGGCGGCAATGATGGCTCCCGTGTCTTCGTACTGGTGCATTTTCAGGGCCAGGGCCGAGCGAATCACCGCATTCTGGTGGAAATTGCTGATGCTGGTGCTCTTCACCCACTTGCGCCAATAGTCTACAGTGCTGCGCAAAAAACGCTCCGACGTGCTTTCCAAGGAGGCTTCCAGCGGTGCACCATACGTGAGCACCAAGTAGCGCGGCATGTTCAGCACGAAATCCTCGTTGTCGAGAATGTAGGTAAGCGGGATGTCGGTGGTCAGGCGGATTTCTTCGCTGAGGCCCAGAAACGCAATGTGGTTGGAGCTGCGGCGGCGGCTGAGCTGCGTTTTGCCGTAGTCCCCAACGGGGTTGCAGGTTACCCGAATCCGGGGCGTACCCGTCAGCGGCTCCAGCTTCCTGATAATCATCAGGGGTTTGTAGTACCGCTCGTGCTGCTCGAACCGAGGGGCGAAATCGGTCACGCGGTAGCTGCCTTCCTCGGTTTCAATTTCCGTGCACAACACGTTGGTGTTAGGCAGGTAGTATTGGTTGGACTCAAAGGTACCGTTCGTACCGGGCCGGACGCTGAACTCGCCGCCTTTTTCAGTGTCCAGCAAGTCGCCGAACACAAAGCTGCTGTCGAAGCGCGGCCAGCAAAGCCAGGCCACAGAGGTATCCTTGCGAATTAAAGCCAGGTAGGCACAGTTGCCGATCAGGCCCATGTCGTAGGTATGCTTGGTCATCAGGAAGTGGTGAAGTGGTGAAATGGTGAGCTGGTGAGATAATGAGTTTTACATGCAGTATGCGCCAACTGCGCAGACAGAATACAGAACTCATCATTTCTCTATCTCACCACTAAGTACCCCGTCAGGGCCGTTGGGGTTGCCGCAGCTTTTGCAGTAGCCCCTACGTACAGGGGTCGGTGGCCTTTTCTGTCCGCTGTTTCTACCCTACTATCTGTTTATGCCTGATTCCACTTCTCGCCCTCGCGCCAACCATCTTCCGCTCTATCTAACTCTTGCTTTGCTCGCTACGCTGGTAGGGGCCTATTTTCTGTGGCCAGCGTTTCAGAACCTGGTGCAGGAAGGGTTTAAAGTGCTGAAAAGCGGCGAACAACAACAAATTGCTGCCTGGATGCAGCAATTCGGTTTCTGGGGCCCCATCGTGCTGATACTACTGATGGTGGTGCAGATGTTTCTGTTTGTGGTGAATGTGGTAGCCCTGATACTGGTTGCTATTCTGGCCTATGGGCCCTGGTGGGGCTCCCTGCTGGCGTTGGGCGGCATTGTGGTAGCTTCCACGGTAGGCTACGGCCTCGGCCGGGCCATGGGCGAGTCGTTTGTGAGCCGGCTGCTAGGCGACAAAACCGAGAAGAAGGTTATCGACATAGTGGAGCAATACGGCGTGTGGGCCGTAGTCATTGCGCGCCTCTCTCCTGCCCTCTCCGACGACGCCATTAGCTTTGTGGCGGGGGTGGCGCGCATGGGATACCTAAAATTTATGGCCGCTACGGTGGCCGGCGTTGTGCCCTTAATTGCGCTGCTAGCGTACCTGGGCGAAGACAGCAAACGCCTGAAAACCGGGTTACTATGGGTGTCGGGGGTGAGTGTGCTGCTGTTCGGAGCGTACGTATGGTGGGACCACCGCCGACAAAAATCCAGCTAAATCATGGCCACGCACTTGCAGCGTACCTTTTTCGTGCTTTATCTTTGCACCACCAAAACGAAACAAGGTCCGTTCGTCTAGGGGTTAGGACAGTAGATTTTCATTCTACCAACAGGGGTTCGATTCCCCTACGGACTACATTCTTGAACGCCTCTCCGCAACCGGAGAGGCGTTTTTGTTTTCCATTAGGTTTCGCACCAAGCAGTAGCTCCCTGTTAGTTTTCCTGCTTCTTTATCACGCTGAACTTGCCGCTGCGCTCCAGGTGCAACGCCTCGATTTGGTCTACCGATGAAACGCTGGCTGATTCGCGTAGCCCCTCCAGCAGTTCTTTCTCGGTTATTTCACTTTCGCGCATCTTTTCGCGCAGCAACTGGCCTTCTTCTGCGAGCAAGGTGGATTTGCCCTTGATAAGCCAGTCAAACCAATTATAATGGTACGCCACCGTGGCTAGCAGGCGGTGCAAGCCCACAAAAATGGCGCAGGCCAGCAGCGTTGACCCTAAAGGGGACGCCGCCATGACGGCCCGGCTGAGCAGGGAGCCCAGCGTGATTTTCAGTACCAAGTCGAAAGCCATGTCGCGGCCGAAGGTGCGGGGGCCGGCTACGCGCAGCATGGCGAGGGCCGCGCAAAACACGAGCACGGCCCGTACCGCTACCTGTGCTGTGGTAATAGAGCTTGCGTCGGCGTGTAACCCCAATAAATCAACAAAAAAGCTGGTATTCATTCCGGGAATTTTGGGTGTAGAGAACAGCGAGTGCCACGAAAAGCGGCACCTAGCGTGTACGAGGATATGGAAGAGTAGCGGCCGACCAATCACCTGCATGATACACAAGCGTTTCGGCGTGGCAGGTGGCGCCCATCGTCTGACGGTATTACGGCCCCAAACGGAGCCGGTTGGGCACAGCCGCTCAGAGCCTGCCAGACAAAAAGGCTTATAGTTGTGCTTGCCTTCCATTTCTCTGCGCCTTGGCAGTAGAATATTTGGGGGACGCCAGGCGCAAAGGTTTGCGACGAGTGCTGTCCTTTTCTGCCTATTGTTAGCTCGCAATCCGCATTTTCAGAGCAAAGCCCGACCTTGGGGCTTGCCAGCTAGATTATTCTTATTTGTACTTGGAGCGAGAGGTGCCGTTAATAAGAAAAGTACAGATTCTTACTTGCCGCAACGCCCCGGCCGCTAACTTTGCGCACTTATAAGTGCTGCTCTTCGTACGGGCGGTGCTATTTCTGCTTGGTTTCTGACGCTGTTTGCTCTGTGCGCTTACCTTTCGGCCTCCGTCTCGTTCTTAGTTTTGCGGCCCTGTTCCTGGGGTTTCTACTAACCACCTTTACAGCGCAGGCCCAAGTCGGGCCGTTGCTGCGGGAACTGGTGGTGCGCACCGACACCACCCGCTACCAGATCAGCCGCAACACGGTGGCGGTGCAGGGCCAGCAGCATCTGTATTTCTATTACCGGCAGGAAGACGAAACCGCTGAGCTGGAAGTGTACCCCGCTCAAACGCGCACCCGCCTGCGCCTCGTACGCTCCGCCGACTTCACGTTGCTCGACTCGCTCACGGCGGCACCCAATGGGCAATTCTACCGGGCCAAAGTGCGGTTCAAAGATCTGTCGGCGGTGCGGTTTCTGCAGTTCACGTTCGCGCAGGCGTCCGACTCGGTGGGCCGCCCTCCCCTCACCCAAACCGTGAACCTGCTGCCCGTGACGCGCACCACCCTGGAACTCCGGCCTGGCGAAACCGAGCTGTTTGTGGGCGAAGAGAAAGTGTTCGAGCTAAGCAGCAACAATCCAAAGAATATCCGGGCCACGGCCGATTGGACCAAAGGCCAGGACATCGACTACCGCATCACCCAGGAAAAAGGCAGCTTGCGTTTGCATGTGCTACCCAACGCGCTGGGCAGCCGGGTGCTTACGGTGCGCCCCCAAACTGAGCGTCCTTTCCTGACCGACAACAACCGCCGCACCACGTACGCGCTACCTCCCATCCGGCAGGAATTCACCGTGAAGGCGTCACGCTTGCGCTTTCTGAGCGTTGACAAAAAGGAAATAACCGTCGATGATGTGTCGCGGCGCAAGGGCGTGGAGCTTATTCTCGACAACGGCCGTACGTTCGAGTTGAAGCACACCTACAGGATCGAGGAGCAAGAAGAAGCTGGCGGGGCATTGATTGGCGAGCTGTTTACGCGCCAATATCTCACCAACGACCGGGTGCTGTGCTGGCTGCGCGTGTACAACACGCACCGCCTCACCGACAGCTACCTCTACATCAAGGAAAACGACCAAGCCAAGTACATCACCAACCTCAATATTTTGCCCAAAACCACCGTCTCGATGGTGAGCGTGCGGCACCGCGGCGGCGACTGGACCACCAATACCAGCGTGAACCCCGGCGAAACGGTGGACGTGCGACTGGAAGGCGAATCGTTGGCGCGGGCCCGTTTTCACTTCGAGGACGTGCAAACTGTCCCTTCCGATTCCAGCGTCCGGACCGATGCCATGGCGGTGTACCGGGTGCAGGTGCCCGTTACGATTGACAAGAAGCGCATTGCCATCTACAACTACGGGCAGCCGACGGGCTTTAATCTTTCCATCAAGGAGTTTCAGCGGCCCCATCCGCTCGACTTTGTGAGCGTGGCGTTCGGCGAAGCTCCGCGCCCTGTGAACCGCCTCAATGGCCCCGTGCTCTACGACCGGACCATCCGCGACGTGGTGTTTAGCTTCAATTCCAACGGCATCGACTCCGACAAGCTGCTGTACGGCAAGCAGTACCTCACCTTCGATATCCGCACCCAGAACAGCAAAGGCGAGCTGATTGAGATGCGCACCGTGGACAACGTGGTGGTGTGCCCCGGCGAGAATTCAGTGCGGGCTGCCTTCTACCAAGACAAGCAGTGCCAGGTAGGCAACATCAGCCTCAACAGCTTGCTGAACGCCCGCAAAACCTACGACCTCGACGACTGGAGCACCATCATTATCACCGTGAAGCACACCCCCTCGCAGTACCAGGAGCCGGGGTTTTCGCAGAAGCTGGAGCTGGTGTTGCAGCGCCGCGTGAAGTTTGATATTGATGTGAGCTTCCCGGCGGGCTTGCTGACCAAGCGGGAGGGCGAGAGCGGCTACGGCTCGTTCGGGGGTATTTCGCTGGCTATGCTGGCGCAGTTCAGCTTCTATCACCCCGAGAAAATCAACCGTCTGCGGCCGTATAAAGTGGGTGCCGGCTTCGTGGCCCTGAACGCCTTCAACCTCAGCAGCGACGACGCCGACAACCGGGACTTGGGCATCGTGGTGCTGGGTTCTGTGTACCCAACTCGCCGCGAAGCCCGCCTTACGTTCCCACTCTACCTAGGCGGGGGCTACTTGCTCGCCAAAGGCAAGTGGTTTTACTTGCTAGGGCCAGGCATTGGCGTACGGCTATAGCGTAGCTACCTTACGCCCGCATACCAGAAGCAAAACACCAGCAAGTCACAGTGGCTTGCTGGTGTTTTGCTTTTTACCGTACCGGCAGCTCGATGCCGATGATAGTGCCTCGGCTAGGCCGGGAATTGATGGTGAGGGTACCGCCGAGCAGGCGCACCCGGTTTTGGAGGCCCGGTAGCCCAATACCGTGGCGGGGGGCGTAGTTCGGGTCGGGCTCGAAACCCTGGCCGTTGTCTTCCACCGAAATCAACAGCTTGTCGTCTTCCCGGACCACGTGAATAAACGCTTCCTGCGCCTCGGAGTGCTTGATGATGTTGTTGAGCAGCTCTTGCACAATGCGGTACACGGCCACTTCCATCAGCTTAGGCAGAGGCTGCTCCAACCCTACCACGTGCAAATGCAGCGGCAAACTCTGGCGCGGAATGCGGCGAACCAGCTCTTCCAGTCCGAACTTCAAACCAAAGTCTTCCAGGATGCCGGGCGTCAGCTCAAACGAGATGGTGCGCGTCATGCGGATGGCCTCGTTGAGGAGCGAGTGCACTTCGTCGCGGGGGACGCCGGGAGTGGCGCGCCTTTCGAGGTGCAGTTTGGTGGCGTAGAGCAACTGGCCCACGCCGTTGTGCAGGGCTTCAGCAATGCGTTTGCGTTCGGCTTCCTCGGTGGTTAAGATGGCAGACAGCACCTCCTGCTGCTGGCTGAGGCGCAGGCGGGTGGTTTCCTCTATCAGGCGGTTGCGCTCGTTCATGTCGCGCACTACAACCAGCATGCCGTTGATTTCAGCTTGGTTTTCACCGCGCAGGGGCACAATGTAGGCATCGTAGTGGCCGGGGCGCGCGATAAAGGAAATGGCCGTTTGCACAACCCGTTCGCCTTTGCGCAGCACTCGCTCGAAAATCTGGCGCCATTCCGGCGTATCTAGTTTGGGAAACACCTGAAAAACGTTTCGGCCAATTACGTTGGTGGCAGACAAGCCGGAATACTGCTCGGCTTCGCGGTTCCAAGCCGTAATGTGGCCTTCGTGGCTCAGCGCCACAATACCATCCACGCTGTTATCGAGCAGGTTTTCCGAAAATTCCTTTTCGGCGCGCAACTGCTCCCGGGCGGCGCGCTGAACGGTGATGTCGCGCCAAACGGAATGCACCAGCTGCTCACCGCCCACATTGATGTACGTCAAGACTATCTCCAACCACTTACTTTCCCCCCGAAACGTGCGGCGGTACCACTCGAAGCGGTGCGAACCATTACGGCGCAGGGAAGCGTAGTGCTGCCGGATCAGGTCTTCGGAACGACTGCCGTTGGGCTGGTATTCGGGCACCAGTATGCTAATGGGCTGCTGCACCATCTGGCTTTTGTCGGTGGCCCCCAGCATCTGCATGGCGGCGGCGTTGCAGTCCACGATGTTCAACTCCCGAATGAGCACCACGGCATCGGCGCTGTGCTCGAAAAGCTGCCGGAAGCGGGCTTCGCTCAACGCCAATGCCTGCGTGGCCATGTAGCGGCTCGTCACGTCGAGCAGAACTAGCCGAAAGTGCACTCCCTGCTCGGAAGTGGCTACTTGGGTTCCCTCCAATTGCACGTACAGCATGTCGCCGTTTTCACGGACCACACTCAGCTCGCAGGTTTGGCGCTGCTCCGACGACGCCATGGTATCAAGAAACTTGGAAAACGTTAGGCGGTACGACTCGGCCACAAACAAGGCCAGCCGCCGCCGGAGCAGCTTTTGGCGCACCGACCCGAGCAGTTGGGCCGCCGTCAGGTTGAGCTGCTGAATGGTGCCCCGGCTATCCAGCGTGAGGTAGCCGATGGGCGCAAAATCGTAGAGGTCGGCGTATTCGGCGCGGGCAGTTTCGGCCTCGGCCTGCGCCATTAGCAGCTCCTCGTACTGCATTTCCAGCTCTATCTGGTGGGTTTGCAGCTCCTGTACTAGCCGCTGCATGGCATCGGGGGTGCTGTCGTCTACAACACGCGTTATCAGATGGCGCCGGCGTTCCGCTCGCTCACGCAGCAGCATGAGTGCCTCTGTGGTGCTCTTGCTGTCTTTGTGGTCGAACTCGCTCATAACAGGTGCAGCAAGGGGCTATGTGATAATAACGGAGCAAACAAGAAGTCGTTCCCAGCCCAGGTACAATAATTGGTTGCTGCGCTTATTTTTTTTACGCAAGCTAAAGCGTTGGAAAACCAGCGTTGGTAAGCCAGACAAGCGGTTTGCTTCCCTCACAAAAACAACCCAGCACCTTCCTACTTACCCTTACCTTGCTCGCTGCTCTCGGTTCCTGAACTGTGGGCAGTTTGGGTGGCGTGGCTACGCCTGTACGCTTTCAATGATTTGCGCACCTAGCAGCAGGTGGTTGGTACGGCGCCCTTCGCTGGTGATGCGCCGCCCGTAGAGCTGTATGCGCAGGGTGCCCACGTTCGGGAAGGCCGCCTCGAACTCCACATCATCGAACGTGATGCTGTTGGCGTTCAGCAGCATGCGCAGGTGGCCTAGCAGGTCGGGCTGGTTCCAGGCACCGTTGCACAGCACGGTTAGGGGCTGGCCTTTCACCGCGGCGGGCGTTACCCCAAAGGCATCGGCAAACGAGGGGCTGACAGTGAGTACGTGCAGCTCGCCGTCGAGCACCATCAGGGGTTCGCGCACGGTTTCTACCACGCTTTCCGCGAAGCGGCGGCTGACCTCCATCTCGTCTTCGAGTTGCTTGAGGCTGCTGATGTCGGTGAAGGTGATGACCGCGCCGTTGATGTAGTTATCGAGGGTGCGGTAGGGCAGAATACGCATGGCGTACCAGTCGCCGGTGGTGGTTTGGATGGTGGTTTCCACGCTCACCAGCCGGTCAATCACCTGCGTCACATCGGTTGCGAGCTGCTCGTAGCGCAGGTTGTTGGCGAAGTGCGTCAGCGGGCGGCCCACATCGGTGGGGAGCAACGGAATGATGCGCCCCACCGGCGGGGTGAAGCGCTTGATGATCATATCGTTGTCGATGAAGATGGTGGCTATTTCCGTGGCGTCGAGCAGGTTCTTCATGTCGTTGGCGGCCTGGCTCAGCTCTTCGGTTTTGTGCAAGTACTGCATGTTGAGGGTCATGAGCTCTTCGTTCAGGCTCTGCATTTCCTCTTTGTTGGTCATGGCCTCCTCGTTGGTGCTTTGCAGCTCCTCGTTGGCGCTTTGCAGTTCTTCGTTGGTGCTTTTCAGCTCTTCCAAACTGCTTTCCATCTCCTCGATGGTGGTTTGGAGACGGTGGCGGGTGTATTGCAGCTCTTTTTCCAGGGTTGTTATCTGCGCGTCGCGGCCAGGGTCGAGGCCGCCCTTGCCGCGCCGGACGCGGCGGGGCGGGGCCACGTCTTCAAATACCACCAGCAGCAGGCCCGCCAGTTGCTCGGGTCCTTCCAGATACTTCACCGTGAGGCGCAGCTGCTGCACTCCCGCCTCGGTTTTCACTTTCACGTCTTCGTTCACAATCACGTGCCGCTCCTGCACGGCCCGGTGCACGGCCTCGCTGATTTCGAAGTGCAGCTCCTCGCGGGCCATGTCGAAGATGTTGAGGCCGCTCAAACCAGGCGCGGGCTCCAGGTATTTGCCGGTGCGCCCGTTCACAAACAGAATCTCGCCTTTCTGATTGATAACTACTGCCGGCGGGGCATAAGACGCTAGCAGCAAGCGCTGAATGAGGGCAGCAAACATGTTGTCGCGACGAGGAACGGAAGAAGAAACCATGCTGCTGGGGATAGTGGCCACTGGCTGCTGCTGCCGCGACGTGGAAAAAGGAAAGTTAGCTAGCCGCACTAGCTGCGACGGAGTTTCATTGGCCCGCGAAATCTTCCATTTCACGTCTAGGGGCGTAAACAACTCCTGGAAGCCCGTCAGGTTTTCGGAAGGCCCCAGAAACAGCAGCCCGCCCGGATTGAGTGCGTAGTGAAACACCGGAATCAGGCTTTTTTGCAACTCGCTAGACAAATAGATGAGCAGGTTGCGGCAGCAAAGCAGGTCGAGGCGGGTGAAGGGCGCGTCTTTACTGATGTTGTGCAAGGCAAACACCATGGAGTCGCGCACGTCCTTCCGGATTTGGTAGGAGTTGTCGACTTTGGTGAAAAAGCGCCGGAGCCGCTCGGCACTTATGTCGGCGGCAATGTTGGCCGGATAAAAGCCGGCGCGGGCCTGGTCTATGCTCTCGGGGTTGATGTCGGTGGCGAAAAGCTGGAAGCTCAGGTTGCGGTCGGGTTCGGTATCCAAGCATTCCCGCAGCGTCATGGCCAGCGAGTACGCCTCTTCGCCCGTAGAGCAGCCGGGCGCCCACACCCGAATGGTGCTGCCGGGCTCCTTCTTGCGCACCAGGGGCAGCAAACTGCGCCTAAGCACGGCGTAGGCTTCGGGGTCGCGGAAGAACTTGGTGACGCCAATCAGCAGTTCCTTGAACAGCTGCTCCACTTCCCCCGGATTTTCCTGAAGGTAGCGCACATACTGGGTGAACTCCTTGATTTGGTGGCTGTTCATGCGCCGCTCGATGCGGCGAAACACCGTGTTGCGCTTGTAGTAGGAGAAGTCGTGCCCGGTTTGGTTGCGAATCAGGATAAAGATTTTCTGCAAGGCGTGGGCCGGCAGAGAGGGCGGCGCATCGGGGGCCGCCGCCTGCGCCCGTAGCAGCCGCCGGGTGGCCGGCTGGTGTACATAGTTCAGCAGGCGGGGCACTATCTCGGCGGCGGGCAGGATGTAGTCTACAAACTCGGTGGCAATGGCCGCGCGCGGCATACCGTCGTACTCCGCCGATTCGGGCTCCTGCACCATCACCATCCCGAAGTTCTCCATCACCATCTTCAGGCCTATGCTGCCATCGGAACCCATGCCCGACAGAATAACGCAGACGGCCCGGTCGCGGACATCCTTGGCTAGGCTTTGCAGAAAATAGTCGATGGGCAAGCGGCGGCCCGGCTGCTGGGTGGGCTCGAAGAGGTGCAGGGTGCCGTGCAGCAACGACATGTCCTTGGCCGGCGGAATCACATAGATGTGGTTGGGACGCACCCTCAGGCCGTCGGTCACTTCTATCACCGGCACGCTGGTGAAGTGTTGCAGCACCTGCCGCAGCTCGCCGTCCGCGCCCGGCATTTGGTGCGTCACCACAACGTAGGCCACACCGCTGCTTTCGGGTATTGCACGCAGTATATCCTCGAGCGCGCTCAGCGAGCCGGCCGAGCCACCCAAGCACACCACCGAAAAATTGATAGGATTGCGGGCTGTGCTGAACCCTACCCGGTCGGGGCCGGGTTGAATTTCTATGCCGGCCTCGGCAGCCAACTCGGTTGCGTTGGCACCGGCATGAGAAGTGGTACTTGGAGGTGAATCCGGCCCCTCGGAATTTTTATTCATGACAAGAAAATCAGCCTTCTGGATGCCCTGCACGAAACCAGCAGGTATTCCTCTGTCTCAAAAGTAAACAGAAAGATTGGCTGCATAGCGCCCTGAAAAACCTCCTCAATAGCAAAAAAACCTATTTGGCAGGCAGCTAAAAGGAGCTGCCACACGTAAATTTATGTTTTGGGAAAGCCTGAACGACCACCCAAAAGCGCACTGCTGATTTTATTTTAGTGAAACCCTCCTATATAATTGTTGTAGGCACTTCCGCAGGTGGAATGCCCGCCCTTACGCAACTAGTGGCGCAATTGCCGGCCACCCTACCGGCGGCAGTGCTGGTAGTCCAGCACCTGGCCCCCGACTCGTCGGGGGAGCATCTGGTGTCGCGCCTGAGCATGCACACCCAAATGCGCTGCCATCTAGCCGCTCATCACGACCAGATAGAAGCCGGCCACCTGTACCTGGCTCCCGCCGACCGGCACCTGCTGGTGCACGACGGCCAGCTGATCGTCACAAAAGGGCCGCGCGAAAACAACTTCCGCCCGGCCATTGATGCCCTGTTTCGGGCGGCGGCCGTCACCTACGGCAACGCCGTGATTGGGGTGGTGCTCACGGGCATGCTGCACGATGGCACCGCCGGCCTCGATTTTATCAAGCGTTGCGGGGGCCAAGCCATTGTGCAAGACCCCGAAGATGCCGAGTTTTCTAGCATGCCCTACACGGCGCTACGCAACGTGGCCGTCGATCATGTAGTGCCGCTCTCCCATATAGGAGCCCTGTTGCAGGAGCTGACGAGCCAAGCCCCGCCACCTCCGACCCCTATTCCTGAAGACTTAAAAGCGGAGGCCGCTATTGCGGAAAGAGTTGTGGGAAGCACAGAAGATATCGACGCAATAGGCGAGCGAGTGCCCATTACGTGCCCCGATTGTGGCGGCGCGCTGTGGAAGCTAGAGCAGGGCAACGTGATGCGGTTTCGCTGCCACACCGGCCACTCCTACACCGCCGACGCGCTGTTTGAAAGCTCGAAGCAGGCGCTGGAAGAAACCCTGTGGGTGGCCCTACGCATGATGGAGGAACGCAAAAACCTGCTAAGCAGCATGGCAGTGCGGGGCGAGGGTCTATGGAGTGTGCAGCAGGAAGAACGCCTCGAAGCAATTAAAGCCCACATCAACCGGCTTCGGGAGTTCTTGCTTAATGGCAGCACGGGCGCCACTACAGCCTCCGAACAAGAGCAGGACTAACACCCCACGGCCAACACCATACAGCAAGCCCCCCAGCAACCCCATACGTACGGTTGCTGGGGAGCTTGGTAGTTTACGAACTTGAAAAATCCGTAGTTACTTTGGGAGAAGTGGTATTTATACTTAGATATAATAATATTTGTTATTTGAATCATTGCAAGGTAAAGCATAACATTACGTATCAGATCTGTACCGGGTAGGCTTCCTTCACATCCCCTCCCACGCAGCAGGCCTTCCTACCTTCCACCGCTATGTCACGCCTCACCTCTTCCCAACTTCAAGAAGTCGGGTTTAGTCCTTGCTCCCACCCTCCACATGGTTGGCAATACGCTGGCGATGTGTACGTCCAACACCTGCCCAAAGGATCGGCCTATGTGTTGTGCATAGAACACTCCGAGGAAGTGGAAGCGTTTATCGGCGACTGGATGAACCCGCTGGCGTACTTCTACTGGCCCGCCGCCGACACGCAGAAGCTAAGCGGCCTCCTGCACATTGCGCAAACCTGAGCAAGCAGCGGTTTCGGGCCCCGGAAAGCCTGTTTTAGCGGGGGTCTGCCTTCACCGCAGGGCCCATGCCTACTTGGCAAACGGAAGACGCCGAACGTAGACACCTGACAGCAAGCCACCTATGCTGCAACCTACCGGCGGGTGGCCGCACTGCCGCTCAGCTCACCAGCCACAGGCAGCTACGCTCTAGCTTGCCTCTTCACCTGCTGGCTTTGCCAGAGCAGCCCGCCTGAACCCGAACTATTGCGCTTGCTTGTACCCGATATGGACTAGGTACAGTTCACTTAAAGAAGTGGCCTTGTAGCTAGCCAGTACGCTCCGTACATATACGTAGCTACCACTGTTTGGGGGGGGGTGGTAGCCACAACCAGCTGCGCAATACGGAGCTGAAATTACGTGCTTTCAACACAGCTATTTCCGTACTAATCCGGCCACTTTTGGGGGCGCTGGTTTCGTTTAAGGAGCGAGCTGGCTGCCCTCTACGAAATGCGTTCGGAGCGGCACCACCCCATTGGCACGGGCAGCCGGCTGCTGGTAGTTGGAAAGACTGTTGAAGGATTCCCCTATTTCTCCGTCGCATTTCCTTGCCCTATCCGTTGCGGGCGCAACGGGGCATTTGGTCACGGATGAGCGGCTTTGCTGCTTATCTGTGACCTTGCTTCGGCAACTCTAGTTTCTTCTCTTATGACTTCTCTGCATTTCGCGCTCTACCAGTCAACGGGGCTTCTAGCATGCCAACATTTGGTCTTGTATGCTCAAGACCCTATTCTGAAGAGCGTTGCGCCCGCGTTAGCGCACTGGACGGTTCCGCAACTAGGCCACCACCAGCTCACGCAGCAAAGCCACTCGCTGCTGGCAGAAGCCACTGAGCTTCCTCCAACCGCCTATTTGGTTGACAGAGGAACGTGCACCCTGATGGCCGGCGAGCTACCCCCGCACATCGGGCAAGAGCGGATACGCCTGCATTTCGAGGGATACGACTTACGCGGGCAGTTTGCGCTGCTCCGGTTGCGGCCCAGTGGCAGCCGCTGGCTGTTCGGCCGGCTTCAGTTTATGCCCGACAAGTTTGAGCGCGGCACGCAGGTAGCTCCTGCGTGGCCAACTACGCAAACCACTTCGGTATAAGTTGCCACCTGCGCAGGTAGTTCACGCAGGAATAAATTGGTCATTACTACGCAGTTAATTCATGGTGGGCACTTGTAGCTTTGCTTCCGCTCCACCAGAGTACCCTTTCTGCCCGCCCTATCTATCTGTACACTACCACCACTTAGCGTATGCTCGACTTCTCTTCACTCAGCGACCCAGCTGCCCGCGTTTATACGATAGACCTGAACCACACAGACCCGGTGCGGCTCGCGGGGCGGCTCTATAAGTCCAACCCAGAGCAACGTCCGCAGCTTCTCATCGACTGCCAGCACCTGGAGTGTGTGCGCACCCGAGGTGTAAGCTACCTGGCTTCCCAACTGCTGCTCACCCGACAAGCCGGCGCCGATATACTGCTCTACAACGTGGATGCCGTGCTGTGCCGCGCCCTGCGGCTGCTTCAGCTGCACCAGATTTTCCGGGTGGTACCTGCCCCTACTGCTTGACCTTTTTTCCACAGTCTATATTCCTTTTCCACTTCCAAAACTCTTGTATCATGGCTACTTCCTCCAGTGCATCAAACGGCCGCGCTAAATCTGCATCTGCCCCAAAAACTGGTAACCCACGTGGCTTCGCCGCTATGGATCCTGCTACGCAGCGCCGCATCGCCAGCGAAGGCGGCAAAGCCTCGCACGAAAGCGGCCGGGGCCACCAGTGGACTCCAGAAGAGGCGCGTGCGGCGGGCCGCAAAGGTGGCCAGGCTAGTCGCACCAACCGCACTGCCGCTACCTCTCGCTAGTGCGGGATACCTAACTAGGTAGCTCTTTTTACTATACCACTAGAAGCCCTGGACTTCCTCCAGGGCTTTTTTGTGCGTCATATGTCTCGTAGAAGCAGACCGCGTTCTATGGGCCAGCCGGCACCCCATGACACCTACCTGGCCTGGTGCTGAGGCAGTAGCGGCCGGTGGCAAGCGCAGGTGTCGCGGCACCGTGTGGCAGGAGTGGTTTGGCGGGTTAGGTACCAAAAGTTGGCGGAGCTACGTAAGCAAACCGGTTTCTGCTTCTGTGTTCTATGTCCGCCACTGCTACGCTGGCCTCGCCGGCTCCCCCCTCGCCCCTGGCGCCCCTGCGCATTCCATTTTTTCGGATGCTGTGGATTGCTTCCTTTGTCTCCAACATTGGCACCTGGATGCAGAACGTAGGCGCTGTGGGGCTCATGACGGAGCTTACCACCTCGCCGGTGCTGGTGGCCCTGCTCCAAACTGCTTCGGCGCTGCCCGTATTTCTACTGAGCTTGCCCGCCGGTGCCCTCGCCGACCTAGTGGACCGCCGACGGATGCTGATGCTCACCCAGACCTGGATGGCGGCCGTGGCCCTGGTGTTGGCCACGATAACCCTGCTTGGCCT
The DNA here is from genome assembly GCF_022827545.1 of Hymenobacter tibetensis. NCBI lineage: Bacteria > Pseudomonadati > Bacteroidota > Cytophagia > Cytophagales > Hymenobacteraceae > Hymenobacter > Hymenobacter tibetensis. The sequence continues at coordinate 3,293,190 of NZ_CP094669.1, forward strand.
CACGACGCCCTGGCTGCTGCTGCTGCTTACGTTCTTGCTGGGACTGGGCGGCGCCCTCAACAACCCGGTGTGGCAAACCGTAACGCCCGAACTGGTGCCCCGCGCCGAGCTACCGCAGGCGCTGGCCCTCAACAGTGTGAGCTTCAACCTGGCCCGCTCGTTCGGCCCGGCGCTGGGGGGCCTCCTGATTGGGACCTTTTCGGCGGGGGCGGCCTTCCTGCTGAATGGCTTGTCGTTTCTGGCTACTATCTATATGGTGTGGCGCTGGAAACGCGAACCACAGGCTACCTCTACGCTGGCTGGGGAACGGGTGCTGGCGGCTATTCGGGGCGGCATTCGGTACGCCCGCTTTGCGCCGCCCGTCCAACACATCCTCATCCGAGGTATCAGCTTTACGTTTGGGGCCAGTGCCTTGCTGGCGCTTATGCCCGCGGTGGTAGCGCGGCGGTTATTGCTGCCGACCTCGTTCTACTCGGTTTTGCTTTCGTGTATGGGTGCCGGGGCAGTGTTGGGGGCCGTGCTGCTACCCTACCTCAACCGCCGGCTCACCATCAACTGGCGCGTAACGGCCGCCACCGTGGCTTTCGCCATCGGGCTGCTGGGCCTGGCGTTCGTCGACAACAAAGTGGTGCTTTCGGGCCTGCTGGTTTTGGTGGGACTGGCCTGGATGCTGGTGCTCAATTCGTTTAGTGTGGGCGTGCAGACGGTGGTACCGCGCTGGGTGCAGGCCCGTACTATCAGTTTGTATTTGCTCACCATTCAGGGCGGCATGGCGCTGGGTAGCGTGGTGTGGGGCGCAGTAGCCAGCCGCTGGGCCCTGCCGGTGGCCCTCACGGGCGCAGCCATTTGGTTGATGTTGAGCACCCTGCTGGTGTTGCGCTATTCGCTTAGCAACAACACCGAAACCCTGGATTTCACGCCGGCGCGGGCGCGCCCAGACCTTATGCTAGCCGAGGAACCCGCCCCCGATGCCGGCCCCATCATCGTCACGACCACCTACCACATAGCGCCTCCCGACCGGCCCGCTTTCGCCACCCTCATGGAGCAGCTGAGCCGTATCCGTCGTCGTGAAGGTGCCATCCGGGTGGGCCTCTACGCCGACCTGGCTGACCCGACTCGGCTGGTAGAATACTTCATGGTGGAATCCTGGGAAGAGTACGAGCAGCTCCACGACCGGGGCGTGAGCCGCGAAGAAGCCGACGTGAAAACCCTGGCCCGTCAACTGCACCAAGGCCCCGACAAGCCCGTAGTGGCCCGCCTACTGGCCGAGCACGCCGGCGAAACCACCACCCAGGCCCCCATGGTACCTGGCAGCACCCGCCTGATAGCCAGCACCGCTGGTGAAACCCCAGGCTAAGCTACTGGCGGGCGGGCTCCTCACCTGAATTGAGCAGCAAGCAGAGCGAATGGCCGCTATTTACCCGGTACATCTTGCTAAGTGAAGTACAACGAAGTCGAAGCCTCTCTCCCGCCCCACTACCCTTCCACGTCTGCCTCGAAGCAGAGAAATGCTGCGGCAAGCGGACAACCGATCAAGCAGGACGCTTTGCTAGCATTCTGGGCCCGCGTCGTTCAACGCTGTGATTAACCGCTTTCCATTGTGCTGCTTGCTGCGTCACATCGTTTGAGAGCAGCTAGTTACTAGTGAGCATGTTATTTCGCTTTTGCTGCTGGCCCTATAGATCAAGCTCTAACTATTATGGCGTGTTCCGTAGCTGAACTGAAACCTTCTACCTTGTTGGATGCTTTCTTCATGAATACTCTTTTCCGATCATGAAACTTCTCTACGGCTATCTGAGCAATTATTGGGGCTTGTTAGGGCTGGCCCTGGTGCTAGCGGCTATCAACCAGGTTTTTTCTCTGCTTGACCCTTGGATTTTTCGCAAAATCATCGACCAGTACGTGGTGAAGCCGGGCGGCGCGCTGCACGACATCAACTTCCGCACCTTCCTGAGTGGGGCGGGGCTGCTGATTCTGGCCGCCATGGGCGTGGCCATGGTTTCGCGTATTGCCAAGAACTTCCAGGACTACTATGTCAACGTCATCACCCAGCGGCTGGGTGCGCAGCTGTATTCTGATGGGCTGCGTCATTCGTTGGAACTGCCCTATCAGGTGTTCGAGGACCAGCGCTCCGGCGAAACCTTGGGCAAGCTCCAGAAGGTGCGCACCGACGTCGAAAAGCTGATTGCTTCGTTCGTCAACGTGCTCTTTGTGGGGCTGGTGGGTGTGATTTTCGTGGTCGGCTATGCTCTCACGGTGTACTGGGTGATTGCGCCGGTGTATTTCCTAACCATTCCGCTGTTGGGCATCCTGAGTTCGGTGCTAAGCAAAAAGATCAAGGTGGTGCAGAAAACCATTGTGGCGGAAACCACGGCCCTGGCGGGTGCTACCACCGAAAGCTTGCGCAATATCGAGCTGGTGAAGAGCCTGGGACTGGCCCAACAGGAAACCGAGCGGCTGAACGCTACCACCAACAAGATTCTGAAGCTGGAGCTGAAGAAAGTCCGGTATATCCGCTCGTTGTCGTTCGTGCAGGGCACGTTCGTGAACCTGCTGCGCAACGCCATTCTGCTCCTGATGCTGTATTTGGTGGTGCAGGGCCGCATTACAGTGGGCGAGTTCTTCTCTCTGTTCATCTACTCGTTTGCCATCTTCGGGCCTTTGCAGGAAATGGGCAACATCATCAATATCTACCGCGAAACGGAGGCTTCCCTGGCCAACTTCCAGCAGATATTGGATACCCCCAAAGACAAGAAACCGGCGCATCCCAAGCACATCCAGCAAATCGAAACCCTGGCCTTCGACGACGTCCGTTTCAAACACTTATCGGCCAGCAACGCAGCGCTGGATGGCATTTCGTTTAACACGCAGCTCGGCGAAACCATTGCGTTTGTGGGTCCTTCGGGCTCCGGCAAGACCACGCTCGTGAAACTGTTGGTGGGTCTCTACCCGCCAGCCACGGGTCAGATTCTCTACAACAGCATTCCGGGCACCGAAATCGACTTGGACACTCTGCGCGAGCAAATCGGCTTCGTGACGCAAGACACCCAGCTTTTTGCCGGCACCATCCGCGAGAACCTGCGCTTTGTGGCCCCCAACGCCACCGACGAAGAATGCATCCGTGCCCTGCACGAAGCCGCGGCCGACTCGTTGTTGGCCCGCGCGCCCCAGGGCCTGGATACCGTAATTGGCGAAGGCGGCGTGAAAGTATCAGGCGGTGAAAAGCAGCGCCTAAGCATTGCCAGAGCCTTGCTCCGCCGCCCTACCCTGCTGGTATTCGATGAAGCTACCTCGGCGCTGGACTCGCTCACGGAAGAGGAAATCAGCCAGACGGTACGCAAGCTGTCCGGTTCGCGCAAGCACATTACCATCCTGATTGCGCACCGTCTCAGCACCATTCTGCACGCCGACAAAATCTTCGTGCTGGAGCGCGGCCATATTGCCGAGCAAGGCCGCCACGACGAGCTACTGCTGCAAAAAGGCCTGTACTACGCCATGTGGCGCCAACAAATCGGTGAGCGGCCTGCTTCGTCTATTGCCCCACAGTTGGTGCAAGCCTAAAGGAAGTTCCGCATTTTCCTTCCTGCATGGTCTCTCTGACGGTCAGGCCCGGCAGCAGGGTAACGTCGACCGTAACGGCACGAGATACACGTAGAAGACAGGGCACTAAAAGTTAGCGGAGCGCGTTATTTAGGCACGATTCCTGACTATCCAGGCTTCTCATCCTACCGACATTTCCATGACGTTTCAGCCTCGCTTTTTCCGCCATTTCTCCGGCTTGTTGCTGGCTGCGTGGCTGCTTCTGGCCGGTTCGGTCAGTGCTCAATCATCCAGCAACACCAAGCGCGACGTACTGCGCGAAATCACCGACGTAGTGGGGCTCAAGCCTCGCTTCGAGCTGCAAGCCACCACGGCCGTTCAGAATGCCGCAGCCGTAGTGTACGGTGGCAAGCGCTTCCTATTATACAACCCCAACTTTGTGGCAGCCGTGAACCGCGCGGGCCGCTCCGACTGGGCAGGCATCAGCATTTTGGCGCACGAAATGGGCCACCACCTCAATGGTCATACGCTGAAAGCGGGCGGATCCAACCCCACCGATGAGCTGGAAGCCGACGAGTTTTCGGGTTTCGTGCTGCGGAAGATGGGCGCCAGCTTAGCCGAAGCGCAAGCCGGTATGGCCGTGGTATCAGACGAGGAGGCCTCCCCGACTCATCCGGGCCGTTCTACTCGCCTCAAGGCCATTGGCGAAGGATGGCAGCGGGCCAGCCAGCAAATTGCAGCCAGCAACCGCACCACGGCTCCCTCGGCTGCTCCGGCCATTGTTAGCAGCCGGCCAGCCGTGACCGTACCTAGCCGCTCCAACTCCAGTGCTTCCACTCCGGTGGTGATGGCCAGCAATGGCCAGATGAATGTGGTGGGCAAAATCACGTTCCGCAGCAAGCCCGATCAGCCATTCTACCTAACGAGCCGCCTCAACGTTATTCGCCTCGACCACGAGGACCGCACCGCGCAAGTGGTTGGCCGCATCACTCGCTCTAATAGCGAAGAGTATCCGTTTGTACTGGTTGATGACCAAAACCACCGGCTCTTCATCAATGCAGCGGGTGGCGTTTTCGACAGTTCCGGCCGGCAGGTAGCCCTGTTGTCTGACCCTTCCTAAACCCATCTTCACAGTAATCGACTGGTTATTTGCCGGTTACTTATCCTTCGGTTTTAACGCTTGACTATCGTATCACAAAAAAGGTCCCGGCTAGCAGCCGGGACCTTTTTGTTTGTTGAAGCAGGAAAGAACTGGTTAGAAGCCAAGCCCTACGGCTAAGCCGGTGGCTGCGCTGGTGAAGTTCCCTACGCTGGTTGCAACTCCATTGCTGGTGCTGATGCGGTAGAGCTTGGTGCTACCACCCGAGGTAAGCAAGGCGTATGGGGTGCCGCTGGTGCCCCCAATATCAAAACCGTTGGCGGCGTCTACGTCTACGCCAAGGTCACCCACTGGCACCAGCGCGCCGGCGTTCGGCGGGTTTTGCAGGAACAGCTTATCGGAAGTTGTGTCGATATCATACAGCGCAGTGGTGGTGGCACCGGCAAAGTTGTTGGTGTACGCTGCACCCGTTACCGCGGGTGTGCCGGGGTTAAGCGGCGTATCAGTCGTGACAGTGCCAGCTGTGCCGGCTGCCACGTTAGCTGGAATGACGCGTAGGTTTTGGCTGGTGTTGCTCACAATGCGAATTCGGTCAACGGTTGGGTTGAAATCCACACCGAATGCTGTGCCGGACAAGGGCACGGTCAGAGTTGCCACGAAAGCAGCAGCCCCCGAAGAGGTATTGAGCGTGTAGATGCGGCTGTTGCTGCCAATAGCATACAGTTGGCCTGTAGCTGGCCGGAAATCAATACCAACTATGGTTTCGCCGGTCTGCAAACCGGTGATGGTTTTGGCTACAGTAGCGGATGGATTTTCAGGATTGAAAATCAGAAGGCTATTAGCAGCCGTAACGGCGTAGGCAATGGGCTGCGTAGGAATAGCAATGCCCGTGTACATCAGGCCTTTGTTGTACTTCACCAATATGCGCGTGTCGCCGGTGGCTAAGTCAACAGAGAAAAGCGTGGCTTTCTTGTTGACCTCGAACAGGCCGAGGGCGGTGTTGTCGGGAGCAATATCGAAGCCACCTTCCCCGGTTACTTTCAGCTTTAGGGGCCCTACTTTGACTAGCGTGCCGGCGTTCGGCGGGTCTTGCTTGTACAGCGTTTGGGTGGCAACATCAATATCGTAGAGGGTGGTAGTAGCGGCGCCGGCCACGTTGTTGGTGTACGCTACGGCAGCAACACTGGCCCCGGGCGCTCCGTTGATGTCGCCGTCTTCCATGGCCAAGGCACCAGTCTCCGGATTCAGCCGCAGATTTTGGCCGGTGTTTGTAACCAACCGGATACGGTCGACGGTCGGGTTGAAATCGAAGCCCGCCACTGAGCCTTCCAGCAATGGCATGAAGGGCCCCGTTCCAATAGCGCGAGCGGCCCCCGTCAGCGGGTCAATAACATAGATGCGGCTGGTGCTGCCCACGCCGTACAGCTGGCCGGTAGCAGGCCGAAAGTCGATGGCCAGAATGGTTTCTCCGGACTGCAACCCGGCAATAGGTACTGAACGGGTAGGATTTTCGGGGTCTTGGGTGGTGAAGGCGTCTAGCTTAGTGCCCTCAGCTAAGGCGTAAAAAGAAAAAGGAATGCCTTTTTGGTCGCTGCTGATACTGGTATTTCCGTTCTGGGCGTACTCGTCCATCTCTTTTTCACAACCGGCTAATGCAAAAAAGAGGGCGGCGCACGCAGCAAGCGTTGCACAGTAAGAAGTCTTTTTCATTTTTCCTTTATTTTTTAGTGAGAAATATTGGGATTGAAAAAGCTACGCACTGGCTAAGCGCCCGGATTTCAGCGGATGAAGATTTTATGAAAGTTTATAAAATAATCAACCTGCAGCCGTTGGTGCATAGCTACAGTCCTAATTCAAGCCAAACTCATGGCCGATATAATCAGAGAAAGCCAAGTGCACATAGCTCCGCAGCATCAGTATGGCTTTTTCAAGACATTTACATTCCTGAATGTTACAATTGAGTAGTACGCGTCCCCTTTTCAGGAATCCGTCAGCATATCCCGTGAGTTACGCTTCCGGTGTAGTGCAGTGCTATGGCTGTTAGAATTAGTTTCTGGGCTTCTTTTCGTCTGGTTTACTTTTGGCATTGAACTCACTGTCCTTCTATGTCCACTCTCCCCTTCTTGTTGGTTGATGCTTTCACTACCACTGCCCTAGCCGGCAACCCGTGTGCGGTAGTGCTGGACGCCGACGCGCTACCTGACACCCAGATGCAGCGCTTGGCGCAGGAATTCAACCAATCGGAGACTGCCTTTGTGTTCCGCTCGCCTGACGCAGCTTTCGGGGTGCGCTTCTTCACCCCCGCCGAGGAAATTCCGCTGGCTGGGCACCCCACCATTGCCACCGTTGCGGCGCTGCTGCACACGGGCCGCCTACTGCTCACAGAACCCCATACCACGTTGCAATTAGCCCTGCGCGACGGTCCAATTCGTATTGATGTCGAGGCGCCGACTGCACCGAACGAGTTGCCGCAGGTGTTCATGACTCAGCGCAAACCCACGTTTGGGCAGCTCCATGATCCGGCCGTAGTAGCCCCGCTTTTTGGCCTCACGCCAGCCGACCTGCTGCCCGGCGCACCCGTGCAAACGGTAAGCACCGGTACTCCGCAGCTCATGATGCTCCTGCGCGACCAGGATGCGCTACGCCGAGCCACGCCACCCGAACCAGTTGCCTATGCCCGCTACCGCGCCAACTCCGACTTCTTTAGCCCGCACCTTTTTTGCCTGGGAGGCGCTACGCCGCTGGGCCATACGTTCGCCCGGCAGTTCGGCACCCCGCCCGACCTGATGGAAGACCCGGTTACCGGCTCGGCCACGGGCGGCATGGCGGCGTATTTATGGCGCTACGCCTACCTCGCGCAGCCTGATTTCATTGCCGAACAAGGCCACTGGTTGGGCCGCCCTGGTAGCATTACCGTGCACGTAGCTGGCCCGCCCGAGGACATCGACTTTGTGCGCATAGGCGGGACGGGCGTGGTGGTGCTGGAAGGCAAGCTGCTGCTCTAGAAGCCAGTACCTGTGTTGCGCTACATGCTCCGGCCGTTGGTGCAGCCCGTTTGTTTGTTGGGTTAAGGCAGCACAATAGAGTTGGGCGGCAGCTTTTGTTGCAACTCTGCACCCGCCAAAGCTGTTCAGTAGCTGAACTGTGTTGTACTTACCGCCTCCTCTCCGTGCCCGAATTACCCGAAGTTGAAACCTACCGCCGCTTTCTTGACGATGTACTTCTCCAGCAACCTATTACGGCTTTCGAAGTAAAAGACGCCAAAGTCCTCGTCACCGACGAAGACACATTGCGTAAGGCGCTGGTGGGTCACCGCATAACAGCCACCCGCCGCCTCGGCAAAAACTGCTTTCTGGAACTCGACAGCGGCCAGGTGCTGGCGCTGCACTTTGGCATGACCGGCGACGTAGGTGCCTACCGCGACGAGCCCGATGCTCCTCGTTTCACCCGGGTTGCATTTCACCTCGCCGACGGCCTGCGCGTGGCCTTCGTCGACCCGCGTAAATTTGGCCGCATTCGGCTGGTAGAAAGCGTAGCAGCGTATCAGAAAGCCAAAAAGCTCGGCCCCGATGCGTTGGACGTAACGCCCGAACATCTGCAAGCCGTGCTAGGTACCAAGAAGCCCATGATCAAGCCGCTCCTCCTCGACCAGGGCATCACGGCGGGCCTCGGCAACTGGATTGTGGACGAGGTGCTGTTCCAAGCCAAGATTCATCCGGAGCGGCGGGCGCACACGCTCAGCACCAAGGAGTTCAAGGCCCTGCATGAAGCCATTCAGTTGGTGCTCACTACGGCCATCCAACACGAAGCCACCTACCGGCACTTCCCCGCCTCGTTCCTCATTCATGCCCGCGAGTGGGACGATTCCGCCACGCCCGGCACCGACGCGCATACCTTCTGCCCCCGCCACCCCAAAATCCTGATTGAGAAAGGGTACGTAGGCGGCCGAGCCACCTACCACTGCCCCAAGTGCCAGCCTGCTCCCAGCCAAGAATAGCTGGAACACCCACGCATCAGTTGGCAATGTGGGGCTAAACACATACCGCAATAGTTAGCCTTTAACCGAAATGCCCCAGCAGTGTAAGCTACCGGGGCATTTCAATTATCTATCACACCTGGTTGTTCTTCTTCTCGGCTTTGCGGGTGAGGGTGGTCAGCCAGGATTGCGTGATGGGCGATTCGCTTTCGTGGCCGTAGCGGCGGGCGTCGCCTTCCTTGCCGGTGGGGCCAGGCAGGGTGCGGTTCACCCAGCTGAGCAGGTCGGCGGTGGTGCCGGGCGCCAGGCCGTGGAAGGCAGACAAGAGCTTGGCTGGCAAGCCAATAATGATTTCGGCGTCACCGCGGCGGCAGGCATTCCAAATTTGCCGGGCGGCTGAATCAGCATCCACCGTAATAGCAGGCATGGAGTCGGCTACTGTAAACCACGCGTATTCTTTTATGTGCTGGCCTTTGATGATGGCATTGCGCGGGCTGCCGGTGCGCAGCAAGCCGGGGCACACGGTAGTTACTTGAATACCATATTGCAGCAGTTCCGCGCGGAAGCTTTCGGAGAGGCCCACCAACGCAAATTTGCTGGCGCAATAGGGCGCCAAGTGTGGTACGGGCACCTTCCCGCCCACCGAGGCTATGTTCACGATCCGGCCCTCGCCGCGCTGGCGCATGTCGGGCAATACGGCCTGCATGGCGTGCAGCGGCGCCCAGAAGTGCGTATCCATTGACTCTTCGTACTCGCGCAGTTCCATGTGGTCGAGGGGGCCACCGGTGATGATGCCGGCATTGTTGATGAGCACATCAATCGGGCCTAGTTTTTCCTGCACCTCCACTACCAGCGTACGCACTTCGGCCGGCTCCATCAGGTCGCGGGACAGAGCCAGTACTTCGGCTCCGCCCGCTGCCAATTCCTGGCGGGCGCGCTCCAATTCGTCGGCGTCGCGGGCACAGATGGCCACTTTGGCGCCTTCTGCTACGGCTTGCCGGGCCAGAATCAGGCCCAGACCACGCGAGCCGCCCGTAATCAGCACTACCTTGCCTTGCAGGTCGTAGGACCCACGACGATTGCTCCACAGCGTGGCGGCGGCCAGCAACGCACCAGCGCCGGCCAGTGCCAGCCAGTTGTTTCGAGTGTCAGGTTTCATATATCGGAGGTTCTGTTTGCTAGTTAAATACTCGTTGTTCAACGAAGATGTTTAGCCCCGCGCTGCCAGACCTGTGCCCGCCGCTCCTCAAGCACAACACTAGATTAGGAGCGCTTGGCGTTACATGCAGAAACTTTCCGGGAGCGTTTCTCGCAAACGCGCTGCTGTTGTGGGCAACATGAAACCAGAAACTTCCGGGCAGACGTTAGGAGGCGCGGCTTTCACGAATTGGCATCATATTTACGTGTCAGTTTCAGAGCCCGCTCGGCGGCCTTGCCACAGGACGCTGCCTGTTTGCTGGCTTCTTCACTTATCCGATATGAAAATTTCTTTTCTCGCCACCCTCTTGCTTCTGATGGCTCCTACTATGCTAGTAGCCCAGACAACCACCGTCAAGACTAAAACCAAGACGGCCACTGCCCCTACCGCCAAAGTCAAAACCGCTGCTCCCTCGGCCGCCCCAGCCGCTACTCGCCCCAAAGTGGCGCCCCCCGAAGAACAGGTGGAAGCGCGGGCCAATGCCCTCACAAGCAACATGCAAAAAGCGTTGGCGCTAAACCCGGAACAGGCCGAGAAGGTGCGGCAAATCAACCTAACCAGCGTACGGGGCGTGGAAACGGCCCGCCTCAACTACCGCCAGGACGTACGCAAAATGGCCGCCATAATAGATGATATCGGTCAGGCGCGCCTGAGCACGTTGAAAAGCGTCCTGACTCCCGCTCAGTTCGATAAATACCAGCGCAAGCGCGAAGAAAAAATGGGCGTACCAAGTGCGCAAGGCAACCAAGGCACGCCCGTTCCTGGCCTGCCTTCGCAGGGAGAGTAGGCACACCCCTAGTCCACGCGGACAAGTAACGAAAAAGACCGTCATGCTTCGGCTAGCGCCGCATGACGGTCTTTTTTCAACCAGGCAGTTCTGCCTGGCTTACCTTGTCTACGTAGCCTACTGCTTTACTTGAACATCTCCCACCCCAGCTTGAGGATGATGCCGCTGACCACCACCAAAAACAGGATGCGCACGAAGCCCGTGCCCTGTTTGAGGGCAACGTTGGCCCCGAGCGTAGAGCCGATGATGTTGCACACTGCCATGGGTAGGGCTACCATCCACAGCACTTGTCCAGTGTAAGCGAAGTAAGCCAAGCCGGCCAAGTTGGTGGCCACGTTCACGAGCTTGGCCGACGCCGACGCCGTCAGGAAGTCGTAGCCGAACAGCCCCACGAACGTGAACAGCAGAAAGCTACCTGTGCCAGGGCCGAAAAAGCCGTCGTAGAACCCGATAATGGCCCCCATGATGATGGCCACCCAGACCTCGCGGCGGGCAGTAAGCCGCGGCGCGTGCAGGGCCCCCAGGTCTTTGCGCCAGAAGGTATAGAGGGCAATAACAACCAGCAAGCCCAGCACCATGGGCCGCAACAGCTCCCGCGGAAACATGCTTACCACCCGGGCACCCAGAAACGCGAAACTGCCCGCTACCACGGCCGCCGTGCCTACGGCCCGCCATTGGATGGGCACCTGGCCCGCATAGCGCCGCAACGCCGCCAGCGTGCCCATCAGCGAGGATACTTTGCCGGTTCCGAAAATAGTGGGCTCTGGAACACCCTTGAGCAGCAGCAGCATAGCGGGCAGCTGAATCAGCCCCCCGCCGCCCACCATCGAGTCGATAAAACCAGCCATGAAGGCAAACAAGCAGAGCAGCGCGAGGGTCAGGGTGGTAATCACGGCCGCGAAAGTAGTGTATTGAGCTGCCAGTTGCGCGTTGCGGACTGCTAATTCTAGGTACTTATAGTAGGCGACTGGTAACTCCCACCTTGTTTTTCTGCGTACAGCCAGGCTCACCCTTGCTCGCCATGACTGAAAACCTTACCCAGCGGCAAAAGATGCTCACGTTTGCCGGTATCCTGCTGGCCATGTTTCTGGGCTCCCTCGACCAAACCATCGTGAGCACCGCCTTGCCGCGCATCGTGGCGGACTTGCAAGGGCTCGACCGTTTTACGTGGGTGGCTACCGCCTACTTGGTGGCCAGCACGGCGCTGGTGCCCATCTATGGCAAGCTGGCCGACATGTACTCCCGCCGCAAGATTGAGGTGGTGGCTGTCAGTATCTTTCTGGTGGGCTCGATGCTGTGCGGACTAGCGGGCGAATTCGGCACCCTGCCCCTGCTAGGCGACGGCATGACCCAGCTCATCACGTTTCGAGCCATTCAGGGCCTGGGAGGTGCTGGTCTGTTTGCCATGGCCTTCATCATCATTGCCGACCTGTTTCCACCCGCTGAGCGGGGCAAGTACCAAGGCTACGTGGGGGCGGTTTTCGGCACGTCGTCGGTGCTGGGGCCGTTTTTGGGGGGCTTTCTAACAGACAAAGGCTCGGGGCTGATTCCGGGCGTGGCAGGGTGGCGGCTGGTGTTCTACGTGAACCTGCCGCTGGGCTTGCTGGCCCTGTGGTTTATTTTGACTCAGATGCCAGCCCTCCGGCCCCGGACTACACCCAAGCCTCTCGATGTGGTATCGATTGTGCTGCTGATGGCCGGGCTGGCGCCGCTGGTAGTGGGGTTGCAGCTCAACAAAGCAGAATACGGCTGGACCTCGCCCGTCACGCTAGCTCTCTTGGCTACGGCCGCCGTGGCGCTGGCGCTTTTCGTGCGCCGCAGCCTCCGCTCCGACAATCCTATTCTGGATTTCGGGCTGTTCCGCAACACCGTGTTCCGCTGGGCCAATGCCGCGCTGTTTCTGCTGGGCGGCGCGTTCTTGGGCATCATCATCTTCGAGCCGCTGTTTATGGTGAATGTGCTTGGCACTACGGCCACGCGCGCCGGTATCAGCCTGATTCCGCTTTCGATGGGCGTGGTGCTGGGCTCGTTGCTGGCCGGGCAAATGGTGTCGCGCTTCGGGCACTACAAGCGGTGGATGATAGGGGGGATTATTGTCCTGCTCGGGGGGCTGTCGTTGTTGGCTACCATGCCCGAAACCGTGAGTTACCCCCAGGTGCTGTCGTACTTGCTATTGTGTGGGCTAGGGCTGGGCCCTACGATGCCGCTGTATACGCTGGCCATCCAAAATGCCATTGAGCCCCAGCTGATGGGGCAGGCCACGTCGGCCAGCCAGTTTTTCCGGCAGATTGGTGGGGCCATTACTGCCTCCATTCTGGGCACAGTCCTTACGCTTACGTTGGCAGAAGCCACCCCTCCTCCCACAACGCCCAGCGTGGCTGTGCGGCCAGTGGTATCGGAGGGGCCAGTGGTGCCGGCAGCCGCGGCCGGCCCAGCCTCGCCAGAGCTACGAGCCGCTTTTTCGAAGGCCATATCCCGCATCTACCTCTTCAATATTTTCCTGGTAGCAGGGGGCTTGTTGCTGACGTTCTTCGTACCCGAACTGCCCCTGCGCAAAAGCAACCACGCCACTCCTGCGCCAGCCGAATGACAAAAGCACAACTAAGACTTGGGGTGGTGCTGGCTAGCACTGCTGCGTCCCAAGCAAACTACTCTTTCGCCTCTGTTGTTGTAGCAGATAATCCGCGCCATTTCCAGCGGAAGCTCTCTAAACGACGATAGCATGTCAACTGAAAATAAAGTGCACCTGAGTGTCCTCGACCAGTCGCCGGTGCGGCACAACGGTTCGGCTCGGCAGGCGCTCCAGGAAACTATCGAGCTGGCTCGCCTCGCCGAACGGCTCGGGTACACCCGCTTCTGGGTATCAGAGCATCACAATACAGGCACGCTGGCAGGCTCGGCGCCGGAGGTGTTGTTGGCCCGGCTGGGAGCTGAAACCAACCGTATCCGGCTGGGCTCGGGTGGGGTGATGCTGCCCCATTATTCGGCACTCAAAGTGGCCGAGAACTTCCGCCTGCTCGAAGCCCTCTACCCCGGCCGCATCGACCTAGGCATCGGGCGCGCCCCTGGCACCGACCGGGTGACGGCCCATGCCCTCAATCCGCACAACGCCTTCCGCGACGAAGACTTTGCCGAACAGCTCATGGACTTGCGGGCCTACCTGCGCGACGAGGTGGTGCCCGATACCATTCACGCCAAAGTGAAAGCGGCGCCCTTCGTGGATACGGTACCGGAAATGTGGCTACTTAGCTCCAGCGGCCAAAGCGGCCTGTTTGCGGCGCACGTAGGCGCGGCATTTTCCTTTGCCCATTTCATCAATCCTACCGGTGGGCCCGACATGGTGCGGCTTTACAAGGAACGGTTCCGTCCTTCGCCAGAGCTAGATGCCCCCCTCGCCAACGTGGCTGTCTTTGTTGTTTGCGCCGACACTGAGGGCAAAGCTCAGGAACTGGCCGATGCCCTGGCGCTGCAAATGCTGAAACTAGAAACCGGCGACCGAACTCCCATGAGTTCCACCGACTCGGTACGCAACTATTCGCTCACCCCCGAACTCCTTGCCCGCCTCGACTACCATCATCAGCGCATCGTGTCCGGCACCCCCCAGCAAGTGCGCGAACAATTGGAAAAGCTCGCTGCCGCTTATGGCGTAAACGAGATAGTCGCCGTCACCATCACCTACGACTTTCAGGATCGGCTACGTTCTTACGAGCTGCTAGCAGATGTATTTGATCTGAATCCGGTAGCGCAGCTGCTGGCGCAGGGTATGTAGCTAAAGTTGGCGCCACTTAAGGCTACGGGTACCTACTGGTGGTACTGAGGCTATAGGCTGGGCTTAATACCAACAATGGCTACTAACCTTTTGGTCGGGTGCCTTTTATGTACTAGCTATTGCTTACATTAGAGGTAGCTTGCAGACAAACAAGGCAGCAAAGGAAAGAACCTCGTCTTCTACTGGGTTCTTTGCCTGGCAGACCATCCTACAGCACCTGCCAACTTAAGGGAGCAGGCTCTTTTGGGACTCACATCCCGGTGAAGATAAGTGTGTCGACAGGCCATACCCGTACGGTAGGCTCGTTGTTGAGCTTCCATTACACTATTTTCCGAGCCCATTTTCACATAAATACCTGTGAACCAGAAAAAAGCCCACGTATTCTGGTATGGCGCTACTTCTCACGCTTCGCCTGTAGCGGGGCCTGCTCCTTACTCCAATGACAAACAACCACACTGCTCGTAACACTCCAGCCGGCCTTTCCGGGTTGGCTTCGCTTACCGAGCAGGTGCTGCAGATGATGCCCTTAGCGGTGCTAGCGCTTGATAAGCAAGGCATACTTCAACTGGTCAATCCGGAAGCGGCGCGCTTGTTGGGCCGCACCGCCGACGAGCTGCAAGGCCAGGCACTCGCTCAGGTAGTGCCGGCCAGCTTCCCAGCCGAATTGCAGCTAGCGTTGCAGGAGGCTATACAGTCTTCGGGTTCTGTAACCGGGCAATTCTTTCTATCTGATTTTCAGCAGTGGATAGAAATGAGCACTGCCACCACCCCCACCCAACTACTGGTTTTCTGGCACGACATCACCCGTCTGATCAAGCAGCAAAACCATCCCCAAGTGCCGGCGCCTCAACATGAACCGCATTCTGCAGTGGAAGCGCAGACCAGCGAGGCCTTGTTGAGCGCGGCTGAGCAGGCAGCACAGGCCGGCAGCTACGAAGTCGACCTAGCCAATATGACGTTTCGCTTCTCGGGCGGTATGTTTCTCTTGTTTGGCGAAGAACCGCAGTCGTTCGTGCCCAACTTGGCCTATGTCAATGCCCGCTCGCACCCAGAAGACGCGGCAGCCATCCAACAGATTCTGGACCAGGCTATCCTGAACCGAACTCCCTACTACTATCGCCGCCGTATTTATCGCTCGGATGGGCAGCAGCGCACCCTGGAGGCTCACGGCAATGTGCTTTATGGCCCGTCGGCCGAACCCGTGAAGCTTCTCGGCACGGTGCACGATGTGACTGAACGCGACCGAGCAGAAGCAGAACTTCACTCTGCCAACCGCACCATTCAGCGCATGCTCCATGGCTCGCCCGCGGCTATCTGCTTGCTGGAGGCCCGCCGCGACGAGCAAACTGGTGCCATCATCGATTTCGTTTTTCGTGGGGTCAACCGGGCCGCGCAGATTCTGAACCAGAAAAGCGAAGCTGAATTGTTGGGCCACGGCCTGCTGGAGTTTTTCCCAGGAGTGCGCGAAGTCCTTTTCGAGAGATATGTGCAGGTGGTGGAAACCGGCGACTCCTGGCGCAGTGAACAACGCTACTCCGGAGAGCATTACCTGGACCGGTGGTTCGACGTGTCGGCGGTGAAAAACGAGGACGGTATCATCCTGACTTTTCTCGACATCACGGCGCAGAAGCAGACGGAAAGCCAGCTGCAACAAGCCAATGCGTGGCTCACGGTGCTGCTCGACACCGGCCAAACCCAGATTGGGTACTACCAGGCCGTTCGGGATGAAGCAGGACAACTCGTTGATTTCACCGTGGACACGGTCAACTCCGCCATAATCGGCATTACCTCCAAGATCAACACCCCGCATATCCGGCTAACGCAGGTGCTGCCGGGCATCAAAGAGCATCCTTCGTGGCAGCACATCATCCAAGTAATGGAAACGGGCGAACCCCAGCGCCACGAAGAATATTACGACTTCCCAGACGTGAAGGGGTGGTTCGATATTGCCTACCATCGGCTGGAAGACGGCTTTTTTTCGCAGTCATTTGAAACCACTTCTCGCAAACAGGTCGAGCAGGAACTAGTCAAAAACCTGGCCTTACTACAGCAGTCCGAAGAAATAGCCCAGATAGGCAGTTGGGAGTACGAAGTGCCGACGGGTGCCTTCCGCTGGTCGGCGGGGATGTACCGCCTGTTTGGTTTGCCACTCAACACGCCGGTCACGCCGTCCACCTATCAGGAGAAGGTGATAGAGGAAGACGTGCCTGTAGCCGAGCAACTTGTCCGCTGCTTGATACAGGGCACCGGTAGTGTAGAAGAAACCTTACGCATTCGGGTGGATGGGCAAGTGAAAACCCTGCGTATTAAGGCCCACCCCTTACACGACGAACACGGACAGTTGACCCGCATCCTGGGCATCGACTTGGATATCAGCCAGGTCAAGCAGTTGGAAGCCGAGAACCTACACTTGCGCCTACAGCAGCAGCAGCGCCTGTTTGATGCCGTGCTGGAAGCACAGGAAGTGGAGCGTAAGCGCATTGCGGAAAGCCTGCACAACGGCGTGGGCCAGTTGCTGTACGCTACCAAGCTACGCCTAGATCAGCTCCGCTTATACTTCCCGCAAAAGCCCGTAGCCCCAGCTCTGGTGGCCGCCCGCCGTGAGGCCGACCAGCTATTGGCCGAAGCTATTAGCCAGACCCGGGCCCTCTCGCATGAGCTAATGCCCACTGTTTTAAAAGAATTCGGCTTGGCAACGGCCGTCCAGGACATTTGCCGCCACTTAAGCAGTCCGTCGCTTCAGCTGCATGGCCACGTTGTGTTGGATACGGCATTGCCTCCCAACATGGAACTGGCCCTGTATCGGATGACTCAAGAGCTAGCCCAAAATATCGTCAAACATGCCGAGGGCGCTACGGAAGCCAGCTTGGAAGTGGAAACTACCCCCGGCTTTGTACTACTGCGCGCCGCTGACAATGGGCTAGGATTTATTGATGATTTAGCTGCTAGCTCGGGTTTAGGCCTGCGCAGCATCCGCGACCGGGTGCAGTTGCTAGGCGGTACTATGGAAATAAACTCGGCGCCTGCCTCCGGCAGCTACGTTCGGATCCGCCTTCCTCTGCCCGGCACTACCAGCTCTTAACCAGGGCAATGTTCAACCAAACACCAGCAGCGTAGCAGGCCCCCGCATAAGGCAGCGGCTAACGGCGGCCTTAGTCTTACGCTGCTCTGGCTAGCGGTAGAGCAACCTATATAGTTGTGTTTATGGGAACTACCTGAAGCATATGCTTCAGGTAGTTCGGTGTGTAAAGCCCTTGACAATTCGATAATGAAAATATTTTCAAAGCTATTTTGAATTCATCTAAATAGACACGTGCTTTGCATTGTTTTTAATCAGTCTAAACAAGCCAACCGCGCTGTTCAATGTCCCGATCTGCTTTACTACTACTTCTTTCGCTGCCACTTAGTGGTGTTGCTCATGCTCTTCCGCTTACCGTTGCTACCAGCCCACGTATTGCTTCTGCCGTTGCAGGAGCCGATGATCCGGTACGGCGCGGGTGGTTAACGGGCAAGGTTAGCGACGCAGCAGGCAAGCCGGTGGAAGGCGTAACAGTGGCATTGAAAGGCACGTCGTTTGGTACCAGCACTGCCGCGGACGGTAACTTCCGGCTATCGGCCCAAGCCGGTTCTTATGAGTTGGTCGTGACCAGCATCGGGTATGTGGCCCAGGAGGTTCCGGTGACCGTAACGGGCGGCGAAAGCACCCCGGTACCGGCTTTCACGCTGGCGGCGAGCAACCAGAACCTATCGGAGGTAACCGTGACGGGCGCCAAGTCGTTGAACCAGCGCACGGTGAGCGTAGGCAAGCTGCCCGTAGCCACCCTCGACCTGCCCCAAAGCGCCGTAACCGTAGAGCGCGAAGTGCTAGAGCAGCAGCAGGTGCTGCGCCTCTCCGATGCCCTTGTGAACGTGAGCGGCTTGTACGTAACCAGCACTACGGGCGGTACGCAGGAAGAATTGGGCAGCCGCGGCTTTGCGTACGGCAGCAACAACACCTTCAAAAACGGGGTCCGCTTCAACAACGGCGTGATGCCGGAAGCCAGCTCGCTGGAGCGCATGGAAGTGCTGAAAGGCAGCGCGGCTATTCTCTATGGCAACGTAGCAGCTGGGGGCGTGCTAAACCTCGTAACCAAGAAGCCCCAATTTGAAAAGGGTGGTTCTGTAGGGCTGCGCGTGGGCAGCTTCGGCCTCTGGAAGCCTATTGTTGATGTATACGGCGCAGTAGGAAACAGCGAGAAAGTGGCATTCCGCCTGAATGGCACCTACGAAACCGCCAACAGCTTCCGCGACGGAGTGGAATCCAACCGTGTGTACGTGAACCCCTCCCTCCTCTTCGAGCTGACGCCCAAAACCACGCTGATTCTGGAAGGCGACTATCTGCGCGACAACCGCACGCCCGACTACGGCATTGGCTCTATCGATTACCAAATTCAGGAGTCGCGCACCCGCTTCCTGAACGTACCCGGCGCCGACAACGCGACCAACCAAACCAGCGCTACTGCCACGCTCAGCAGCCGCCTCAATGATGCCTGGCAGATACGCGCAGTAGGCGCCTTCCAGCGCTACGACAACGAACTGCGCAGCGCCACGCGTCCGGTGGGGGTTATTACTCCGGGCCCAACCTACGGCAACTTGGTCCGGGGCTTGCAGCGCACCGAAACGGCCGAGAACTATTACCTCGCCCAGCTCGACCTGACTGGCACTTTCCGCACGGGCTTCTTGGGTCATACGCTGTTGGTGGGTGCCGATGCCGACCAGTATCAGAGCTCTACCATTGGCTATACCAACCCAGCGTCTGCCTCCCGGCCCACAACCGCGGTTAGCACCTACGACATCATCAGCCTGCTAGACCCCAACAAATCCATAGAGCAGCCCGTCGAGCGCCTATCAAGCTTCAACGAGTTGGTACGCAACTCCTTAACCAAGGGCAACACGCGTCGGGCGGGTTTCTATGTGCAGGACTTGCTGAGCGTATCCGACAAAGTGAAGGTATTGGCTGGCGTGCGTTGGAGCTACCAGGAAACGCCCAGCGACGTGTTCAACTACAACACCATCGCCAATATCAACAACAGAACGGCCAACACCTATGTGGTAAACCGGCGCTTCGACAATGCCTTCTCGCCACGCTTAGGGGTGGTGTATCAACCGATCAAAACCAGCTCCGTATTTGCTTCTTACTCCAATTCCTTCACCCCCAACACCGGAGTGGACCTGGAAGGCAAAACACTAGCTCCTTCTCTGATCGACCAGTATGAAGTAGGCATCAAGAACGACCTCTTCAAAGGGGCGTTGTCGGCCAACGTAACGGCCTACCGCATTGTAAACAGCAACCAGGCGCAGGGCATCCTGCCCACCGACCCTCGCTTTGCCACAGCTGCCACGGCTAGCCCACAAGAGCTAGCGGGCCAAGTAACCAGCAAAGGGGTGGAAGTGGACGTGCAAAGCAAGCCAATGATGGGCTGGACATTGATTACGGGCTACAGCTACAACCACACCGCCTACACCAAAAGCAATATCTATGAAGACGGCAGCCGCCTGCGCTACAACCCAGCGCATACCGCCAACTTCAGCTTGTTCTACAACTTCAGCCACTCTTTCGACAACACCTTCCTTCGTGGCCTGACGGCGGGCGTTACCAGCTACTACGTGGGCGACAAGCTGGCGGGCCGCAACAGCCGTTTCCTTAACCCGGCTACCGGCAAACCGTGGGTGGACGCCAGCGGCAACCCCTCCGCCGATGTCAACAAGTTTATCAGCATCCCGAATTACACCCTCTTCGATGCCTCGCTTGGCTACACGTTTGAACGGTTTTCGGTACGGGTGAAACTAGCCAACATCCTGGATGAGCTGAGCTACAACCTGCACGACGACAACAGCGTGAACCCCATTGCCCCTCGCAACTTCTCGGCAACGGCCAACTACCGGTTCTAGGACAACGCAGTAGAACCCATAAGTAAGAGGTGAGTGAAGGAAGCCCAGAAAGAGCCAACTGCAATTGGTTGTTTTCTGGGTTTTCTGCCGAAATTCACTAGCAGATTCCGTCTTTAACAGTATCGAGTATGAAAATCTTCTTTCGCAATATTCACCTGTATCTGAGTTTGGTCTCGGGCCTTGTTATTGCCGTGGTGTGCTTTACGGGTGGGGTGCTGGTTTTCGAGAAAGAGCTAGAGCAAGCCTGGCACCGGGAGCGGTACTTCGTGACCCCGCCAACCACTCCGCGCCAGCCACTAGCCCAACTCACAGCGGCGGTGAAAGCCTATAAGCCAGACGCTAAAATCACGGGGATGAAGGTGTACGCCGACCCAACCCGTACTGTTGAAGTCAGCTTGGCAGGGGCGCCCGGCGGCCCCAGCGGCGAGCGTAAAGGCGAAGGAGCGGGTAAAGAAGGGCGTGCCGGCCGTGAAAGCCACGCGGAAGGCGGCCCAGGGGCCCGCTCGGAAGCGGGCGGCCAGCTTGGTGCGCAAGGCCGGGGCGGCAAAGGCCCCGAAGCCAAAGGCGGTAAAGGCGGTGGCGAAGGTGGCCGAGGCCCGATAGTGTTCGTGAATCCGTACACTGCGGCCGTCATGGGCGAGTTAAACTACCGGGAAACGTTCTTCTTCACGATGATGGCCCTGCACCGCGGCATGGTGGGCGGCCCCATCGGCAAGCTGATAGTGGGCGTTAGCACCGTGATGTTCCTGTTCATTATCGGGACGGGTATTGTGCTATGGTGGCCTGCCACGCGCAACGCCGTACGGCAGCGCCTGACGGTGAAATGGAACGGCAACTGGAAGCGCGTCAACCACGACTTGCACATTGTGCTCGGGTTCTACTCGGCGCTTTTCCTCTTCATCTTCGCCTTCACTGGCTTGGCTTGGTCGTTTGAGTGGTTCAACAAAGGCATTTATGCGGTTACGAACTCGCCTATGCAACGGCCAGAGCCTCCTACTTCTGCCGCGCCAACAGTGGCTGATGCCGCGGCCCTCACGCCGGATGCCGCCTTCACCCTAGCCCGGCAGCAGGCCCCTACCGCCGAGTATTATTCTCTGCAGCTACCCAAAGATTCCACTGGTAGCATCAAAGTAGCCACGCTACGGCCGGGGGCCAGCTACGAAAACGCCACCGACGAGGTGTATTTAGACCAGTACACGGGCCAGGTAATC
Organism: Hymenobacter tibetensis; assembly: GCF_022827545.1. Classification (NCBI taxonomy): domain Bacteria; kingdom Pseudomonadati; phylum Bacteroidota; class Cytophagia; order Cytophagales; family Hymenobacteraceae; genus Hymenobacter; species Hymenobacter tibetensis. The sequence goes on from NZ_CP094669.1 coordinate 3,314,701, forward strand.
AGTCAGCAAACCTACGAACAGCGCAACCTGGGCCAGCGCGTACGTGGCATGTTCAAGCCCGTGCATACCGGCTCTATCTTCGGCCTGCCTTCCAAAATCATCAGCCTGATTGTTTGCCTGCTGGGTGTCACCTTCCCCATTACGGGCACTATTATGTGGCTGAACCGGCTGCGCAAAGCCAAGAAAAAGCAAGCCAAGCTAGTGGCCGCGTAATTCGCGTTCGGAAAGCAACGGAGGGCAAGTCCGTCGTAAAAAGCGCGAGCTACTCCTCTGCATAACCTATAAAGCGTCAGGCAATTGTAGCCTGACGCTTTTATTTTGTCTGGCTAAACGCCGTTGGCTGCACCACGGAGCCTGTGCTTCGCGTATCGTTGTAGGGTGTGGTGGCGGCAAAATCGAGCTGTAGCACTACCGCCTCCGCCCGTTCAACCCTACTTTGCCCTTCCTACTTCCCGAGCATGCCCACTACTTCCAAACCAGCCCTTCCCGAAAACCGCGTTGTGGCCCTACTGCGCCGAGCCGGCCTGCTCGACTGGTTTCTAGTGGGGTTGATGGTAGCCGTAGGGCTAGCCTATCTGCTGCCGGGCGTAGGCAGCAAAGCCAGCCCGGTGCCTTGGAAGCTACTGACAACGGCAGGCGTGGCCCTCATTTTCTTTTTCTATGGCTTACGACTAAACCTGGACAAGATGAAGGCTGGGCTGCGTAACTGGCGGCTGCACACGGTAGTACAACTCACCACTTTCGTGGTATTTCCCTTGTTGGCGCTGGCCGTGCGGCCGTTTTTTGGCAGCGAAAAGGCCGATTTGCTCTGGCAAAGTATTTTCTTTCTTTGCACCCTGCCTAGCACGGTTTCTACGTCGGTGGTCATGGTGGGCATTGCCGGTGGCAACCTACCCGCAGCCATCTTCAATGCCAGTATTAGCAGCCTGCTCGGCATCTTCCTCACCCCCATCTGGACCAGCCTGATCCTGCACACCGGCACTGGGGGCGGCCAACTGTGGGGGCTCGCGCTGGACTTAACTTGGCAGGTGGTGCTACCCGTGGTAGCGGGCGTTCTGCTCAACCATCGGTTCGGGAGCTTCGCTGAGCGGCACCGCCAGTCCTTACGCACCTTCGACCAGGTCATCATTCTGCTCATCGTCTTCACCTCGTTTTGCGAATCCTTTGCCGAAGGTGTTTTCACTAGCTACGTACCCACCGACGTGGTGCTGCTAGGGCTGGGCATGGTGGCGTTGTACTTGTTGATTTTCGGGTTGGTCTGGGGCTTGAGCGGGGTACTGGGCTTTGCGCGTGAAGACCGGATAGTGGCCCTGTTTTGCGGCTCCAAAAAGTCGTTGGTGCACGGCAGCGTAATGGCCAGTTTGTTGTTTCCGACTACTGCGTCTACGGGGGCGCTCCTGCTGCCGCTTATGCTTTACCACGCCCTCCAAATCATCATGGCGAGCATGATGGCCCAGCGTATGGGTCGGCAAGCCGCAGCAACATAAACCCGCTAATGACCAACCAGTAATAGCGCTACAAGTAGGAGCCACACACTCAGACGCAAACTCTTTGTCTGGTGAAAAACGCTTTTCCGTTCGCTATATTCTTGGTGACAGCCAGCGGCCAGTCTCAAGCCACTACCACCCACTACGGTGCCTCACGTGAAAACTACGTACAACCGCCCCCCGCAGGACGTACGCCCAGCACTGTAGATAGAATTACGCACAACGCTGCCAGCGAAGCGCGCCGTCAGCCTAGAATTCACTACTCCCATCAGGCTAGCTTGCACTCAGAATTACCCGGTTGACGAGATCCGCAGAAATTGAACTATAGGGCAAACACCTCAATAGATGGGGCGCTAAGATCTTGCCGAAGCTTACTCGCTATTTCATCATCACGCGCGTAAATAAGGCCATTAAATAGCGTTTTTTCTAGATGACTTGCTATATTTGAAGCTATTGATTACATCTAGAGTCTGTTTCTTGGCATGAAAAAACTTCTTCTCGTTTTTGTTTTATTTTCAGGTTTCGCCACAGTAGCTATGGCCCAAACACCCACTCAAAAGGTGTATGCGGCCGTAGTAAAAAATAAACCCACTGACGTGGATGCACTGTTGAAAGCCGGTGCCGATCCGAATGCGCCGGTGGAGATGATGCCCGGCTTTCCAACTAGCTTTCTTATTCTGGCCGCGGGCCGCAGCCAAACGGAGACCGTGAAAGTGCTGCTGCAGCACAAAGCCCTCGTCAACAAGCCCGACAGCTTCAACGCTACGGCGCTTATGGCCGCCGCTGGCGAAGGCAATGCAGAGTTGGTTACGCTGCTCCTAGCCGCTGGGGCCGACCCCAAGCTTAAGGACAACGACGGCAAGGATGCTATGGCCAGCGCCAAGGAAAGCGGCAACGCTGAGGTGGTAAAGCTGCTGCAAGCCAAAATGAAGTAACCCCCTTAACACAATCACTACCACGCACCGCCAAAAGCGGCCAGGCAGCAATGTCGGGTCGCTTTTGCAGTTTAGTGGAACTTGGCACTTATATTTCCGAACCCTGTCCTAGCAATCGGCCCATAGGAAACACCGAATTGCTGCCGCCCGCCCCACCCCGGATTCTCTATCCTACACCAGCAAGCTCAGCCCCAACCTGCTTCTGCATGGAGAACCTGTTGCCTATTCTGTTCGCGTCGGTAGCCGGCGCCGGCCACGCCTTCGAGCCCGACCATCTGCTGGCCGTTAGCAGCATGGTTTCCAAGCGCGACAGCACCCTACTGGCCATGAAAGACGGCTTGTATTGGGGGCTAGGGCACACCACCATGATTGCGCTGGTAGGCTCCGTAATTTTGCTGAGTCGGGCCACGTTTCTGCAATCAGGCTATTTCGAGGCCGCCGTGGGGCTCATGCTGGTGGTCATGGGGTTGAGCCGGTTAGCGGGCAAGGAGCCGCTAGGCTTCAAGATAAAAACCACCTCCGAGCACCGCGTGGCCTATACCGTAGGGCTCATCCACGGCCTAGCGGGCAGCGGCGCACTGGTGCTCTTGGTAATGACGGAAATTACCAGCCCACTGCTTGGCATCCTGTATCTGCTGGTGTTCGGAGTGGGCTCCATCTTGGGCATGTTTGGGGTGGCAGGCTTGCTCAGCATTCCATACACGCCCCGCATGCGCCTAAGCCGCCGCATTCGCCTAGCCACCGGCGTGGTTTCGTCGCTGGCCTGCATCCTCTACGGCGGCTGGATGATTTACGTGAATGTTTAATTGAATTGGTGATGGTTACCGCTGATTGTTGACCGTTCAACTATCAACTTTCCTTTCTAGCAATCAACAGTTCAGCCATCAGCTATTCAACAATAGACTCCCAATAAGCAACCATCACCCATGCACCTTTCGCCCAAGGACCTCGATAAGCTGGTGCTGCACCAAGCCGGTTTTGTAGCGCAAAAGCGCTATGCCCGCGGCCTGCTTCTTAATTACCCCGAAGCTATGGCCCTCATTGCCACCCAGCTACTGGAGTTTATCCGCGATGGGGAGCGGGTGGCAGTGCTCATGGATAAAGGCAAACAGCTCCTCGGCCTGCAAGACGTGCTACCCGGCGTGGCCGACATGATAGCCGAAGTGCAAGTGGAAGGCACCTTTCCCGATGGCACCAAACTCGTGACCGTGCACCACCCCATCTGCCGCGAGCAAGGCACCCCCGAACTGGCGCTCTACGCCTCCGGCCTCACCCGCACCACCGAGAAACTGGTTATCGACAACGTGCTGCACCCCAACCCCGGCGAGTATCTGTTGGCCTCAGCAGATATTACTCTGAACGCCGACCGTGCCACCGTGGAGATAGACGTAACCAACATGGGTGACCGGCCGGTGCAGGTTGGCTCGCACTACCCGTTCTTCGAAACCAACGCCGCCCTGCAATTCAACCGGGCGCTAGCCTACGGGTTCCGCCTCAACATTCCCGCCGGCACAGCCGTCCGCTTCGAGCCCGGCGAGCGGAAACGGGTGACGTTGGTAGCCTTGTCCGGCGAGCGTATCGTGTACGGCGGCAACGGCTGGATTGACGGGAAGCTGGATGAGGCTGGAAGTAAAGAAAATGCGTTGTATAAGTTGAAAAGCTGATTTTAGCGGCGAAATCAAACACATTCATTCCTATACCATGATTTATACTGTTGAATTACCGAATATAGAAAATACATATAAATACGAGTTCGATAAACTAGAATCTCAGGATGAAAATGCTACAATTTCTTCAGTGGTAAAGCTTATAATTAAGCTTTATAAGAACACTAAAATAGCAGGAGTAGATAATAGTGCACCAGATAATGATATGCTCCTTTTTGAATATGGAGTGTTCGGTTTAAGTTCAGAGCAACCTGCACTTTTCACTATCAGTTTTACGCGCCAATTCTGTATTGAAGGTGAAGAAGAGTACTATCAAATATCGCAGACCTTTTCATTTGATAAAGAGAATTTTGTAGGGGTTGATAATTTCAATCAATGGTCAACTGATTGTTCTTCAACCGATGAGTGGATAGCTACCATTCAGAATACTGTAGGATTTAGAATTGCAGAAAAGACACCTTGGTTATCATATAATATTACTCTTGATTGTACCTGAGAGGAAGCCAGTCTGCCATTTGCAAAAAGCAAATTGCTCCACCATAATCATATAAAGCTAAGTCATCATGTCCCTTCGCATCAACCGGCAGGCGTACGCCGATATGTACGGCCCTACTACTAGCGAACGGGTACGCCTGGGCGACTCGTTTGGCAAATCGTGTTAATGGGCATCAGAACCGTGTAACTCATCACGCTCTGCATCACACGCTTCAAAAGGGACTTGCATATATGCCGGGTTCTTCACTAGCTGACCCTTCTTAGGGCTCCTACTACGCCCTGCTATAGTTAGGAGTAGTATATTTCCTCAAAAAAACAGAAATGAGTTGTTTGGCAGTACGCTGTATAGCGGCCAGTATGAGCTTGGTTTGGTTTCTACTGAGCGGTTGTCAGTCCGATTCTCCTACCACTGTTTTACAAGTAGGTTATGAAGATGTGCACGGAACCACAGCACCTGACCCTGACTGGCTAGCGGACACAATAGCACACACAGGGCAATGGTCCAATCAGTTTTTAGCTACTGCTGACTATGGGCCTAGTATCATCAAAACCTGGTCGGAGTTGGGAAGCCCACAGCATCTTCGGATAGGAGGCTGGGTATGGCTGCCGCACGGTTTGATGCATGCAGCACTAGTAGTAGTAGTAGAACGCAACGGCGAGGCCATTCACTACCGAATGCTGCCTATACAAGAAGTGGTGAAACGCTATAAACAGTGGCAATTAATACATCAAACACACTTTTTACCACCAAATATGCAAGACACAGATCAGGTGAAAATCTACTTGTGGCAGTGGGGTTACCATTACAAATTCTACTTTGATGATCTGTTTGTAGAAAAAATACGCTAATACTCATGGTTAACTTGCCTTATCTACGACAGGCTACTCACTGGCCCCATACGCTTGTACGGAATCGTGCTGCTCTCATCTTTATAACAATAGGGGCGCATGTAGGCATATTACTAATTACCTATTTTGCCCTATATACATTAGGTATCATTCAGCACATACCAAACGAGGTAAGTCTCCAATCGTGGGACGCTGGGCTGTTTTACCGTTTATCGCAGACAGGCTACGATGACGCTTCAAGTGCAATTAATGCTTTTTTCCCGCTACTACCAGTTGTTTGGAAGTTAACCGGACTTAACGCAGTTGGGATAAGCATTATGAATGGCGCTTGTGGCTGTATTGGAGTGGGAATTTTAGCCTGGGCTTTCCGGCTATCAGCTCGCCAAATTCTGGTCTCCCTTTCTGCCCCCATGCTGTTTTTTGTTATGGTACCCTATGCAGAAGCTTTGTTCTTCATGTTGGGGGCATTATTTCTAGCTGGATTGCACCGAAATCAGTACGGCTTAGTGATTGTGGGGCTACTAGGAGCTTGCCTTGCCCGTTCAGCAGCTACTCTATTTATACCGGCTTACTTATTTGCTGAGTTACTCTGGTGGAATCAACAACCTTGGCACAAGAGTATTCTTCGTATCCTAGGCGGAATTCTGGCTATGGCAAGTGCTGTCGGCATTGTAATGCTGATGCAATACAACAGCCATGGCGATGCTTGGGCTTTTTATAAAGTACACTCTCTGTGGGGACAAACTTTTAAAGAACCTACTTTCCCTTTCCACAGCTCTGCGGGCATTAATGTGCTATGGTTGGATTCCTTTGGCCTACTGATAGCTCTCTGTAGTATGGTTTTCTGCTTGGGATTGGGATACAAGTGGTTATTAAGTGGACGCAAAAAATTTCACGGAGTTGTCTTTCCTTCTCGGGCAGTTCTTTTCTCTCTGGGATATTGCTTTGGCGCTGGGTTTTTTATTATTTTTTACCAAGGAGGAGACTTGGTAGGATTGGCTCGCTATATTTTAGCTTCACCATTCTTTGTGGTATTGTTGTGGCAAATTTGGCAATTACCTCCCCGGCAAAAAGTTTGGCTAGTGGGTCTTTTATTTGTTATATACTTATTAGTAGTAAGCAGCTTAGGAGGCTTATGGGAATTTAATAGCTTTTATCCTAGGCAGGCCATTCTATATTACGCGTTGTTTTTTATTTACGTAGTAATCCATCTAGCTGTTAGCTCAAATTCAATACCCTGGTATAGGGAAATGGCAACCGGCTTATACTTGGTTAACCTGCTGCTATTAATTTATTTCCACGTGCTTTTCACCCAAAGTACTTGGATTAATTAATCCACGGCTGGGGCGCGTCTATGACGCGAATCAACTGCGCCGTTTTGGCAAATCGTGCCAACAGACACGTCAGAGATGTGAAACCGACAGTGCACGCGTCGCAGATGCACGCTAACCATAAAGCGCCACTCTATAACCTAGCCTACCATGCCCTACCCTCTATCCCGGCAGGCGTACGCCGATATGTACGGCCCCACTACCGGCGACAAAGTGCGCCTCGGCGACACGGATTTGCTGATTGAAGTCGAGCAGGACTACACGGTGTATGGGGAGGAATGCAAGTTCGGGGGCGGCAAGGTGCTCCGCGACGGCATGGGCCAGGCCGCCGGCATTGCACAAGCGGAGGCGCTGGACTTGCTGATTACCAACGCCCTGGTCGTGGATTACACCGGCATCTACAAGGCCGATATTGGTATCAAGAACGGGCGAATTGTGGGCATCGGGAAGGCTGGCAACCCGCACATTATGCCCGGCGTGACACCCGGCATGGTGGTGGGCGTGACCACCGAAGTTATTGCCGGCGAAGGGCAGATTCTGACGGCGGGCGCCATTGACTGCCACATTCATTTCATTAGTCCGCAGCAAATACCGGAGGCCCTGGCGTCGGGCATTACTACGATGGTGGGCGGCGGGACGGGGCCGGCGGCGGGCACCACGGCTACCACCTGCACACCAGGTGCATTCTATCTGGAAATGATGCTGCGTGCTACCGAGGAATACCCGTTAAACTTCGGCTTTCTGGGCAAGGGCAACACCTCCCGTCCCGAGGGCCTGATTGAGCAGGTGGAAGCTGGCGCGCTGGGCTTCAAGCTGCACGAAGACTGGGGCACCACCCCTGCCGCCATCGACCAGTGCCTGACCATTGCCGAGCAGTACGACGTGCAGGTGTGCATCCATACGGACACGCTCAATGAAAGCGGCTTCGTGGAAACCAGCACTGCTGCCTTCAAGGGTCGCACCATCCACGCCTACCACACCGAGGGCGCCGGCGGCGGCCACGCCCCCGACATCATCAAAATCTGCGGCGAGCCGAATGTTATTCCCTCGTCCACCAACCCTACGCGGCCCTTCACGGTCAATACCATCGATGAGCACCTGGACATGCTGATGGTCTGCCACCACCTCGACCGGAATATCCCCGAGGACGTCGCCTTCGCCGAAAGCCGCATCCGCGGCGAAACCATTGCCGCCGAGGATATTCTGCACGATATGGGGGCGCTCAGCATCATTTCCTCGGACTCGCAGGCCATGGGCCGGGTGGGCGAAGTACTGACCCGTACCTGGCAGACTGCCCACAAAATGGCTCAGCAGCGTGGCCCCTTGCCCGAGGATGCCGGCCGCGGCCATCATAATTTCCGGGTGAAGCGCTACGTGGCCAAGTACACCATCAACCCCGCTCGCGCCCACGGTTTCGCCGACGAAATAGGCTCCGTAGAGCGAGGCAAGCTGGCCGATTTGGTGCTCTGGAAGCCGCAGTTTTTTGGTGCTAGGCCGGAAATGATTATCAAGGGCGGCGTGATTGTACAGTCGCAGATGGGTGATGCCAACGCCTCCATTCCTACGCCCCAGCCGGCCTTCTCGCGGCCCATGTTCGGTTCGCTCGGTTCGGCCATTGGCCCGACGTCGATGGTGTTTGTCTCGCAAGCCTCAGTGGCGCACGTGCAGGCCACCTACGGCCTAACCAAACAAGTAGTAGCGGTGAAAGGATGCCGCACCGTAACCAAGAAAGACATGGCCCTCAACGACTACCTCCCCAACATCGAAGTAGACCCCGAAACCTACCGCGTGACCGTTGACGGCGTGCACCTCACCTGCGAACCAGCTACCAAACTGCCGCTAGCGCAACTGTATAATTTATTTTAAAGCTAGTTCCCCTCCTCAGCTGAGGGGAGTTAGCTTTTAATTATTTACAGCTCCCCTTATCTTTTCCTTTCCTCATGCAATTTGTTCGGCTGCTGCACCTTATAGACTCCGCCCTGCCGACAGGCTCGTTTGCATATTCGTATGGCTTGGAGAGCAGCCTCACGTTTGGGTTGGTAAAAACGCCGGGGGAGTTTCGCCAGCACCTGTACGCTTATATGCAGCAAGCGGCTAGCTTGGAGCTGCCGTTTATGCACTCTTGTTTCACACTGCCGGAGTTAGGGCCAGAGCTGCGGCAGTTGGCCGAGGAATACGATGCGCAACTGCTGGTTCCGGCGCTGCACCGGGCTAGCATCACGCAGGGCAAGACCTGGCTGAAGCTATTGGCCTCTTTTTATCCGGCCGCCCACCTGCCTGAGTTGAGCGCCTGGTTTGCGGTGCAACAGGTGCCGCTACACTTCACCATTAGCTTCACGCTGGCGCTGAAACGGGCTGGGTTTGCCTTGGCTGATTTACAAGCGGTGTACCTGCACATGGCCTTGCGCGACCAACTCAGCGCGGCTATCCGGCTGGGGTTCATGGGTCCGTTGGAAGGCCACCGCCTCCAGCACGATTTCTACGCCGTGTTCGAGCACTTGCTGGCTGAGCACGGCAGCAAGTACTATCACGAAGCCACCCGATCTGCTTTCCTGTTGGATGCAACTCAGGTACTACACGAGGATATTTACTCGAAGCTGTTTCAGAATTAGTTTAGCAGCTTCCAGAACGCTGTCGAGACGCAGCACTTCGCGTCTCGACAGCGTTCCGGCACCTTGGATGACATCCTTTCCGTTGTCCTTTCACTCTTTCACAACCTTGCCTTCACTATGGCTTTTGCTGACAAACTTGCCCTTCTGCTACACGGCCACACGCACGAGGTGATGGAGTCACCAGGCGACTTCACTAAGCGGGAAACGCGCCGGCTGCCCTCCTACCGTAATTTCCGGAAGCGCGCCTTCACCGTGGGCATTGGCGGGCCGGTGGGCACGGGCAAAACGGCGCTGCTCAAGGCGCTGTGCGAGCGGCTGCGCAACGACTTCGCGCTGGGTGTGGTCACCAACGACATTTTCACCCGCGAAGACGCCGAGTTTCTGATCCGCAACAGTGCCTTAAGTGCCGACCGAATTGTGGGCGTGGAAACCGGCGGCTGCCCCCACGCGGCCATCCGGGAAGATATTTCCGTGAACATGGACGCGCTGGAAGACTTAATGGTGCGTTTCCCAACCTTGGATTTGCTGTTTGTGGAAAGCGGCGGCGACAACCTGGCCGCCCACTTCAGCCGCGAACTAGTGGACTATTCCATCTACGTTATCGACGTATCGGGTGGCGACAAGATTCCGCGTAAAGGCGGCCCCGGCATCACGCAGTCCGACTTGCTGGTCATCAACAAAATCGACCTCAAAGACCTAATTCGGGCCGACTTGGGTGTGATGGAGCGCGACTCGCGGCGGATGCGCGGCGAGGGGCCATTCCTGTTCGCCCGGGCCCTCGACGGCTTCGGCCTCGATGAAATCATCAACCACATTCACGCCGCCAAAGACCGCGCTTTTCAATCGGTTAGTGAGGACCGCCGGCCCCGTTCGTAGTCACAAGTGGTGAGGGGCAAGCTACCATTCATTATACGGAAGGGCAGCTCGTTCCTCAATACTTACGCGCCAGCGGGTTGTAGCCGAAGAATTGCTCTTCAGCCAACACGTCCAGCACTTGCGTGCAAAGCGGCTGCAATGCGTGGCGGCTGTGGGCGGCGGCGCGCAGCACGTACACATCGGCCTTGGCCTGAGTTACGGATATCAGGCAACTATGGCCGCTGAGGTCGAATTGTGGAGTGTCGGGCATGACTAGCTTAAGCTGCTGAAACAACGCCGCAAGGCGCGTGAAGCGCGGGTCAGCGGGGCTCCCCACCAGGTAGAGCGAGAGCACCGTTTGATGAGTGCTGAAATTGGCCGGCGACGTGGCAATGTGCTTGTCGGGGCTGAACGCAAACCGGTCGAGGAGCGTCAGGCGGCCGTGGTGGCGCACGTGCAGCTCCGAGAAGAACGAGTGAAACTCGAATTTCTCGCCGATATCCATGCGGCCGGAATGCAGCCAGTCGGCTACCAGTAGCAGCGCGTTCGGGGCTATGTTCCAGTGCTGGATTTGCCGGTAGCGGCTGCCTGCTTGTGGCACAACGGGGTCGGGGAACACCACGGCCAGGGCTCCTTCGGCCAGTTCGCCAGCAATATGCTGCTCGGCCACCTGGCCGTCAATGGACTTGAAGATTTTGGTGTTGGACTGCGAGCTAACGAACAGCCGGGTATCGGCGCCGCCCGTGATACGTAATTGAATAACGTCGCCGGCCACCATGCCGCCGCCGTAGCTGGACAGCACCGCGTGGCAGGAACCAGAAGGAGCTGTTGGATTCAGAATCTTGAGTGGCTGCAAGTTGCGGCAAGTAATCAGCCGCGACCGGCCTTGCACCTGCGCTACCGCCAGCTCACTCCAATCGGTGGTAAGGGGCATTCTGAGAGCGTTAGGCCGCAATATAGCGGGCGGCAGCAGTCATTTTCGCGCTATTGCGTTCATCAAGCCACAGGACTATCAGCTGAGCCCATTTTCTATTTGCAAAGCACTGCCCCCAGTTGTTTCGCAACCCATAATCATGTTGGGTGGAGACGCGGCACTTCGCGCCGTGTCGTTGTTTGGTTAGCTGTAGCACGAAGCCTTCGACAACCATCGTAAACCTGTTTTAGGCAGGCCACCTGTTCAACGCCGCGACGCGAAGTATCGCGTCTCTGCATTGTTCACGAACTGCAGTGAGCCGGTTAGTAGTTTGCTCCGGTAATAAAGCATCCGGGGGCATAACTCGTCCTTACTGATGCGGCGCTAGTGCAGCGTCAGTACGTTAGCTATTTGGCTGTTTCAACATTATGAGCGCATCATCTTCCCAAGCAATTAACACCTACAATACCAGCGGCTTTCTGACTCATTTCATGCCCGACAAGTCGGCTTTCCGGGATCTGCGGCGGGTAGGGTCGGAGTTGTTTTTTGCGGTAGCCGTGGAGCAGATGTACCAGCAATTCACGCAGGGTATTCCGCCTTCGCGGGCCACAGGGCACAGCTGCCTCTACCTGACTTCGGGCACGGCGCGCATGAGCATCGGCAATGAAATCTATACCATTCAGCCGCAGCAGATGCTAGTGGTACGAGCTGGGCAAGTGCATTCTTTTCAGCCCGGCGACGAGAATACGGGCTTTCTGCTTCACTTTCACGACGATATGCTCCTCGGCAAAACCGGCCCCACCGACGCCCCAAATCCTTTCGAGTTCCTGCAATTTTGGGGCAGCCCCTACATCGAGCTTGATTCGCAAACGGCGGGCTTTGTTGAGAACGGGATGCAGCGTCTGCTCACGGAATTCAACACCCATGCGCTGCATTACCCCGACATTCTGCGCGCTTACCTGCTGGCCTTGCTCCACGAGCTGAACCGGGCCTACGCCACCACTCCCACCCCGCCGCAGTCCTCGGCGCTGGCCATCACCAACCGCTTCAAGCAATTGGTTGCTACTTCGCTGAAATCAGCACATTCCATTAGTGACTACGCTAACCTGCTACACATCACGCCCAACCACTTAACCAAATCCGTGCGCACGGTCACGGGCAAGTCGCCGACGAAGTGGCTGGAAGAAACCGTTGTGTTGGAAGCCAAGGCCCTGCTTTTCCAAAGCACGCTGTCGGTGGCTGAAATTGCCAGCGAAGTTGGCGTGGCCGACCCCTCGTATTTCAGTCGGTTGTTTAAGAAGCACGCCGGGGTGTCGCCGCTGGTATTTCGCAGAATGATTGAAAAGTCCTGATTTCGGCTTTTTCAGTACTAACGCTCCTTTGCGCTGGGTATGACCTTTGCCTCAGCACCCACGCAAAGAATCCAATGGCCTTTCCTCTTCACCAACGCTTGCTGTTTCATACGCCCAGCTCGTTAGGTACTTGTTTATTTTCTGATGCAGCCGGGTCTGGTTATGCCTGCTCTTGCCCAACGGCCTGACGGATATGTACTCTCTGTTGTTGTTTCTGCACTCATTGGGGCGGTGGGCTGTGCTCGGTGGGCTTCTGTATGGTATTGGCCGGGCCTATCAGGGCTGGGTTGGCGGCAAAGCCTTCTCTGCCCACGACAACGCCACCCGGCACACCGTTGCGACCCTTGCACACGTGCAACTCGTGCTAGGTTACGCCTTGTACTTCACGAGTCCGTTGCTGAAAACCTTTCGTTTTCGGGACGCGATGCACGACCCTGGCACGCTGTTTTTCGGCTTTCAGCACGTAGCCGCCATGACGGTGGCTGTGGTCGTCCTGACCATCGGCTCGGCCTTGGCCAAACGCCAGCCAACCAGCCCCACCCAATTTCGCACGATGGCCCTGTGGTTCACGGCCGCCTTGCTACTGATTTTCCTGGCGATACCATGGCCGTTTTCGCCCCTGGCCAACCGCCCGTATTTCCGATTCCCTTTTTAAGTTTGCTGATGTTGAAATCCCCAATTGGCCGCCTCCGCCTACTCGGACTGCTGGAAGGCATTTCCTTACTGTTGCTCATCGGCGTGGCCGTTCCCCTCAAGTACCTCTCCCACGACCCAAGCCTGGTCCGGGCCCTGGGGCCCATCCACGGGTTGCTATTCCTGCTCTTTGTGCTGAACACGGTGCGGGTGGGCGTTGAATATCACTGGCGTTTTGCCACCACCACCTGGAAAGTGCTGCTGGCGTGCGTCGTTCCCTTCGGCACGTTCTACGTCGACCGTAACATCTTGGCTCCCATGCAGAAAAAGGAAGCAGGTTCTTAAAAAGCGCGCCTTACCAGTAGTTTACGGATGACTAGTCTAAAGCACCGTACACACTACAAAGCCGCAGGTTGATGCCAAAGCACATAGCTTTATCATCAACCTGCGGCTTTATAGTGTGTAGGTATACAGTAGCTCTGCATCCATTCCAGGCAACAGCTTAACTGCGCAACTTTTCCTGGAAGAAGGCCAACGTTAGTGCCCAGGCTTCGGCGGCAGCAGCGGGATGGTAGCTGGGCCGCTCGTCGCAGTGGAAGCCGTGGTCGGCGTAGGAAATTACGGTGTTGATATACGGCTTGCCGGCGGCGTCCAGCGCCTGAGTTACTTCTTCGATTTTGTCTTTGCTGATGTGCTGATCCAGCCCGCCCCAGAAGAAAAGGTGCGGGGCGTGCAAATCACTCGCTAGGTTTTTCACGAGGTGGGTACCGCCGCCATAGTAGGACACCGATGCGGCAAGCGGGGCCACGGCATTGGCTACAAACGCAACCCGGCCACCCAAACAGAAGCCGATGCTGCCAATTTTGTCGGTTACGCTGTCTTGGGCTTGCAGCCAGGCCATTGCGGCTTGCACATCAGCGGTCAGTCCCTCAACCGTAATGGCGCTGTAGTGCGGCATGGCACTTGCGAAATCCGAGTACGGAATTTCCAGACCTGGCGCTGCGGTGCGGTGGAATAGCTCGGGTGCCACCACCACGTAGCCAGCTTCGGCCAGGCGGTCGGCAACGTTGCGGATGTGGCCATTTACCCCAAAGGCTTCCTGAAACAGGATGATGCCTGGGTGCGGACCGGCGGTGCTCGGGAATGCCGTGTAAGCGTTTAGCGTGGTGTTGTCGGGAGCTTGGAGCGAAACGGCGTTGGGGTAGCTCATGAACTTAAGCAGAGGTTACAAATAAGCTATCAGAAGCCGATGGCGTGACACTTTGTTTTTCGGATGGTGCCGCCTCCTGTCCTCGTTTCTGCAACAATCTCACAATCAACCCAGTCCAGCCCGTTTGGTGGTTGGCGCCCAAGCCGTGCCCGTCGTCGCCGTGGAAATACTCGTGGAAGAGCAGGTTGTCTTTGAAGTGAGGGTCGGTTTGGAGTAACTCATTATCCCCGAAGGCGGGGCGCCGGCCGTTCTCGTCTTTGAGAAGCAACTTGTTCAGGCGGTCAGCGAGAGCCGCCGCCACTTCTTTCAGATTGAGCAAGTTGCCAGAGCCGGTAGGATATTCCACTCTCAGCGAGTCGCCGTAGTAGAAGTGGAACCGCTCCAACGACTCGATGATGAGGTAGTTGATGGGAAACCAGATAGGTCCGCGCCAGTTGCTGTTGCCGCCGAACATGCTGGATTCTGCTTCGCCAGGCACGTAGCTCACCGAGAAATCCGCTTCCTCTGTGCTGAACACATACGGATGGTCTTGGTGGTAGCGCGACATGGCCCGAATGCCGTATTCCGACAAGAATTCGGCCTCGTCCAGCATGCGGGTAAGGAGTTTGGTGAGCCGTTCCCGGCGCAGCAGCCCTACCAAGTGGCGGGTTCCGCGGCCCGGTTCCTCCCAACGCGCCACCAGCTTGGCTAGGTGCGGCCGGTTGGAGAGCAGCCAGGTAGCGCGTGCCGTAAATTCGGGCATAGCATCCAGGAGTTCCTGCTCTACTATCTCGACGGCAAACAAGGGAATCAGCCCCACGATGGAGCGAACCTTGAGCTTGGTGCGCTCTTCGTCGGGGGTATGCAGCACGTCGTAGTAGAACTCGTCTTCTTCGTCCCAGAGGTTGAATACTCCGTCGCCGCCACGGGTCATGGCATCGGCGATGTACAGGAAATGCTCGAAAAACTTACCGGCAATTTCCTGGTACACCGAGTTGGTTTTGGCCAGTTCCAGGGCCATGCGCATCATGTTCAGCGCGAACATAGCCATCCAGCTCGTGCCATCTGACTGCTCGATATGGCCGCCGGTGGGCAGCGGGGCGCTTCTATCAAACACGCCAATGTTGTCGAGCCCCAGGAAGCCGCCCTCGAAGATGTTGCGGTTGCTTTGGTCTTTGCGGTTCACCCACCACGTGAAATTCAGGGCCAGCTTATGGAACACCGACTCCAAGAAGTAGGTGTCGCCGTTGTCGCCCCGGAGCTTCTTGTCCATCTTGAATACGCGCCAGGTAGCCCAGGCATGCACCGGTGGGTTCACGTCCGAGAGGTTCCACTCGTAGGCAGGGAGCTGGCCGCTGGGGTGCATGTAGGAGTCGCGGGTGAGGAGGCGCAGCTGCTGTTTGGCAAACTCGGCATCGACCATGGCCAGCGGAATGCAGTGGAACGCCAGGTCCCAGGCCGCGTACCACGGATACTCCCACTTGTCAGGCATCGAGATAATGTCGGCGTTGTGCAGGTGCCGCCAGTGCCGGTTGCGGCCTTTGCGCCGCTCAGCGGGCGGCATCAGCATGGCGGGGTCGCCGTCCAGCCATTGGCTCACGTCGTAGTAGTAGAACTGCTTGCTCCACAGCATGCCAGCAAACGCCTGCCGCTGCACATTGCGCGCATCGGGGTTCGTTATGCCCTCCTGCAGGCAGTTGTAGTACTCGTCGGCCTCCTGGCGACGGGTCTCAAATAGTTCGTTGAAATCGGCGAAGGGCGCTTGGTGGTGGTGGGCGCTTAGCCGCAGCCGCACTACGCGCGTAAGGCCGGGTGCCACGCGCAGCTTGTATTGCGCGGCCACTTTAGTGCCTTGCTGCTCGGCGTTGAGGGCGCCGCTTTTGCCTTCCACCACATAGTCGTTGATGCCGTCTTTGAAATGCTGGCCTTCGGCAGGCAATCCATACAGCTTGGCCCCGTTGGTGTTGTTTTCGCAGAACAGCAGCTGGGGGTCTTGGTCGCAGTAGAGCTGATAGGTGCCTAGCGCTTGGTGGTCGATTTCTACGGTTCCCGGCTGCGTCTGGCGCATTTCGGGGCGGTAACTGTCGTGGTCCCAGCTCCAGGTGTTGCGAAACCACAACTGCGGCAACACTTGCAGCCGGGCTGTTTCGGGGCCGCGGTTGTGTACCGTTATTTGAATCAGAATGTCATCGGGGCCAGCCTTGGCGTACTCCACAAACACGTCGAAGTAGCGGCCATCATCAAACACCCCAGTGTCCAGCAACTCAAATTCTGGCTCCTCACGGGTCCGGCGGGCATTTTCGTTGATCAGCTCGTCGTAGGGAAACTCCCGTTGCGGATACTTGTACAGCATCTTCATGTAGGAGTGCGTGGGCGTACTATCTAAGTAGTAGTAATGCTCCTTCACGTCCTCGCCGTGGTTGCCCTGGTAGTTGTTCAAGCCGAACAACCGTTCTTTGATAATATGGTCGCGGCCGTTCCACACGCCCACCGAAAAGCAGAGCTGCTGTTGGTCGTCGGAGATGCCCGCTATGCCTTCCTCGCCCCAACGATAGGCGTAGCTGCGGGCCATGTCGTGGCTGATGAAGCCCCAAGCATTCCCCTCGGCGCTGTAGTCTTCCCGGACTGTCCCCCACTGCCTTTCTGTGAGGTAAGGACCGAACTGTTTCCAAAAAGTGGTGTGCGTATTGTCGTCCGCCAAACGTACCTGTTCCTGCGTCATAAGTAGTAACCCTGAGCCCGAAGGTACGACAGCCAGCGTTGGGCGTTCGGACGAGCTTGGGTTCTAAGACCCTGATTTGCCTGAAAAACAAGCTTTTCGGCAATGCATTCTTGTTCACTGACGCGGTATTCTTTGCTCGAACACTACGGCTTTGGGGCATTTGCGGCCTGCAAGAAATCTGTGTTGGCAATAGCCTATCTGCGCGCAGCCACTCAAGCCAAGAAAGCAGACTCAGCAACGTTTCCAAAGAAAAGCAGGAGCCCAAAACAAGCCTTAAATCGTCTGTGCAGCCCTTTTTGCCGCTATAGGTGCATCACCAACTTCCCGTTGTGCTCTTGCTGCTGGCCTATTGCTACCTGCGGCGTAGCTTCTGCTGGAAGTGACATGTACCTACTCCTGATGCACCTCCATATTTCTTGCGGTTGGACTTACGAAATAGCTGCCATTGCTATAACTTAAAAATCTGCGCTCCTTATTTACCTCTGCTCTACTCACCTAACGCAAGTACGCCCCAGCCCCTCCCACTGCAAGTGCCGTGGCGCACCGGTATCCTGGGCCTAGTAAACAGCCTGAAGCTAATACTCCCTGCACAGGGCTATCCTGTGTAAGCGCCTGCCAAACAACAAAAGCCGCCACTCCATGGAGTAGCGGCTTTTGTTGTTTGGCAGGCGCTTACTTCGCCGCCTCTATCTCGGCTACGGCTTGCTGCACCAGCGTAGTGGCCTGAGTTGCATTCGGGCGGCTGGCCTGCTGCTCCTGAATCTGGCGCAACAACTTGATGAGGGGCACGTGGATGCCAAACTGCTTGTAGCGTACCGCTAGCTCCTTGATCCGGTCGATGCCTTGGGGCAGGGCCGCGGGGTCGTTGAGGCGGTTGAGCAGTTCGGCTACGCTAGGCAGCATTTGCAATCGGTAGTTGGGGCTTGCCGCGTCGAACTTCGCCAGTACCAGCGGCCATTGCGCCGGGCCACCCGCTTTACCATACACCTCCACAAGGGCCAGTGTCAGGTCGGCTTTGTGGTCGGCTTCAAAGGCGGCGGCACGGGCCAAGGCCTGCTTGGCATCGAGCGGCACTAGCGCCCGCAACCCCGCCCCCTGCACCTGGTACGACTTACTGTCCAGGGACGTAACAAACAGCTTGGTGTAGCGCTTGTCCTGGAGGGTAGCGAGAGCCGTAAGGGCCAGCGCCCGCGCCTTCACCGAAGAATCGGTGGTAGCCAATTTGGCTAGTAGTGGCGCGGCTGTTTTGCGTAACGAGGCATTCTTGAGGTCCAGCAAATCAATGGTCATTCGGCGTAGCGCTGGGGCTTTGTCGGTCAGGCCGGACAACAAAAGTTTCTGCGCTAGAGCGTCGGAAAGTTGGGCTTTGGCGGCGGTAAGGGCTTCGCGGCGGTCGAGGTAGCGCGCCGCGTGGCTGTATTGGTAGGCAAATTCGGTTAGCGGCTTATTATCTTTCTTCTGCCAAAGCAAGACTTTGTCGGCATCGACATTCACCAAGTCGGGCTTGGTGGCGGCCGGAAAGTAGAGCGTGTCAACGGCGTGGCGCAGCGTGGCCGGGTAGCGTTGCGGACGGCCGTTAGTGTATACATCCACGTGGAGCGGTAGCACGAACGGCGCTCCGGCCTGGGTTTGCCGCACGATTACCGCCTGCCGTTTGCGGGCGCCGTCCCAGTGGTAGTCGATGGTGACGGTGGGGTGGCCGGGGCGGTAATACCACTGGTCGAAAAACCAGTTTAAATCCTGGCCTGAAACTTCTTCCAGCGCCAGCCGCAGGTCGTGCGGCTCACCGGTACCGAAGGCGTGCTGCTTTAGGTAGCGCTGTAACCCCCGAAAAAATACGTCCTGGCCCAGATGATGACGCAGCATGTTCAGGATGCTGCCGCCCTTCTGGTACGACACGGCATCGAACATGTCTTCCTTGTCGGCGTACTGGTAGCGCGCCAGGGGCTTGGTGTAGTTGGCCGGGTTGCCGAAGTAGACCCGCATGCTTAAGTCGGCTTGCGCCGCGGCGGCATCGGCCCCGTATTCCTGTTCGGCCCAGAGCACCTCGCTGAAGTTGGCAAACGACTCGTTCATGGTCAGGTTGCTCCAGCTCTCGGTAGTCACGTAGTCGCCAAACCAGTGGTGAAACAGCTCGTGGGCTATTTCGCGCTCCACACCAGAATATTCCCAATCCAGCAACTCCCGGGCGTTGCCTTGGGCTTGTTCGCCAAATAGGGAAGCGGTGGTGTTTTCCATGGCTCCGGCCACAAACTCACGCGCGACCACCTGGGCGTACTTGTTCCACGGAAATTCCACGCCCAGCAGCTGCGAGAAGTAGTCCAGCATTCGGGGCGTTTTGCCGAAGATTTGTCTGGCTTGGGGCGCGTACTGTGGTTCTAAATAGTAGCTCACTTCCTTGCCGCGCCACGTGTCTTTGGTGATGCGAAAATCGCCGACGGCCATCATGAACAGGTACGGCGCGTGCGGCAACTCCATCTTCCAGGTATCGGTGCGCAAACCAGCGCCGGCCGGCTTCTGGCTCACCAGCGCGCCGTTGCTGAGCGTGACGTACTTGGCCGGCACGGTCATGCTGATTTCGGAAGTGGACTTTTGGTTGGGCTTGTCGATGGTAGGAAACCACACGGAATTGGACTCACTCTCGCCCTGGGTCCAGATCTGCACGGGCTTGCCGCTCATGGCGCTATCGGGGTTGATGAAGTACAAGCCCTTGGCCCCACTGATAGCCGCGCTGCCCTCCACCTGTAGCTCATCGGGCTTGGCCGTATACTCGATGTAGAGGGTATAAGCGGTGCCCGGCGCCACGAATTTGCCTAGGTGGATGCGCAGATTGGTTTGGTTGTAGTCGAACTTTAGTTGCTGCTGCCGCTCTCCGTTCATCAGCGCCACCGCCTTAATATCCATGCCTTTGGCATCAAGCCGCACCGAATCGGTGGCGTAGGCGTGGGGTGTGAGGGTCACCCATTCCTTGCCGTAGAGGTAGCGCTTGCCATAGTCGAAACGCACGTCGAGCCTAGTGTGCACCAGGTCGTTGACTTTGCGTTCGGTGGCACGATAGAGAGTGGCCGTTGGTTGCTGAGCCACCGCCGTGGTGGCAGCTGCTAAGCCAGAGAGGAGCAGGAAGAGGTTTCGCATCGAGAGCACAAAGTATAGAGACTTCTACAGAGTAGATGGCTGTACTTTGCCAAGAGTTGTCTGCACTCCTTGATTCCCGTATTAGCCTCATTCCTGCATACGTGCTACCACCGCCACCTTGTACGTGACAACCCCGTGTACTACAGAGCATTGAAGCTAGCTTCCACCTGCTGCAACTCGCTTGAACTAAGCTTCTTTCTGGAAAAATTTATCCGCAAACAGAAACGGCCCAGCAACTTGCCGGGCCGTTTCTGTTTGCGACTGTAACAGGACTTAGTTGTGCAACAAGCGCAGCGCTAGTTGTACACTGTTGCCGCTTACCTGCACCACATAGGAGCCCGGAGCGAGTGCCGTAGTGGACAGCTCATAGACTTGCTTGCCACTCAGGGTTTGCTGACTGAGCACGCGGCCGGTCATATCCAGGATCTGTACTTGGTAGTTGCCGGCTGGTACTTCCCTCAGATCGAGTGTGGCCTGGGCTTGGGCGGGGTTTGGATACAGCCGGATGGCCGTTTGCACACTCTTCTCGAAGCGTACAGCCTCCACTCCACTGTAAGTATCGGCACCATCAGCATCTATCTGGTGCAACCGATAGTAGACAATCGAAGACACGGCGCGTTGCGCAGCACTTGCATCCGTGTAGCGGTAGGTGTGCTCCCGGTTGCTGTATCCCTGCCCCTTCACTGAACCAATAACCTCGAAGTGCAACCCGTCCAGCGAGCGTTCCACTTCGAAACGGTCACTGTTCTTTTCCGAAGCCGTTACCCACGTAAGGGCGGCGTCCTGGCGGATAGCCAACGCACTGAACTGCTTAAGCTCCACCGGCAACGGCCGGGCAATGGATACGTCTTCCCCAGTGGAACTAGTGCTTAGGTAGTTCGTACCAGGAGCAGCCGTAGTGCCACTTTGGTAAGTACCACCAGGCGTTATCATTCTGCTAGCGGTTGACCGTGTAGGATCAAGGTACACTACCTGAGCACCCGACTGATAAGGCGTATTGTTGACAGCAGTAGTGGCCATATCTACCTGAAAGGTGATGGTTAAAATAGCCCCGGCAGGAATATCGATTCCACTGAAAGCAGGAGCAGACGATGCTGCATCAGGTGCGCTGTAGGAATTGAGTGCGCCTGTTGTGGTAGTGAGTGCAACAACCGTTTTATCGGCCAGCGTGATGGTGGCGGCCGAAGTGCTCTTGTACTTGAACAACCCACTTGCGGTACCGGTAGCAGAACCACCAGTTGTTGTATTGGTACCGTTGGCTAGCGTTACCAGGGCGCTTACGTCTGTAGCGGCCCCGCCATTATTGACAACGGTTAAGGTATAGGTAGCTTGCATAGCTTGGCCACGAACGACCTGAGGCGTATTCGTCCGAAGGAAAACGTCCAGATCGGGGCGGCAACCGAGAGTTGCCGAAATACCCGTTGCAGTGTACTGTATTTCCGGACCCGAAATTCCCGGACCTGACCCGTTTGTGGTTGCATTACCATTCGTAGTAGCTCTAGCAGTACCCGCTGCACCTGCTGTTCTAACCGTTGGAGGATCTGTTGGAGCATTATAATACACCACCCCTCCGCTACCGCCGCCACCGGCTCCCAGTAAAGGGCTTACAGTAGTGGCAGAAGTGGTGTTCCCACCATTTCCACCATCGGCGTTGATTGTTACAGTAGCGAGTGAATTGGAACTAGTAATTAATACGCTGCCACCGCCGCCGCCGCCGCCAGCTCCATTAGCTGTAGTGCTACCGCCGTTGCCACCTCTAACGTTCATAACACCAGTGCCTGACACAGTGCCCGTACGCAGGATGATAATTCCTCCTCCGTTGGCACCATTGCCATTTTCTGCGCCCAACGTACTGCTGCTACCAGCTCCACCGCCACCGCCCATGAACAGCCGTCCCCCTGCTGAGAGGCCAGGAGCCGTTGCTCCTAATCCACCCACTACGGTTGCTGTGCTATAATTACCGCCGTTCCCGCCATTGTCGCTACTGATGGCATTAGAGCCGCCACCGCCGCCAGTATTGCCGGTATTAGTGGTTACTGCTGCATCGGTGCCTCCCCCTCCAGCATTGCCGGGTGCTCCTCTACCGACGCTGCCTCCTGGGTAGGCTTCCTGACCCAGATCAAGAAATGCAGTGTTGGTTTGACGTACATAGCGCGGGGTTCCAACTATTCCTTCACCCTTAGATCCGTGTGCTCCGGCAAGTCCTTTGTCACCAGCTATATTAACATAATCGTTGCTGCTATATCCGGTAGAGATGCCTGCAAATCGTACTCCTCCGCCCCCTCTGAACCCCTTGCTAGTCATATTGAAGGCCGTCGTTGTAGTGCCAAAGGTGGTGACACCTACTACGTCAAGCACCACCACTCCACCAGTCGTGCCATTCCAAGCTGCCCCGGTAGTGGTAGCTGTACCGGCAGCATTATATGAGGAGTATTGAGGTACACGAATAACTTGAAAACGCTGTGGACCAGCCGATGATGTAGCTGCTGCCGCAGTATATGCGTTTGTCAAGCCTTTCATCAAGATTAATGTACCTCCCCCAGCATAAGAGACATTGGTATTAGGCGCTGCCACTGCGTACTCATACACACCTGCTGTGACATTGCTTAATGCACCGTAGCTGCTGGTATTAGTTGAATTTATAGTTGCCCCCTGCATCTGCATTACCAACACCAAATCGCCAGGCATGATGGGGGTATCATATCCCGTACCAGAACCAGCTAGCGTAATACTCGTGGCTCCAACCCCCACAGATGCTTGCCCCTGGAAGTAGGTATTAACAACAATTTCGCTTCCATCCGACGCAAGAGCGCCTATTGGACCAGGGCCATCTTTGCCAGGACCACCGCACCCATTGGAGATGCCGGTCAAGCTGTACCCTCCAGTGGCTAAGTTGGCCGCATTATTTGCAGTACTTGGGTCGGGCACCGCAGTAGTAAAGGAAGATGCTCCTGTAACACTGCCCGAGTTCAAGGTAAATGCTACTGGGTTTTCTATCGGCGTGTCGGAAGGCGACAAGGAGGGGATAGCAGCAAAAGTGATGGTCGTCACCTTGGCGGTACCCGTACCAGACGTGGTAACAGACGAATTAGCGGGCCGTTGCGTGATGCTTATGTCCCCCGTTAGCACCAATTTCGGCACCACATTGGCGCCTGCTTCAATACCAACGTTGGACGTGGTAGTAGTATAAGTAACCGAAGACCCTACGTTTACGGCAGTAGGTCCGTTGAGCGTGGTTGCTATATCAGCCCCTGTAACGTTGATGGTGATTGTACCCTGGTTGGAAATAGATTTCAGGATACTCTGCACTGTGTAAGGCACCGTGAATGTGCCCGCGAAATTGCCAGAGGGGGTAAACGTCACCGCCCCGTCAGTACCGATAGCAAACGTACCCTCCGGAACTGACAAATTCCTGTCAATAGCAACTGTTGTCGGGTCTAAATCAAGGGTAGCAACGTCGAGAGAGCTGCCTGAAGCCTCATCGTTGGTCAGAGGGCTGAACGTTACCGGCGTATTGCTACGGTACGAGGTGAACACAACGTCATTATTCGCTACAGGAGGCCGAACAATCTGCAGGTCCCGCACCTCATGAAAGTTGGTGCTGCCACCTGTAGATGCCGCAAAGCCAATCCGCAGGCTGGCGGGCATAACCTGAGTGGCACTGGTGAAAGTGTAATTGTCTATCACCGTTGTAACAGTACTAGGACCGTTCTGAATCCGCACCGTGACCTTGTAGGTAGTGGAGCCTTTACTGATCGGGAATACGTCGACGAATACCCGCCGGTAATCAGGAGAAGTGTTTTGAGCTCGGGAAGTAGCCACATCAATACCAAAACCGCCAGGATTCAGCGTTCTAGTCCCTCCACTAATCGTGTATGTACCAGTAGCTTTGCCCGTTATATAAGGGTAAGCTGTATTACTGGTAGTAGCATTGCCAGCACCTCTGATAGCCACTCCGGAAATAACCCGACCTGGCCCTCCATTTTTACCCTCAATTCCTGCGGAGTAACCACCAAACTCGTCTAAGCCGATGCCAATGAATCCTCCCGTTGCACCTGGTGTGTTGATAGATCCTGCTACCAGCGGCGCGTAGCCTAAGGAGCCGCCATAACCACCCGGCACAAACGCACTGGCACTGGTCACCTGGGTTCCGTCAATTAGGAACAGGCTGATACCATCAGCTTTTGCTTGTTGGCTGTCGGTGGTGGTGCCGCCGTAGGAAAAGTACTCGAATGAGATGCTGAAGCCGTTTACCGGATTGAACGTCTGTGTGGAAATAGCAAACCCCCTCTGGTTGCCAGCATTAGTAGTCAGCCGTAGATACCCACCGGCATCCGTGCCGGAGGTGCCGGTCAGCGTGGCATTACCTCCTACCCGGAAGTTGGCTGCACTATTAGTGCGGAAGTCATCCTTGATAAAGTAGTCTTGTGCTTGGGCCTGCTTCGGTCCGGCCAGACAATATGCCACTAGGATTCCAGCATATACTTTTTGCGATTTCCAGCAAAAAGGTTTGGCAAACAGTTCAGTAAAAGTTTGTTTCATAAGACAACACCAAAGCACTTAATAGCATTTTTTTATTAACACCGCGTTCATTCTTTTGATACAACAGGTGTTTTACCAATGCGTGATGCCTGAGGCAAAGTTCAATTTCACCCCTAGCAAAAGCACAGCACATTATTACAACGACACAAATTTCAAACCCAGACACGCAAGCTTATACCACTGCTAATGAAGCCCTTCTATTGCATAAGCGCGCAACAAAGATGTGTATTATACAAATAAACTCAATAAAATACTACTAAAATTTATGGTTAATAATGGTATTGTTTAATTATGCCTACCTAAGATAGTACTACTATATTTTGTCGAACCGAACTATTTGTCCCATAAAAAGAATACCCTCGTCTTATGTACAATTCTGAGAATCGACACAAGACGAGGGCAAAAGTGTACTAGTGAGAAATCAAGCCAGGAGGAATACGCTTTACTCCACCTCCTGCTAACTCCCGCACATGTGGCTAGAGAGTTCCAACGTTTGGAAAGTCCCATGGGCGCCAAACAGTTGCTTATTTAGGCACAGGTTAGGTCACCTCGAACCCACATCAGGTATACGTAAATAAGATCAGCCTGAGAATTTTTAACTGGTTCATGGCGTTTTAGGCGCTACTTGCTAGTGCTTTTGCTGGTGGTTTTGCCCGTAAAAATCACCTTCGGAATCATGCTGTGGACGCCCTTGGTGCCATCTACCAGCTGTGTGATTTCCATATCGGCGGCTACACTGGCCAACATGTAAGCATCGTCGTGGCTGAGGTTCTTCTCTTGCATCAAAAAGGTTATCATTTCGCGCAGAGCCACTTTAGTGGCTTTGGTTAGGTCTTCGTCGGTGCCCATGGTGATGAAATGAGTGGGCGTTTCGGCGCGGGGCCAGGTGAGGTGCATATCCTTGCGCACCACAAATTCCAGCGTGCCCGTCAGAGACGTTTCCAACCCCGTAATGTCCACTTCGCCGTTGCCTTGGCCGGCGTGGCCGTCGCCTACCTCAAACAAGGCGCCGGGCACGTGCACCGGAATGTAGAGCGTGGTACCAGCTACCAGTTCTTTGTTGTCGAGGTTGCCGGCGTGGATGCCGGGCGGGGCACTGTTTACGCGGCCCGCTGCTGGCGGAGGCGCCACACCCATACTACCAAAAAACGGCCGGAGCGGAATCTCGATGCCGGGCGCAAATTGGGCCGTCATGCGTTTCTTGTCGAGCGGGATGATGCGCATTTTGGCGTAGCCAAAGTCCTCGGGCAGAAAGCCACTGGTCGGACCGAAAGCGTTGTAGGCGTATGGAATAGCCAGCTCCACTTTCCGGATGCGCACTTCCAGCACGTCGCCGGGCTCGGCCCCTTCCACGTAGATGGGCCCGGTCAGAATATGGCCTCCGGGGCCTTTGTTGGTTACGTCCTTGTGAATGTCGCGCAGGGACTGTTCTACTTGTGCTGGCGGTAGCCCCGCTCCTTCTAGCCGCGTCGGACTGGAGGTGATAAGTGTTTGTACTTCCACTTTGTCGCCGGACTTGATACGTAACACAGGTTTGGCAGCAGCATCATAGAAGCCCCACGCAACTGTTGTGGGGGTGGGCTTCAACTGGTGCGTGGTCGGTTTGCTGGGCTGCATTTTAGCAGCAGGCTGTTGGGCCTGGGCACAGGTAGCGAGCAACAAACTAGCCCCAAACGCCGAGGCCGTAGCGCGGTTTAAGATGTGTTGGAGTGTAGTCATAGTAAATGGCAGCAACAATGGCAGATGTGCCAAGCTACGCATCAAGTGCCCAACCGCCCACCCTTGTTTTTCAACTGGTGCTGCTTAGATCGTGTGGAAGGCTTACATAGTTGCCGCCGACGCAGATGTATGGTGGGGCGCATACCCGTCAACCATTGGGGTTTCATTAGGTTACTGCATGTGGGTAGCTACAGCTACTGTCGCTATGCAATGGGGCCTGCTGTGGCGCTCCGTAGCGGCTTGGCTGCTCGCGCCGCGGCAGGTCGGTTTCAACTGCGTGAGAAAGTAATATCCCAGCTAATCAGCCAGTCAGCCATGATGCGTGTTCTTCTTGTTCACCAAATGATTTACTTGCTACATTATCTAGGAAAAAACCTGATTCACCGAACCCATACTCACTATGACCACTCACTTATCCCGGTACCTGCTGTTATCAACGGCCTTGGTCGGGAGCCTGTCTTTGTTTGCCTTGAAGGCCAAGAACCCCCTGGCGCCGGTACCTGATGCCGACAATGCTGGCTTGAAACTACCAGCCGGCTTTGGCGCCCTGAAAGTGGCGGAAACGGGAGGCCGCGCCCGGCACATCACCGTTACGCCGCAAGGCACCATCTACGTGAAGCTAAACCGGCCCAACTCGGCCGGCAAAGGCATTCTGGTGTTGCGCCAAGCCGCCAACGGCAAAGCTGAAGTGGCGAGTGGCTTCGGCAACTATGGCGGCACGGGCATCTACAGCGCACCAGGCTTCTTGTATGCCTCTTCCGACCAAGAAGTGTTTCGCTACAAGCTGGACAGCAAAGGCCAAGTAACTAACCCCGACCAACCCGAGAAAATCGTCACGGGCCTCATCAACCGCCGCCAGCACGAAAGCAAATCCATTGCGCTGGACAAGGAAGGCAACCTCTACGTAAACGTGGGAGCCTATTCCAACTCCTGCCAAGTGAAGGACCGCCAGAAGGGCTCCTTGGGCATGCCCAATTGCCCCGTACTCGACTCGGCGGGCGGCATCTGGCAGTTCAAAGCTGATAAGCTCAACCAGACCTACGGCAACGGCACCCGGTACGCCACCGGGCTGCGCAACGTGGTGGGGCTGGATTGGAATGCGCAAACCAACCAGCTCTTCGTGATGCAACACGGCCGCGACCAGCTGTACGACAACTTCCCGGCGCTGTATGACAGCAAGCAGTCGGCGGAACTGCCGGCCGAGTGCATGTACGCCCTCAAAAAAGGCGACAATGCCGGCTGGCCCTACATGTACTACGACAACATCCAGCACAAGAAAATGATGATGCCTGAGTACGGCGGCGACGGCAAGAAAGAGGCGACCGGCAACTTCATCGACCCGGCCATGGCCTACCCCGCCCACACGGCTCCTGATGCACTGCTGTTTTATACCGGCACCATGTTTCCGGAAAAGTACCGCAACGGCGCCTTCATTGCCTTTCACGGCTCCTGGAACCGTGCTCCTGAGCCTCAGAAAGGCTATTACGTGGTATTTCAACCCTTCAAGGATGGCAAGCCCTTCGGCGACTATGAAGTATTTGCCGACAACTTTGCGGGCTCTGCTGCCAACGCGGCGGCCGGCCGGCCGGAGCACAAGCCTTGCGGCCTCGCTCAGGGCCCCGACGGCTCGCTCTATGTAACCGACGACAAGCAGGGCACGATTTACCGCATTGTATATGCCAAAAAATAAGTTGATAGATGAAGCATATTCTTGCTACCCTGTGCGTACTTACCTGGTGTAGCTACGCAGCACACGCCCAGAAAAAACCAGTTCCCAAAGCCAAACCAGTTGCCAGCACTTCTGCTGTTTCAGCGGCTACGTTAGCCGCCGGCAAAACCGTCTACGTGCAGAACTGCCTCACCTGCCACCAAGCCGATGGCGGCGGCGTGGACAACATGAACCCGCCCCTAACCAAAACCAGCTACGTGTTGGGCGAAAAACCCCGGCTCGTGAAAGTTATCCTTAACGGCCTGCAAGGCGAAGACATCGACGGTGAGCCGTACAACAACGTGATGCCTGCGTTCGACGTCCTGAGCGACCAGCAAATTGCCGACGTTTTAACTTACGTGCGCAACAGCTTCGGCAACAAAGCCAGTGGCATTAAAGCGCCGGAAGTGAAAGCCATCCGCGTAGCCAATAAGAAGTAGGCGCCCCTACCCTCCACTACAAAAGGCCCCGGTGCAGCTACGCGCCGGGGCCTTTTCATTTTCAAAAAACACTACTCGAAGTACTTTCGACTGCCTTTCAACGGCACTGCCCCCTATCCCACCACAAACGTGCGCATGCTCATACCACCGAAGCTGACTTCCTCGTAGGCGTGACGAATAGCATCGTCGGGCTCAGCCAAGGCGAGGCTGTAGAGCATCGGAATGTAGTGGTCGGGGGTGGGCACCGAGAGGGAGCCGCTGGCCCCGGCTTGCTGGTAGTGCGCCAACGCCAGCAGGTCGCGCTGATTGATTTTCACTTTAGCCCATTCATCGAACTCTTGCGCCCATGCGTACGGCGTGGCGTCGTCGGCCATGAACTTGGGCATGCTCTGGCGCAGGTTGTGCACGATGTTGCCGCTGCCCACAATCAGCACCCCGCGGCGGCGCAGAAACCGGAGTTGCTTGGACAGGTCGGCATGAAAGGTCATCGGCTTGTGGTAGTCGATGCTAAGCTGGAACACCGGAATATCAGCTTCCGGAAACAAGTGGTGCAGCACCGTCCAGGTGCCGTGGTCGAGGCCCCATTCGTCGGTGGGGTGCGCATCGGGCAGCGCGGCCAGCACCTCCTGGGCTACATCGGGCGCGCCGGGTGCCGGGTACTGCATATCGAACAATTCCTGTGGGAAGCCGCCAAAATCGTGGATGGTTTCGGGGCGCTCATTGACGGCCACGAAGGTGCCGCGCGTGAGCCAGTGCGCCGATACCACCAGTATCGCCCGCGGCGGCTGCACGTTGCGGATGTCGCGGCCTAGCTGGTGCAGGGTTTGGGTGAACGGGTTATCGGCCAGCGCATTCATAGGCGAACCATGCCCAACGAAGAGCACAGGCATTTTCACTGTTTTTTGGAAGCTGCTGGCAGTGGCGTGAAGGTCTTGCAGAGAATTCATAGCGAGAGCAACAAGTAAAACGGCTAGGTTTTCAACCATCCCAAGGATGCGTTGGCCTATGCCCTATACAACAAATGTACCTACATTATTTCTTGATCTACTTATTGTTTGAGCAGCAGATACCAAAAATGCTACAGGTCAACATCAAAACGACATTCAATTGATCAATAGATACTTACACTAGTATAGCACGCCCATATAGAGACAAAACGGATGAATACGTTTTAAAACTTATTAATAAGTTGTATAACTGATAAATACGTTATACGTTTAGCCTATGGAAGAGCTAACCAAAACAGAGGAGCGCATTATGCAAATCCTCTGGAAGCTGAAGAAGGCTTTCGTCAAGGACATCATCGAGCAATTGCCCGACGAGCCGAAACCGCCCTACAACACCATCTCGTCGGTGGTGCGCATTTTGGAGCGCAAGGAGTATGTGGGTTTTACAGCCTATGGCAAAACCTACGAGTACTTCCCGCTGATCAGCCGTGCTCAATACCGAGCGGCCAGCTTCAAACGCCTGCTCACGCAGTACTTTGATAACTCACCCTCCGATTTAGTATCGTTTATGGTGGAAGAGGAAAAGCTTGATCAACAGCAGGTTCAGTTGCTGCTGCTCAAGTTACTCCAAGCCGATCAGGCTTCCAAGCAAGACGGTGATGCTAAGTAGCTGCTTCCTGTACTTGGTGGAAGTGTCCTTCTGCCTGGCTGTTTTCGCGCTCCTGTACCGGTTGCTTTTTGCCAACCTCACTTATTTCAGTTGGAATCGGTGGTACCTAGTAGCAAGCATAGCTGTAAGCTTGGGGCTGCCGCTGGTGTCGTTCCCGGCCCTTACTGCGTATCTGTTTGCCACGCCCACTCCCGACCAAGAGCCGCTGCTCTTGCGCCTAAACTGGCAACAACTGGAAGCGGCTGCGGCTTCCGCTACCCCGCCAACCACACCGCTAAACGGACTGAATTGGACGCTAGCAGGGCTTTTGGCCGTGTACGGCTTGGGAATGCTGCACCGGCTGCAAGGCCTCGTGCGGAACCTGTGGTGGCTGCGGCGGCTAGCGCGGCGGCACCCACGTACCAACCACGGCGCGTTCTGGCTCGTCGAGCTTTCTGCTCGCCAAATGCCGGCTTTTTCGTTTGGACGCAACGTTTTTTTGTCGCCCCTACACGCTAGCCTTAGCTCCGCGGAGCGAGAGCAGCTTTTGCAACACGAGCTAGTGCACGTACGGCAGCGGCACACGCTGGATATCCTCCTGCTTGAAAGTGTAAGCGTACTGCTGTGGTTCAACCCTACTATCTATTACCTCCGCAATCAGCTGAAAGCGGTGCACGAATACCTAGCCGATGCGGCCGTAGCTCGCGAGGCTGGCAGCGTTTCCGGCTACGGTCAGTTGCTACTCAAGCTGGCCGCACAGCCGTTTCCGCTTTCCTTGGTTCATGCATTTTCCACCAAACAGATAGTTCAACGCATCACTATGCTCACAACGCCATCCTCTCGCCCCATGCAAAAGCTACGTTTCCTTCTTGCGCTGCCATTAGCAGCCGGCGCGTGGTTGGCCACCGCCTGCGTTGATTCCCCTACCCCTATTGGTGCAGCACCTTCCAAGTCGCCTTCCACCACGGCCGCGGCCACTACCACGTCCATCGCCAGTATCACGTGGCAAGGCAACACAGTGGTATCAACTGAGCGCCTTAACCAAGCCCTTGACCTGAAGCCCGGCGACGCCTACGATTCCCTCGCTTTGGAAAAGCGCCTCAGCTTCTCACCCGATGGTAAGGATGTGACGTCGCTTTACATGGACCAGGGCTACCTCTTCTTTTCCGTTGCACCCACCGTCCAGCGTCAGCCTGACGGCAGCGTGGCACTAACCCTGAAAATTGCAGAAGGCCGCCGAGCACAACTTGGCACTATCACGTTCACTGGTAATAATAAAGCGTCTGCGGAGTCTTTGCTGGAAGCTATTCCCCTGCGTTCCGGCGACACTTTCAGCCGGGCCAAGCTCATGGAAGCGCAAAAGAACTTGGCGCTATTAGGCTCCTTCGACCCTAACCAGGTTGGTGTGAATCCGAGTCCTGCTATGCGCCCCAATGCAACCACCGATTTAGTGAACGTAGAGTTTACGCTGGTGGAACGGTAGTAGATACTGTCTTTTAGGTCGTCCTCACCAAGAATAAAAACCCCGAAACCCTGATGAGTTTCGGGGTTTTCTTGTTTGCGGCCAGCCCGTAGCAGAACAATTTATCAAACAGGGGAGTGAACCTGATTCGCGGTGGCTATAAGTTTTAACCGATGAGTTATTCTCCCATCGGGGGTGGGAGTTAGGTGTTGTTATAAGACAAGAGATGATGTGAAGCACTACAGCCGTGTATATTGTGGCGCGTAGCAAATTATAGTAGCTACTCACTGTGCAACGAAGGATGTATGGCAAGAGCAGGTAGACCTCATAAATCAGACCCTCGCGTTGATGATGTGCTTTATAGTATAAAAAAGGATGACGCTTCAGGCGTAAAGCAGCTTCTGTCGGAAATAGGCATTGATGCCTGTGATGGCTACTTACGGACCGCCTTGCTCTGGGCAACATTCTACGGCAACACCCCCATACTTGAGTGGCTGATAGATAACGGAGCCAATAGCAATCATCAGGATAGAAATGGCTATTGTGCGCTGCATTTTGCTGGCCAAGAAAAGCAATTCGAATGCGCTGAACTTCTACTTACCAAAGGAGCAAATCTTGAGCTACCGGACATTCACGGCAACACCCCCATTTGGACAGCCCTTTTCAATGCAAAAGACGACCATAGGTTAGTGAATCTCTACCTTCAGAAAGGGGCAAACCTTGACCACCTCAATAAGTATGGCAAGACCCCACGGCAAGTGTTCGAAAGGGTGAGCAGCCATACCCAAAACTGAAATTTTCTCAACTACTACCCATGGAGCTTACAATAGCTGGACTAGATGATATTGCAGGCGTTCTGAATCTTCACAAGAAATACCAGGTCGATACGATTTTGGAGGAAGACAAAAAGGACGGCTTTGTAACGACGTCCTTCACTAGAGAGCAGCTCACAAAACTCATAGAGGAAGAGCAAGGACTGTTCATTGCCACGCAGGACGGGGCGGTAATTGCTTACGTCATGTCGGCGTCCTGGCAATTTTGGTCGGGGTGGCCCATCTTCTCCTACATGACCGACCGCCTCCCAACGCTGAAATATGCGGGCCATACCCTGAGTGCCCATAACTCCTATCAGTACGGCCCCATCTGCGTTGATAAAGCTCACAGGGGCAGCGGATTACTGGAAGCCATTTTCGATTTTGCACGAGAGAAAATGGCCACCCGCTATCCGGTCCTGGTAACCTTTATCAATATGATAAATGCGCGGTCTTACGCAGCACACACCCAAAAGCTAGGGCTTGAAGTAATAGCGGAGTTCGAATTCAACAACAACCAATACTTCGAGCTAGCATATGACACCTCGAAAGCACTGACCCACAGTCAGAAGTAGACTACACAGATAAAGCCACCATCACAGAAGTTGCTTACTCGGCACCTACCCATGAAGCTGTATTTTTTGGCATTTCTATGCTGTGCAATCCAGTTGCTTCCCCAGCGCGCGCATAGCCAAGCACTTGACACATTGGTTGACGTGGGCGGCTACCGGCTGCACTTCAACATCGTCAGAGGCAAGGGGTTGCCTATTTTGCTTGAAGCGGGTGGCGGCGACGATGCCCGCGTGTGGCAGCAACTGCTGAAGCCCCTGGCCGCAGCCACTGGCGCCACCCTAATAAGCTATGACCGCCCTGGCTTCGGGAAAAGCGAGAATTCCAAGGAGCCCGACGACGCCCAGCACGGCATTATGAGCGGTATCCAAGGGTTAGAAACCGGCCTCAAGAAGCTCGGCTACAGCAAAGACCTTCTGCTGGTAGCCCATTCCTACGGCGGTTTTTACAGCACTTTGTATGCTTCACGGCACCCGGAGGCCGTGAAGGCGGTGGTGTTAGTAGATGCCATGCTGGCCTGCTATGCTACCGATGAATTCCTTGCGAGCATGATGCGCGACATGCAGGCCGACATTGCTAAAAACAAAGTTGAGAACCGAGGCAGATACTATCAAACCAGTAATTATGCCGCTACGGTGAAAGTGATGCGCAAGGTCTCGTTTCCAGCCTCTATCCCGGTTATTGATCTGGTAGCGGAGGCCCCTTTTTCACCGAAACCCGAGGAAGCAGCCCGTTGGAGAACCTGCCATAAAGAGTTTACAGCTGCCTCCCCCAATCGGGAAAGCATTACGGCGTACGGCTGCGGCCATTACATCTTTCTAGACAACCCGGCCTTGGTTGTCAGCGCTATTGCCAAAGCCTATGGCAACACCCGCGGGCAGCAGAAAAACGCCGACTTGTTGAAGCGCAGCCTCGCATATTCCCTTGAATCGAACAACGAGCTAAAGAAGCGCGAAACCGAATACCGCCATTCGGAAAGCGACCTGAATACGTGGGGCTACACCCTGATGCGCCAGGGAGAAACCCAAAAAGCGCTGGAAATATTCAAGCTAAATACCGTCATGCATCCTCAGAGCGGCAACGCATTCGACAGCTTAGCAGAGGCTTACTTGCATGCAGGAAATAAAGAGCTAGCTAAAATCAATTATAAAAAGTCAGTTGAACTTGACCCGAAGAACAACAACGCAGTAGAGGTGTTGAAGACCCTATAAAAATACCGCATCGTATTCACTCGCTCCATTTGTTTCGCTCAGTTGTGGCACAAGGAGAGCATTTTGCAGTTGCAAGTTGTTACACAAGAAAAGCCCCGAAACCAGCTGGCTCCGGGGCTTTTGCATACAATACCAATTCGCTGCTACAGCAGCTTATCCATGTAGATAGGCAACTCACGGACGCGTTTGCCGGTAGCGTGGTACACAGCGTTGGTAATGGCCGCGGCTACGCCGAGCAAGCCTACTTCTCCGATACCTTTCACGCCGAGCGGGTTCACTTTGTCGTCTTCCTCTTCCACGAAAATCACGTCGATGTCGTGGATGTCGGCGTTGACGGGGATGTGGTACTCGGCATAGTTGTGGTTCATGTAGCGGCCGAGGTTGTGGTCCATGACGGTTTCTTCCATCATGGCCATGCTAATGCCCCACACCACTGACCCAAGCACCTGGCTGCGGGCGGTTTTAGTATTAAGAATACGACCGGCGGCTACGGCATTCACTACTCGCGTCACGTGCACGGTGCCCAAGTCCTCGTCTACTTTTACTTCTACGAACACGGCGTTGTGGGAGTGCAACGAGTACGGGAGCTGCTTGATCATGTCGGGCCCAGAATTACTGGTGGCCTCCAGCTTCTCCTCGCCGCTGGCTTGCAGCACGTCGCGAATGACAACCGATTCTTCGGGTTTTTCGCGCAGTCGTATTTGGCCGTTGGCAAACTCTACGTCGTCGATGTCGGCGCCTTTTAGCGGGTGGCCTTCCATCTTCTGAGCGAGCTTGAGCAGTTTCTCCCCAATGCTGGTGCACACTTTCTGCACAGCCGTACCCACGGAAGCCGCCGTCCAGGACCCGCCTTCCACCGGCGACTCCGGCAAATCGGTATCCCCGAGCTTGAAGGTTACGGCCTCCAAAGGCAGACCAAGCGTTTCGGCCGCAATCTGGGTCATGATGGTGTAAGTGCCGGTGCCAATGTCACCGGTGGCGCTGGCTACGGTTAGCTTGCCATCAGCGGTAAGCGTGGCTTTGGCACTGACTTTTTGCATGGAAGCATCCCACACGCCTCCGGCCATGCCCCAACCGATCAGCATGTTGCCTTCGCGCATGGAGCGCGGCTCGGCAGTACGTTTGTCCCAGCCGAATCGGGCGGCGCCTTGGTGGTAGCATTCGCGCAATTTCTTGCTAGAGAAGGGCCGCTTCAGGTTTTGGTCTCGCTCGGCGTAGTTGCGAATGCGGAAGTCAAGCGGGTCGAGTCCAGCCTCGTAGGCCATTTCGTCCATGGCTACTTCGAGGGCGAAGGAGCCGGTGGCGGCACCGGGGGCGCGCATGTCTTGGGGCGTAAACACGTCGAGCTTGGCTATCTGGTAGCCTAACTTCACGTTGTCGCACTGATAGAGCATACCCGACCAGTTCACCACGTTTTCGGTATAGTCCTCGAATTTCGAAGTCTCGTGGAGGGCGTGGTGTTGCAGGGCAGCCAGCGTGCCGTCGGGGTTGGTGCCCATCTTCACGTATTGCAGCGTGTGGGGCCGGTGGCCGAACGAGAACATCTGCTGGCGCGTGAGCGTGACGCGCACCGAGCGTTTCAGCTCCAGCGCGGCCAGCACGGCCAAGAACACTGTGTATTGGGGCCGCAGGCCCGAGCCGAAACCACCGCCCATGTACAGGTTAATCACCCGGGCTTCGTCTTTGCTGAGCCCGAAGATTTTGGTGATGTACTGCTGCACGTTGTATACGCCCTGCGTTTTGTCGTAGGCCGTGATTTTGCCATCGGGATGATACTCTACAGTGGTACCGAACATCTCCATGGGGTTGTGATGCTGCGTGCCGTGCATGTACTCGCCCTCGATGCGGTGGGTGGCGTTTTTCAACGCGTCGTTGGGGTTGCCGCGGGGCGACGGTGGCGGCATCCAGCCGGTTTTGCCTCGGCCCGGCTCGAACCCTTCGTCGCGCCTCAGCTCGATGTTGGTTTCAAACTTCTCTTCTTCGTAATCAATCTGCAACAAGGACGCGCCATAGCGAGCCAGCTCGAACGTTTCGGCTATGACTACCGCTACGGGCTGCATGTTGAACATGATTTTATCGTCGTGCAGAGGCCGGAACGGCGAACCGCCGGGTGCTACGTCGTCTTTGTAGTTGCGGTCAAACCAGGCCAACGACGGCACGTTTTCGTGCGAGAAAATCTGCACCACGCCTGGCAGCGCCAACACGGGCTCGGAGTGGATTTTGGTGATGCGGCCCTTGGTGATGGTGCTGTTGACCACGTAGCCATACAGCATACCGGGCACCTTGAATTCGGCCGAATACTTGGCGGCACCCGTCACCTTGGCCGGCCCATCGACGCGGTTGGTGGGCTTGCCGATGTAGCTGGTTCCGGTAGTGCCCGCCTCGACGGTGGGCGGAGTAGTTATAAGCTGGCTCATGGATTCGAGTTTAGATAAGCGTTGGCATCGAGGGGCTGGTCCATTTCGGTGGCCTGCTTGAGGGCCCGCACGATGGCGCGCTTGCCGAGCTCGATCTTGAAGTTGTTGTAGCCGTAGCCTTGGGCGTTGTGCATGATGGCCGTGGCGGCTTGGCGGAAATTATCTTCGGTAGCCGACTGGCCGCGGAGGGTTTCCTCTACCGCCATATCGCGCCACGGCTTGTGCGCCACGCCGCCCAAAGCAATGCGGGCCTCCTTGATGGTGGTGCCTTCCAGCTCCAACCCCACCGCCACCGATACCACGGCAAAGGCGTAGCTGGTCCGGTCGCGCAGCTTGAGGTAGGTGAAGTTCTTCTCAAAGCCTTTGGCTGGCAAATCCACCGCCGTAATCAGCTCGCCGGTTTCGAGTGTGTTGTCGCACTCTGGCTGGTCGCCAGGCAAGCGGTGGAAGTCATCGAAGGCAATGGTCCGCTCGCCATGTGGGCCACTCACGCGCACGGTGGCTTCGAGGGCTGCCAGGGCCACAGCCATATCCGAGGGGTGCGTGGCAATGCACTGCGGACTGGTGCCCAAAATAGCATGGATGCGGTTGTAGCCTTGCAGGGCCGAGCAACCGGAGCCGGGCTCCCGCTTGTTGCAGGGCGTGGAGGTGTCGTAGAAATAGTAGCAGCGGGTGCGCTGGAGCAAGTTGCCGCCGTTGGTGGCCATGTTGCGCAACTGCGCCGTGGCGCCGGCCAATATCGTCTGGCTTAGCAGCGGATACCGCTTTTCCACTTCGGGATGCCAGGCGGTATCGGCGTTGGTGGCGAGGGCGCCGAGCCGCAGGCCGCCTTCCGAATTGTCTTCGATGGCCGTGAGCGGCAACTTATTTAGGCCGATGAGGTGCGTGGGCTTTTCCACGTTTTCCTTCATCAAATCCAAGAGGTTGGTGCCGCCCGCCACAAACGCCGATTTCGAGTTGGTGGACTTGTCGCGCACGGCCGTGTCTACGGCTGTTGCGCTAGTATAGGTGAAGCTGTTCATGTTGCAAAAACTGAGAAGTGAGATTGTAAGACTTAGACTCGAATAGAAAGCAGACGGCAGAGTCATCTTACCTTTCAGTTCTAGCTTCTCAGTTCCCCTTTCTGCTTGTCTACTACTTCCTTCACCGCGGCCAAGATTCCTACGTAGGCACCGCAGCGGCAGAGGTTGCCACTCATCAGCTCCCGGATTTCGTCTTCGGTGTGGGCGCGGCCTTCGTTGATAAGCCCTTGGGCCGAACAAATCTGGCCGGGCGTGCAGTAGCCGCACTGGAAGGCGTCGTGGTCGATGAAAGCTTGCTGCAAGGGGTGCAAGTTGCCTTCTTGGCCCAACCCTTCGATGGTGGTTACTTCGTTGCCGTCCTGCATTACGGCCAGTGTGAGGCAGCTATTGATGCGCTTGCCGTTGACGAGTACCGTACAAGAACCGCACTGCCCATGGTCGCAGCCTTTTTTGGTGCCGGTCAGGTCGGCGTATTCGCGCAGGGCATCGAGCAAGGAAGTCCAGGGGGCCAATTCCAGCTCCCGTTTTACTCCGTTGATGAGTAGTGTGACGTGGCCAGTAGCGGGAGGCGCCGGTAGCGCACCGGCCCCGGCGGGCATGGTGGTTAAGTTTGGTTTCATAAAGGCTGTGTGCAGGAGTGAAACGGTAGCAGAGGACGCACAAGCAGTCGGCCCCGAACCTGATCAATATCCATACGCCCCACACAGAGCTTACGTTACTAAGACACAAGTATTTAGAATGTTTCTAATTCTATAATTCGCGCTGTCCACAGTCTACGTCTTGTCAGCTAGAAACTTAGCTACTTCCCTATATAATGTCAAGAATAAACTAATCGATGTACCAACCTAGTAGCACATTCAACAACAATACCTTTTCTGATCAGGATCCACCGTCAGGATGCTGTAAAACTTTACAATCCATAGGTTACAGCGAGGTAGTACAAACCACCTACACTAGGACCACCCAAATACGACTCATAGTACTTGTTGAGTAAGTTGCTGGCACCGAGTTTGAAGCGCAGGTTCGGCGTGGGCACGCTGTAGCTAAGCTGGGCATCGAGGGTGGAATAGGCCGGCACGGAGCCGCTTACCAGGAAGGTCTGCGAGTAGTACTTGGCTTGCCAGCGGTAGTTAAGGGCAAACCCGACAGTCTTCCACACCTTTTCATTGCCCAAGCTCAGGTTGTAGGCCCAACGCGGCGTGTTGAAGCCGTCTTCCAAACCGTCGCCGGATTCGGTACGGTCGAGGCGGGTATATGTGATGCTGGCGCCGGCCAGGTAGCTGGCGGCCAGCTCGTAGCGCAGCCCCAAGGACCCGCCGTAGTTGTACACCTGGCTTTGGGCGTTGGTCCAGAGGCGGTAGCGGTTTTGGGTGGCGCGGTTGCTGAGGTAGATGGCCGCCGAATCGGGGTTGTTGGTTTTGGGCACGTAGGCTTCCACCTGCGCGATAAAGTCGCGGTAAGCGTTGTAGTAGAAATCCACATCAAGCAGCAGTCGGCCACCGGGCAGCAGCGCCGCTTTGTATCCGAGTTCCAACGACTTGATATACTCGGGGTTGAGGTAGGTGTAAGGCGTTTTTACCAGCATATTTTTGTTCTGCTCGATGGCTGCTTGGCGTTTCTGTGCGGCACTGCCCGGGCTGGTAGTGGCGTTGACGGCCGCCGTTACGGCCGAGTTGAAGGCGTCGATGGAGCTGCGCAGGTAGCTGTTTTCAAACACTCCATTCGACATCACCCGCAGACCGCCAATTCGTTTCACTTGCCCGCTGTTCACGTTGGAAAAGCCCTCAAACAAGCTCGGAAACCGGTAGCCACTCTGGTAGCTCAGCCGAAAATTATGCTGCCGGACAGGCGAATACACGGCCGTAAAGCGCGGATTGAAACAGACCGTGAAGTAGTCGTTCTTATCGGCCCGGAGCGTGGCCGTAAGCCGGATCCGCTCGTCGAGCAGCCGGATGCCCGCTTGCACGAAGCCGCCGGTTTTGCTGTACGTGAGGTTGTCGTGGAGGGGGTCTTTGTTTTTTTCTGGGTTGATGAAGTAGTTGCCGTCGGGCTGCACGATATAGGTGCGGTGGTCGGCTCCTAGCAGCAGGTCGAGGGTGGTCGGCCAGGGGTGGCGGCCGCGGCGCAACGCCTCTGCCACGTTCACTTGGCCTTCGGCGTGCAACAAATCAGCCTTCACGCGCAGAGCAGCCCCTTGGTCCCAATTGTTGATGGTGGCCAATGCCAACAGCTGTTCCTGAAACTCGGGGGTGCCGGGTTGCAGCCGGCCGGCATCGGCGGCGGTGCGGGCGGCGGCATGGGCCTGCGCGCCACCACGTAGCTTTTGCCGCCCAGCGTCAGGCTGCTGCGGTTTGATGATTCGTTGCCGTAGCTGTTTACAGGGTCCTGGGCAGGATTTTCGGACCCCAAAAGGTTAGTAGTGGCATTACCGTTGGGATTTAGCTCGGCTTGATTGTTGGCTATCCAGTCGGAGCCGCGCAGGTAAGTGCCGTTTACTTTGAAAGCCAGCTTGGGCGTCAGCACCTTGGCATAGCGGACACTGGTTTCCGAAAACAGCGATGCGCCGCTGTTAGGGTCTTTGAGGTGGTTGACCCCGGTTTTCTGCTGCACGCTCAACCCCTCACTTCGAAAAGGGTTTCTGGTACTGAAGTTAGCTAGCCCGTTGATGGCATTTAGGCCGTAAAGAGCCGCCGCTGTGCCCGGTACTATCTCCACGGTGCTGATATCCAAATCACTCGGCCCGAGCACATTGCCAATGGGCCCGCCGATGTGCGGTGCCTGGTTGTCGATGCCGTCTACGAGCTGTGCAAACCGCACGTTGGTGGTGTTGGTGAATCCCCGAGCATTTATCACCTTGAAGCTCAAGCTCGGGGTAATGACTTGTACACCCTTCAAATGCTCGATGGCATCGAAAAACGACGGCGCTGGCGTGAGCCGTAAGGTGCGGGCGTTCAGCTTCTCCACCGTCACCGGCGACTGTAAGAAGCTTTCCTGCACCTTGGAGGCGGCCACCACCACTTCCTGCAGTGCTACGTTGTGGCGGGCCGTATCAAGCGGAGCCGTGGGTTGGGCAATTTGCTGAGAATGAGCTAGTACGGGGAGCAACAGCAAGCCTAACACGTGCCAAGCAGTACATCGAAGGGTAGCTGTGCTCATAGAGTTCGTTATGTTTTCGTGAACATAACGAAGAACTTGATAGATTGTTAGCGTGCAACTTTGAAATATCGGGCGCTGCGTGGTTTACAAGAGCCGGGCCTCTTCTGCTCGCAGAAAAGCTTGAAACCGCTCTTGCAAGGCTTGAAACTCTTGTATCATCTGCTGGCCCTGGGGTGTTAGTTCGGTGCCACCGCCATGCTTGCCACCAGTTTGGGTGAGTACCAGCGGGCTTCGGGCCTGAGCGTTCATGGAGCTTACCAGTTCCCAAGCCCGCTTATAGGACATACCCATAGCTTGGGCCGCTTTCGAAATAGAACCTAGCGAGTGAATCTGCGTCAGCAACTCCAGCCGTCCGATACCCATAAACCGGTCGTCGGTTTCCATCCAGAGGCGGCCGTTGAGGCGAAAAGTCAGGTCAGCGCGCAGCAGGTCTTTCATGGCTGTAATCTTACGAAAAAGGCTGTTGCGCGCCGGCATCTAATGAACTGTGTCACCGCTTGCGCTTATGTCGGTTCCTTACACTACGCACGGTTTTTCTTGCTTTCGAGGTGGTCCAACAAGCTAGCCGTAGTGACAACTGATGGTATGTTGGCATGGGCTCCACCGTTGCAGCTGCCTGGCAGTGGGGATGGCTGCGTAACCGATGTTAAAAAACTATGGACTCCTCTGCAACCTACTTAGCCTTTCTTGCGGATAGTCAGTCAGCTAGCAGTCAAATGGACTGCCATTCATATCGCACCCTTAATCAACTACTTGCATGGAACCTAATCAGTCGGGCACTCCCACCAACGAAGCTGGCGGCGACCAGCCCCAGAACGCTCAGCAACCGTCTTCTACCAACAGCACCACCAGCGGTGCTCCTACCTCCAACACCTCCAACGCCACAGGCCAGCAGTCTGCTGATAGCCAAAACTGGAAGGAGCTTGCCAACCCACAGAACCTGCAAAAAGTAGTTGACCAGCTACCACAGGGCGTAAAAGATTTCTTTGCCAACTCTTGGAGCCAGGTAGGTAAAACCTGGGGACAAGTAGGCGGACAAGTAAACAAAATGAGCACGACGCAAAAGGTAGCGGGTGCCGCCGCCCTCGTTGGCATCGGCTACCTGGCTATGCGCTCGGGCAAAAAGTCGTCCAGCAAGTCTGCGAGCCGCTACAAGTCTTCGCCGAGCACCACCCCGGCGTATCAGCGCCACGAGCAGAACTATTCCGGTAGTGGATCTTCCGCTAGCGCCCGGCCCGACGAAAGCCGCCGGATGGACCGGGGCCCCGGACACTGGAACAGCGGCAGCGGCTTCGACCGCGAAAATGCGTCCCGGACGGGAGGCACGTATTCCTCGGATGCAAGTAGCACTGCCGGCTATTCTGGCTCGGACAGCCAATCGTCTTCGGCTTACCGGGGCGTAGGTTCCCAGGGCAGCACCGGCTCTTCCTCCAGC
Source organism: Hymenobacter tibetensis (assembly GCF_022827545.1). Classification (NCBI taxonomy): domain Bacteria; kingdom Pseudomonadati; phylum Bacteroidota; class Cytophagia; order Cytophagales; family Hymenobacteraceae; genus Hymenobacter; species Hymenobacter tibetensis. The sequence goes on from NZ_CP094669.1 coordinate 3,356,966, forward strand.
ACCTCCGACTCTGACTACGACAGCGCTATCTAGCATAACCAGAATCTGGCAACTTGCTCTGTCAAGAGCGAATTCCGGTCTTTTACCCAACAAAAAGCAGTGCCCCAGGCGAATGGCTTGGGGCACTGCTTTTTGTTTTATATGGGTGCCGCCTTTTCTTGTATCGTTAGCGTTTTTATTCAGTATGCCTCTCGTTCGGTTGAAGCACCGGAAGGCCTACTGCCAGAATAACTAGGCCGCGAAAGTTACAATAGGCTTTTAACTAGTCTTAAGGCCGCCTTGCTCACTTGGTTGGTAGTGTCTGCGCTTGGGTCGTAGGAAGCAAACGTTACGGCGCCTATGGGCATCAAACGCTTTACTTGGAGTAGTGCAGCTTCCAATGCTTCTACTTTCAGGCCACCTTCTACGGCGTAAGAATTGGCACTGCCTACGTAGCGCTTGTCCAGCACATCCAAATCAATGTGCACATACACCTGGTCCACTTGTGTTTGCAAACGAGCTAGAGCCTTCTCGAAAGTATCGGTTTCCACCGCGTCGGCTGTTACTAGGCATACACCCGCCGCATGCAAAGCAGCCTCTTCAGCGGGCTCGAAAGCGCGGCCTCCAACGTGCACTACGTGGGTCGGTTGCACTGGGCGAAACCCAGGAATGGAAGCGGCCAACGTGCTCCAGCAGTGTCCCGTGAGCGTGGCCAAGCCCATGCCATCCAGAAACCCACTTTGGCTGGTTTCCGGCGTATGAAAGTCGCCGTGGGCATCAAACCATAGCACGCCTACTCGCCCTGACAACCCAGCCGTAACCCCGAGAGCCACCCCGCAGTTGCCGGCCAGAACCAAGGGGAACTGGTGCGCGTCTACCGCCTCTTTTGTTTGCCTGGCTACCTGCTGGTATAGCCCGAAGCTAGTGTGAATTTCAGTTTGAAATTCATCTTCTGCTTGCACCTGCTGCACTCGCACCTGCCCACCTGCCTGCTGAACCACGGTTTCTATTCCTTGGTCCAGCAGGTGCTGCGGTCCAGCGCCCATGCGCCGGTTTTTCCACGCCGAATCGTAGGGTACTGCTATAATGGAAATCAGCATCAGGTTGCGGTGCTTGGAAGCGCAGCTTAAAACGGCGGCGGACCGTCGTCGAAGTTGCTACGGGGGAAGGGCTGCGCAGGCGGCGGACCGTCGTTATTGATGCGGGAGCCCAACCGGATAGTGTTGGGGGCGAAAGCCGAGGGGTCTTCGTCAAAGGTGCTGCTGGGAAAGGCTCCGGTGTTGAAGCTGCCCGCGTCGCCGAAGCCGCCCACGCCATCCAGGTCGGCAAACTTGGTGAACTTGCCGATGAACTTGAGCTGCACCGTTTCCAACGAACCGTTCCGGTGCTTGGCAATAATAACCTCGCCGGTACCCTGGGTTGGGTTGCCCATTTCGTCTTCGGTGATCTTATAGTACTCCGGCCGGTAGAGGAACACCACCATGTCGGCGTCCTGCTCGATAGAGCCCGATTCCCGCAGGTCACTCAGCTGCGGCTTCTTGTCGCCACCCCGGGTTTCCACAGAACGTGACAACTGCGACAGCGCCAACACAGGCACGTTCAGTTCTTTGGCAATCCCCTTGAGAGCCCGCGAGATGCTAGCAATTTCCTGTTCACGGTTGCCACTGCCCTTACCATCGGTGTTGCCCGTCATCAACTGCAAGTAGTCGATGATGATCATTGAAATATCGTGGTGCGCTTTCAGGCGGCGGCACTTGGTGCGCAATTCCCGAATACTCAGGCCTGGCGTATCATCAATGTAGATGGGCGCCGACGACAATGCCGAAATTTTGTGGTTCAGCTGCGCCCACTCGTAATCGGCTAGGTTGCCCTTCTTGATCTTCTCGGAATCCAGCTCGGCCTCCGCCGATATCAAACGATTTACGAGCTGCAACGACGACATTTCCAGCGAGAAGATGGCTACGGGCTTCTTGAACTCCACCGCCGCGTTGCGCATCGCCGACACCACGAAAGCGGTTTTACCCATGCCGGGCCGCGCCGCAATAATTACCAGGTCAGAGGGTTGCCAGCCGCTGGTTACGCGGTCCAGGGCCGAGAAGCCGGACGGTACGCCGGTAAGGCCATCCTTCTGATTTTTCTTTTCTTCCAGCTCTTTGATGGCCTTGCCCATCAGGCTGCGCATGTCATCGAAATTCTTGCGAATGTTGGATTCCGATACTTCGAACAGCGCCTGTTCGGTGCTATCTAGCAGGTTGAATACGTCGGTGGTATCCTCGAAAGCGTCGCGCTGGATGGTGCTGGCAATGTTGATTAGCTCGCGCTTGATGGCGTTTTCGGTGATGATGCGGGCGTGGTATTCCACGTTGGCCGCCGAGTTCACCTTGAAGGTGAGGTTGGCTACGTAGTGCGCGCCCCCGGCTGCTTCCAGCTCGCCCATCTCGCGCAGCTCGTGCGTGACAGTGAGAATGTCAATCGGCTCCGACTTGTCGAAGAGGTTGAGGATGGCCTTGAAGATGCGCTGATGCCCGTCCTTGTAGAAACTTCGCTCTTTGAGAATGTCGATTACAGTGGTCAGAGCGTCTTTTTCGAGCATGAGGGCGCCCAATACGGCAGCTTCCAGCTCCAACGCCTGTGGCGGCAGCTTGCCCGCTGGCCCACCCGCCGGAACTACCGCAGGGCGGCTGCTCCAAGCGGCTTTAGCACGCGAGGCTGATAATTTCAAGCGGTCATCCATCCGGTCATTCATCACTTAGGTAGGTACTACAAGGTAAGCAGGTTCGGGCGGTTTTCAGTTGGGAGCCGGCAGGATTCGTTTGCGCGCTTCTTTCGGTCCGCACCTAATATTTTCCAAAGGGGCACAAAGCTAACGGCTGGGCCCTACAATCAAGGAAGGGGGCAAAAGGTTTCTTTTCTTCGGGAAGTAAGGGAGTGGCAAGGGGCGGCTGGCCGGAATGAACATTGTCCCGGCCTCCTTACCTTTGCCGCCCGCCTACCCCCTTTCCCGAATGGCCGCTACGCCCACTCCTTCCCTCCAACGCCTCCACCTAACTGCTGTTGGGGGCAGTATCATGCATAATCTGGCCTTGGCCCTGCACAAAAGCGGGGCCCACGTTACGGGCTCCGACGACGAGATATTCGAGCCCGCCAAAAGCCGCTTGCAGGCCGCTGGGCTATTACCGGTAGCGGAAGGCTGGTTTCCCGAAAAAATCACTGCCGACCTGGATGCTGTTATCGTGGGAATGCACGCCCGGGCCGACAATCCGGAGCTATTACGAGCCCAGGAGTTGGGGTTGCGGGTGTATTCGTTTCCGGAATTCATTTATGAGGCGTCCAAAGACAAGCAACGCATTGTTATTGGGGGCTCGCATGGCAAAACCAGCATTACGTCCCTGATTTTGCATGTACTACGCTACCACGGCCGCAAGTTCGACTACGCCGTGGGGGCTCAGTTGGAGGGGTTTGACTTGATGGTGCAGCTTACCGAAGATGCTCCCATCATCATCATCGAGGGCGACGAGTATTTGTCTTCCCCCATCGACCGGCGGCCGAAGTTTCACCTCTACCAGCACCATATTGGCGTCATTTCCGGCATCAGCTGGGACCATATCAACGTGTTTCCGACCGAGGAAATCTACCGCGAGCAGTTCAAGATTTTTGCCGAGATGACGCCCAAAGCCGGCACCCTCATCTACGACCAGGACGACGAGCAAGTACAGCTCGTGACGGTACCAAGCCACCCCGATGTGCACTACATCGGCTACGGGCCGCACGAACACGTGATTAAAGATGGTAAAACCTTTTTGCTCAACAAGAAAGACGAAAAAGTACCGGTACAGGTGTTTGGCGAACACAACCTGCGCAACATTTCCGCGGCCAAGGAGGTCTGCAAGCAGCTAGGTATCAAGGGCAAGTCGTTTTACGAGGCGCTGGCTACGTTCAAAGGCGCAGCCCGGCGGCTGGAGCTGGTGGCCGAGGGAGATGACTCGGTGGTGTACAAAGACTTCGCGCACGCCCCTAGTAAGCTCAAGGCCACAGCTACGGCCTTCAAGAAGCAGTTTCCGAAACGCCGCTTGGTCGCCTGCTTGGAGTTGCACACGTTCAGTAGCCTGAATCCGGCGTTTCTGCCGCAGTACGCGCATACCTTCAACGCCCCGGACGTAGCGGTGGTGTACTTCAACCCGCATGTGCTGGAACACAAACGCCTCCCTCCTCTCGCTCCCGAGCAAGTGGCGCAGGCGTTTGGCCGGCCCGATTTGCAGGTGTTCACGGATAGCAAGCAGTTGGCTAACTTCTTACACGAGCAAGACTGGCACGATGCCAACCTACTAATGATGTCTTCGGGCACCTTCGACGGGCTAGACTTAAAGCAGTTAGCAGCAGAAGTGGTAAACTAAAAGGCGGCTGGAAAGTAGTGCTTGCTGTGCCATTCATTCTGCTCGCTACAACCGCCTAACGCGCCAAGTATCACTCTTCTACCTTTCCTCTCATGAAACAACCATTGCTGCTGCTGCATGGCGCGTTGGCTTCGGAAGCTCAACTGAAGCCGTTAGCTCGGGAGTTGTCGGCGTTTTACAGCATCCACACCTTCTCGTTTAGTGGGCACGGTGGCCGGGCAGTAGCAGCCGATTCGTTTTCGATGCAGGGCTTTGCCAAGGAAGTAGCACTGTTTATTGAAGAAAAAGCGCTGGCGCCAGTTGATATTTTCGGGTACAGCATGGGCGGCTACGCGGCCCTCGCGGCGGCTGTGGCCGCACCCGGTAGCATCCGTACCATCACCACGCTGGGCACCAAGCTCGACTGGTCGCCGGCTACTGCCGCGCTGGAAACGCGCTTTCTCGATTTGGATACCATGCGCGCCAAGGTGCCGCACTACGTAGCCCAGCTCGAGCAGCTCCACGCCCCTACCCCGCTGCCTGAGTTACTTACGGCCACTGCCGGCATGATGCGTACCCTTGGCACGGCGCCGTTGCTTACGCCCACCGTGCTGGCTAACTTGGAGGTACCGGTGCAAATGATGGTGGGCGAACTAGACAAAAACGCCGGCGTGGATGCCTCGCGGCACTTTGCCGATTACATGCCCCACGCCACCTTCGAGATTCTGATGAACACCCCGCACCCGCTGGAACGTGTGAATCCCGATTTGCTGGTTAGCCGGATTGCGCGCTTCATTGAAAGCGTGGTGTAACTACCAGGCAGACGTACCTGATTGCGCAGCAGGCCGCGTAGCCCCCCACGCCCCAACACGCGCCATTGGCCAGCACGCAACCAAGGCAAAGACATCGGACCCTGAAAGCAAACGGATAGCGCCTGTCATTCCGACGCAGGAGGCATCTGAGTCGAAGACGTTTAACGATCTTACTCGGATTCCTCCTGCGTCGGAATGGCAGGCGTTCTTGTCTAGGCTATCAGGCTAATATGGCCTGCTGCTACCACGTTGGCTTGACGACCCAAGCACCAGAAAAGGGCGGTGAACAGCTGCAAGAGGTCCAGAGCATTCCATAGCCACAGGTTATAACCAGCCAGCGGTACTTCGTTTTGCGCGGCAATACGGCCGCTACGAGCAGACAACGGTTTTTATCGAACGAAAAAGCCCACCTGTTGGCGGGCTTTTCTTAGTTTTTGGGCTCTGGTGGTTTTGGTGGCTCCACCGGTTTGGAACGGCGCCGGTCGGTGGTGAGCAGGAGCGCCACGGCCGTAAGCGAGAGGCGCATAATCCATTTGCGGCTGAGCATATCTAGCGTGGAAAAAGGGTATTATTGCCGACAACGCGCAAGTCGCAGCTGCTACCTCCGGTGTTTTCCTCGCAGCTGGTACCCACAATGTCGTTGTTCTCGAAGTTGAAAAAGCAGAACGTGCATCCTACCCCCGTAATGATGTAGCGGGAGGCGTTGGAACGCAACAGCAGCTCCGACTCGGAAGCCAGCGTCAGCGGAACGGCCATGCCGCGGAACATACCGTTGCGCAGCCCTAGCCCCACCAGATAGTAGGAAGCCGGGTCTTTAGGGCCTCCCTGCACTTTGCGCACCATGGTTTTATCGATGCTGGTGCCATCACCAAATTGGCGGTTGAAGGCTTGGGTTAGCTGTTCGCGCGGAACCAGGTACTTGATCAGTCCTTTTTCTCCTACGGAGGCGATAATCTTGCTGGTAGTTTCCTGCCTGCGCCCCACGTCGCTCTTGTCGGGCGAGGTGAACTCTGGAATGCCTTTCTTGCTGGTTTCGCAAGCGGGCAGCACAACAGTGAAAAGCGCGGAGGCCAGGAGCAAGCGCAAAAAAGGGCGGAAGGAAAGCATCATACTAGAAAGGTAGCAGGTCGGCGCAAGTTAGGGCTTATAGTACGTACGCGCTTCCGGTAATTCGCGCTGAATATTGGCGATGCGCGTACCGTTGGAGGGGTGCGTGGAAAGAAATTCTGGGGGCGCAGCGGCACCCTCGCGCGAGTCCATGCGCTGCCAGAACGCAATGGCATTGTCGGGGTTGTAGCCAGCCATAGCCATGAAGATCAGCCCCAGGTGGTCGGCCTCCGACTCTTGGCTCCGCCCGTATTTGAGCAGCCCCAACTGCGAGCCAAGCCCTACTGCCTGCAGGAACACGTTCTGCGTGAGCGTTGGTGTTTGTCCTACTGCCGTTGATACGGCGGCGCCTACGCCCTGTGCGGCATACTGTTGGCTGGCCCGTTCTGAACTATGCTTGGCTACTGCGTGAGCAATTTCGTGGCCCATCACAACAGCAAGGCCGTTTTCATCTTGCGTGATGGGCAGGATGCCAGTATATACGGCCACTTTACCGCCGGGCATACACCACGCGTTTTCCTGCTTTTCATCAAGTAGGTTGAACTCCCACGCATAGCCTTCCAGCTGATTCTGTTGGTTTTGCTGCCGAAAGTAAGTTTCCACTGCTTGCTGCACACGCTGCCCAACACGCTTCACCATTGCGGCTTGCTCTCCGCTAGCAATTACTTTGCTGGAATCCAGCACCGCCCGGTACTGCGTGGCGGCCATGGCGTTCATTTCCGCATCGGAAACCAGGCTAAGCTGACGGCGGCCCGTGATAGGAACCGTGGAACAGGCAGCAGCGATAAACAGGCAGCTACCCAGAACTATTTTCTTGAGCATATTCGGTGTGGCTTTACAGAAAGAAGGGTTGACGAAGAGACGCAAAGCGTTACCTCAGCGTCCCATCAGTTCGGGGCGAAACAACGAATTGCTATACGTCGGAGCCCCCCGCAAATGTTTGCTTTGCCCCACCGTCTGCTGCCAAGCGCGCCGCATTTAATTGGCTGGCTGGTTTTCAGGGGTGGAATTAAGGGCTAATTTTGAGCCTCATGATTTCGAGAACAGAGGTTTCTGGATGCTACTATTCATTGTGAGTACTAGTATTCCGCCCTTGCTTTCAAGCCCAGGCCCCCACGCCCTCACGCATCACGTATGAAAATTCTTTGCATCGGCCGCAACTATGCCGACCATATAACGGAACTACAGAACGAGACGCCCGACGCGCCCGTCATTTTTTCCAAGCCCGATACCGCCCTGCTCCAGCGCAATCAGCCGTTCTTTTACCCTGATTTTTCGCAGGACATTCACCACGAAATCGAGTTGGTGCTACGCATCTGCAAGAATGGCAAGAACATCGAGGAGAAGTTTGCTCATACCTATTACGACGCCATTGGCCTGGGTATAGATTTCACGGCCCGCGACTTGCAGAGTAAGCTAAAAAGCAAAGGCCTGCCTTGGGAACTCGCGAAAGGCTTCGACGGCTCTGCCCCACTCGGCGAAACGTTCAAACCCGTGAGCGACTTCCCTAATCCCAAAGACATCAACTTCCGGCTGGAAGTGAACGGGGAGGTGCGCCAGCAAGGTAACTCTGGCTTAATGCTGCATCCCTTCGACGCCATCATCAGCTACATTTCCAAGTTTATCACGCTGAAAATGGGCGACCTGATTTTTACGGGCACCCCAAGCGGCGTAGGTCCAGTTAAAATCGGTGACCAGCTCACAGGCTACATCGGCGACGAAAAAATGCTGGACCTCGCCGTGAAATAACGCACGGCCTCACGCTGTTGCGTTTATGTTCAGCTGTCTGCGTAGTGGGCAGCGTTCCACGTGTTGCCCTTCTTTTGGGTTGATTCCGATAGCCGGGCTGCCTTCACTTGGGTGGGCGGCGTACTACCGCCTCCCACGCTACCGTTAGAACAACGCTGCCAGCACGGCGCCGTGTCCGGCGTTTGCTGCCTCGTTTCTGTACTTGCTGATTGCTTTGCGAATGCCTTATGTGTTGAATTTGTCGTCTCGGCGGCTATTGAGTATCTCTTTTCTCCCGTTAGTTCTGCTGATTTTAGGGTTGCAACCCGCTTCCTGCGGTGGTCAGGAGCCTGATTCTGTAGCGCAACAGCCCGCCACCCAGGTGCCCGCTGGCCCGCAGCCTACAGTACCGAACGGCTACTTTTTGTTTCCCATCAAGCCCGGCAAACCCAATTTCCTGGCAGCCAGCATGGGCGAACTACGCCCCAACCACTTTCACGGAGGCCTCGACATCAAGACGGATGGCCGCGTGGATTTGCCGGTGTATGCTGCCGCCGACGGCTACATTTCGCGCCTCAAGCAAAGTAGCTTTGGCTACGGTAATGTGCTCTACATCACGCACCCCAACGGCCTGACCACCGTGTACGGTCACCTCAACCATTTCAAGGGGCCCGTGGCGGCGGAACTGCTGCGCCAGCAATACGAAAAGCAGACCTACGAGCTAGAGCTGTTTTTCAAACCCGAACAATATCCGGTGAAGCGTGGGGAAGTGGTGGCGCTATCCGGTAATACCGGTGGCTCGGCGGGCCCACACTTGCACTGGGAAGTGCGCACCGCGCAAGACCACCAGCTGAACCCGCTGCAATGGGGTGGGTTCGCGGAAATTCAGGACCACGTAGCGCCGATGCTCCAAGCGTTTGCCGTGGAAGCGCTGGGCATCGACGCCCGCGTGCAAGGCCACTTCGGCAAAGCGGTTTTCGTGCCCAAAACGCCGCCTTTGCCCAACGGGGGCGGCTATATCTGGACCGATACGGTTTCCGCTTTTGGTTCGGTTGGCTTGCTAGTGCAAGGGTTCGACCGATTTGATGGAGTATGGAACAAGAACGGATTCCAGCGCGTGGAAATCCGGGTGAATGGCCGGCCGCATTACCGGCACGTAGTGGACGATATTCCGTTTCCGGACGGCACTCGCCAAGTCAACCAACACATGGATTATGAGTGGCGCTTCATGCAGGGGAGGCAGTTCGAGAAGCTGTTTGTAGATGACGGCAACGGCCTGAAGATGTACACCACCGGTCCTGACAAGGGCCGCCTGCGCGTGGAAGCCGGCAAGATCTACGACGTGGAAATCCTACTAGCCGACTCGTATGGCAACACCACCCCGTTGCGCTTGGTGCTGCGCGGCGAGCAGCCAGTGTACTACAAAACCCGCTCGACGCTGGTAAAGAAACCCGCGTTGCGCTATGATATCAGCCGCAACTTGCTGGTGGCCACCGCCGCTGACCCCGACACGGCGGCTGCCGGCGGGCCGCTCACCCTCTTTAAAGGCAACCGCCGGCTTACGCTTCGCCCCAGCTACACCGTGCTCAGCCAGAACACCTACCTCTACGACTTACGCGCAGGCTTGCCGGACTCCATGCAGTTTGGCGGCATCACCAAGCGGTTCGACCGCCAAGTGCTCATTCCGTCGGGCCGTGATTTTGCCTTTGCTACCAGCACCTTGAAGCTAGGGTTTGGCCCCGAGACGTTATTTGACACGCTGTACGCGCAAACCAGCTACAAAGCGGGCGTCTGGACTGTGCACATGCCCCGCACTCCGCTGTACCGCAGCTTGCAGCTCACGCTGCGACCTGAAGTGGAGGTAGCCGACAAAACCCGCACTGCCATTTACGGCGTTACGGCCAAGGGAGGCCGGGCGTACGTGGGCGGTAAGTGGGACGGCAATACCATTTCGGCGCCCATTAAAGCATTCGGGCAGTTTAAGTTGCTCACCGACACCATTCCGCCCTCGGCGCGGCTCCTGCGCAAAGGCCCAGCGGGGGTGGTGTTCAAAGTCGGCGACGACCTCTCGGGGTTGGCTTCCTACAAGCTGGAAGTGAACGGGCAATTCCACCTGCTTCGTTTCGAGCACAAAAACGCCACGCTGTTCTCAGAGAGAACCGACACGCTTGGCCCGCCGCTGCGTGGCCCCGCCACCCTGTATCTGCGCGACCAAGCCGGCAATGAGAAGGCCGTGCAAGTGGTGCTGTAAGCGCTAGACCCTAGAGTATTAAAGTTAAGAGCGTAGAGCGGTCTTACAGCGCAGTATCAACTCACGCTGCAAGACCGCTCTACGCTCTTATTTCTTCTCTAGTACCTCGTCAATCAGGCCGTACGCTTTGGCTTCGTCGGCGCGCAGCCAATAATCCCGGTCGGAGTCGTCGTGGATTTGCTGGTAGGTTTTGCCGGTGCGTTCGGCGTAAATGGTGTAGAGTTCCTGCCGCAGCTTCACCACTTCGCGGGCCGTAATTTCGATGTCGGCCGAGGGGCCTTGTACGCCGCTTGAGGGCTGGTGAATCATGACGCGGGCGTGGGGCAGGGCCGAACGTTTGCCCAGGGTGCCGCCCGCCAGCAGAAAAGCCCCCATCGAGGCCGCTAACCCGGTGCAGATAGTGGCCACATCGGGCCCCACGTACTGCATGGTGTCATAAATACCGAACCCGGCGTACACCGAGCCACCCGGCGAATTGACGTACAGCAAAATGTCCTTCTTGGCGTCTACCGATTCCAAAAACAGCATTTGCGCGGTTAGAATGTTGGCAATCTGGTCGTCAACGGCCGTTCCCAGGAACACAATCCGGTCCATGATGAGGCGCGAAAACACGTCAATTTCGGCGAAGCGCGTGGGGCGTTCTTCAATTACGGAACGGGTCATGTTGGTGACAAACGGGCGGCCCTGGCCTTCCATGTGGTGTAGGTATTGGTCGACACCCAGGCCATTGAGGCCCCGTCCTTGCACGGCAAATTTTCGGAACTCTTGTTTTGTTGACAGCATGAGAGAGGTGAACGTAATGGGCATGCCGGTGCCCTTCGGCGGAAAGCCTAGGCCAGCAAGACAACCCTAGTAAATAGAAAAGTGAGACTTAGTGCGCGCGCCGCAGCTTCCGCCAGCCGGTTATAATAGCTCGCAGCCCACCGTCAGTGAGTTGGCGCCAGCGCCCTGGGCGTGGTTGATACAGTTGCTCATGAATGGCCTCTAGCTCCCGCCGCAATTGCCGCCGACCGGCTACATATATCCCCTGATACACTCGTTGTTGCGCCTCGGTGTCAACTTCCAGTTCGGCATCCAGCAGTTGCTGTACGACCCATTCATTGGCTTGCGCTGGGCGTGGGCTACCCAACAGGTGTAGCTCGATGCGTTGCAGACGTTCCAGTTCCGGGCGCATCGGCTTAGGCGCTAAAGGTTTCGAACAGCACGTTGCGCACCGAATTGCGCAGCCGCTCCAAGCACTTGAATTTCTGCACCGTGGCCGAGCGAACGTTGCGGTAGTGGTGAGTGACAGCAATTTGTTCTAACGGCTGCTGGAAGTAGTAGAACGACAGCAGAATGTTCTTGCACTTCTCCCCCAGCTGCTCCACGTACTCCAGCACCGAAGCATCGGCGGCTTCCGAGTCCGTTGCGCCAGCCGGCTCGGGTACTTGCAGGTGCTCTTCGTTCAAGTCGGCTACGCTGCACCGCCCCCGGCGGCTTAACTCCCGGCGCCACAAGTTGCGGGCTACGGCTACCACATAGGTGCTGGCCGTGGCGGTAAGCTCCAGCGTACCGCCCACTGCTTTTTCATAAAAGATAACCAGGGCATCATGAAAGATGTCTTTGGCATCATGCTCTGTCCCACTATGCTGCAACACGTAGTGGCGCACCATCGGGAACGTGCGCTGGTAGAGCAGGGTGAGCGTTTCACCACGGTTGGTTTGCAGCGCGTGCCGGAGCTGCGCGGCATCAGGTGGCAGGGGCGGCAGGAGGTTTACTGTTTTCATCGGAGCAGGAAGTCTACTGATTAATCCGGTATTTCATCAACTATCACCCTTCACCTGAAATATACTTAAGAATAACGGGCACGCAGAAGCCAGCAACCCTAGCCTAGCTGCCCCTACTGCTTGTCATATAGGAGAGGAAACGAATAAGAGTGTGTTTGGAAATTGTCATACTGCGCTTGCCGAAGCATGACGGAAACGAAGTTTTTATCAAAGCCTTAAACCCGCTCTTAGTACCAGAAGCCTGGTTTAAAGCCCCTCAGACCAAGGCTTACCATCTCGACATTCCGCGCCTCAAGCGGCGAGAGGTATCTGAGTGAACTGGTATATCCGACAAGCAAGCTCCTGCGTAAAGTGGAGTTGTCTTTCACATCTTACTAGCATGACCAGACCTCTCAAAACCCGCCAACCTGTTTTGATAGCCACAGCCGTGGCGGCAGTGGCTACCGGCGTTGCTGCCTATGGCTACGTACGGCGCAAACTGTATCCGGCACTGCCCACCGTGGCACACGTCGACCTGCATAAGTACAGCGGGTTGTGGTACGAGGTAGCCCGGCTGCCCACCCGCTTCGAGAAAGGCTGCCAGCACGTAACGGCCCAGTACAAGCAGCGGCCCGATGGTAAAGTGAGCGTGGTTAATACCTGCCATAAGGATGGCCTGAACGGGCCGGTGGAAACCGCCAAAGGTGTTGCCCGCGCCGTGGATAGCACCAATGCCAAGTTGAAAGTCAGTTTTTTCTGGCCTTTCGAGGGCGACTACTGGATTTTGGACCTAGACCACGCCGACTACCGCTACGCACTGGTTGGCACGCCCAGCCGGGAAAATCTGTGGCTGCTCAGCCGGACTCCCCACCTGCCCCGCAGCCTCCGCGACCAACTCGTTGGCAAAGCCCACGAACTGGGGTTCCCAGTGGAGAAACTGTTGTTCACGCCTCAGCCCCTTACCGACAAACCGTAGATCCTTTGTAGGCCGCGGCCCTAACTCAACAGTAGACACTACACCGAGGCCGGGCAACTCATGCAGCCGCCCGGCCTCGGTGTGTTTCCGCACTACTGCTACATTTGCTGAAACATTCTTCGTATGTCACTACCCCAAGCCGGCGACACCGCCCCCGATTTTGCTGCCAAAGACCAGAATGGCACTGTCCACCAGTTGGCCGACTATAAAGGCCGCCGCGTGGCCCTCTACTTCTACCCCAAAGACGACACCTCTGGCTGCACGGCCCAAGCCTGCGACCTACGCGACAATTACCAAAGCCTGCAAGCGGCCGGAATTCAGGTGCTTGGGGTGAGTATCGATGGTGAAAAGTCGCACCAGAAATTTGCTACCAAGTACGAATTGCCTTTCCCGCTGCTCGTTGACGAAGACAAAAAACTTGTGCAGGAGTATGGTGTCTGGCAGGAAAAATCGATGTACGGCCGCAAGTACATGGGCACGATGCGCTATACCTTCCTGATTGACGCGGAAGGCAAAATCGAAAAGGTGATAACCAAAGTCGATACCAAAAACCACGCAGCTCAGTTGCTGTAGGCGACAGACAGCGCGGCGGCCCACTGCAAGACTTGCTTTTCCTCTTTTGGCCAGCGGAACACTTAAGTTGTTACGCTGGAGTGGCGTGGGCACCTGCTGAAATAGCCGTCGGGCTTCAAGAAGCGCAGTTTGGCAGTCTGTTCTGACGCCTTATTGGGTTGGCTCTCCATACAGCCTACCAAGCAGCGCAGAAATGCGGGAAATTGCTGGGTCCTTTCGGCTCCAATGACTGGCTTGGTAGCACATCGCCCGGCCAACTTCTTACATTTGCTCTATCACATACTTCACACAAAACAGAATCTATGTCGCAGGACTCGTCTTTTGCCGCTTCTTCCGAAACGCACACCCCCGAAGCCACTAAGTCGGTAGCGGAATTGAAACAGATTGCGGCGCAGGTGCGGCGCGACATCGTGCGCATGGTGCACGCCGTTAACTCGGGCCACCCGGGCGGCTCACTTGGTTGCACCGATTTGCTGGTAGCACTCTACTTCAAGGTGATGAAGCACACGCCAGAGCCCTTCGACATGAATGGTATCGGGCAAGACATGTTCTTTCTTTCCAACGGCCACATTTCGCCGGTGTTCTACTCGGTACTGGCCCGCTCTGGCTACTTCCCGGTAGGCGAGCTAGCTACTTTCCGTAAGCTCAATTCGCGCTTGCAGGGCCACCCAGCCACCCATGAGCACCTGCCCGGCATACGGGTAGCATCTGGCTCGTTGGGCCAAGGGTTGAGCGTCGCTATTGGGGCCGCGCAGGCTAAGAAGCTCAACGGCGACGACCGCACAGTGTTCGTGCTGATGGGCGACGGTGAGCTGGAAGAAGGTCAGATCTGGGAAGCGGCTATGTATGCACCGCACCACAAGGTAGACAACCTGGTGGCTTTCGTAGACCGCAACGGGCAGCAAATCGACGGCCCAACCGACAAAATCGGTGGCCTCGGCGACCTGCGTGCCAAGTTCGAGTCCTTCAACTGGCGCGTACTCGAAACCGACGGCAACGACCTGGAAAAACTGCTGCCTACTTTGGAAGAAGCGCAGTCCTTACTCGGTCAGGGCCAGCCTATTATGGTGCTGGTTGACACGCAGATGGGCTTCGGCGTTGATTTCATGATGGGCTCGCACAAGTGGCACGGCGTAGCGCCCAACGATGAGCAGCTGGAAAAAGCGTTGCAACAGCTCAGCGTGGAGGAAGCTGGCGACTATTAATCGGTAGCGGTAGGTATGCCTGAAAGCCAACCCTACGGCTTTCAGGCACTTCGTGCTGCTTTGTTGAGCCAGCGTTTTATACAACGGGGGTGGCAACGCACGTTATAGGTTCAGCTTTTTTCAAAACTCGTTTGCGCCCTGCTCGTGCTTGAGAAGGGCTTGGGCGGAGGTTCCATGTATGTGTCGGTTGGCCGCTCTGTTGTGTACGATTCTACTGCTGGCTATCTGGCCAGGGCGGGAGTTGTGCGCCCAGAACGTACCGCCGGTAAAGCCGCAAGTCACACGCATTCTGTTTCTGCTCGATGCTTCCGGCTCTATGCTAGCGCCGTGGGAAGGGCAGCCCCGAATGGACGTAGCGAAAAGCCTGCTCGCCAAAATGGTGGACTCGCTGAACGCGTATCCAAACCTGGAGCTGGGGCTGCGCGCGTACGGACACTTGCACGATAGGTCGGAAAACAACTGCGAGGACTCCAAGCTGGAAGTGCCCTTCGCGCCCAAGAATGCGGCGGCCATCAAAACCCGCCTTAAAACCCTTGAGCCCAAAGGCAACACGCCCATCACCTACTCCCTGCTCCAATCAGCCGGCGACTTCCCAACCGATAAGACGGCACGCAACGTGCTCATTCTTATCACCGACGGGTTGGAATCGTGCAAAGGTGACCCGTGCGCCACCTCCATAGCGTTGCAGCGGAAGCGTGTTTTCCTTAAGCCCTTTGTTATTGGCATTGGAGCCGAAAAGGAGTTCGGCAAGCAACTGGAATGCCTGGGGCAGTACTACAACGCGGCGGACGTGAAAACTTTTCGCACCATCCTCAACGATGTAGTAACGCAGACCCTGGCCAAAACTACCGTAGCCGTCAACCTCACTGATGAAGCTGGCAAACCCGTGGAGTCGAACGTGAACATGACGTTCATCAACAACATCACGGAGCAGCCCGAATACAACTACGTGCATTACCGCGACGCCCAAGGCAAACCCGACGTGCTCGACATTGACGCCTTGCAAAGCTATGACCTAATAGTGAATACGGTGCCGCCCGTGCGGCAGCAGAACTTGCCCATCAAGCCGGGCAAGGCCAACGTACTCACTTACAAAACGCCCCAGGGAACGTTGTGGCTGCAAAGCCCCAATATGATAGCCAACCCCTACGGCAACGTGCAGGCGGTGGTCCGGCAGGCAGGTAAAGACTACACGCTGCTTGCCTTGCCTTTTGGAGCCCGCCAAAAGCTTCTAGCCGGCAACTACGAAGTGGAGCTCTTGACCCTGCCCCGCCAGCTTCGCCGCATCACCATTAAGCAAGGCGAGGAAACCACCGTCACGTATCCGGCGCCCGGCACATTGAACATCGTTTCCGACCTGAAAGGGTACGGCAGCCTCTACCGCCTCAACGACGACGAAAGCCAAACCTGGATTTATAACCTCCCTGACGGGGGCAGCAGCAAAGTGAATATCACGCTCCAACCTGGCGCCTACCGGCTGATATTCCGCACTAAAAACGCCACTGGCAGCAAGTTCACGGACGTGCGCAACTTCACCATCCGCTCTGGCCAGACCAGTTCCGTTAGCATCTTCGGCAAATGAATGGCTACTCTTAGCCTAAGCTCAAACCCCAACAACAGACTACAACGACATACTCTTCACTCACCATACATGAAAGACTTCCCTTACACCGAATCGAAAGACACCCGCAGCGGCTTTGGCGCGGGCTTGCAAGAGTTGGGTAAAACCAACCCCAACGTAGTAGCCCTGTGCGCCGACTTAGTTGGCTCGCTGAAAATGGACGCCTTTATCAAAGACAACCCGGAGCGTTTTTTCCAGGTGGGCATTGCCGAAGCCAACATGATGGGGCTGGCTGCGGGCCTTACCATTGGTGGCAAGATTCCGTTTACGGGCACGTTTGCCAACTTCAGCACAGGCCGCGTCTACGACCAGATTCGGCAGAGCATTGCGTATTCCAACAAGAACGTGAAGATCTGCGCTTCCCACGCGGGCCTCACTTTGGGCGAAGACGGCGCTACGCACCAGATTCTGGAAGATGTGGGCATGATGAAAATGCTGCCCCACATGACCGTCATCAACCCCTGCGACTACAACCAGACCAAAGCCGCCACCTTGGCCATTGCCGACTACGAAGGCCCGGTATATCTACGTTTCGGCCGGCCTGTGGTTCCCAACTTCACCCCCGCCGACCAGGAGTTTGAAATCGGTAAGGGCGTGCTGCTAAACGAAGGCACCGATGTCAGTATTTTCGCCACGGGCCACTTAGTATGGAAGGCAATTCTGGCCGGCAAGCTTCTCGCTGATAAGGGCATCAACGCTGAAATCATCAACATCCACACCATCAAACCGCTGGATGCACAACTGATTCTGGAGTCGGCCCGCAAGACTCGTTGCGTGGTAACGGCTGAAGAGCACCAGATGAACGGCGGCCTCGGCGACTCTATCGCTCAACTACTATCCCGCGAGGAGCCCCTCCCCCTGGAAATGGTAGCCGTGAACGACTCGTTCGGAGAGAGCGGTACGCCAGACCAACTGATGGAAAAGTATCAGCTCAACGAGGCTGCTATTGTACGGGCCGTTGAAAAGGTAATGGCGCGTCGGAAGTAATAATTCAGTGAATAAAACAAAACCGCCCCGGCTGCTACCTAGCAACCGGGGCGGTTTTGCGTTGTATAGGCTACACGCGAGCTACCTCGTAATTCGGTTGAGTTTCAAGAAGCCTCTATACGGTCTGTTTGCAATCTGGTACATAAGGAGCCCTTCGTCGGCGTTCCAGTACGATTTATCCCCGTTTTCATGCACGATTATATACGTGGTAAACGTGCCCATCGGGATAGTGATAACTGTGTCAGCAACTAGTAACAGCAGAGTCCTTTGTGCATAGTGGTGCTGGTAAGGCATGGAGTAACGAGCACTGGCGCACAGCCCATCAGCCTCGTTGTACTATAGCAAACTCCTTGGTTTTCTAGGCCTTAGAACCGCAGACCAGCCAAGCGCTGTTCCAGCATTGCATCCAGACTTTGCCACTGTGCGCGGTTGCTGAAGGTATAGTCCTGATAGCACGCCAAGAAGGCGCCAGCTTCGTGCTCTACTTCCTGCATTTCCTCCAGTGAGCCCCCGGCAGCCCGTTCGTAATCTGCTGCCAAGCCATAAATCCAGCCTACCTCCGCATCTGATTCTACCAGCGTCCGCAAGCGATACAACGACCGCACAAGCTGGCTTACGGGCCAGGTGCCGGTAGCAAACTGCCGATACAGCCAGCCGATGCCAGGGCGGACCGTGAAATACACATCCGGAAAGGCATTCTTCAGGAAGCGCGGCACTTCCTGCTTGTTGGTGTGGAGCACGCGGTAGAGGTGCAAAAAAAAGGTGTCGGCTGGCTCGTCGCGCAGTAACACCTCATCCAACCAGTCACTTATATCGGCTCGTTCAAGTACTTCCACCTGCAAAGCCAACCGAATATAGAACGCTGCTTCCGCTACGGGCAGACCTTCAAGCTCAGTATCTAACTTCATGGCTGTAGTTTCAGGCAGCTAGGGGTGCCTGGCAGTATACTCTTACGCTAGTTGAGCATACTAGTGCGTGGAGTACGCCACATTTCTGCTGCTGCCTGCACTACGTGGCGGATGTTGTTTCATCAGCTCGAAAGAACGAATGAATGCATACGGCACGTAGTGCAGGTGAAACGCACAATTAGAAGACTACTGTTCGCTGAGGAGCAAGCGTTGCGTCAGCTGACCCGTTGGCTCGTGTTACCAAACCAAATGGGGCGCTTTTACTGCTTGGCACCACACTCGGCGCAGAACCGCTGGTCGGCTTTCATGGTGGTACCACAATCCACGCAGAATTTCTCTTTGGCCTGCGCGACGGCCGCACTGGGCGTACCGCATTGCGGGCAGAATTTCTGCCCTGGGTTGAGTTTGGTGTTGCAGCTCTGGCACTGCACAATACCGCCCCGGTTCAGAAAGTCCAACTCTTTTGTATAATCCTGCGCCCGGGTTTTCGTGTAAATCTGCTCCCGGCCGGCCAACGCTTGCTGGGCCGCTAGCTCTTCGTGTTCGTCGGGGGCGCAATCTTCGCAGAGGCCGGCTTTCGAATTCCAGCATACATCAGGGCACACCCAGTGGCCACAGCGGGTGCACTGCTTGAAATGTTGCTTGCCCTCCAGCACCGCTTTTTCCAGCGCTTCGTCGTGCGCTTTGCCGCCTATGGCGCGCTGTACGTGGTAGGCAGCATTGCCCGCCTGATGAAACATTCCCCCAAACAAACTACCGGCGGCTGTGAGCAAACTCCCGGCAATACCTACCGCGTTGGGCTGAAACCGCGACATGTGGCCGTTACGGCACTTGTCACAGTAGAACTTAAACTGGAAGCCTTTATCAGTGGATAAGTCGTCATGATTGGCGACAAACTGAATCATGTTGCTCATGCTGGATGTATGGAAGGTGACACCCAAAAGTAGCATATCTGAATACTTGATTACACCTATCGGCCGACTAAGCACTGAATTCCTTCCGTATACTGGCGAACATCACAGGCCTTACGGTCTAGCTTCATGCGTATTTGTTACTTTCTGCTTGCTTTTTTTCTGTTTTACACCAACACTTCCACGGCCCAGGTACTCCCCCCCGATACCACCATTATTCGCTATGCGGGGCAGCTTACGGGCCAATACACCTCCGGGGGCGTGAACCGGACCTTACTGGCTACCACCCACACCCTCACGCTGTTGCGCGGCCAGCATTTCGGAGCCCCCGTTACGGGCAGCTTCACCTACGGCAGACAAGACGGCTTGCTTAAGGAGCGGGAGTTGCTCTTTAACGCCACTCCTTACTACTGGCTCGGCCATTTCCGGGCCTATGGCATCGGGGGGTACGAGCAAAGCAATCTGCGCGGCATAAACCAGCGCATTCAGTTGGGCCTTGGTCCTGGTTGGGCCTTCTACACCGACTCGCTGGGGCGGGAAGTGTCGGTGAGCAACCTGTTTATCCGCGAAGCAACCTACTTTCAGGATGGCAGCCAACGCATTGTGTCGCGTAGTTCGTTGCGGCTACGGTTGGTGTACAACCAGGGCGTGTTCTCGCTTCATTCCACCACGTTCTATCAACCCAACCTGAGCGGTTTCGCCGACTACCGCATCAACCAGCTTTCCACGCTGGCGTTGCGGTTCACGGCTCGCTTTGCCATTACGGCCTCTTACACCTATACCTACGAGAGCCGCGTGCTGGAAGGCAAACCCAACGACAACACCAACCTGACTGTGGGCGTGGCCTTTAGCACCAAGCAAGTGCAGCCACCTATTTCCACCACTGCTCTGACTCCTGCTTTCGAGCAGCCAAGTTGTGCTCAACCCATGCGCTGCGGTACGACTGCCACCCATGGCTTACGTAGTTGTCGGCGGGGCTAAACTCCCCCACTCCCTGATCTAAGTCGCCACAGTTCGGAATACGGTAGTCGCCCCAATTGCTGCGCTTCACAAGCTCGCTCTTATAAGATTTCCACGTGCCAACGTATTGATTATTACAGAATCCGTCGGAATAGTTGTTGCTATCATCGTACCGTATCCTTATAGTGCGGTCCAGATACCAGTTGGTGCGCAACACTCCTTGGAAAGTACCGGCGCCAGACAGGCCTACAGGTTCGTGTAGCTTGTATTCGGCCAGTGCCAAGCCAGCTTTTACTGCTGGTACAGAAGCCCCATCTAAGCCAACAGGCAGAGCCGCGGCTTCCCGGACATCGAGTAGGGTAAACGTTCCGCGAAACGGCAGCACATTTTCTCCCACCTTCGACTTTCCGGTCACCAGGTAGCGCCCGGCTGCTGAGGGTCTGGCCGCACTGTCAGCAGCTTTATGCGCAGACGTTGATAGTTGCCTCCGATAAAACCGTACACATTTTCATTGTTGGTTTTCAGCCAGAGAGCCGAGAAGTCGTAGCGTTTGTACCTGTTGATGAGTTCAACTGGTTTCAACTTCTTATCAGCAAGAACAGCTAGCCGGTATTGCGCACTTTCCGGCGGCAGCGTCACTGGTGCAGCCGCAAGCATAACCACCATCATGGCAGCTCTCGTTTTCAAGCCAGGAAACAGCATAAAGTACAGACTGGTAGACTTCAACGTTAAATGTAACAGGCCGTGGCCGACTCCCACACCGCATTTCTCTGGCTCCTCATTAAACCCTACCCTGCTGGCTGCCTCTAACCCGCTACATCCGCCGCTCTAATCTACCTTTCCTGCTTGGAAGACCAGGACATACTCGCCAAGTTTGCCGATCCGGCCGCGCGCAACGTGGCATTCAACCAACTGGTGCGCAAGTACCAGACAAAAGTGTACTGGCATATCCGCAAGATGGTGGTTGACCACGACGACGCCGACGACCTCACGCAGGATGTGTTTGTGAAAGTGTGGAAGCACCTCGAGAACTTCCGGCAGGATGCCTCCCTCTACACCTGGATTTACCGCATTGCCACCAACGAATGCCTGAGCTTTCTGGCCAGCAAGCGGCGCAAGTTTTTCCTGCCTCTCAACGACGTGGGCGCCGAACTAGCCGCCAAAATGGAAGCCGACCCCAGCGTAGCAGGCGACGATATTGAGCTACGGCTGCAGAAAGCCATCCTCAAGTTGCCCGACAAACAACGCTTGGTTTTCAACCTACGCTACTACGATGAGATGCCCTACGAGCAAATGGCCGAAGTGACGGGCACCAGCGTAGGCGCTTTAAAAGCTTCCTATCATCACGCCGCCAAAAAAATAGAGCAGTTCATCAACGACCAATGATTCTCGCCTACTGGCAGGCCCAATAACTAGGACTCTAAATAAAGATGCGAGAAGCAAGAACCTCTTTAAACCTGAAGGCCTTACGTGCCTCTAAAGCAGTATGAAAACACCCTTCCGTCTGGACGACCATCCTCGCCGGCCGCAGCCCCTGGCAGCGCCCCCCGACGGTTACTTCGACCAGTTGCCTTCTCGCGTTATGCAACGGGTACAGCCCCTCGCCGACGACGCTACCCGGCCTGGCTTGCACTGGCTAGCCACGTTGTCGGCGCCGTTGCGCACCACGTTGGCTGCCAGTGTGGTGTTGGGCGGCTTTGTGGGCTCCTTTCTCTTAAGTGATGCTTCAACTCCTGCCGCTGGTAGTTCTAGTGCTGCTACCTTGGCCGCAGTATCACACACCGAAATGATAGAATATTTGCTAGCCAACGAGCGGGTGACCCTCACTGATCTGGCCGAATTGCCCAGCACAGCGCATCCTCTTCCCGAAACGTACCTGCGAGCCTCCCCATCAGAGCTGCAGGAAGCGTTGGATGCTCAACCCGCCGAGGAAACCTATCTGTAACCGTTTTTTGTCACCGCTTTACCTGTTACCCACATGAAATTTCTGTTCTGTAGTTTGCTGATGTTCAGCTTACTGGCAGTCACTCCGGTAGTGGCCCAACCTAGCCCCGGTGGACGGCAAGGCCGCATGAGCCAGCTCGAAAACGCCAAGATTGCCTACATCACCGAGAAAGTTTCGTTGACTCAAGACCAAGCCCAACGCTTTTGGCCCGTCTACAACGAATTTTCCTCTAAGCGCCGCGACCTCAACCACCGCATGCGCGAACTTCGCACCAGCGACCAGGATGCCCTTTCCGATGACCAAATCAAGGACAACCTAACGCAAGCCCTAGCCATGCGCCAGCAAGAGGTGAATCTAGAGAAAGAGTACTTCAACAAGTTTCAGAAAGTGCTCAGTATTCGGCAGGTAGGCAAGTTGTTTCAGGCCGAGCGTCAGTTCACCAAAGAAGTGCTCAAGCGCGTAACCGACCGACGTGGCGGGCCACCAAGTGCTGGCGCAGGAGCCGCCGACTAATACTACGTAACCTACCATTGCATGAAAGGCTGCCTATTGGCAGCCTTTTGTTTTTTGTGTGGCCCAGAGTAGCACGCAAGCCACAAGAACTCTGTTGGGTGTTCTTGCACCCGTACCTTTGCGTTATGCTTACTCCTCGCCAGCTTTTCCTGCGCCACCAAGCTCAAACTTCCGACTTTCCATTGCTCGTTGAAATCGAACGAGCTGAGGGAGTGTATATGTACGGCCCGGAAGGGCAGCGTTACCTTGATGTCATTTCCGGCATCGGCGTCAGCAACGTAGGGCACCGCCACCCTCGCGTTATCGAGGCCATTAAAGACCAGCTCGACAAGTACTTACACTTAATGGTGTACGGCGAATTCGTGCAGGCCCCGCCCGCTCAGCTGGCGCATGCCCTACACGAAACTCTCCCCGCCCACCTCGACAACGTGTACTTCACCAACTCAGGCACAGAGGCCATTGAGGGAGCCTTGAAGCTGGCCAAACGCTACACCGGCCGCACTGGCTTCGTGTCGTGCCAGAACGCGTACCATGGCTCCACGCACGGCGCGCTGAGCATCACCGGCTCCGAAGGCTTCAAGAACAGCTACCGCCCGCTGCTGCCCGACGTACGCCACATTCGTTTCAATCAGCTTGCGGATCTAAAGCTGATTGACGAGCATACAGCCGCCGTTGTCGTTGAAACGGTGCAGGGTGAGGCGGGGGTGCGCGTGCCAGAACCGGGCTATCTGCCAGCCTTGCGTCGGCGCTGCACCGAGGTTGGCGCCTTGCTGATACTAGATGAAATTCAGTGCGGCTTCGGGCGGACGGGTACTTTCTGGGCGTTCGAGCAGTTCGACGTTACACCTGATATCTTGGTGTGTGCTAAGGGCATGGGCGGTGGTATGCCCATCGGGGCCTTTATTTCCTCCCAGGAAATTATGGCCGGCTTGAAAACGAACCCCATTCTGGGGCACTGCACCACGTTCGGTGGCCACCCGGTGTCGTGTGCGGCTTCGTTGGCAACGCTACGGGTATTGCAGGAAGAAAACCTGCTAGCGGGTGTGGCCGAAAAAGCCACTCGTTTTCGGCGGCAGCTCGTGCATCCAGCCATCCGCGATGTGCGAGGGTGTGGGTTGCTCATGGCTGTAGAGTTCGACTCGTTTGATGTGCTCAAACCCATCATCGACCGCGCCCTCTGGCACGAGGGCGTCCTAACCGACTGGTTTTTGTTCTGCGACAATTCGTTGCGCTTGGCTCCTCCTCTGATTATCACCAACGACGAAATTGACGAGGCCTGTGCCGCCTTGCTTCGGGCCATAACGTTTGTGTGCGGATAGCACTCCCCCAACAAGAAACCGCCCTTCCTGGCTTGCTCTTCTCATCGAAGACATGCCAAGAAGGGCGGTTTGTTTTTTAGGTGGTATAGCGGCTAGCCGCAGGCAGTTTTCAAAAAGGCTTGGGTTTCGTCCTTGATGTCTCCTCTTTCTCGGCCATCTTTCACGCCTTGCGAAATCTTTTTTACGAGCAGACCCACAATATCTTTTCGGAAGCCGAGCTTCTCGGCCATGATGGTGCAAAAGTCCATTTCGCTGTCGTCCACGATGCCGTCGGCTAACATCATGTCCACCATGTCGAATATTTGATCGAAGCGTTCGGAATCGTTGTCGGGTACGATCAGCTGGTTTAGGCTGCTGTTGGCCACAATGGTGCGCACTTGATCGGCGCGAATGCCATTTCTCTTGCCTACAGTCACAATGAAGCTCATTTCTCGTTCATCGAGGTGGCCATCGGCTTTGGCCAGCGCGGCCAGATTCTGGATGTGGCTTTTTACTTTCCGAGTCTGCTCATTTTCAAAAAAACCGAACATAAGGGAGGGACTATGTAAAAGAACGGGGTAAAAAGAACGGAAAAACAGAAACCGCCAGAAGGCGGCGAGTGGGAAGTTACTCGGCGATGCGCTGGATTCCAATAGGTCAGCTTACGCAACATAAAACAAAATAGTCGTATTTCAGCTAGGAAATTTCACAGCAGCTTTACAGAAAGCGAGCGGCAGTTTGCCAACGATTTACCACCTTTGCCCGTTCCGTGCGCCGGGTTTTCAACCGGACGCCTTCTGAAGCATAAGAGTTATGATGAAACGCATCGCAGTTTTCACCAGTGGCGGCGACTCGCCGGGTATGAACGCCTGCATCCGCGCCGTAGTACGTACGGCCGTGTACCATGGCATTGAAGTGTATGGCATTATGCGCGGCTACAGCGGCATGATCAAGGGCGAGTTTGTGCGGCTGGACTCCGCCTCCGTGGCCAACACCATTCAAAAAGGAGGCACTATCCTCAAATCAGCCCGTAGCCAGAAGTTTTTGACCAAGGAAGGACGCCAGCAGGCGTTCGACCAATTGGTGAACAATGGCATCGAAGGTCTTATAGCTATTGGGGGGAACGGCACCTTCACCGGAGCCACTATTTTCGAGCAGGAATTTGGCATTCCAACCGTAGGAGCGCCCGGTACCATCGACAACGACCTGTTCGGCACCGACTACACCATCGGCTACGACACGGCCGTGAATACGGCCCTAGAAGCCATCGATAAAATCCGTGACACCGCAGACTCCCACGACCGGTGCTTCTTTGTGGAGGTGATGGGCCGCGACTCCGGCTATATTGCTATTCCATGTGCTATTGGCGGAGGAGCTGAAATTGTGATGGTGCCGGAAACGCAAATGTCGACGGAGTCTGTGATTGACACGCTGCAATCCAGCTGGCAGCGCTCCAAAACCTCCTTTATTGTGATTGTGGCCGAGGGTGAAGTGGAAGGCAACGCGCAGTTGGTTGCCCAGCGCGTGAAAGAAGCTATTCCTCAGCTTGATACCCGCGTAACGGTTATTGGGCATATCCAGCGGGGCGGTGCCCCCTCGGCCGCCGACCGGATGCTGGCTTCGCAGATTGGTATTGCGGCCGTTGAAGGGCTGCTCAATGGCATGCGCAACGTCATGGCGGGCATTGTGAACCGCCAGTTGGTGTACACTCCCTTCAACGACACCATTCACAAGAAAAAACTAATCAACCAGAGCTTCATGCGCATGGTGGAGATTCTAAGCGTGTAACGCGTGTAGTTACTTAACTGCAATAAATGACGGGCGGCAACCAACTATCCAGTTGATTGCCGCCCCTTTTGTGTGCACCTGCTTTCAGCGCTTGTTGCTTTCTTGTTCTACGGCTGCCTCTTACTGCATGAAACATTCTTACGCTTTCTTCTCCCTCGGTCCGTTGTTGGCCGCCGCTGCCCTACCCGCACAAGCTCAATCAGAGCCCGGTACTGCCACGCACCGCCCGGCCTTGCTGCGCCTCGGGGTAGGCAGTTGCCTGAACGGCTCCGGCGACTACGGTGTAGTGAAAATGCACGCGGAATATGCGCCGCAATTTGGTCGGCACTTGCGGCTAGGGTCTCGGTTGGCGGTCATCAGTGGTTCAACCACCTACGATTTTGGATATGGCTATGTAGTGCCAGAATCATACAGAGCCGTGAACCTGGAGCAGGAAGTGTATTGGGTGCCCTTCGGGGTAAATAAACCGGTGGAATTTAGCGTGGGCGTGGGAGCTTTCGGCGGGTACGGCAGCTCGAAAGGTCTTCGCTATGGCGGCCTGCGGCACAATGATTACAACGGAAACCCCTTGGCCTATCCGGAGTTTGAGTACGTTTCCTTCCACAATCGTGGATTCCACGCAGGCTATATTGCTTCCTTAAACCTCGATGTAGCTATTGACCAGGCACGGACTTGGCGCGTAGGTGGGCGCTTGTCTCTGCAAAATGACACGCGGGCTACGATCCTGCCTGGCGGCCAATTCCAGATCAGCCGTGCGTGGTAGAACAGTCAAATACACTTGGCCTTCCACCCCACTTGATGCGTGGAATGTTGGAAGGACAGACTTTGGTCTGATTGAATAGCCACTACATCAGCTTCTCGCTACTTCGCCTCCACCCACTGATAGTCTGGGTCGCGGCGCAGCCACGTGAGCTGCCGCTTAGCATAGCGCCGGGTGTTGCGCTTGAGCAGGCGTACGGCTTCCGGCCAGTCGTGGAGGCCGTCGAGAAAATCGAAGATTTCCTGATACCCTACCGTTTGGAGGGCATTGTGGTGCCGGTACGGCAACAACGAGTTCACTTCTTCCAGCAGACCGGCTTCTAGCATCTGGTCTACGCGCTGGTCGATGCGGTGGTAGAGTTCCTCTCGCTCGCGCGTGAGGGCCACCTTGCTGATTCGGAACGGCCGTTGCGTGGCCAACCGGCCGGTATGAAAGCTGGAAAATGGCTGCCCAGTGGCCCGGCATATTTCCACGGCCCGCAGCACCCGCTGGGGGTTCTGCCGGTCGATGCGGCTGTGTGCTACGGGGTCCAGACGGGCCAGCTCTGCTACCAACGGCTCCAAACCCAGTGTGGCTAGCTCTAACTGAAGCTGTACCCGTATGGCCGGATCAACAGCAGGCAGCTCATCAAGCCCATCGGTAACGGCCTGCAAGTACAGCCCCGAGCCGCCCGTGAGTATTATCAGGCGGTGCTGCTTGAACAATTCATCCAGCAAGGCCAGGCAGTCAACTTCGTAACGGCCAGCATTGTACTCCTGCGTGATGCTATGCGAATCAATGAAATGGTGCGGCACCCCTTGCATTTCCTGGGGCGTCGGCTTGGCCGTGCCAATGCTCATCTCCCGGAAAAACTGCCGTGAGTCGGCCGATACTATCTCAGTGCGAAAATGCTGAGCCAGCTGGACGCAAAGCGCCGTTTTGCCCACGGCAGTAGGGCCAGCCACCACCGCCAACAGCGGCTGACTTGGGTACGCCGTCAATTCCACTTCAAGCGCGGCTATCAACTCCATTAAAGTGCTCATTGCTAGCAGAAAGTCAAGTAAGATTAGTGCGCGGGCTTCCCAAGCAAAGTGGCGTACAGGGCTAGCAGTTGCTGCTCTTCGTGCTGCCAGTTCAGCTCGTGGCGGGCACGGCGGCAGTTTTCAGCTAATTGCTGGTACCGCGCTGGCTCATCACGCAGCAGGCGGTTGAGGGCAGTTGCCAGCGTGGCAGGCGCAAGGTTGGTTACCATTTCCGCCACGTCGTACCGCTCGTTAAGGGCACGGTACTCAGGAAAATCAATAACCACTTGCGGCACACCGGCGTGCAGGTAGTCGAAGAATTTGTTGGCTAAAGAATAATAATAGCTTAAGCCTTGGTTTTCTAGCAGCATCACCCCCACCGACGCGTGCCGGGTCACGTCGCGCAGCGCGTCGGGCAGCACAAAGCCCCTGAATTCCACTTTGCCGCTCTCCAATAGGCCGAGTGCCGCTGCCCGCGCCCGCAATTCCTCTGACAAATCACCTTCGCCACATAATACCAGTCGGCCGGCTACGTGCGGCATAGCGTCCAGCAAGGCCTCAAGCCCGCGGCCCACGTTCAGTACCCCTTGGTAGAGTATATAGCCGGTGGCAGGTGCCGCTAAAGGCGGTGCGGGCAATGTCGTTTCGGTGAGGCGGCTAATATTGCGTATCACCGAAAACGGACGGCCATACCGCTGCTCGAACAGCTGGGCCAGCGCCGGGCCCACCGTGTAGGCCAACTGCGCACGCGCCACCACAAAGCGCTCCACCCATTGCCACACCCGCTGCACGGCCGGGCGCACCACCACTTCCGGTACTTCCGTGAATAGCTCGTGCGCATCGTATATCAGCGGCTGACCGCCTAGCCATGCCCGCAGCCACACCGGCATGGCGGTATCCAAATCAATGGCGCACCACGCAGAGGCGCGGCGCGGCAGCAGATACAGGAAGAGGCGCAGGTTGAATTCCAGGTAGAAAAGCTTCCCCCGCTGAAACCAACAGCGCAACCGATGCTGTTGGTAAGGTTGTGGTACTAGGGGTTGCGAATGATTCCATTGGCGCCCAATAAGCCATACGTCGTAGCCTGCCCGAGCTAAACTCCCGCAAATACGCTGCATGCGCTGATCATAGTTTAGGTCAGTCGTGACGGTAAAGTACAGGCGGGAAGCAGTCATAGAGTGGATTGCGCAACATCCGGACGATAACGGCCATGCAAAGCGCGGAGGTTCGGGATATTTTCGTCAAATTTAGGGGTTAAAACCGGCCCAGTGGGAGTTTCGTGTTTGCTCCTGTTAAGCCTCTTGTTACCCTGATGTCTCAATCCGCTGCCTCGCCTTCTACTGCTGCCGCGGCCCCGCCGACAGATTATTACCGCGCTTTGTTTGATGACGCCTACGATGCCCAACTCCTCTACAATGAGCAAGGCAACCTAGTCGACTGCAATAAGGCTGCCTTGCATCTGCTTGGGGTTAGTCGCGCCGATCTGCAAACCAATGGTCTGATGGCCCTCACTGTGCCAACCGCCATTACGGGGCAGTGGCACACCGAAGCTACGCTACGGGAGGCCATCCGATACACCGCCCGCACGGGCAAAGAAGCGGCGCGGCCTTGGCAAGCACGGCGGCCCAACCAGCGGCTGTTGTCGGCTCAGTTGATGCTGCGCCGCTTGGCGCTGCCGGATGGCGCCGTGCGCGTGCTGATGATTTTGCGCGAAAGCCTTGCTATTGGTCCGCCGCAGCCCATTGAGGCGGATATCAATGTGCAGCAGCTTGTTATCGAGCGGACGCAGACCCAGCTGCGCGACCTGCTCTCCCGCACCACGCTCAGCTACGTGCTCATCGACCGTGCGGGCTTGGTGGTGGATACCAACGACTTCTTCCTGGAGTTCACGGGGTACACGCGCGAGGAAATCGTCGGTCAACCCTACCACGACATCTTCTCGCCGCCCACCGAGCGGGAAAGCCGCTTCACCTCCTACCTGACGTGTATTCGGGAAGAGCGTTTGCAGGATTTCTATGAGCGGTCCTTGCTCACGAAGAACGGCCAGATGCGCATGGTGCACTGGCACGCCGAGTTTGCCCGTGACGCCGCCAACACCATCAACGGCATCTTCGTGGTGGGCCGCGACTTCACGGAGCGCCACGTAGCCGCCCGAGCCCTCACCGATAACCGCAATCGGCTTCAGGACTTTCTTGACAACGCCCACGACCTCATTCAGAACCTGAGCATTGACAATCGGCTTTTGTTCGTGAACAAGGCCTGGAAAGAAAAGCTCGGTTACTCCGACGAGGACTTGCCCAACCTCACTCTCTCGGATGTGGTACACCCTTATTATAAGGCCAAGTTGCTGTATCAGCTACGCAACCTGTACAAGGGCGAGAAAGTCAACAAGCTTGAAACTGTATTCCTCACTAAAACGGGCAAGCCCGTTCACCTGATCGGTTCCATTTCCTGCTCCTGGCAGGATAGTGAGCCGGTGAGCACCCGCGCTATTCTGCACGACATCACCGACCGCATCAAGGCGGAACGGCTGCAGAAAGTGTACTACAGCATTGCCAACCTGGCAATTAGCTCCAAAGACTTGCACTCGCTTTACGGGGCTATTCACCGGGAGCTAAGCAAAATCATTGAAACCAATAACTTCTTTATTGCTCTTTGCGACGAAGCTCGGACGCAGTTGCAGTTTGCGTACTTCGTCGACCAGAACTCGCCAGGCGAAGTAGGAGCGGTATCACGGCCCTTCTCCTCGGGCATGTCAGAGTACATTATCCGGACCGGCCGGCCGCAGTACATGCTGCGCAACGAGCTGGAAGAGCTTATCAGCAGTAGCACTATTACAGCTTACGGCCTGATTCCGGAGGTAATGCTTTGCTCGCCGCTTAGCATTGGGGAGCGTATCATTGGCGTGATTGCCGTGCAGGACTATCACAAGGCCGACGCCTATGCCCCAACCGACCTGGAAATTCTGCACTTTATTTCCAACCAGGTGGCTTTGGCCATTGAGCGCAAGCGCAACGAGGTTCAGATTCAAAAGCAGAACGCTCGTCTGAACGCCATTTTCGAAAGCGGCTCGCACTTGATGTGGTCCGTGGATACGCACTCTCGCCTCACATCTTTCAACCGCAATTACGCCGCCTACTTCCTGCGGCGCAACGGTGTGTACCCGGCGCCCAACGTGAACTTGTTCCAAGCCGATCTGGCCATGATGGAAGAAGATGCGCGCGAGCTATTCGTGGAGAACTACCGGCTGGCGTTCCAGGGGCAGCCACAGCGCTTCGAGGTGCGCCTGCAAGATGCGCGTGGGGCCGACTCGTGGCGTGAAATCTTCCTCAACCCCATCTACCTTGATGACGGCTCGTTCGAGGAAATTTCGGGTATTGCCCACGACATCACCGACAAAAAACGCTCGCAATTGGAGCTGGCCGCTCAGGAAGAGAAATTCCGCGCCATCTTCGAGTCGTTCCAGGACGTGTACTACCGCACCGATGAGAACGGCGTGTTGGCGCTGATCAGCCCATCGGTAGCCGATATACTGGGCTACACCCCGGAGGAAGTGATAGGTACGCTTATCTCCGACTTCTACACCTGCCCCGTAGAGAGCGACAATCTGCTGCGTACAATTCGAGAGCAAGGCAAGGCCAGCAACTTCCCCATTGAAATGCGCCACAAGCAGGGCCACGGCGTGAGCATGCTGGTAAATGCCCGCGCAGTAGGTGATGGCAACGAAGGTACGGAAGGCATCGGGCGCGACGTCACGGGCTTGAAACGCATGGAAGTGGACCTGCGCCGCGCCAAAGACGAGGCTGAATCGGCGCTGGAAGCCAAAACGCTGTTCTTGGCCAACATGAGCCACGAGCTGCGGACCCCAATGAACGGTATCATTGGTATGATTGACTTGCTGCACCAGACGGTAAGCAGTGAGGAGCAGGAAGAGTACGTTGATACGCTACGCAAGTCGAGTGATGCGCTGTTGGCTATTCTGAACGACATTCTGGACCTCTCCAAGATCCAGGCCGGCAAGCTGCAGCTCAACGAGGAGGGCATGGACCTGCACTACACGCTGGAAAAGATCCACTCGCTGTTTGCCAACCGGGCGCAGCAGAAGCGCCTCACGTTCTCTTACCATATTGCACCAAACACGCCGCGCTTTATCGTAACCGACGAAACACGGCTGCTGCAAATCCTGAGCAACCTCACCTCGAACGCCATCAAGTTTACGGCGCAGGGCACGGTCAGCATCATTGTATCCACGGACAGGCGCGAGGGCGACGAATACCGGCTGCGCATTGCCGTACAAGATTCCGGCATCGGTATTTCGATGGACAATGCCAAGCTGCTGTTCACCAACTTCACCCAGCTTGATACTACGCCCACGAAAGCATTCGGTGGTACTGGGCTTGGCCTTGCCATTAGCAAGCAATTGGCGGAACTGCTAGGCGGCGAGATTGGCGTCCTCTCCAACGAGGGCGACGGTAGCACGTTCTGGTTTACTCTGCGTTGCCGCGCGGCGCACAACGAAAACGAGATAGTGCAGGAGCGGCTGGCCTCGCGTGAGCGGGCCCCCGACATCAGCCGCTTCGACACCGCACCGCGCGTATTGCTCGTCGATGACAACCCAATCAACCTGAAAGTAGCTATCCGCCTGCTCGATAAGCTGGGCTGCGAGGTGGCAGTAGCTGATAATGGGTTTGAAGCCATTAGCAAGGCTACCGCTCCCGACGCCGAGTTCGACTTGGTGTTTATGGACATTCAAATGCCGGAGATGGATGGCGTGGCGGCCATGCAGGAAATCCGGCGGCGTTTGGGCGCGGCCTGCCCGCCTGTGGTGGCCATGACGGCTTATTCCATGAAGGAAGATGCCGAACGGTTTGTGCGCGAAGGCATGGACGACTATGTTTCCAAGCCTGTGAAAAGCCAGGATCTGCACTCGGTGCTGCGGCGCTGGGTAACTGCTGGACCGGCTATGGTGCGTGCGGGTTCCACTACGTCAGCAAGCCCGGCAATGGCTGTAGAACCAGAAAGTGCAGCCGTAATAGAGGCCCCGTTCATTGACCCGGATGTGGTGGAGCAACTCCGGCAATTGGGCGGTGCCGAGTTTGCTGCGCAGCTGTACCAAGACTTTGAAGTGGAAGTAACGCAGCTCCTCGATGACGCACAGATTATAGTTGAAAGTGGGCAGTACGAACAGATTTTACCACATTTGCACCAATTAAAGGGAACTGGCTTTACTTTAGGCCTTACTTTGTTGGCGGAATGTGCTAGAGACATCGAACATGACCTCAAAAAGGGCGACCAGAGCAACGTCAAGCAAGATTTTCAGAAGCTATTAGCTTACTTCACTCAATTCAAAACCGTATATCCGGGTGTGATGAGCAACTTGTAAGCACCCGGCTTATCCTTTTCAAATTCACTTTTCTCAACCCGAACCTTCCTACATTACTACTTTCTCTCTCCCCATGAGCGACGCGAAAACAATACTGATTGCCGAAGACAGCTCCGTTATTCTGAATCTGACCAAGAAGATTCTCGAGCTCCAGAAATACCGCATTGTGTCGGCCAAGAATGGTGGTGAAGTCCTTAAGCAAGTGGAAAGCCAGCCTATTGACTGCGTGCTGATGGATATTAACATTCCAGTGAAAGATGGTATGGAGTGCACCCGCGAAATCCGGGCCCATCATGACGAGCGGATTTCTAAAATTCCAATCATTGCTATTACGGGCAACGCCAACAACTACTCTATGGAGCAGTTCCGCGAAGCCGGCGTAACCGATTATTTACCGAAGCCGCTTGACTTTGATGCACTGGTACGCGTTGTGAAGCAGTACGTTGGGTAATTATTAAGGAGCTATAGGTTAGGAGCTAGGAGCTGGAATTCACTGAAACATAGCCGTTACAGCTGTTCCACTCGTTCTAACTCCTAGCTCCTACTTCTAGCTCTCCTATGCAAATCACCTTTCTCGGCACGGGTACGTCGCAAGGCGTACCCGTGATTGGGTGCCATTGTGCGGTATGCCGCTCTCTGGACTACCGCGACAAGCGGCTGCGGGTATCAGTTCATCTGCAAACCCAAGGCAAAAGTATCATTATTGATTCAGGGCCGGACTTTCGGCAGCAGGTACTGCGCGAACGGGTCGACCGGCTTGACGCGTTGGTGTTCACCCACGAACACAAAGACCACACGGCCGGTATGGACGACATCCGGGCCTACAATTTCAAGCAGCAGCAAGACATGCCCGTGTATGCCGAACCCCGGGTACTGGAGCAGCTGCGGCGCGAATACGCTTACATTTTCGCCGAAAACAAGTATCCGGGTGTACCCCAGGTGCAAACCATCCCCATCGTCGACGACAGCACGTCCTTTGATGTGCAGGGCGTACTCTTCCAGCCCATTCGGGCTTTACACTATAAGTTGCCGGTGTTGGGCTTTCGGGTTGGTGGGTTTGCGTACGTGACGGACGCCAATTTTCTGGAACCAGCATCGTTGGAACGAATGCGAGGCGCTGATATCATTGTGCTCAATGCGCTACGCCACGAGCCGCATATTTCCCACTTTTCACTTAGCGAGGCGGTAGCGGTACTCGAAGACCTCGCTCCTAGAAAGGCGTATCTGACGCATATCAGCCACCTGCTGGGCCGCCATCGGGAGGTGGAAGCTACCCTGCCAGATTTTATTAGGCTGGCATATGATGGGTTGCGGGTAGAGGTGTAAACCCAACATAATAAGTAGTAGCTGTTCTGAGCGGCATGGGCTCGTCTGTATTGGCTTGGTAGATATCCGGGAGCAAACATGTAACGGAGGGTATGCTTATCCACTGGAGTCTAGTGCGCTGTTGGTTACGCAAGGGCAACCCGTTGGCAAGACACTGAAGCTCAAGCCGGCAATGCCCTAAGATACCCCGATACTACCGCTTCGTTTTCGTCTTTGACTGCTCTCTTCTGTGCACAACAACTATTATTTCCTACGCCAGCTTGCCCCAGCCCTCACTCGTCAGTTAGTCGGCTATAGAGTAGTGACGTGCTTTTCACAGGAAAAGGACGAACTGGTAATAGGCTTGACCAATGGCACAGCGGAATTTTGGGTGCGGGCACAGCTTTCGGCCACTTTCACGGTGCTGGCTTTACCCGAAACCTTCCACCGGGCCCGCGCTAACTCCGTGGACCTATTGCCAGACCTGCTCGGCCAGGAAGTAGCGGACATCAGCGCACTCCCCAATGACCGGGTACTGCAGCTACGTTTCCAGAGCGGCGCGACACTGCTGTTGAAATTATACGGTCCCCGCCCGAACGCCATCTTCCGCCTCACCCCCGACTCGCCAGTCGAGTTGTTCCACCAGCGCTACACTGCCGACGCTGCTATTCAACCGCTAGTGGGTGCTGAGGGCAAGGACGTACTCTCTATCTCGGATGCTGAAAGCCCCAAAGAAACAGCTGATGCGCCCCTGCCAGCAAATCCGCTAAAGCGGTACCCTGCCCTGGCCGATTTGCCAACCCGCTACCTCCGCGCCCACGGTTACGACCCCGCTCCGCTAAGTGTTAAAGAGCAGTTAACCCAGGAGGTAATTACATTGCTCGAAAACCCTACTGCCTTCTATATAGTGGTGGTAGAAGGCCGTGCGCGCTTGAGTTTGCTACCTATAGGCGAGGTGGAACGCACTCTACCCCTCGACCCAATTGCTGCCCTACGCGTCTTTGTACCGCTAACACTAAGCCGTCGGGCGCACGAAACAGAGTTACGGCAGGTACGGCAGCTATTAGAGCGGCGCGCCGAAGAAGCAACGACCAGTGCCAGTATGGCTCGTACGCGCCTCTATGCACTAGAGCACACCGCTGGCTACCGCCAAACTGCTGACCTTATTATGGCCCATTTGAGCGTTATTCCAGCTGGCGCCAGCAGTGTGGAAATTGTGGATTTCTATCAAAACAATCAGCCCCGGATTATCAAACTGAAGCCCACTGAAACACCACAACGCACCGCCCAAAATCTTTACCGTAAAGCCAAAAACCAGCAGATTGAAACCCAGCAGCTAACAGAACGAATAGAGCGGCGAGAAACAGAAGCGTTGTGGTGCTTGGAACGGTTAGAAGAACTGGAAACCCTTCCCTCCGACCTACGCGCTTTACGCACTTGGCGCAAACAACACCAGTTAGAGCCAGAAACCAAGACCAAAACAGCCCAAGAATTGCCATTCAAGGTGTTCGAGGACGCCGGTTTCACCATCCTTGTTGGCCGCAACGCGCAGAACAACGATTTGCTTACGCAGCGCTACGCTCATAAAGATGACCTGTGGCTGCATGCCAAAGACGTGAGCGGGTCGCACGTGGTTATTCGGCACCGAGCGGGCCAGCCCGTACCCCAGCCCGTGATGGAGCACGCAGCACAGCTAGCTGCCTGGTACTCCCGCCGCCAGAACGACTCACTTTGCCCAGTTACGATTACACCCAAGAAGTTTGTGCGTAAACCCAAAGGCGCGTTGCCAGGACAAGTAGTTGTGGAACGAGAAAAGGTGGTGCTTGTGGTGCCAGTCAATCCGTTTGAACGAAACGGAACGTTATAACCGCAAATTAGGCCATTAAAAAAGCCCGCTTCGATTATCGAAGCGGGCTTTTCGTTGGAGTGCGCGCGGGGAGATTCGAACTCCCACACCCGAAGGCACCACCCCCTCAAGATGGCGTGTCTACCAGTTTCACCACGTGCGCAGATGACGGCAAGCACTCCTTTGTTCGTTGAAAACCGAAGCTTTCCGCTCTACTGAGGCGGTAGAGCGAGGACAAAAGTAGGTAGCTGAGGCGCTAGGTGCAAGCCCAGGAACGTATTTTTTGCTTTCCAATGCCCTCCAAGCGCCACGCAAAACTCTTTGCAGCCTCATTTTCAGTTGGAACCGCTACTTTCTTTGCCTTGAAAAAAATGAAAGAATTATTGAGTGAACTTCAGTAGCTAAGCATTGAAAGCCCCCGTTCAGCAATTTCAACTGGATTTCAGCTTGGCCTGAAACACTAACTGCCAACAAAAAACGACTCCAGTCATGATGACTGGAGTCGTTTTGCTTGATAAAGCAGATGTGGGCTAATTCACTATTCAGCACGCACGAGTGGCGTATCTACTACGTGCTCTGACACGAACCATACTTGCAATTCGTTGGTGCGCATTACGTCGCTTACTACCACGTCGTTGGTGCCGTCATCGCCAGCATCAGCGGCCGTTTTAGCAAATTCGTGGCAGTTCTTGAGGATGATTTGATGCGCTTCCAGCAAACGAGACACCTGTACAGGCGCTTCTTCCCGGTCGCGGGGTGGGCGCGGGATGCTGGTTAGTTCGGCTACGTCGTGGG
Source organism: Hymenobacter tibetensis (assembly GCF_022827545.1). NCBI lineage: Bacteria > Pseudomonadati > Bacteroidota > Cytophagia > Cytophagales > Hymenobacteraceae > Hymenobacter > Hymenobacter tibetensis. The sequence continues at coordinate 3,393,736 of NZ_CP094669.1, forward strand.
CCATAGCTACGGCTACACCGCCTAAAATCTGAATGCGCTCTGCGATGATGTCAACCAAGCCGCTTTGCTCTTCATAATGCTTGTCATAGAGCAAGTGCAGCTGATAGAACGTTGGGCCCACTACCTGCCAATGGTGCTTCTTGTAGAGGTCGCGCAGCGTAATCGTGTCGGCCAACAACTGGTTGAGGTTGGTTACACTCTGCTGGCGGGTGTTGGTATCGAGCCCAATGGGCAGGCGCTGCGATACAGTACCGAATTTCTGCAGAGCTGCTGGTGCGTCGAACTGCTGGTTGAGCACTGGCTGCAACATCGGAGTTGAACGGCCGTCGGAGGCAGCCTTGTCATTGGAAGGTGCTGCCTTTTTTGCAGCAGAGGATTTTGGAGCTGCTACTGGGGCAGCGGCAGTATTGTTGGCAGGAGCTTTGGCCATGGTACCTAAAGGATTGTTATCGAAAGAACAAGCCGCAACCGAATTGCAGTCAACTGGTCAGCTTATGGTATGTCAATACGCACAAAACCACTACAGGTTAAATTTACTTTTCAAATTTTTAGGGCATTATTACAAGCTTTACAGCAATTTGGCCGGCTGAATCCAACAGAATACAGTGCGCAACAAGCATCAACTAGTACTCTGTTGGCTAACGTTTACGGATGACGTTCTTTGCGTTACCACTTACGTACATCAGCTAACCAGAAACTTGCAGCCTTATGCCTTTCCCTTTCTTTGGCGACGATAAATCAACTATTGCTAGCCTCCTGAATACCTTGCCACAGGTTGGGCGCCTAGAGTGGATCGGCTTGCGACCCGTGCGTCGGGACGCGGTGCTCTCCGTATGGGAAGCCACCGCCGAAACCGACCGACACTTGGAAGGCGACCACGCACGGCCTAAAGCTGGCGGGAAGCGCCAAGTGACCCTTATGCAGGGCGAACATCTAGCGGCAGTGGGTAGCTACCTCGGTCATGATGCGCCGGTAGATCCTGCTCGGCTGCGACGGAACCTGGTTGTAACGGGTTTAAATCTTTTGTCACTCAAGAACCGTCAAATTCAAATTGGGGAGGAAGTGGTGCTCGCCATCACAGGAGAATGCCATCCTTGCTCTCGCATGGAAGAGGAGTTAGGGCCAGGAGGCTATAACGCCATGCGTGGCCACGGAGGCTTAACCGCACGTATCGTGCAAGGTGGTGCGTTGCGGGTCGGCGACTTAGTACGGGTGGTGCCCGCTGAAAGCACTGTTCCTGATACCACAGCCGAACAGTAGCCACAGGTGAATACTAGCTTGCAGCACCAGTTGCTGCATCGTTTACATCCAGTATACGAGGTCGTAGTAGGCAGCATGGGCTGATGCTTTCAAGCTACCTATGCTCATTTTCGTGTCGGGAGTAAACGGACCAGTGGCCCCCACGTTCTTCGCTATTCAAGAAAATCCAGAAAACTACCGACATGTTTTTCACTGCTTGCATACACCCATAGCACAACAAGTACACAAATTTTACACAAGTGGTTTTTTTGTTGTTTTTTGGCATATATTCACCCAAAGCTCCGCGAACCACGTTTTCTATCTTGATTTTGTTGTTATTTCAATATAAATCTTGACTAACGTGTTCTGATAGGCCAGTTTTTTCATAGCATTTCTTTGCTCTTTCTGTAGCTTCTACCTACAATGGCCCTTCACCTATCTAGTTCTTCTTTAACTGCCACCGCCATAGCACTGTTACTGTTAAAGAGCGGGCTGCTGGCTCCTAAGAACTTGGCTAATGCTGTTATGCTGGGGTATAAACCCTCTGGTTGCAAGAAGTTGGCGCGCTTGAGCGACGTAGGCAAACGGTTCACTGAACAGCGTCATCGACGCCGAGCTGTGCCCTGCCAGGTCGCCAGCAACCGGTAGCGGTACGGCAGCGAATATCCGAAAGCCTACGGTTCTTACTCGTGATTTACTAACCATTAAAAAAGGCCCCTCCTACATAGGAGGGGCCTTTTTTAATGGTTGAACGCTAGGCACCACCTTCCATCCGCACGATACGCGGGGTGAAAGAGCCCAGCACATCTACCAGGTCCGTCTGGCTGGCCATGACGGCCCGGATGTCTTTGTAGGCTTGCGGCGCTTCATCTAGGCCACCGCCGATTAGCTCGATGTTGTGCTGCTGGAGGTAACGCTTCACTTCTGCTTCGCCTAGCTCCTGCTTGGCCCGCGTCCGCGACATAGCCCGGCCGGCACCGTGCGAGGCCGAGGCCAACGACGCGGCGTTGCCCCGACCACGAACGATAAAACCAGGGGCTGTCATCGAACCAGGGATGATACCGAGCACACCTTCGCCGGCAGGCGTTGCGCCTTTGCGGTGCACGATTACCTCGCGGCCATCTACTAGGCGCTCTTTCCAAGCGAAATTGTGGTGGTTTTCCACTTTTGCCAGGGGCCGTTCGCCGAGGGCTTTGGCCAAGCGCTGGTGAATCTGGTGGTGGCAAGCCGAAGCGAAATCACCGGCCAAGTTCATGGCCGCCCAATATTCCTGTCCAGCTTCGCTGTCGAGGGAGAGCCAAGCCAGGTGCTGCGCCTCCGAAGGCAGCTGGCATACGTCTTTGGCAAGCTTGGTGTAGTGAGTGGCCACGCTGGCGCCCAAGCCCCGCGAGCCGGAGTGCGAAAGCAGCCCGAGGTACTCCCCTGGCGGCACGCCTAGTTCGTTGCGGGGGTCGGTGATGTTAACGATGCCCCACTCCACGAAGTGGTTGCCGCCGCCCGACGTACCGATTTGCTCGGCGGCCGTGGCTTGTTTGTTGCGCAGGAACCCGATATTCGTAAACTCGGCACGGTCGAGCACGGCGTGGTCGAGCTTTTGGCCGCGCTGAAACCCCTGTTTGTTGCCGAACCGGGTGTTGTCGAGGAGGAGCTTGCGCATTTCCTGCACTCGTTGTTCCAAGTGCTTGGGTGGCAAGGCAAACACCGACAACGCCATCCGGCACCCAATGTCAACGCCCACAGCATAAGGAATGACGGCATTATCAGTAGCAAGCACGCCGCCGATAGGCAAGCCATAGCCGTGGTGAGCGTCGGGCATGAGGGCACCGGCCACGGTGACGGGCAGTTTCATGGCCGTTTCCATTTGGTGAATAGCTCCGTGCTCGATGTACTCAGCTCCGAACACGGCGTACTCCTTGCGCTCGGCGAGAGCAATGTGGCGGCTGGGCGGTGGCAACAAGGCAGCCGCCGTATGGCTCCAGTCGAGGTCGGTGAGGAAATCGTTCGGGGTATTGAGTAGGCGCTGCAACAGTGCCAGTTGGTCGGTTTGCGAGAGTTTTTTGAGGTGCTTGCGCTGCAGTTGTGCTAGCGCCAGCCCGATGGCCCGTCCTTCCGGGAAGCCAAGCTGCCGGAGGTCGTTGCCACGTAAAAGATTGCCCATATAGAGGGGGGTTGATTGTTTGTTGATGATTGTGGGAAGGCAGCTATGCTAGCTTGTAAAAGCATGGCGACCTTCTGATTGACACTTATTTCTTCTCTAGGCGCTGGAGCAACTAACAGCCCGCGCAACGGGCCAAGCGGCCCGACTTAATAGAGTCGGAGTAGCGCGCACCTACGGCATCCGGCCCAGAGAAGTAGAAATCGGGAAAGGCAACCATCGGCTAGCCGCTTGGATTTTCAGACGAAGTAAGACTAACCTACGACACCCTCCCTTTCTCTGAAATAAACCGACAGGGCAACGGGCACAAAGCCCACTGATTGTGCTTAACCAACTGAGCTACTGCCTTGCGGCAAGTGGGACTTGAACCCACGACCCCATCGTCCCAAACGAAGTAAGGCTTCGCTACGGCACCTGTCGGGTAGTATTTATGTACGGGGCAACAAGCGCCAAGCCTCCTGATAACCTGCTCTGCCAGTTGAGCTACAGCACCACCGAAGGGGCAGCACCAGCAGGACTCGAACCTGCAACCTGGGCAATGGAAATGCGAAGTATGGCCCGGCTACGGCACCCGTACAAGACAATAAAGTAATGGGGTAACATGCGGTGGCCGTTTTTATAGCGCGTCTACCAGTTTCGCCACTCACAGCTTTGCGAGCTATGAGGCAGGACTCGAACCTGCACATCTTTACAGAACTACACCGAAGTATCGGCTACCTACGACACCCATTCCGAGGAACTGTTTTCCTTAAGATTTCGCGGCTTTCTACTAGGGCAACAGGCGCTAGCCACTCGGTTTTGCCCTACCAATTTCCGGCGCAATACGTTACCGCATCACTTCGGGAGTCGAACCCGCGACAAGAACCTATGTGGTGGCGAAGTAAGGCCAGCTTACGGCACCTAGTTGAAAGCCTTGGAAACCAAGGAAAAAATCTGCTGGGGTGAAAAGCGCGAAGCGGTGGCCGAAGCCTTTCTGCTCTACCAAACTGAGCTACAGGCCCGGTTTGTATGCGAACTGGACCTGATACGATTCGAACGTACGACCCGAAGGAATGCTTTGCAACGACACCCAGCAGGGTGATTTTCAGCTGAACCCACCAACTTCGGGGCAACAGGCGGCCGGCGTATTGTTCACGGCCGAAGCCGCGAAGTGGGACTCGAACCCGGCAAACCTTCCAAAGAGGATTTGCTTCACCAGCGAAGTAACGCCCGCCTACGGCACCCGAAGTGGTGGCTCAGCTGTTTGGAACGGCAAGCCGAAGCCATGTGCCTCGGCCAGCTGCCGTTCCGGCTGGCGGCTGCCGTAAGCTGGTCAGCCGCCAGCCCAATTATAATAACGCAAGAATTAACATGATTATTGAGTGTTTTATGAAATAAATGTTTCCATTGATTTCTGTTGAGTTTACCTCCACACACTTCAGCTTCAATTACTATCCGTTCTATTACCCTGTTGCGGGCAGTTAGCTCTTACGCCGACACCGTTGCAAAGGCTTTTTCAAACGCCGAAAGCGTTTCGTGTGGCGGCTTAGGGTCAAACACAGCAAAGTCGATGCGTTGGAAATGGCCGCGGATATTGGGTTCAGCTACAGCCGTTGCAAACAAACTAGCTATCTGCTGCGGGCTGTTTTGAAATACGCCGCAGCCCCAGGCTCCTAGCACGAGCACCTCGCACTTGTGAGAGGCAGCTATGGCCAGCACTTGCCGGATGCGCCGTTGCATGGTGGGCACCAGTTCGGGCAGCAGTTCCGGGTTGTTTCGGCTTAGAGCCCCCGCGTTGACGGCCGGGGACGTAATGAAATCAATCTGCACCGGTTGCGAAAGCCAGTTCCCGGCATCGTCGCGGAAGACGGGCACGCCAGGCGAATAGATGGCATGGTCGCTGTAGAGGCCAGTGTGGGCGGTGAGCGTGTTATGGCTGTACATTTCCCGGAATTGCTTTAGGCACGGATACAGCCCCGAAGAGCGGGCCAGGCTTTCTTCCTGGGCCTGACTGCCGCCCAAAAAGCCGCCACCCGGGTTGCGGGCCGAAGCAAAGTTCAGGCAGCCCACTCGCTTGAATTCTGCGGCGAGTTTGGTTGCGGCTTCGAGCGTAGTAGCCTGGTACACCCGGATTGGAGCTGGTTGGCCGGCAACTGGTTGAAACACCTCAAGCAACTGCGGCACGTCGGCAGGTTTGTACAGCACGCTTCCTTGCTCGGCTGCTTGTTGCCAAGGCGTCAGGTCGATGGTTCCGCCTGCGGAATTGCTGTAGCTGCCGCGTTGTAGGGCATCTAGGGTTTCGCGGGCTATGTGTCGGCGGTTCATGGTAGAAAGAGAAAGTATTCGGGCAGTTACCCGGGAGTGGCGGCAGCTTGTACTGGGTCGGATGCCACTCCCGGGGCCGCATAGTTTAAAACTCAATGGCTTCGATTTCCGTGAGGGCGGAGCCGCCGTTGTCGAGGGCTTCGAGCACGCCAAACACTTTGTCGGACCAGCCAGCTATCAGGGCCACTCCGTCTTCGGCGCGTACGTCGAGGGGGGCGGTGCCGTGGCCGGCGAGGTCGAAGAGGTACAGGCGAGCCTGGGGCGCCACAGTACGGCGGTATTCTGCCCATTCCTGGGCTAACGTGCCACCGTCGGCGTTGCTGTTCCAGAGTTGCACGTCGGTGAACAGCATCACTTTATCAACCACTTCCTGGCGCTGGCGCAGGTCGCGCACCACCAAGTAGCCGTTGGTGCTGTAGCCTACCTCGCCTTCGCGGCGGTAGAACTCGTCCACGTTGCGCAACACCGGGCCGCGGGGCATGCTGATGCGCTTCCACGTGTCGCCGAACATGCCGGCCGTGACGTGCTGGCAGCGGCTTTGGAGCAACATTCCCAGCACCAAGCTCACATCGTAGAGCAGCACTTTGCTGCGCGGCGAAATGGGCGTTTGCATGGAGCTCGACACGTCGCAGGCCACTACCACGCGGGTTTCGGGGCCGAAACCACGCAGGTTGGCAGCACTGTACGAAATGGCATCTTCCAGCGCCGTAAGCACCGCCGATACGTGGCCGTTCTGCAACGCTTTCACCTCCCGGTAAGCGGCCAAGTAGCGGAACGGCAACTGCTTGCTGCGCGCCACTGCGGCCCGGTCTGAGAGGGCTGCGCACACCTCTACCACTGCCTCCGCCGACACGCCGGCTTCGAGGATGTTGCGTAGGTTGCGCAGCAAGGCCATGTAGCCCAGCTTGCCGCTAGCAATCAGCGTTTCCCACTTCTCTTGAAAAGCCGCCGTGCGCTCTTCTTGCGTGGCGTAGGTGGCCTGCCCTAGCGCCGACAACTCGGTTTCCCAGGTGTAAGGCGTGGGCAAGGTGCCCGCCACCAACTGGTTGAACAGGGCTTGCTGCGCCTCGTTGCGAGGCGTGGGGTGCACCAAGAACAGCGCGTCGCGCAACCGCACGGCACCGGCTCGGTCGTACTTAGCCAACTGGTAGCCGTCGAAACGGTTGAAGCTAACGGCCAAGCCTTTCTGGAGCTGCTTGGAGAGGCGGTTGAGGGTTTTCACCCCGGTGCGCTGGTTCACCTGCGCATAGCATGCCAGCAACTCCGTGATTTCATCGGGGCGCTGCACGATGCGGGCCACCAAGCGGCTCACGAGGTTGTCGCCGCGGTGCAAACGCGCCAGTTCTACGGCCAACACCAGCGGCACCGAACGCAGGTACATCTGCTCACGAGCGTATACCGCCAATTGCGCCACAAACGTGGGGTCGTTGCGGGCCACCAACTCGCGCAAGCGGGCCAGCCGCGTGTCGGCTTTCTCGTAGAACTGGTCGCTGAGGGCGGCCGTAGCTACGGCGGCGTACAGTTCCAATTGCGGCGTGAGCGTGAAGGCGGGTGCACCCTCGTGGTTCACGGTGTTAGGTTGAGCTTTGCGGAAAGTAAAGTTGAAACGCATGGCGGTTGATTGCTGCTTGTTGGATGGTTGATTGTTTGACGGGCACTACTTGGCGCTGGTAGCCGGCGGTTTGTTTTGCGGTTGTCCTGCATCGCCGACCTTTTCACGCTACTCCCCAAGCAAGTGCTTGGGAACCAGCAGGCGGTTTTCGGTAGCCCAACGCCGAATCCAGACGCCTTCCTCATCGTTGGGGCGGCGGTTGAACAGCCCACGGGCCTGCACTATCGTGCGGTTGGCTTGTACTTCCAGCGTCACGGCGCGGGTACCGTTGAGGGTGAGCGAGAAAATAGCGCTACGCCCCCGCCGACAGGAATCGAAGTAGGAAGCCACGCAGTGCCGCAGGGTGCGCCCCTCATCGAGCAGGTTCCAGTAGGTGCGCAACTGGGTGATACGCACTGGGCACTTGCTCCCTCCGGAAAAGTCCGGTACTGGTAGCGGCACCCAGGTGGTATCCAGCGTTAGGGTGGTTTCAGGCACCCGGTACGGAGCCTGAGCTAGCTCGCGGTGCCACTGCGCCGTTTGCGTCAGTACACTGCTCATCGAGCGACCCTTCAAGGAAAAGCCCGGCTGAGCTGGTTCATCCTTGATGCCTACCGCGCGCTTCTGATGAATCCAGTCGCACACGGGCCCCAGTTGGTAGGGGTCGACCATGGGTGTGGCGGCAAAGAAGTCCACCACCCGCAGCCAAAACTCGTCGTCGCGCCCCAACTGGCGGCTCAGGCGGGAGTCGAGCACCGGCCCGAGCCAAGCCAGCTGGTCGCGGGCTGCGAGTTGGGCGTAGCGCAGGGCATGCAGAAAAGAATACCCCGCCGGAGCCAGGCGCAGGTGGTGTTCTACCTTGCGGCTAAGCGGCACCGGCAGCCCCCGAAAGGTGCGCAATGCCCCACCCCGCCCTAAGTGCACAGTTAGCTCCGCAATGTTGAGGCCATCGTGCAGGCGGCCGGCAGTCCAGGAGTTGATAACCCAGGCTGGTATGTCGCCATAGTGGTCGAAAAGGTGGCGCACCAGGCTTTCCAGCTGCCGAAAAGGGTTCCGGCTGCGGGGCTGCCAGTCGGTGAGTTCCCGGCAGCGCTGGGGCAGCCACCGGGCCACTGCCGCCAAGGCCGGGGCCAGTTCGGGGCGCCAAAGTAGTTCGGTACGCTTAGTGGCCAGGCCACGCAATAGACTAGCACATTGGGTGCGCTGCTGCTCTTTCTGTTCGTGGATACAGTGCCGGTAAAACTGCGCCAGCGCTGAATTATCGCCCAACTGGGCATTGATAACGGGCAGCGAGCCGTAGAGCGAAAACAAGTATTCCACCTGTTGAGGGAGCGGCCAGCGGCGCCAGTCGAGGCGCTTGGCCGCAGAGAGTACTATCCGCGCCTGCTGGGCTTCCCAGGCGGCGTGGGATAAGGGTTTGAGACGGTTGGACATCGGGGCAGGTTCCCTTCACGAGGGTGGTTACCGATTGAAAAATCAAACTGAGAAGTGGCCCCGGCGGTGGGTGCACTAAGTAGAATCCGGAAGCTTTCGTACATGACAGAAATTATAAAGAGTGATGACTGTAATTAGCGGTTTAAAGTAAACGCAATTATTATTTGTTAATTAATTATTACCGAAAAGACATAGCTCATCCAGGTCGCATGAAATTAATTTTCAGCGAATAAATAATATGAAAAAAGCCCGGCTTCTAGGTGAAGCCGGGCTTTTTCACGGATACGTCACGAGGAATTTACCTACGCGAATCGTTCAACGAAAAATCCCGGCCATACCAATCCCGCTTGCTGCCTATTGGCCGCTGATCCGGTGATTGATAAAGAAAACTGTTGTGTAACAGGCGCATGGCCAAAGGGGATGAGGGGGCTGAAAACAAACCACCCGAACCTTCTGGGTCCGGGTGGCGGAAGTATCAGAGGAAGTCTGCTACTACTTAGCTATACCGAACCGCGCATGAAACCATTGGTTCCTTGTCGTCTTGCTTACTGATATAATTGAAGTGGCGTAGCATGGGGTTGTTGTGTTTAGTGTGACAAATATGGGAGGAGTTTTTGTATTCACCAAACTGCATTCAAAAATATTTTAATTATTTTTTATTTGGAATAATTCAATCAGAATAAACACCGCAATAAATACGAATTCAAACACTGATACTTCATGATTTTTCACGCGTCAGCAGCATTCATGTAATTAGTGTATTTGTTGCGGAAGTAGTTGTTATAACTGCTTACCCTTCCGTTCTGCTGTGCAGTGCTTGAGCCAAGTGTCGCGTCTCTACACCGTGCAGGAAACAGTTGTAACCACCTTCTTCCCTTTCTTACAGGCTTGGAAATGCTTGACAACCATTGTTTGCTAAGAGTCTTGTGCTGAGCGAAGCTAGAGTATGCCAGGTAGTACCGCAAAGCCAGCACATGATACGTTAGCTGCTGGTGTTACCTGTTATCCTAGTATCGTCGGTCAACCACCCCTACTCCTTCCTCATCTGATGAGGGGTAGTAGCTCTCTAACGCTTTCGTCTTTTAGCTTTGAAACAACGCTCCTTGGGTACGTTGACGCTGCTTTTGCTCGATGCTGCTTGTTTTGCGTACTCAGTTGCGTATCCACTCTAACCGCCTGCATGCCCCGCCTTGCCACTTCCGAACGTTACAGCATCAGTTTGCCTACCGGCCATCGGTTCCCGATTGCCAAGTACGAGCTGATTCGGGAGCAGCTGCTGTGGCAGGGCGTTGCGCCGGCCGAGGACTTTTACGACCCCGGACTAGCCAGTGAGGACGACATTTTGCGCGCGCACTCCACGGACTACTGGCACCGGGTGCGCGACTTGCGCCTTTCTTCGGCCGAGGTGCGACGCTTAGGCTTGCCGCAAAGTCCGGAATTGGTGCGCCGCTCGTTGAGTAGTGTGGCTGGCACGGTACAGTCGGCGTTGCAGGCGCTGCAAGATGGAATTGGGATGAGCTTGGCTGGTGGCACGCACCACGCGTTTCGAGACCGGGGCGAAGGATTTTGCGTGCTCAACGATATTGCTGTGGCTGCCATGCATTTGCTGCACCACAAGCTAGTCCGACAAATTATAGTGGTGGACCTCGACGTACACCAGGGCGACGGTACGGCCAGCATCTTCCGGGACGAGCCGCGCGTATTCACGTTTTCGATGCACGCTGGCGCCAACTACCCGTTGCGTAAAGAGCAGTCCGACCTTGATGTGGCCTTGGACTTGGGCACCGATGACGCCACGTACCTCCGCATCCTACAGGAAACGCTGCCGGGGCTGCTGGCGCAGGTACAGCCAGATTTCCTCTTCTTCCAGGCCGGGGTGGATGTGCTAGCCACTGACAAGTTGGGCAAGCTGGCCCTCACGCCCAAAGGCTGCCGCCAGCGCGACGAATACGTGCTAACCCTGTGCCGCCAGCACCAGCTGCCCGTAGCCGTGAGCATGGGCGGGGGCTACTCCGAGCGCCTCTCCGACATTGTGGATGCGCACTGCAATACGTTCCGAGTGGCGTATGAGGTGTTTGGATGAACCTAGCAAGACCCTTCCTCTGTTCGACGACGTGCGCCCTACCTTTGTCTTATGAACCTGCACAACCCCGCCACCGACCTTCCTGCCGCCAACTCCCTGCCCACGCTGGCACCAGCTGAAGCGCCGGGCACCCCGGCGCAGCAGGCGTTCCGAGAGGCGGTGCAGCAGGTGGAGGGCTTGCGCCAGCGGCTTCGCGAGGTACAGCAAGAGCAAGCCGAGGCCCGTCGGCGCTACTGGCAGCAAGTAGGGCCGGGGGCGCGGGCGGTAGTAGAAGCCCGGCGCGCGTTGTTTGCCCCGCTGGAAGACGCATTGCTTCTACCCTATTTCAGCCGTAAAGAGGAACGCCAAATCACAGAGTTTATCGTGGGCAATGCCCGCTCCCTGCACACCCGATTTGGGGAGGACACGGCGGACATCGTGCTGAAATACGCCCCCAGCCGCCGTGCCGCAGCCGAAGCCGAAGCGGAGGCTACGCCAGCGGAGGAGAAGCCCATCGACTTCGTCCCGGACCCCAACTCCGACCTGCCCCCACACGAGCAGGCCGCCGCGCATGCCCGTGCCCGACGCAAAACCAAAGCCCAGAAAGCTCACGAAATTGCCGAGAAAGCCGCCCGCGAAGAACAGCAAAAGCTGCTTTCCAATACCAAAACGCTGTATCGGCAGCTCGCTCGCACCCACCACCCCGACCTGGAGCGTGACCCGGAAACCCAAGCCCAGAAAACGGCCCTCATGCAGCGCATCACCGAGGCCTACGAAGCCAACGACCTCTACACGCTGCTCCAGTTGCTCTCTGAATCGGGGCCGGCGGCCCGCGCCGATGACGATGTACTGGCCCGTTACACGCAAGCCCTACACCAGCAGCAGCTCGAGCTAAAGCAACAGCTCAACGAACTGAAATATGGTGATAATGGCTTCAGCGGCAGCACCGGCAAAAAGCGGGAAATAGAATTGCGCGAGCTGAAGCGCCACCTGCGCACCGAAGCCGACTACCTAGAGCACATCCTCCGCCTGATCCAGGAGCCCGAAGGCTTGCGTGAAGTGCTACGCGAATTAAGTGCCACCGGCCACGACACTGTGTAAGGCCCTTACAACTGAGTTTCAGCTTAGAAACTCCACCACCTCTTTAATGACGGCTGGCTCCCGCATAATGCGGTTGTGGCCGAGGCCGTTGGTCGGGCGGAAATCCAGGGCGGGCCAGCTGGCGGCAATGGCTTCACCGTCGGCGAAGGGCACGTTCAGGTCCTGGCGGTCGTGGAGGAGCAAAGCACGCTGCACGGGCAGGTGGCGGCCGGCTTCAACCAAGCTGAAGCTTTCGGCGCTGCGGTTGAACTGCTGCTGAATAAAGCGGCTCATCCGCTCCACCACGCTATGGGGCAGGCGGAGCAGATCAGCAAACCGCTCGGCTACGTTGCGGGTGCTGCTGGGGGCACTCATCAGCACCAGCCGCGGCAACTCGCCG